>CAZVWP010000016.1:0-74187 GCA_964630805.1 uncultured Novosphingobium sp. | reverse complement strand
CCGTCACCGCATCGACCGCGTGGATGACGCTGAGCCCGCTGGCGAAATAGAGCACGCCGCCGACCGCAATCGGCTCGGTCACCGAATTGCCCGGCGGCAGGTCCATCGACCACGCGAGGCCCAGCTTGGCGACATTCCCGTCGCTCACTTCACCCAGCGGGCTGTAATGCTGCTGGCCATAGGTGCGGCCATAGCCGGGCCAGTCATCCCCGCTGGCGCTGTCGAGCAAATGCCTTGCGGAATTGCCCGAGCCGCCGTGGCATCCTGCCAGTATTGCCAGAGCGGCCAATGCCGCAATCATTGCCTTGGTCGATTTCATTGAACCCTCATCGTCTGGGGAGCGCTGGCGCGGTGGCTGCCGCGCAATTCCGCCGTGCGGGCGCGTATGTACTGGCGGATGTCTTCCAGCTTACCAGCGTCGAATTCTCCGAATTTCGGCATGCCGCGGGCCTCGATAGAGCCGCCCCGCACGACAGCGGCAAATGCCTCCTTGTCGGCGGGAATGGCCGAGCGGCGCAGGTCGGGCGCCTGCGTGCTGCCGACGGCGATGCTGCCGTGGCAAGTCGCGCAGTGGAAGGCAAATCCCATGGCGCCACGTGCCTCGCTGGCGGGATCGGGCTTGAACCCGGCATCGGCGGCGGGTGGTGGCGGGTCGCGGCGGGACGGGAGAACTGCCTTGCCGCCGATCGCGAAGGTCAGCACCCGGCGCGCCTGGGTCAGCGGGTCGATGCCGTAGCGCTCGGTCTCGGGCCCGTTGATTGCCACCAGGTTGGAAGCGTTGTTCATGCCTAGCCCCGTCACCATGGTGATATACTGCTTGCCGCCTGCCCGGTAGGTGATCGGAGTCGCCATCAGCGGCGCCCGGGCATCGAACTGCCAGAGCACCCTGCCGCTTTCCGCGTCATAAGCCTTGAAGCGGTTATCTACCGTGCCCTGGAACACCAGCCCGCCGCCGGTCGCCAGCACGCCGCCGTTGACGAAGGTCGGATGCTCGACCCGCCACACCGCCTTCTGCTGCGACGGCGACCAGGCGAGCAGCCCGCCGCGCGCGGGCGTGCGGCCCATGGCGACACCGCCCGCCACCATGTTGGCGCCGTTGAGCACGCGGTCCGTGGGCACCTGCCAGTTCGCGCTGGCGTCGGAATAACCCATCTGAAAATCGATCGTCGGGATATAGACAAGGCCGCTCTTCGGGCTCCAGGCCATCGGCAGCCAGGAATGGGCGCCCATCGCCGTCGGCGTGATGTCCACCGTACGCCCGTCACCATAGCGCGCGCCGGGGGCTTCGATGGGGCGACTGGTGGCCTTGTCGATGCCGGTCGCCCAAGTAACCTTGGCGAAGGGCTCGGCCGAGATCAGCTTTCCGTTCGCCCGGTCGATGACATAGAAGAAGCCATTCTTGGGCGCATGGATCAGCACCTTGCGCTGCTTGCCCTCGACCGGGATTTCGGCAAGCTCGATATCCATGGCGGAATCGAAATCCCAGGTCTCGCCCGGCACCGTCTGGTAGTGCCACTTGTACTTGCCGGTCTTGCCGTCGAGCGCGACGATGGAACAGATGAACAGGTTGTCGCCCTTGTCGCCGGTGGCATCGCGACTGCGCACCCGGCGGTTCCACGGATAGCCGCTGCCAGTACCGATGAAGACAGTGCCGGTCTCCGCATCATAGGCGATGGAATTCCACACCACGCCGCCGCCGCCCAGCTTCCACCACTCGCCGGCCCAGGTCTTGGCGGCCATGCGGGTGGTCTCGTCGTTGTCCACGCCCGGCTGGCCCGGCACCGTATAGAAACGCCAGGCTTGCTTGCCCGTTTCGGCATCGTAAGCCGTGACATAACCGCGCGCCGCGCCGGTGGTGCTGCCGAAGCCGACGATCACCTTGCCGTCGAACGCCCGAGGGGCGCCGCTGATGTAGGCGGGATAGTCGCTCGGAAAGGTCTGGACGCTCCAAACCTGCTTGCCCGTCCTGGCGTCGAGCGCGATCAGCCGGCCATCCTGCGTTCCGGTGTAGATCTTGCCGTTCCACCAGGCGATCCCGCGCACGCCCCAACCGAAGCGCAGGTTGAGCCCCGCCCGCTCTCCCGGCCTGGGATCGTACTGCCACAGCTCCTTGCCGCTCGTGGCATCGACGGCGTGGACCACGCTGAGACCCGTGGCGAAATAGATCACGCCGCCCACGGCAATCGGCTGGATCGCGGTGTTGCCCAGGGGCAGGTCCATCGACCATGCCAGGCCCAGTTGGCCGACGTTGTCCTGGTCGATCTCTTCCAGCGGACTATAGTGCTGCTGGCCATAGGTGCGGCCGTAGCCGGGCCAATCGTCTCCACTGCTGTCGTCGGCATATATTGCCGCGGAATCGCTCTTCTGGCCGAATTGGCACGCAGCCAGCGCCAGCGACATCGAGAGCAGCCAGAATAGATGAAGTGCCCTCGCCATTGCCTCCCCTTGCCCGGCGGCCGTTCCCGCGTTTTGAACCTGCCTGAAAGAGCTACCGGTTGGAACCCTGTTTCTTGCCAAGTCGTGACGGCAAGGGTTGTCAGGCATTGACCTCTGCCGAGAATTCTGTCGATGGCAGCACCAGCACAAACTCTTGCCATGAACGGTACAGACAAGACCATGACCAGCACCCCCAGCGCCCTCTCCGGCATCCGTGTTATCGACATGTCCCGTGTCTTCGCCGCCCCGATGGGCGCGCAGATCCTTGGCGACCTTGGCGCCGACGTGATCAAGATCGAACGTCCCGGCGTCGGCGACGACGGGCGCGGCTATGGCACCGCCTGGCTGAAGGGCAAGGACGGCATCGAGACGCGCCAGTCGAGCTTCTTTACCGTTTCCAATCGCAACAAGCGCTCGATCACGGTCAACCACTCCAAGCCCGAGGGTCAGGAGATCATCCGCAAGCTGGCCGAAAGCGCCGACGTGCTGATCGAGAACTACAAGGTGGGCGATCTCAAGCGCTTCGGTCTCGATTACGAGAGCCTCAAGGCGATCAATCCGCGCCTGATCTATTGCTCGGTCACCGGCTTCGGCCAGTCCGGGCCGATGGCCGCGCTACCCGGCTATGACGGCCTGTTCCAGGCGACCGGCGGCATGATGGCGGTCACCGGCATTCCCGACGGCCAGCCCGGCGCGGGCCCGCTCAAGGCCGGTCCCAGCCTCGTAGACTTCATCACCGGCCACAACACCGCGCTCGCCATCATGGCCGCGCTGATGCACCGCAATGTGAGCGGCGAAGGCCAGTATATCGACATCGCCCTACTCGACACCTCGGTCGCCATGGTCAGCCATATCATGCAGGACTACCTGCTGAGCGGCATTCCCCCCGAACGCCTCGGTAACGGCGGCAACGGCGGGGGTCCTGCCGACCTGCTGCATTGCACGGACGGCATCGTCTATCTCACCGCCGGCACCGACGAGCACTATCGCCGGCTCACCGTGCTGATGGAACAGCCCGAACTGTTCACGGACCCGCGCTTCGATTCCAACTTCAAACGCGCCAAGACCGGCCGCGCCGAGCTGATCGATATCATCAACGCCTGGAGCCGCAAGATGAGCGTCGCCGAGCTCATTGCCGCGCTGGACGCCGAAGGCATTCCCTCGGCCAAGTACAACACTCTCCCGGAAGTATGGGAAGACGAGCAGGTGAAATACCGCAAGCTCAAAGCGACGACCCCTCACCCCTGGTCAGCCACCGGCACCGTCGATCTCATCGCCAGCCCGCTTGCGCAGATGTCAGCCAGCCCCGCCACCATCCGCCGTCCGCCTCCGATGATCGGTGAGCACAACGAGGAAGTGCTGCGGGAATTGGGTTACGACGAGGCGCGGATGGCCGAGTTGAAGGACCTCAAGATCATCTGATCGTACCGACTGAGCGGATTGCGTTCGCAGATGCGAACGGCATTGACTTGCACGTTCTGCAACTTTACCACCTGAATTCGAAATAACGAATTTGGGTGAGGTATGACGCGTTCATCGCCGGGTGTCCGCCGCGTCGCGGCGATCTTGAATTTCATGGCGGAACACCCGGGCGAAGCCTTTGCCCTGACCGACCTGGTCCGCGCCCTGAAATTAAGCCGCGCGACCTGCCATGCCTTGCTGACCGGGCTGGTGGAAGTTGGCTATCTCTACCGAACCGGCGACAAGACCTATGTTCTGGGACCGGCACTGGCCGCCATCGGCCGCACGGCGGCCGAGCACTATTCCCCCATGCAGGTCGCAAAGCCCGAGATGCGGGCTCTCGCGGACGAGTACGACGTGGTCTGTGGCGCCTATTTCCTCGAAGGCGACATCATGCACCTGCGCGACCGCGCGGCCTCGGCCAGCCATGTCGCCTACCCGGTGCCGCTCGGCACCCGAATGAAGCTGCGCTCCGCCCAGGTCCCCGCCTATTACGCCTGGTCTCCGGAAGAGGCCGAGGAATGGCTGGCCCAGGCGACACCGCGCCCAACCGACGAGGCCGTGGACCTCATGCACGGCTCGATCGACTTCACCCGCGCGCACGGCTTCACCGTGCTGGTGCGCAATCCCGGCGCCATCATGGCCGGCCGGATAAACCCGCGTGAGCTGGTTGGCACGGAATCGGACGAATTGCCTGTCATTCCCGTCGCAGAGGTGGTTCCGGACCAGGTCTACCTGGTCGGCGCGCTGATGGCGCCGGTGTTCGACAGCCGGGGCAAGGTCAGCTTCAGCCTGGTGATGGCCGGTTTCCAGTCAGGCATGAAAGGCAGCGAAGTGCTGGCCGCGGGCGAACAGCTGCGCGATGCGGGCAAGAGGATATCCGGCTTCGTCGCCGGGCGGACGCTTACTGCCGCTTGACGCGGCCTCGCAGGCTGCCTAGTGAAAATATTTCGAATTATGGTTCGAAATATCGAATTATAGACAGCCTGGGAGATAGCTGAATGTCCGACGTTATCGTCGCACCGGAAACCCGCGATCTCGCTGAACTTGCAAGCCAGCTCACCGCCTGGCTCGGCAGCAAGATGCCGGACGCCCGCAACCTGACCCTCGCCAATTTCGATTACCCGCGCGGCGCCGGGATGAGCCACGAGACCATCCTGTTCGAAGCGCAGTGGACCGAAAGCGGCGAGGCGCGCCAGCAGGGCATGGTCGTGCGGATCAAGCCGGACACGCAGACCGTCTTCCCCGACAACCTGTTCGATGAACAGTACCAGCTGATGAAAGTGCTGCACGAGGGCAATTACGTCCGCGTCGCCAAGGTTCTGTGGATCGAACACGATACTTCGGTGCTGGGGCGCCATTTCTTCGTCATGGAGCGGATGTACGGCCGGGTGCCGGTCTCTAACCCGCCCTATTCGATGAAGGGTTGGGTCGCCGAATCGACACCCGAACAGCACCGCAAGATCTGGGAGGAAGGCGTAACGCAACTCGCTCGCATCCAGATGGTGCCGCGCGAGAAGCTGGATTTCCTCGAAGGCCCGCCCCACGCGCGCGAAGGCTTCGCGCAGGAGTGGGACAAGTACGTGCGCTTCGTCGAATGGCTGAAGGACAATCCCCTGTCCACCGTGCTGCGCGATTCGCTCAAGCGGCTGGAAGCCAATTTCCCCTCCAACCGCCCGGACGGCCTTGTCTGGGGCGACGCGCGCATCGGCAACATGATGTATAATGAAAACTATGAAGTGATCGGCGTGATGGACTGGGAACAGCCCTCGCTCGGCGGCGCGCTGCAGGATCTCGCCTGGTTCCTCGTCCTTTCCCACACCATGCACGGCCACGATTCCGATCGCAGCAAGCGCCTGCCCGGCATGGCCACGCGCGAAGAGACCATTGCCCTGTGGGAGCAGATCTCCGGCAAGAGCGCGGCGGACATCGAGTGGTACGAGGAATTCACCCACCACAAGATGGCTTGCACCGGCGTTCGCCTGAGTGACTTGCGCGGCGTTGTGATGCAGGATGAGGCTACGCTGAGGGCACGTTTGAAAGTATAAAGGGAGAAATGGCGGGATGAGTTTTCTGGATCACCTTCCCGCCAAGGTCTCCCGCCTGATCGAGACCCGCTACATTTGTGAGTGGGCAACCGTCAGCAAGGCTGGCGTTCCGATCGATTCCCCGCTGGTGCCCTTCCTCAGCACCGACAGGGAGACCATCGATTGCGCGACCGGGCTTGCCTATCCGGTGAAGGCCGAGCGGGCGCGCAACAATCCCAGGACGGGGCTCTTGCTGGAAGGCGGGCCGGATGAACCGGTGGTCTCCATCGGCGGCTATGCGGCGGTGAAGGACCGGGATTTCCAGGCCAACCTCGAACGCTATCTTTCCGAGCAGATCCTCACCCCCATGCTCCACCCGGACAAGGGTGAGTATGCGGATTTCACACGGCACGCGCTGCACTATTTCACCCGCATCGTCGTTTGCGTAAAGCCGGCGGTCGTGCGCTGGTGGGACAATCCGGCCGCGATGGACGGCCCGCCGCACGAATGGCGCGCGCCGGCAGGCACGCTGTGGCCGCAGTCGGATCCGGCGCCCGACGGTTCCGGTGTCCCTGTTCCATGGAACCAGCCGCCCGACTGGCGCGCCATGGTGCAGAGCGCCGTCGGTCGAAAGGCCGCCGCGCACCTGACGCTGATTGACGCCGAGGGCTTCCCGCTCCCCATCCGCGCGCGTGAAGTGCGCGCTACAGATGATGGCATGTGCCTGACGATGCCCGGCTGGCTGCCCTGGACAGGCGGCAAGGCGACGGTCTCCTTCGAGGGCATCGAAGTGCTGGTCGGCGAGGTGACGCTGGATGGCGCCATGGCCCAGTTCCGCGCCGAGCGTGCCCTGCCGCTCCACCCGCTGATGACCAGCCCCGAGGAAATCCTGCGCCCCAGCGCGGAGACGAAGGAAGCGCTGATGACGCGCATCCGGCACGAGCTTGCACGGCGCGGTTGCGCCCTTCCCCGGATGCCCGACGAGCCGCCCGAACCGACAGCGGGCGCGCGCCTGCGCTATGAGGTTGCACATTCCTTCGGCGGCTTTGCGGACGGCGAAGACTGACGCGCCACGCGATTTTTGCGTGCATCCCTCTCCACCCAAGCGCATACTACCGCCAAAGATTGCCCAAAGCGGCAGCAATGCGGGAGAATGGACATGCTGGATCTCAAGATCACAGGGGGGACGGTTGTCGATGGCACCGGTGCGGAGCGATACCGAGGTGACATAGGGATTCGCGATGGCCGGATCGTCACCCTGGGCGATGTGACCGAGGATGCCCGCGAAACCATCGACGCCACGGGCAAGGTCGTCGCGCCCGGTTTCGTCGACGTGCACACCCATTACGATGCGCAGGTATTCTGGGACCCGACGCTCAGCCCCTCCTGCTATCATGGCATTACTTCGATTGTAGGCGGCTTTTGCGGTTTCTCCATCGCGCCCCTCTCCGACGAATCGGGTGCTTACCTCATGCCCATGCTCGCCCGCGTCGAAGGCATGCCGCTCGAAAGCCTCGCCGCCGCGACGGACTGGTCCTGGCGCAGCTTTGCGGACTACCTCGGCCGCATCGAAGGCACCCTCGCAATCAACGCCGGCTTCGTCGCCGGCCATTCCGCCATCCGCCGCTACGTGATGGGGCCCGCCGCCATCGAGCGCGAGGCGACGCCCGGGGAAATCGCCGAGATGCAGGACCTGCTGCGCCAATGTATCCGCGAGGGCGCGCTCGGCTTTTCTTCAACATTGTCGGTCACCCACAACGATCCCGACGGCAATCCCGTCCCCTCGCGCCACGCCTCGCGCGAGGAAGTATTGGCGCTCTATTCCGTTTGCAGCGAGTTCGAGGGCACCATCGCCGAACTGCTGCCCTCGCTCGAATTCGACCAGGCCACCTACGACATCCTCACCGACGCCTCGCTGGCGGCGCAACGGCCAGTCAATTGGAACGCCATCGGCGTCGCCGGCCGCGGGCCGGAGGAGCAGGCAGCGAACGAACACAAGCTCAAGGCCACTGACTATGCCCGGAGCAAGGGCGCGGAAGTGATCGGTCTTGCCATCCCGGCATCGGGCACGCTGCGGATGAACCTTGCCGGCGGCATGGTGTTCGACGCCTTCAACGGCTGGGCGCCGCTGTTCCGCCTGCCCATCCCGGAACGCATCGCAAAAATGCGCGACCCACAATACCGCACCTACCTACGCGACATGGGCTCGCAGGAAAGCGGCATGCTGCAACGCCTCGCCAAGTGGGACAACCTGCGCGTTGCCGAAGTCTTCTCGGAGGAAAACAAGCGCTACGAAGGCCGCATCGTGCGCGACATAGCCGACGAGGAAGGCCGCGATCCCTTCGACGTCTTCTGCGACATAGCGATTGCCGATGGCCTCAAGACCAGCTTCATGCCGCAATTCCCTGAAGACACCGCCGAGATCGCGAAGGCCCGCGTCGAACTGATCGAGGACAGCCGCACCGTAGCCGGCGCTTCGGACGCCGGCGCGCATCTCGACATGAACGACACCTTTGCCTTCGCCACCGGCCTGCTTGGCTCCGCCATGCGGCGGTTCGGGGCGATCAGCCTCGAAAGGGCAGTCCATAACCTCACCGACAAGCCGGCGCGGCTGGTGGGCCTGAAGGAGCGCGGGCAGATCAAGGAAGGCTGGCATGCCGATGTGGTGATTTTCGATCCGGAAACCATCGGCCCGGGCGTCACCTATACCCGTGAGGACCTGCCGGCCGGCGGCGCACGGCTCTATTCCGATCCGACCGGCATTCACCACGTGGTGGTCAACGGCCGAGAAATCATTCGCGACGGCGAGTATCTGGGCGTTCCCGCCGGCCATATCCTGCGCCCGGGTGTCGGCACCTATACGGTCGACATACCCGCCGCCCGGGAGAAGGAGCTGGCCTGACATGCCCTTGCCGTTCCGCCTCGTCTCCGCTGATTCCCACATCGTCGAGCCGGTGGAACTGTGGCGCGAGCGGATCGACAAGCGCTACCTTGACCGCGCCCCGCGCCTCGTCAGCTTCGAGGACAGCGACTGGTTCTTCATCGACGGCAGCAAAGGGCTGGATCGCATGAAGCGCGGCGTCGGCCTCGGCCTGATGGCGACCAAGCGGAAGTACGAGAACCCCGAGAACTACGATTTCGGCATGCAGGGCCGCTGGTCCGACATTCCGGAAAGCGCCTGGGACCCCGCGGAGCGCGTGGCCGAGCTCGACCGCGAGGGGATCGAGGCGGAACTGATCTACCCGACCTATGGCCTCGGCATGTTCGGCCTCAAGGACCACGACTACCGCTACGCCCTGATCCGCGCCTACAACGACTGGCTCGCGGAATTCTGCGCCGCCTCACCCAGGCGCCTGTTCGGCATAGCCATCATCGCCAACGACAATATCGAGCGCGACGTCGCCGAACTGGAACGCTGCGCCGGAATCGGCCTGAAAGGCGCCATGATGAGCATAGGCCAGCGCGACGGCACGGATTGGTCGGACCCGCGCTACGATCCATTATGGGCCGCCGCCGAGGCATGCGAAATGCCGGTCAGCCTCCACGTCGCGGCCTCCGAGACCGGCTTTCACGCCACCGGCAACATGTGGGCCGATTTCGCCTGCGCCTTCACCCCCACCATGTACACCGTCGTCGAGATGATCTTCTCCGGCCTGTTCGACCGGCACCGGGGGCTCAAGGTGATCTCGGTGGAGAACGACGCCTCATGGGCGCTGGCGGTGATCGAGCGGATGGACGACCGCTGGTTGCATGACAGGCAATGGTCGCGCGGCGACCGCCTCATCTCGGGCCGCCTCCCCAGCGAGATCTTCCGCGACCACGTCGCAGCATCGTTCATGCGCGACCGCACGGCGATCCTCAACCGCGAGATCATTGGCCAGGGCAACCTGATGTGGGGTTCGGACTTCCCGCATTTCGACGGCGCCTGGCCCGGCTCGGCGGATATCCTGGCGCGGCAGTTCGAGGGCATTCCGCTGGAGGACCAGGTCAGGATCGGGCGCGGCAATGCGATCGACTTCTACAAGCTGCCGATCGAGGACTAGGCTCCCTAAGAACCCTCGCTGCGGCTTGATCTGACCTAGCCGCCGAACCTTCCTTTAAAGGCCACTTTCGAAAGCGGCTTGCGGTGGCTTGGCCCCTCGCGGTCACGCAGCGCCGGCGCCAGATGGTCCGGGCTCGTCTGTTTTCCGATGGCGACGGCGGCCTCGACCCGATAGCCGGCCGGAACTCTCAATTCCCTTGCCGCAGCCTCGAAATCCACCCCCGTCATGGCATGGGCGCGGTAGCCCATGTGGGTCGCCTGGAGCGCCATCATGGCCCAGGCTGCGCCAGCGTCGAAACTGTGGCTGTGCGATGGCTTTACCTTCTCTCCCTCTCCCATCATCTCTGCCGAGAGGATGAAGACAAGGGCGGAAGCGTGGGCGGCCCATGCGGCGTTGAAGGGGATCAGCAGCGAAACAAACCGGTCCCACTCTGCATCGCCCCGGCGCGCATGGACGAACCGCCAGGGCTGGAAGTTGAAGGCCGACGGCGCCCAGATAGCGGCCTCGAGCATCGCTTCGAGGTCCTCGGCCGGCATTTCGCTTGCATCGAAGGCGCGCGGGGACCAGCGCTCTACTATCAGAGGGTGGATCGCGGGGCTTGCTCGCCGCGCCATGGAATCGTTCAACCTTGCCTCCCGCCAGGGACCCGCAATTTTCGCAAAAAACGTCGCGACCATGTATTCGGTCGCTTTGGCACCCTGCCGCTGAAGCCGGTCGCGGGCAAGCACAACCCTCGGTCTAGCCTAAATCGGCTTGGGCCCTCTTGCGAGGCGCCTTGCCTACGTGCGCCTCCCCTCCAGCCAGGCATCGAGCATGGAGTGGAAGTGGATGACCTTGGGCTCCTGCCGGGTGAGCGACATGTAGGGCATGGCGCGGTTGCGCAGGCCGCGTTGCTGCACTTCCATCTGCTCGTAGTCCTGTTCGAGCGCGAGGAAATAGGGATAGTGCTGGTCCTCGGGAATCTCCTGCAGCGGCTCCAGCGCAGCGGCTCGCTGGTCCTCTGGCAGCCAGAGCAGGGCCGTCGCCTGCCAGATGCAGCGATTGGGATCGCCCGAGGGGTGCGGTACGGCGAAAATCGCCGTCCCTTCTCCAGCGCGGATCTGAAGGAACACGTTGGGAAACAGCAACCAGAACTGGAAGTCGCTGAGTTGGGCGTCGGTGAGCTGCGAGACGTTGAGCCCGCGCGAGGTGTGCGCCACGCGCGCCGCCTGCTGGAACAGGATGCGGGCGGTCATACCCTCGGGAAAGGCGAGCGAGCCGTCCGTCTGCCGATAGGTCTCGACAAGTTCGGCAAAGCGAGGCAGCAGTTCGGCAAGGCCCGGAAAGTTCGCCACCGGCAGGGCCATTATCGCCGCCACTTCCGCCTCCGGCCCCGCATCCTCGCCCACGCCCGCGCTAAAGGGCACGGTCGTCGCCGCATGGTCGCCAAAGAAGCCGCAACGCTCCAGCGTCAGGTCGATGGCCGCCACCAGTTCGGGATGCACGCCTTGGACATGATAGCCTTCCTGGAAGGCGTCGTTGACCACTTTCCAGTTGCAGCGGATCTGCTCGCGCACGTTCATGCCGACGGGGATCATCTCGTCGAGCTTGTAGGCTGCAAGCAGCGGCCCCGCCTCGCCGAGAAACTCGGCCAGCGGCGCGCAATCGGGATCGGGATTGATGAAGATAAAGCCGGCAAAGCAGTCTACCGGCACTTCCAGCAGGCCCAGTTCCTCCTTGGGCCCGACGAACTCCTCCACCGGCCCGTCATAGTCCGGCTTGGCGACGGCAAGGCACGCGCCGTCGAGGCCGAAGGACCAGCTGTGATAGGGGCAGGTAAAGCGCGCCGAATGGCCCTTGCCCTCGCAGAAGGCGTTGCCCCTATGGCGGCACGCGTTGACGAAACCGCGCAGCTTGCCGTCCTTGCCGCGCACGATGACATAGCTCTGGTCGAACAGGCGATGGACCAGCCAGTCCCCGTTTTCGGGCAGCTCGCTGACATGCGCCGCAATCTGCCAAACTCGCATCCACAGGTTCTCCCGCTCGCGAGCGGCAAAGTCCGGATCGTGGAATCGCTCGGTCGAAACCCGCAACGAATAGGCCGAATAGTCGATTTGCGGGATGTGCGGCGCGGTATCGACCGCTTCGCCGGGGAGGGCATGGTCCATGATGTGTTTTTCCTAATGTGCGGCGAGCGCGGTCTTGGCGTCACCGGCTTCGGGACCGCTGCGGGGATGAAGCCGGATCACGGGAACGATCAGCAGGGCCGCCATGGCTAGGCCAGAGAAGGTCAGCAGAATGCCGCTGTAGCTGCCGGTCAGGTCGAAGATCAGTCCGAAGACCAGCGGCGAGAGCAGCAGCGCCACCAGAATGGTGCCCGCCAGCAACCCGATCGCCCTGCCTACGACCCGCGCGCCAAACACGCGCGGCGCGAGATAGCTTTCGATCGGCACCATCAGCCCACCGAACAGGCCGATCAGCGCGACGCCCAGCACGATCCCGCCAAATCCGTTCGCCGCACCCAGCCCGAGCGCGGCCATGCCCACGCCGAAACCGCCCAGCGAACCCATCATCAGCGCGCGCGGGCCAAGCCGGTCGGCCAGCCAGGCAAAGGCCAGCTTCGAGACGAAGCCGCAGGCGGTGTATATCTGGATCAGGCTGGCGGCGTCACTCGCCTTGACGCCATTGTCGATCGCCAGTGGCGCGAGGTTGGTGATCATGCCCTTCATCCCGGCAGTAACCGTGGCTACCGAGGCCGCGATCATCCAGAAGGCCGGGTCGGTCAGTACGTCGCGCACTGTAACTGGAGCCTGGGTCATTTCCGCCTTGAGCTCCGCCGGCGGTTCCGCCGCGCCATCCGGGTTCAACCCGCGATCCGCCGGGCGCTCGATGACCAGCAGCGCCGCCGGGACAGTCCAGACCAGCAGGACCATCCCAAGCAGGCGCAGCGCCTCACGCCACTGATGGGCATCGAGCAAGCCCTGGATGATCGCCGAGAAAACGAAACCGCCGAAGGCGATACCGGCGATGGCGATGCCCATGGCCCGCCCGCGCTTCTGCGAAAACCAGCGGGTGAGCAGCACCGTCACGCCGACGGGGCCTATCAACACGTTGGCCGGCGCGATCAGCAGACCGAAGACGATCAGCACCTGGACAAAGGTGGTGGCAAAGGAAATCGCCGCGTAGCCCGATGACAACAGCAGGCCGCCGGCGATCATCAATCCCTTTAGCGAGGCCCGGTCCATCAGGTTTCCGATCAGGGGCGAAAGGATGACGCAGACGCCGGACATGACCGTCATCGACAGGGCCAGCACGGCCCGGCTTGGCTTGAACTCTTCCGCAAGCGGCACGGCAATCAGCGAATAGGTGGAGGCGATCATGCCCGCTGCAGCCAGAAACAGGAACCCGATGGCAACCTGCCGCCAGCCTGCGGTGAAATTCGATGTCATTCCTGTCCAGCTCCCGGGCGTGTTCTTATGGCCTGCCGTTATGCCCGAATCGGCAGGGCTTGGAAATCCCGATCGGCCTTGCCCCTATGTTGCGGCCACTGCCGAAGGCCGGGGCTGCCTTGCCCCGAGGCGGATCGTCACCGCCGCCAGCAGCGCGGCGAGCGCAAGGGCGGAAAAGGCCATGAAAATGCCGTCGTAATTGCCGGTCAGGTCGAAGATCAGGCCGAACAGCGGCGGCGAGGCAAGCAGCACCAGCAGCATCACGAAACTGAGCAGCCCCATCACCCGCCCGACGATCTTCTCACCAAACACGCGCGGCACCAGCAGGCTCTGGATCGGCAAGGCCATGCCGCCGAACAGGCCGATGAGCGACACCGCGGCGGCAATGGTCCAGAAGCCGGCCTCCGCCTGGGTCATCAGCGCATTCCCGGCGGCAAAGCCGATCAGCATCAGCACCAAGAGCGCCCGCAGGCCGAGCCGGTCCGCCACCCCGGCGAAGACCAGCTTGGCGACAAAGCCGCTGCCGGCGAAGATGGAGATGAGCAGTGCGGCCCGGACCGGGGCGATGCCTTCGTCGATCGCCAGTGGCGAGAGGTTGGTGACCATTCCCTTGAGGCCGGCGGAAACCAGCCCGATCAGCAGGACCGTCAGCCAGAAGGCGGGATCGGCGAAGATCGACAACGCGGAAACGTTGGCCCCGGCGGCATCGACGGCGGCCGACGACGCGCGCTGTGCCTCCGGAGCCTCTCCGCCATCGGGATGCAGGCCACGCTCGGCGGGGCTGTTCACGACCAGCAGCGCCGCCGGCAAGGTCACCGCCAACACGATCAGCGCCAGCACCCGCAAGCCACCGCGCCATTCGAACAGGTCGAACAGCCATTGCATGACCGGCGGAAACACCGCGCTGCCCATCGAAATGCCGGCAATGGCAATGCCCATCGCCCTGCCGCGGTGGCGCGAAAACCAGCGCGAAATCAGCACGGTCCCCGCCGTCGGCCCGAGCAGCACATTGGCCGGAGCCATCAGCAACCCGAAGACCGCAAGCACCTGGTAGAACGTGCCGGCGAGCGACAGCAGCGCATAGCCGCCGGCCAGCGCCACCGATCCCAGCAGCATGATCAGCCGCAGCGAAACCCGGTCCATCAGACTGCCGAGCAGCGGTGACAGCAGACCGGAACCGAAGGACAGCACCGTCATGGCCAGCAGCAGCACCGATCGCGGCTGGCCGAACTCCTTGGCGAATGGCACGGCCAGCACACTGTAGGACGAGGCGATCATCGACATGGTGCCCATCAGCAGGAACGCGGCCGCGACCTGCCGCCAGCCGACGGCGAAACTTCCGGTCATCTCCATGCCTCTCCAGTGTTCTTGCCGGGCATATTGCCTTATCCGACGGGATTGGGAACAACTGAAATCCGAAAACACGGGAACAAAGGATGCCGCCCATGCAATTCGCCATGCACGCCACCAAGCTCGTCGTCCGCGACGTTCCGCGCGCAGAGAGGTTCTACACCGCGCTGGGCCTGAAGCTGGTCAACCGCAACGTCGGCGGCGAAGGCGACGTGCACCAGGAACAGTCATGGCTGTCGAACACCGGCGACATGTCGAGCCATGTGCTGATCCTCACCCGCTTCGTCGAACTGCCCGAAGCACCGCAAACCGCCTATCCGGGCGAGATCTGGCTGTGCTTCCAGGTGCCGGACGTCGAGGAGACCATCGCCACGGTGGAGGCCAACGGCGGCTCGTGCCGGCGCCCCGGCGAGGACCGGCCCGAGCACCAGGTGCGCGCCGCGGTGGTCTGCGACATGGAAGGCCACATGATCGAACTAGTCGGGCCGATGAAGGGCTGAGCCGGGCCGGCAATACCTTCAATTTGCGGTGCGTCGTGCCGGGCAAGCGGCGGCTGCCAGAGCAAACCGAGCGATGGTTCCTATCTCTGTTACCCCTGTAACAGACGAAAGGACGAGCCATGTTTCGCCTATGCATGATCGGGGCCGTCGCACTTGCAGTCTCAGCGCCGCTGCCCTTCCTGGCCGGCACTGCCTCGGCGCAGCCGGGCTATTACAATTCAGATGAGGACATCGTCGTCACCGGGCCGCAACGGCACCGCGTCGGCCGCAGCGCGATCGGTGCGCCGATCGACGAATATATCGGTCAGTCGGTGGTACAGATCAGTGATCTCAACCTCAGGACGCCCTCGGGCAGGCGCGAGCTGAATTATCGCGTGATGGCGGCGGCGCGTGACGCTTGCGACCAGATCGACGAAGAGATCGGGCTGAATGCCACAGCCGAGCCGAGCGACTCCGAATGCCGCTCGATCGCGGTCCGCCGGGCACAGTGGCAGGTCGATCGGGCAATCGATCTTGCCTTTCAGTGACAAGCGCATTAGCCGCGCGAAGGATCGCGCTTGGCCTTCCCGATGAAGGCGCGTGACCTCTACGTCCGCTCGGCCCGCGCGATGGCGGCGGGGAGGGTCTTGACCCGCTCCGCCCCGACAAAGCGCGGGTGCGAGCGGGCGAGCGTTTCCCAGACCTTGCGCGGCATGTCGCAGAGGATGACGCGAACATTGTGCACCTTCGCCTGACGCACGAAGGTTTCGAGCACGTGGACGCCCGAGGAGTCGATGTAAGGCACCCGATCGAGCCGCAGGATCACCGCGCGCGGCGAGGAACCGATCCGGCCCAGCGCATCCAGCATCTCTGCCGCCACGCCGAAGAACATCGGCCCGGCAATGCGGAAAACTTCGATATCGGCCGGCAAGGCGGCGCGCTGTTCGGGGTCCTCGATGCTGTCGTCGCCGGGGAGTACGCCGGTCGCCTCGCTCATCCGCGCCATGAACAACATGGAGGCGAGCGTCACGCCGACGCCTATGGCCACAGTCAGGTCCACGAGCACGGTGAGGGCAAAGGTCAGCAACAGCAGCGCCCGCTCGCCAACTTCCATGCGCATCAGACCGCGGAAGCGCTCCACCTCGCTCATGCCCCAGGCCACGATCAGCAGGATCGCCGCTAGCGCCGGCATCGGCACGAAGGCGACGAGCTTTCCGGCCACCAGCAGGATCACCAACAGGAACAGGGCATGAAACATGCCGGACATCGGCGTCTGCGCGCCGGCGCGGATGTTGGTGGCGGTGCGGGCGATGGCGCCGGTCGCGGGAAGGCCGCCGAACAGAGCCGAGACGAGGTTGGCAACGCCCTGCCCCACAAGCTCCTGCCCCGGGCGGTGCTTGTAGCCGGTCATGCCATCGGCGACGACGGCGGAGAGTAGCGCCTCGATGCCGGCGAGGAAGGCAATGGTGAAGGCAGATGGCATCACGTCGCGGAGGGTTTCGAGGCTGAAGGCGGGGACCTCCGGCAACGGCAGCGTAGTCGGCATGTTCGGGAAGCGCAGGCCTACCGTATCGACCGGCAGCTGCATCGCCCAGACGGCAAGCGAGGCCGCGACAACGGCGATCAGGTAGCCCGGCAGCCTGGGGGCAAAGCGTCGCAGGAGGAGGATCAGTATCAGCGCCCCTGCCCCGACGCCCAGGGCCGCAAACGAAGTCGTGTTCAGCGCACCTAGATAGACCTCCCACTTGCCAATGAACCCTGCCGGCACGTTCTTCACCGAAAGTCCAAGGAAGTCCCCCACCTGGCTGCTGGCGATGATGACGGCGATACCGGCGGTAAAGCCCGTCACCACCGGCATCGGCACGAAGCGCATCAGCTTGCCCAGGCCCGCATAGCCCGCGACGATCAGGATCAGGCCCGCCAGCCCGGTTGCCAATACAAGCCCGGCATAGCCATGCTGGGCAATCACCCCGGAGATGACGACAACGAAAGCACCCGTCGGCCCGCCCACCTGTACGCGCGAGCCGCCGAACGCGGAAATCAGGAAGCCGGCGACGATGGCCGTGACCAGCCCCTTGTCGGGCGAGGCGCCGCTGGCGATGGCCAGCGCCATGGCGAGCGGAAGGGCGACGATGGCGACGGTAAGGCCGGCAACCGCGTCCGCGCGCAAGCGGGCCATGGTATAGCCCTCCCGCAAGACCGTGAGGAGCTTCGGCGTGAAGGCGGGGTTCATTAGCGCTTTCCGGGACTCGCCGGTCGACCGGCGCAGTCCCCCGCTAACGCCCAGTTGCAACTAACGCAACAATACTGGAAGACCGGAAGGTCCCTGCTGCTCCAGACCGCCGGTCATGAAGGGAGCGGGAGCGTCGGGATCGAGCCGGATATTCGGAAAGGCATCGAACAGGGCGTTGATCCCCGTCTCAATCTCCACTCGCGCCACGTTCATGCCAAGACACCGGTGCGTGCCGAGGCCGAAGGCCATGTTGGTCAGCTTCGGTCGATGGAGGTCGAAAACGTCAGGATTGTCCCACCGCGAGGGATCGCGGTTGGCCGGGCCGAGGCACAGCTCCATCACCGAGCCTGCGGGGATGTGGTGGCCGTAGAACTCGGTGTCCTCCATCACCATACGGTAGAAATAGGGCGCGGTTGGATTCCAGCGCAGCCCTTCCTCAATGGCGTCGGGCAGCAGCGAACGGTCGGCCTTGACCTCGGCGAGCTGGTCCGGATGGGTCAGCAGAGCCAGCAGGGTGATGCCCATCTGCCGCCAGCTTGTGCCTCCGCCGGCGACCATGACCAGCTTGGCATAGGTCATGATCTCGTAGTCGTTGATCTCGCGCGGCGGCTGGCCGGGGAGCTGCAGTTTTGTCCTAGTGAGGAAGCTGATCAGGTCGTCCTGCGGCTCGGCGCGGCGGGCGTGGATCAGACCCAGCAGCGTGTCCTCGACAATCTTGCCGTTCCTGATCCGGTCTTCCATCGTCGTGTTGCGGCTCTGGCTGGTCGAATGCAGGTAGGCATGACGGAAGCGAAGCGCCTCGTCGCCGTCGAGGCCGATGGCGGTGGTGATGGTGTAGACCGGGATGCG
The DNA here is from genome assembly GCA_964630805.1 of uncultured Novosphingobium sp. Lineage (GTDB taxonomy): Bacteria > Pseudomonadota > Alphaproteobacteria > Sphingomonadales > Sphingomonadaceae > Novosphingobium. The sequence continues at coordinate 55,881 of CAZVWP010000016.1, read as the reverse complement.
GGCGCACAGGTCGATGTTGAGTTCCGCCCGGTCGCCCTGGGCCATGCGGTCGATCAAACGCGTCACGATGTTGTCGATGGTGCGCTTGCGCCACCAGCCCACGGCCTCGGGCATGAGGAACTTGGGCTGGATCGCGCGGCGATAGGCGCGGTGGATCGGCGGATCCATCTCGAGGATTCCCATGCCGTATTCAACGCGGGTGTCCGGCTGGCCCTGCACGGAGTTGGAGAACACCGCCGGATCGCGGAAGGCCTTCTCGCAGGCCTCATAGGTCAAAGCGGTATAGTGCTGGCGGTCCCGGGCCTTCACGTGCCGGTCATGGTGCGGCAGGCCGAGCAACTCACGCACCCGGCCCTTGTAGACCGGTGCCTGGGCGCGCAGCTCGTGCAGGCGCGGCATGATCACGTTTACGTCGACCCAGTTGCCGATCTGCATGGCCTCGTTGGTGACGTCATAGAGCTCTTCGTAAAGCGGATCGTCGGTGGTGAGGACGTCCTGAACGGCAGCTTCCATACTGGTTCCTTGTCGGGCAAATCAGCCAATACCTCGCCGGAACGGCGAGGTTGCATCGCGCAGCGACGACGGAGGGGGGCGTGACTGACTGCACCCCTCCACCATCCCTATGCGGCGGCCCCCTCCCCGTTCCGGGGAAGCGTTACCTCACATCAGGCCAAGCAACCGCGCGCAGTTGTTGTGGATGATGTCCTTGATGTCCTCTTCGGGGATGCCCTCGAAGTCGCGCAGGATGATCTCGCGCGACTTGGGGAACGTCGTTTCCGAATGCGGATAGTCGGACGACCACATGATGTTCTTGCCACCCGGCAGGTTGCGATTGAGGATGCCGGTGCGGTCCTGGATGAACGAGCCCCAGACGTTGCGGTCCATGTAATAGCTGGGCGGGTTCTTGAGCTGGCTGTTGGTCCAGTACCGCTGCTTTTCCCAGGTGCGGTCGTTGTATTCGGCCAGCCAGGCGAACCAGCCCACGCCGCTTTCGACGCTGGCGATCTTGAGATCGGGGAAGCGGTCGAACACGCAGTTGTAGGTGAGAATGCCGATCGGCTCGGCCATGGCGAGCTTGGACATGGGCATGTCGGCAAGGAAATATTCCGCCTGGCCGAAGCGCGGCACGCGACCGCCGAGATGGAAGGTGATGACCTGGCCATTGTCGCAGATCGCCTTCCACAGCTTGTCGAACTCGGGGTTCGAATACTGCAGCGCACCCTTGGGATCGCCGGTCAGCGCCGAGACCTGGCCGTCCTTGAGATTGGCGATGCCCGAAGTGGTCTTCCAGGCGTCGGGATTTTGCGGGAAGGCCGGCAGGTTGATCGCCTTGAAGCCTTCCTTGGCGAGCCGGTTCACGTGGGTGACGGTCTCATCAATGTCGCGCATCGGCAGGTAACCCACCGGATAGAGCCGGTTCGGGGCGACCTTGCACCAGTCGCTGACCCAGCGGCTGTAGGCATAGTAGCTCTCGATATAGAGCTCGTTGTCGGTCGAATGCAGCGGGCCACCACCGAAGCACAAGGCGGCGGTCATGCCGTCGGCGTCCATGTCGGCAAGGCGCGTGGCGGGATCCCAGATCTGGCGCACATCGGAGATGCGGCCCTTCATCTTGAAGTCCTTGCCCTGGCGGCCAGCCTGGTTGTTGATCATCATGAACGGGCGGCGGTTGCCCTCGAAGATGATGTAGTCGCCGTCATCGGCATGCTCGACGCGCGGAGCCCGGTCCTTGAGGTGGTTGGGCAAGTATTCCTTCCACATGTCCTGCGGCGGATCGATGTGGGCGTCAGCATCGAAAATCGGGCCCAGGGTCCATTCGCGGCCATCTGCAAGGCGAACTTGGGGATCGGCTTCGCTCATCTTCTATCTCCCTACTTCCAGGAATTCTAAATCGTGAATAGTCAATCGCAGTTCTGAACTGATATCACGGAACCACGAGGCAATCAATCGCGGTAAAGCAGCATCGCACCATACCCATAACCGCCGTTCACCGCCATGGCCGTCTGGACGTCCTTGACCTGCCGGCCGCCGCCCCTGCCCCACAATTGCGCACAGGCCTCGTGGGTATGCCCATAGCCGTGGAAGCGCCCGGCGGAGAGCTGGCCGCCGCTGGTGTTGAGCGGCAGGATGCCGTCGATCGCCGTGTTCTGGCCACCCGCGATGAAGCTCGCGGCCTGGCCCCTTTCGCACAGCCGCACAGCCTCCAGCCAGAGCCAAACGTGGATCGAGAAACCGTCGTAGATTTGCGCGCACTGGACGTCCTTGGGAGTCCAGTCCGTGCGATTCCACAGCATGGTGCCGCAGTCCCAGGCGGGCGTCATGGTGAAGTCGCCGGTGTGCAGGCCTTCGCCGAATGCGCCCATCGACATGCCCATGGCCTCGATGTTGATCGGCGGGTTGCGCAGGTCCTTGGCCGCGTCCTTCGCCGAGAGCACGATGGCGGTGGAGCCGTCGATATGGCTGTCGCAGTCGAACAGGCGCAGCGGAGAGGAGATCATCCGGGAATTCAGGTAATCATCGATGCTCAGTTCCTTGCCGCGGTAGATCGCGTTGGGATTGTGCTGCGCGTGCCGCCGCCCGTTGACCGAGACCCAGCCCAATTGCTCCTCGGTCGCGCCATACTTGTCCATGTAGGCCTGGGCATAGAGCGCCCAGAGATTGACGGGTGAATAGGCGTGATAGGGCACGGTGAAGGCATTGTTGCCCGGATCGACCCGCTCACGGTTGCCGGAAAGCAGGGTCGATTCCCGGTTGCGCATGCGCGATTGCGCCTGCGCCACGCTGCGGAAGCAGACGACGTGGCGGCACAGCCCGGTGGCGATGGCCATGATCCCCTGGAAGATCGCAGCCATGTGCCCCGGCCCCTCGCTGGACGAGGGGTTTGTCCAGACCGGCCTGATCCCCAGCGCCATCATCATCTCGACCGTGCCGACCGGCGAAATGCCGCCGCCTTCCGGCGTCTTGCTCGGGTGGTTGATAATGCCGTCGATGTCCTCGACCTTGAGCCCCGCGTCGGCAATGGCTTCGAGGCAGGCATCAAGCGTCAGTTGCAACGGCGAGCGGCTGGCAGGGCGGCCGGCGGGGGTCTGGCCGATGCCGGTGATGCATACCTGCCGTTCGGGATAGTCCTCGCGCCGCATCTTACTCTCCCGCCAGCTGGAACATGGGGAGCCACACGTCCTCGTGGTGCTCGAAACAGACTTTCACCTTCATGCCGCTCTTCACGCTGTCGACCGGGGCGAGCACATTGCTGAAGACATAGAGTTCCGGCTGCTCTTCCAGCTCGATCGCGGCAAAGACGAAGGGCGCGTCGAGGCCGGGCACCCACTGCTGGTAATTCACCGTGTAGGTCTTGACCTTGCCGCGCCCGGACACCGCCGTGGGATGCACTGTCTCGGTATGGCAGTGCGAGCAGATCGGCAGCGGCGGATGCTGGTAGGTACCGCAGGTGGTGCAACGCTGGATCATCAGCGCGCCGTCCTTGCCACCGGTCCAGAACGCCTCGGTCTCGGGCGTCAGGGCGGGCAGCTTGCGTTCGGGCAATGTCATTGTGAACCTCTCCCTGGGCTCCCCTCCCCGTTTGCGGGAGGGGAACTGCGCTTATGCGTCTTAGAATACCACTCCCTGCACCTTGAGGTCGATGATCGCATCCTCGTCGTAGCCGAGGCTCTCCAGCACGGCATCGCTGTCCGCGCCCAGCTCCGGCGAGCGGCGCGCGGGCAGCGGCTTGCCGTCGAACAGCATGGGCAGGCCGACCATTGGAATGGTCGTGCCGTCGCCATAGTCTGCATACTGGACATAGCCATTGGCCTGCACCTGCACGTCCTTGTGGATCTCACCGACTTCCTGGACGGCTTCCCACTGCCCGTCCTGCCGCAGCAGGATCTCGCGCCATTCGGCCAAGGGCTTCGACAGGAACAACGCCTTGATCTCTGCGAAGCAGGCATCGATGTTCTCAAGGCGCGCCTTGGCATCGACATATCGCGGATCCTCGGCCAGATCGGGCCGGCCGACCACATCGCAGAACGGCTTCCAGTACTTGTCTGCCTGCAGCATGCAAAGCGAGACGAAACGGCCATCGCTCGTCTGGTAGGCATGGACCAGCACGTTGTGCGGCCTGGGATTGCTTGGCCGCGGGAAGCGCAGGTTGCCATCGGCGGTCGACTGCGAAATCAGCCGCTGCATCTGCCACATCGCCGTGCCGAGCAGCGAGACATCGACCACGCTTCCCTCACCCGTGCGCAACTTCTTGACCAACGCCGCGCAGATCGCGCCCGAGAGCATGGCACCCGATGCCGTATCACCGAAGGCGGGTCCAGGCGGGCCGACCGGCCGCTCGGCGCCATCCTCGGTCATGGTCGCCGAGATCGCGCCGCGCGCCCAGTATGAGATCGAATCGTAGCCGCCCTTGTCCTTGTCCGGACCGTTCGGACCGGTGCCGCTGCCGCTGGCATAGATGATGCCGGGAAACTTCGCGCGGATGGAGTCCGCATCGATGCCCATGCTCCTGCGCGCGGGGGGCAGCAGGTTGGTGAGGAACACATCCGCCCCGTCGACCAGCTTCATTAGCACCTCGCGCCCGGCCTCGGTCTTGAGGTCCAGCGTGATCGAGCGCTTGCCGCGGTTGTAATTCTCCCAGGAGTAATCGATCTTGCGCGCGGCATTCTCGCCGATCGAGCCGATCTGCAGCCCGCGCAGCGGATCGCCGCTGGGCGGCTCCACCTTGATGACATCGGCACCAAGGTCGGACAGCATGCCGCCGCAGGCAGGCACGAAGGCCCACATCGCCACTTCCACGATCCGAATGCCTTCAAGCGGTTTACCCATGACTCTCCCTATCTGTTCTTTAGCCAGCAATTCTCTATTGTGACGCCAGAACCGAAATCGCGAATCAGGTCAAGCGCCGGAATCGCATCAACGACGGGAGAGTATAGATGACGGAGCCTCGGGCAAGCGGCATGGTGCGCGAATTGGCGGGGCCGGTTCCCGACACGCTCGACGGCGCCCTCGATCCGGCCTTCCTGACGCGCGCGCTTGGCCGCAAGGTCACGGGCGTCGAGATCGTCGAACTGCTAAAGACCGTCGCCACCAAGGTCCGCTTCGCCGCTACTTTCGACGATGGTTCAACGGATAACCTTTGCCTCAAGGGCCTGCTCGACGTCGACGAAATGAGCAAGATGGGCGGCTCAACCTGCGTGCTGGAAGGCGATTTCTACCTCAAGATCTCGCCGATGGTGAATGTGCAGGTGCCCGAAGCCGTCGCCGTGGTCACCAATCGCGAGGCGAAGCAGAGCGTCCTCATCATGAAGGACCTGATCGTAGCCGGAGGGCGCTTCTGCTCGGCACTCGAAGCTTTCACCGCCGACCAGGCCGCCAACAGCGTCGAACAGCTCGCCCATCTCCATGCGGGCAGCCATATCCTGAAGAACATCGACTGGATCCGCCCCCGAGCGGCCGAACTGGCGCGCATGCCGCACATGACCGCCGAGATCCTCCAGGGCCTGCTCGACGACCCGCGCGGCGTGAACCTGACGCCGGCGGTGCGCAACGGCGCGCGGCTGATCGAGGGAATGAAGGCGCTGGCGGACAAGAGCGAGGGCCGCCCGCAGTTCCTCGTCCACGGCGATGCCCATGCCGGCAACATCTTCCGCACCGCGAAAGGCTCGGGCCTGATCGACTGGCAGGTGCTGCAGCGCGGCACTTGGGCGATCGACGTCGCCTATCACCTCGGCGCGGTGCTGCCGGTGGAACTGGCGGAAGTGGAAGAGCGCAACCTGCTCAACCACTATCTCGACTTCGCCCGGGGCCTCGGGCTCACCCTGCCGGACAATGAGGAAGCCTGGCTGCAATACCGCGAGGCGGTGATGTATGGCTATTACATGTGGGGCATCACCCGCCGGGTCGATCCGCCGATCATCCGCCAGTTCACCGATCGCCTCGGCCGCGCTGTGATGCGGCATGGCAGCTTCGAGCTGCTCGGCGTGGCCTGACGACAGCTTTCTGCGAGGGAGTTATTACCTCCCTCGCACCGGCAAAAGAAAAACGGCGGAGCAGTTTCCTGCCCCGCCGCTTCTTTATTGATCAAGCCGCGATCAGTTGCCGCCGAAGCGATACTTCAGGCGGAAGCCCCACATGCGGGGCTGACCCATCAACTGGTTTTCGAAACCGGCCGAGTTCCACGACTGACCAAGCGCGATCGGGTAGATCTGATTGGTCAGATTGGTGATGAAGAAGGACGCGTCGATAGGCTTGCCCAGGAAATCGTTCCAGTTGACGTTCAGGTTGACGATGTTCGTTGCCGGCAGATAGCGCAGATCGGCTGGGCCCTTTATGAAGCTCGCCAGGACAGGATCGAAGCCGCAACCGCAGCCACGACGCTGCAGTGTAGCCGATCCAGGCGTCGGGACGAGTGCACTGCTGCCAGCCAACTCGCGCGACAGATTGACCTCCTGGTAGAAGTCCGGACCCAGCGTGGCTTGCGTGATGATCTGGCGATCGGTGTGGATGAAGCTCACCGAGACAGAAAGCTTGCCGAGTTCCTCCTTGATCGGAATGTTGTACGTTCCGGTCAAAGTCAGGCGATTCTTGGGCGACTGTGCGAGCGGCCCGCCGACGACAGCCGTCGGGATGAACGCTGAATAGGGCGCGCCGAGCGGAATTGGCGGCACCACCAGCGATTTCAGCTTGGTATCGAGATACGTCCAGCCAAGTTCAGCCTTGAAGCCTTCAAAGACCTCGATCGCACCATCGACTTCGATACCGGCGATCTTGGCCTTGCCAGCGTTTGCTTCCGGCACAGCGCCCGAGAAGCCTGCAACGTTGGAAACACCGGTAACCTGTACCTGCATGTCCGTCAGGTCGTTGTAAAAGGCCGAGACGTTGAGGTATCCGGGATGCGAACCGCGGAAAGTCAGCTTGGTGCCGATTTCGTAGGAATCCACCTTTTCGGGCTTCCAGCCTTCAAACCCGACAGTCGTCAGGTTGAGTCCGCCTGCACGGTAACCACGCGAATATTTCGCATAGAACAGCATGTCGGAATTGGGTTTGTAATCGAGGCCGAGCACCCAGGTCGGCTTCGACGACTTTTCGTCCGGCGGGCCATAGCGGCACTGCGAGCGGTCATTGACGACCAGCGGGCTGCCCGGCGTGTTGTTGGAGAAGAAGTGTACCACGTCGTTACAGGTGACGACCGAGGCAGCATTATTGCGCGGCGAAATGCGCACGCTTTCACTGAAGGCGCTGGTCTTGTCCCAAGTGTAACGAATGCCGGCCGTAAAGCTGAACTGGTCGTTGAACTTGTATGTACCCTGGGCAAACAGGCCGTAGTTGTCGAAGTAGAACTTCGTCGCCGCGCCGGAAATCTGGCCGCTGGTGCCGAAAACCTGCGAACACTGCTGCTGTTCAGGGCTGGCGCAGTTCAGCAGGATGCCGGTGTAGCTCTGGTTGTATCCGATCGGCCGACCCAGTTCCATGTAGCCGCCAGCCACATAGGTGAACCTGCCGTCGCCGGACTGCCCCTGGAACTGTAGTTCCTCGGTAATGTTCTTGCCGGCAGCCTGGTAGCCGGTCGGCTGCGGCTGCAGCCAGATGTATTGGAACGGAACGCCAACCGGGAACGCCGGACCGGGCAGGCCCAACAGGCCGTTCAACGCACCGTAATTCGTCCTGAAGTTGTCGCTGTTGAGGCTGAAGCTGCCGCGTTCGCGGTAATCCGAATAACTGAAGATGTTCTTGATCGTCAGGTTGTCGGATGCCTTCCAGGTAGTCGTGTTGATGAACTGCCACTGCTTGATGTGCATGTAGGGATTGGGATTGTTGACTTCCACATCGAGCGGACCGTCGCCCCGCGCTTCCTGACGCGCGAGCTGGTCGCAGCCCGCCTGAGCGGTGAAGATCGCGCCGCCGCCGCCAATGGGCTGGCCGCTGGCAAGGCCATAGCTACCCAGTACACCGCCGGTGGCAAGGCGGCGGTCGCCGCCGGCCAGCAGGTTGGGGTTACAAGCGACGATACGGCCCGCGTAGTTGCGCGAGAACGACTTGGAATAGTGGAAGATCGTGTAGTTCTCGACATCGGGCGTGACGTCCCACACCAGGCTGCCGCGAGCATACCAGTAATTGACGTCGTTGAAGCTGTCGGCGCCGATGCCCGAATGGTTCTTCATGTAGCCATCGCGCTTGTTGCGATCGAAGGCGAAGCGCGCACGCAGGGTGTCGCCCAGTGGCACGTTCAGGACAGCCTGGACACGCCACATGTCGTAATTGCCCGCCGATCCCTCGAGCGAACCTTCAAGCCGGTCGGTCGGCTTGGTCGGCACCAGCAGCACGGCGCCGCCAGTGGTGTTGCGGCCGAACAGCGTGCCCTGCGGACCCTTCAGCACCTGCACGTTCTGCAGGTCCATGAACGAACCGACGATCGGCACGTTGCCGCCCGCGGTGCCGCCCTGGACGCGCGGCGCGACGACGTCGGCGAAGTAGGAGCCCACCGTCGGCGCGGTTGAGCTATCCTGGTTGAAGCCGCGAATCTGGAAGGCGGCCTTTTCTGGGCCGAAGCGCTGATTGATAGTCAGCGACGGGGTGTAGATCGCAAGGTCCGAGGCGGTAACGACGTTGCGGTTCGAAATCGCCTGCTGCGTGAAGACGGTGATCGAGATCGGCACGTCCTGCAGCTTTTCCTCGGTACGCCGCGCGGTAACGATGATGTCGCCGCCGCTCGCATCGTCCGCGCCCTGCGCGAATGCCGGAGCCGCAAAGCCCGCGCCGGAAAGAGCAACACCGGCCAGCAAACCGGCCTTCAATCCCTGCATTTTCATTATTTCCCTCCTCAGAACCTTTCGGCCCAAAAACTCCCCATGGGCCCTCGGCCAACGGAGGCTATCAGTGCGAAAGTATGTTCACAATAATGAATATCCTAAGCTAGGTTAGCGTGACCACGCAAACTTACCGCATCTACAAGATGTTTTGGAGAAACGGTTAATCGACTGGACGATCGAGCAACCGCAAATGCAGAAGCCACGCCCTTGCGGACGTGGCTTCTGCAATCCCTGAAGTCCTGGACCTCGCGCCTTGCAAGGCGCGAGGCGGGGTCGGGCCGTGGATCAATCGCCGAAGCGGTATTTCAGGCGGAAGCCCCACATCTGCGGCTGGTTGGTGACCACGGCCTCGAAACCGTTGCTGCCCCAGTTGTTCGCAACGTTGACCGGGAACTCGGCCTTGGTGACGTTGGTCATGAAGAAGGAAAGATCGACCGGCATGCCGCCGACGCCGTTCCAGTTGACGTTGAGGTTGACCAGGTCCGAGGCCGGCATCAGGCCGAAGGGGCTCTGCAGGTCGGCGATCTGCGTGGAGGTGTGGACATAGGTGCTGCTCAGCGAAATCTCGCCGATGCTCTTGTCGAGCGGCAGCGTGTAGGTCAGCGTACCGGTGATCCGGTGCTTGGGGCTGAACGGCAGCTCGGTGCCCGTGGCCACCGGAGCCGGGGGATTGAACGGGCTGTCGTCAGGGAGCGGCCGGGGCACGAATGCCTTCAGCACCGTGTCGAGATAGGCATAGCCCACGTCCAGCTTGAGGCCCTTGTACGCCAGCGAACCGTCGATCTCGATGCCCGCAACGCGCGAGGCGCCGGCATTGACGATCACGCGCGCACCGGGGATGCCGCTGCCGGGCTTGCCGGTGACGGTAACCGAAAGCTGCTGGTCCTTGAGCTCGTTCCAGAACCCGGCGACGTTGAAGTAACCGCGCAGCGAACCGTTGTTGAAGCTGGTCTTCGCGCCGATTTCATAGGCGTCGATCTTTTCCGGCAGCCAGGTTTCCAGACCGATGTTGCTGGCATTCACCGCACCCTGACGATAGCCGCGCGAGTACTTGGCGTAGAGCATGATGTCCTCGACCGGCTTGTATTCCAGGTCGATCAGCCAGGTCGGCTTCTTCGAATCCGAGATGAACGGGCCACTGACGCAGCGGTCGAAATCGAGGTGCTGCACGCCCGGCAGGATCTTCGGATTGGCGCAGACGCCGACGGGGTTGTTCGGCGTCGGGAAGCTCATCGTCAGGCGCCCGCCATAGCCGACCGTGCGGTCCATCGTGTAGCGCAAGCCCGCCGTGATGGCGAACTTGTCGCTGAAGTTGTAGGTTCCCTGCCCGTAGAACCCCAGGTTGCGGAACCTGGCGTAGTTCTTGATCAGGCCCAGTGCCGGCCCCAGGGCCTGCGGGATAAGGGCCTCGCACTTGTAAAGCTGGGGATCGATGCAATCCAGGCCACCCACCGAGAGAGTGGTGTTGCCGCCATTGATCGGGCTGCTGGATTCAAAATAGGCGCCCGCCTGCCAGATGAACTTGCCTTGCGCCGCAGAACCCTGGAACTGCAGTTCCTCGGTGAAGGTTGATTGCGCGGCGCCGTACTGACCCGGCGCGTTGCGGATGATGGTCGCCGGGAAGGAACGGCCGGCGTTGGGGCCGGAGGTGAGGAGCAACCGCTCACCGCCGATGCTCAGCCAGAATTCCTCGCGGAACTCGCCGTAGCTGGCGATGTTCTTGATGGTCAGGTTGTCGTTAACCTGCCAGGTGGTGGTGTTGCTGATCTGCCACTCGGTCAGCTTGTTGAACGGATCTGGCACGTCGTTCTCGACATCGTAGAACCCGTCGCCCCGCGCCCGCTGCCGGGCAAGCTGGTCGCAGGCAGGCTGGGCATAGACCAGCGCCCGGCCCGACCGCGCGGTCTGCAGCGTCCCGTTGGGCAGCATCCTCGCGCCCGCGGTCGGGAAGTCGTTGCAGTCAATCAGCTTCATTTTCATGCCATGCGTGTTCGAATGGCTGAAGCGGGCGACAGTGTAGTTCTCGAGGTTCGGAGTCAGGTCGGCAACCAGGCTCGCGCGCAGCGAAAGGTAGTTCGAATCCGCGAAATCCTTCGGCCCGACCGGTGACTGATTGCGCATGTAGCCATCGCGGCTCTGGCGGTCGAAGCCGATGCGGGCGCGGACCGTGTCGGAAATGGGCATGTTCAGCACGCCCTGCACGCGCCACAGGTTGTAGTTGCCGGCCGATCCCTCAAGATAGCCTTCCCAGCGGTCCTTGGGCTTGACCGGAACCAGCAGGATCGCCCCGCCCGTAGTGTTGCGGCCGAACAGCGTGCCCTGCGGTCCCTTCAGCACCTGGACGTTCTGCAGGTCGAAGAAGGCGCCCGGGCCGGCGCCGTTGCCGCTTGTCGTGCCGGCATTGGCGCGCAGGGCCACCACGTCGGCGAAATAGACACCGACCGTCGGCGAGGTCGTGTCGATCTGGCTGAAGCCGCGGATGGCGAAGGATGCCTTGTCGGGGCCGAAGCGGGCGTTGGTGGAGAGCGAGGGCGTGTACTGCGCCAGTTCGCTGGCCGTGGTGATGTTGCGGTTGCTCACCTCGGCCTGGCTCAGCACCGTGATGGAGATCGGCACGTCCTGCAGCTTTTCCTCGACGCGCCGCGCGGTGACGATGATGTCGCCCCCATCGCCTTCGGCGGATTGCGCCCACGCCGGGACAGCAACTCCCGAAGCCAGGACTGCGCCGCCTGCCAGAAGACAGGATTTCAAACTGCGAACTTTCATGTTTGCCTCCCAATGAGTAATTTCGTTTTCACCTAACCGCGCGGGCAACTTCTGCGCGGAACAATAACACCCCTGATTCGCCGCCAGTTACCGCAACGGCTGGAAACAAGGACCTATGTCTTTTTAGCCGATCGTGAGCTTGAGCAAGGCCAGGGTCCCCGCCCAGGATACGGCATCGGCAATGGCATCGTATTCGATCCCGGGCATGGCGCCTTCGGCCTTGGGATCGGTGAAACCATGGGCCACGTTGCCCCATTCGGTGATCTGCCAATTGGCCCCGGCCGCTTCCATCTCGGCGCGGAAGGCGACGGTGTCGGCAGGCGGACCGAAGGGGTCGAGCGCGCCGCACCAGGCAACGACCTCTCCCTTGATGTCGCCCTGCCTCGCCGGAGCATGGGTGGTGAGCAACCCGTGATAGGAAACCGCAGCCTTCAGATCCCGGCCGCTGCGCGCCAGCTCCAGCACGCACTGGCCGCCGAAGCAGAAACCGATGGCGGCCATGGCGCCGGGATCGACCGGGGCCAGCGAAGCAGCCGTATCGAACCACAGCGCGCACCGCTCGCGCAGCATCGCGCCGTCCTGAAGCAGGCCCATGTAGTGTTCGCCGGCCTTTTCGGGCGAACTGATGTCGGCATCCACACCGTACATGTCGGTCGCCAGCGCGGCATAGCCCAGGCCCGCCAATGCCCTCGCCTTGTCCTCGACCATGTGACGCAGGCCGAGGGCGCTATGCATTACCAGCACCGTTGGGAACGGCCCCTTGCCTTGCGGCACAGCAAGCAGGCCCCTCAGCGCAACCCCCCGGTGAATGCAATCCACCGGCTGCAAATCGGCCATCGTTTCCTCTCTCCCTATTGAAAGCGGTTCTTAACGAAGCGCCGCAGGGGCGCAATCCCGCCGATGACTTTGTGGACGCACCGGCATGACTGCTGGAGATTGCGCAATGGCGGTTACAAGGTACCCTGCCTAGGGCTAGCCCATTGGCGAGATAAGATTGGAGAGGGAACGATGGAATACAACGTCATTTCGGCCGACAACCACATCCTCGAGCCGCGCGACCTGTTCGTCACGCGCATGCCGAAGGAATACCGCGACCGCGCCCCGCGGATCATGCGCGGCAATGACGGCGGCGACGGCTGGTCGTTCGACGGCAAGACGGTCGAGCGCACGCTCGGCATCGAGGCGACGGCAGGGCGCGCCGTCAAGATCAGCGGCTACAAGTGGGAGGAAATCCTTCCCGGCAACTATGACGGTGCCGCCCACCTCAAGGACATGACCGACTGTGGCGTCGATGCCGCGATGCTCTATCCCTCGGTGCCGCTAGGCGCCTGGTCGATGGGCGACGATCCCTATGCCCTCGCCCTGATGCAGTGCTTCAACGATTGGGTGGTGGACGAGTTCTGCGCGGTCGACCCCAAGCGCCTCATCGCTCAGCCGATGATGCCGGTGAACCACGGCATGGACGCGCTGATCGCCGAGGCCGAACGCATGCTCAAGAAGGGCGTCAAGGCGCTGCACGTGCCGGTCTATCCCGAGAAGGTCTGGTGGGACACCTGGTGGGATCCGTTCTTCAAGTTCGCCGCCGACGCAGACGTGCCGCTGGTCATGCACCGCACCTCGGGCGGCACCGATCCGGGGGGCAAGGGCGTGTTCCAGTTCAACCTGCCCGGCCTCGGGCCGGCGGGCACCGTGCACCGCTTCTTCGCGGGCATCGAGCATTTCACCAAGATGATCTACACCGGATCCTTCGCCCGGCATCCCAAGCTCAAGATGGTCGATGCCGAGCTGAACTTCGGCTGGGTGCCGTTCTGGATGAACACGCTCGACGAAGTCTACGAGAAGCAGAAGGGCTGGGCCAAGTTCGGTACCGAGGACAGGCCGAGCAATGCGCTGGGCCGCAACATCTTCATCACCGTGCTGGACGACAAGCTGGGCTTCGATCTGGCCAAGGATTATCCCTCCATGGCCGACCTTGCCCTGTTCTCGATCGACTATCCGCACTCGATCTGCCTCTGGCCGAACACCCAGGACGACATCGCCCGTTCGACCGTGAACTGCGATCCGGTGTCGAAGCACAAGATCCTGGCCGGCAATGCGGTGAAGGTGTTCAACCTGAACTGACACTGGTGGCCTTTCCGGCTATGAACAAGGGCCTTTCTCTTCTTCGTCCGGAGCGAGAGAAAGGCCCTTGTCTGTTTGGCCGACTCAAGATAATGAAACGGTCGAGTAGCCATTAATGCCCGAATGAGTCGGGCAGAGGAGATGGAGGACGCCATGAATACGCTGACCGACCTGAGCAATCCGCCTTCGACCGAAGACGCCGATGCAGATTCCGCCCCCTTCTTCGTTCGCGGTCAGGTGATCGAGGGTGCTGACTCGGTCCAGCGTTCGCGCGACCTTGGCGTCAGCTTCGCCACCCCCAAGATCGACCTCAACAGCCTGGTCCACCCGCGTACCGAGCTGCCGCCGCTGCTCAACACGCCGCTGAGCGAGATCATCGATTTCCTCGTCGAGGCCGGCCAGAAGCTGACCGATCCGAACAACGTGCACATCCAGTCGTGCATCGATCGCATGGCCAAGGTCAGCCTCGCCCCGCGTTCGGTGATCGAGCACCAGATGCTCCACGCCACCGACTACCTCGACAAGCAGGTGCTCACCGAGGTGGTCGAGCAGAATTTCCCGAACCCCAAGGCGCTCGACGAATGGGTACCGCACACCGATCACCAGGGCCGCCGCAGCTACATCCGCGCCTACGCCCCTCGCCTCGTCCACGTGCTGCCCGGCAATTCGCCCGGCATGGGCATCCGCTCGATCGCGCAGTCGGCGCTGGTCAAGTCGGTCAGCCTGTTCAAGATGGCCTCGGCCGATCCTTTCTCGACCGTGGCCTTCCTGCGCACGATGGCGGAAGTGGATCCGAACCATCCGGTCGTCCAGTCGATGTCGGCGATCTACTGGCGCGGCGGCGACGATGCCGTCGAGCGCATCCTCTATCGCCCGCAGTACTTTGACAAGCTGGTCGCCTGGGGCGGCGGCGACGCGATCAACAACGTGATGAAGTACATCGGCCCGGGCTTCCAGCTCGTCTCCTTCGATCCCAAGACCTCCATCTCGATGGTCGGCCGCGAGGTGTTCGACAGTGAGGAGAACCTGCAGGAGGCGGCAGAGCTCAACGCCCGCGACGTTTCGATCCTCAACCAGGAAGCGTGCGTCTGCAGCCGCTTCACTTTCCTCGAAGCCACGCCGGAAGAGGGCGACCGCTACGCCAAGGCCCTGGCCGAGCGCCTGCGGATCGACCGCTTCAATGAAGGCCAGCCCCGCCCGCTCGACATGGACCTCAAGGAACAGATCGACGTGCTGCGCATGATGGACGACGAATACGGCGTGTTCGGCTCGTCCGACGGCCGCGGCGTCGCCATCCGCTCGGAAGAGCCGGTGGACTTCCATCCCCTGCGCAAGACCAGCAACGTCGTCTGCGTGCCGGACCTGATGGAAGCCATGAAGTATGTCAACGTCGCGACGCAAACCGTCGGCGTCTATCCGTTCCACCGCATGAAGGACCTGCGCGACCACCTCGCCAGCGGCGGCGCGCAGCGCTGCGTGCGGCTGGGCGAAGCCGGCCCCAGCGCGATCGGCAATCCGCACGACGCCATGTATCCGCTCCACCGCTTCGTCCACTGGATGGCGAACGAGGACGGTTGCGAAGGAGAATAATTCGAAAGGGCCGGGCTAATCCCGGCCCTTTTTCGTTCGTCCCGCAACGACCGGGATGAATAGCGAGGGAGAGGACGGATGGACGCAGTGACAACGGTAACTGGCGAAGCAGAACGCCTCGTCGGCATGATGACCGACGCGAACCCCTACGAGCAATCGCAGGCAGACCTGCTGGAACGCCAGCTCGTTGCCATCAACGAGCGATTCCAGGACCGGGTGGGCAAGATCAAACTGCTACAGAACCGGGCCGAGGAAGGCGGCGTTTCCGAAGTCCGCTCGCAGCAGGACATCATTCCCCTGCTCTTCGCCCACACCGCCTACAAGAGCTATCCCGAAAGCTGGCTGTTCGAGAGCAAGTGGCAGCGCCTTGGCAAGTGGCTCGACACGGTCTCGACCAACCGGGTCCCGGCGATCGACCCCGAAACCGTGCAGGGCCTCGACGACTGGCTGTCCAAGCTGGCCGATCACGGCCACTTTGTCGCCTGCTCCAGCGGCACCACCGGCAAGTGCGCGATGATGAACGCCACTGCCGCCGACCTCGAATTCGGGGGCGAGGCGCTGCTGCAGAACATCATCTGGACCGGACTTGCGCCCAATCACGACCGCAAGATGATCTCGATGGGCGGCGTCGCGGCGACCGCCAAGAACATGGCCACCGGCCGCCCGATGGTCGAGGCCTTCACCCGCCCCGGCGAAATGCCCTTCGCGCCCAATGTCCCGCCGATGACAATCGGCTCCATCACCGACATGGTGATCATGCGCAAGAAGATCGCCGAGGGCACCGCCCAGCCCAGCGAGCTCGAGGCCTACGACGCGCAGGCCAAGCTGCGCGAGGAAGCCGTCGCCAGCTCCATCGAGCAGGTCGCCCAGGCGCTGATCGAGAACCGGCACGACCGGCTGCACCTGATGGGGCTCTACGGCATGCTCTACCCGGTGGCCGCGCGGGTGCGGGAACTCGGATACAGCGGCAAGGATTTCCAGCCTAACAGCCTTTTCCTCAGCGGCGGCCTCAAGCGCGCGCAGGTGCCGGACAATTACCGCGAGGTGATCTACGACACCTTCAACCTCGCACCCGAGCGCATTTGCCAGGCCTATGGCATGCAGGAGCTCAACTCCAACGCCCCGCGCTGCACCCATGGCCGCTATCACATGGCGCCCTGGGTCATGCTGCTGCTGCTCGACGAGAGCGGCGAGAACCTGATCCCGCAGCCTGCCAGTGGCGAAGTGGAAGGCCGCGCCGCCTTCTTCGACCTGTCGCTCGACGGGCGCTGGGGCGGGGTCATCTCCGGCGACCGTATCCGAGTCACGTATGACCCCTGCGCCTGCGGCAACCGCAGCCCCTCCATCCACGAGGACATCCAGCGCTATGCCGACATGGCCAGCGGCGACAAGATCGCCTGCTCCGGCACGATCGACGCCTATGTGCGCGGGGTTACCTGAATGACGCATAATTGTCACAGGTCAAAGCAAACCGATGCGACAAACAGGAAATGATGCCCTCCCGGCTTGACGCCGTTCGTGCTCGACATAATTGAGCGTTCCGTGCCCCCTTGCGGGTGGCTTAGGGAGGAAACATCATGAAGATCAAACCGGCTCTGCTGGCAACCTGTGCAATTGCGTTCTTCGCTGTCGGCCATGCCGCGCCCGCCATGGCGCAGGCCGCCGGGACCCAGGCGGAAGAGGCGATCAACGAGGGCGACATCATCGTCACCGCGCGCCGCCGCACGGAAACCGCTCAGGAAACCCCTGTCGCGCTCACCGTGCTCAACAGCGAGTTGATCGACCGCTATGCCCTCAAGGGCGTCCAGTCGATCCAGACGTTGACCCCCGGCATGATGACCGGTGAATCCAGCGGCGCCATGGGCGGCACGATCTCGCTGCGCGGCATCGGATCGGGCGATTCCATGGCATTCATCGACACCGCGGTCTCCTCCAACGTCGACGGCATTCCCATCAGCTCGGCGCAGATCCTGCGCGCGGCGCAGCTCGACCTTCAGCAGATCGAAGTGCTGCGCGGGCCGCAGGCGCTGTTCTTCGGCAAGAACAGCCCGGGCGGCATCGTCTCGCTGATAACGGCAGAGCCCGGCGACAAGCTCGAAGCCATGCTGCGCCTCGGCTACGAGACGACCGCCCGCGAAAAGTATGTCGAAGGCATGTTCTCCGCACCCATATCCGATACGGTGGGAGTCCGCGTCGCCGCGCGCTGGTCGGGCATGAAGGGCTACATGCGGGTCTATTCGCCGGCCTCCGCCGGTAGCCTGCCAATGGACATCGCCCGCTTCCCCAAGCAGGATGAAGTCTTCGTGCGCGGCGCCCTGGTGATCAAGCCGAGCGACCGGCTGAGCATCAAGATCAAGGCCACCCACACCTCCACCAATTTCATCGGCGGCTCCTCGCAGTTCAGCGACATCGTCGCCTGCCCCTATGGCGTGACGCAGCGCCCCGAAGAGGGTGCCGGCAACTGCCTCAACGACGGGGTGATCTGGCTCACCAAGCAGCCGGCCAGCGTGCTGGGCCTCAGCCCCTACCTCGAGGATGGCAACGGCAAGCGCGTCAACACCCAGACGCTGCTTTCGGGCACCGTCGAATACAAGCTGAGCGACGAGCTGACGCTGACCTCGGTCACCGGCTGGTACAAGATCAACGAGCGGCTGACCTCGAACGGCGGCTATGGCCCGGTCAGCAACAACTTCTTCGGCGTGCTTTTCAGGAACGACCAGTTCAGCGAGGAACTGCGGCTTGCCTCAAGCTTCAAGGGGCCGATCAACTTCCTGCTCGGCGGCTTCTACGAGCACCGTAATCTCTACACCCTGACCTCGATCGTGGTGCCCCAGCTTGGCGTGCGGCTGCCTACGGAATCGACCAGCCAGCGGCAGAATACCTATTCGGTGTTCGGCCAGCTGCTGTTCGATCCCAGCCCCCAGGTCCAGATCACCGCGGGCGGCCGCTACACGCATGAGACCAAGGATCTGGTCGACTATTCGGTCAGCACCTTCAACACCGGCCTGGGCCTGTGGAACGCCCCCGTCGACGTGACCAAGCAGGCGACCTATCCCGGCGGACCGAACCCGAAGCTGAGCTTCAACAACTTCTCGCCGGAAATTACGGTCACCTGGAAGCCCAATTCCGACCTGATGCTGTTCGCTTCCTACAAGCGCGGCTACAAGTCGGGCGGCTTCGATGCCGGCTATACAAACGGCGCGATCCTGACCGCAGCCCGGCAGGCGCAGGGCCAGACCTTCGGCCAGGAAAAGGTCCAGGGCGGCGAAGTGGGCATCAAGTCGCAGTGGGCCAACCGCCAGGTTACCTTCAACCTCACCGGCTACTGGTACGATTACGACGGCCTTCAGGTCTCGGTGTTCGACACCGTCGCCCGCGCCTTCCGCCTGCTCAACGCCGCCAAGGCCCGCGTCCGCGGCGTCGAAGCGGAGCTGCATTACCGGCCCGAAGGCGTCCCGGGGCTGAGCCTGCACGCATCGCTGGCCTACAACGACGCGAAGTTCCGCAACTTCCTGTCGGATTGCTATGCCGGCCAGACCGTGGCGCTGGGCTGCAACCAGCAATTCGTGCCGACCGCCAACCAGGCTTCGCCGCCGGCCGGCGCCAGCACGGTCAATGGCCTGGTCGGACTGTACTCGGCACAGGATCTTTCGGGCCAGAGGCTGCGCAAGGCACCGGAATTCACTGCCAACTTCGGTGCCTACTACGAGACGGCGGTTTCGTCGGGCTGGAAGATGAGCCTTTCGGCCGACATGCAGTACTCCGGCAGCTACAACTACGGCACCAACTACCAGCCGATCGCCTTCCAGGATGCCTTCGCCAAGCTGGACGCAACCTTCCGCCTGTTCAGCGAGGACAAGCGTTGGGAGCTGGCGGTTATTGGCCGGAACCTCACCGACAAGCGCAGCCTGATCAACGGTATCGACCGTACCGGCACCGGTGGCTCCAAGGGCAATAATTTGCCCAGTTGCACCGCCGCCGGCCAGACCGGCTGTTCGGCGCTGGCCGACCTGATCGGCACGCCGACCATGCCGCGCACCGTCGCGATCCAGGCGACCTTCCGTTATTAGAGACGGTAACGCGACTAGGTGCTAAATCGTCATCCCGGCCCATGCCGGGATGACGAGTGGCATGAAGTCCCCCCTTTTGCACCTCCCCGTTCCCGAGAGGTGCTTAGAGCTAGGCCGGCCTCACCGAAGTGGGATCGTCCGCTCCCGGCATGCCGGGGGGCGGACCGTATTCCAGCACATCCTGCATCAGATCGCCCGAAAGATCGGGCGGGCCGAAATAATAGAGGTTGAAGTGCCGCCGCGCAAAGCGCCAGGTGCCGCCCTCTTCCCGGTAATTGTCGTAATATAGGCCTAGCGTACGGAAAGGCTGCCCTTCCCTGCGCTTGATCAGCTCGGTCACCTGCACCCGGCCGATGGCGCCGCCCGGCTGCAATTCGATCACCGGAAAACCGCTCCACAGCATCACCCGCTCGCTCGGCGCGATCGACATCTGGAACAGGGCGACGATTGCGTCATGCCCATGCGCCTCGCGACCGGAAATCTTCCAGACCGCATCCTCGCACCAGCACTGGCGGAACGCCTCGCTGTCCTGCCGCCAGACCGCATCGGCATAGCGGCCCATCAACTGCCTCACCCCGCATTCGACATTCAGGAAATCCGACACCGGCGATCCTCCACTTGAACCTGCTGAATGACACCCGCAATGCGCCTGCGGCAAGGGCCATTATATTTGAAACGATTGCGGTGCTTTTTTGGTGAATTCAGCACGTGACACCCCATCGCAATCACCTTATTGAAACGGCATAGGCACTAAATATTGAGTCGCTGGAGTGTTGCATCGGCCCCGCGGCGAGCCATAGTGCGGCGGCAGGAGAGGAGCTTGGAATGATCCGCAATTTGCCCGAAAAATGGGACATGGAGGCCGATGTCGTTTCGGTCGGCTCGGGCATCGGAGGCCTTGCTGCGGCGATTGCCGCCAGCGAGAACGGACTGTCCGCGATCGTACTCGAAAAGTCCGGCAAACTGGGTGGCGTCACAGCGCTTTCGGTTGGCGAGTGCTGGATCCCCGGAAGCCATGTGGCAGAGCAGGAAGGCATCCAGGATAGCTGGGAAAGCGGCTTTCGCTATCTCAACCGCCTGGCCATCGGCCACAATGACGAGACGATGACGCTGAACTACGCGGTCAACGCCCGTGTCGCGCTCAAGTGGTTCGACGAGAAGATCGGCCTCAGGATGCGCACCATCCGTGGCTGCCCCGATTACTATTACACCAAGAACAACGACGCCGTGGCCGAAGGCCGCATGCTGGAATGCGAGCCGTTCGATGGCGCGACCCTTGGCGAATGGCAGGAAAAGACCCGCGTTTCCCACCTCACCCCCTATGGCATGATGCACCCCGAAATGTACGGCAAGGGCGGCAGCGCCAACATGGACAAGTGGGACTACGGCCCGATGGCCGAGCGGCTGATGAACGACCACCGCTGCCTCGGTTCGGGCCTTGCCGCCTATTTCGTCAAGGGCTGCATCGACCGGGGCGTGGGCCTCCACGTCGGTTTCGAGGCGCAGGAATTGATCGGCGATGGCGAGCGGGTCTGCGGCGTGCGCGGCGTGCAGGACGGCAAGGAAGTTTACGTCAAGGCGAACAAGGGCGTGGTCATCGCCTGCTCGAGCTATGAATCGAGCCCCCGGTTCAACAAGACGCTGGGCGCGCAGCTCGACATGGAGACCATGCTGTTTCCCGGCATCGACGGGGCCAACTTCCGGCTGGCCGGGCCGGTCGGTGCATCGGTCGCCAAGATGCCGGACATCACGTCGCTCGGCCTCCACATCCCCGGCGAGGAGCAGGAGAGCGGCGAGCCCCTGTGGCGGGTCGCCATGGGCCCGATGGGCCAGCCGCACACGATCACCGTCAACCGCGCCGGCAAGCGCTTCGGCAACGAAGCCTTCTATCGCGACATCTTCTTCGCGGTGGATGCCATCCAGGGCCGCGACATGACCAAGCCCAACTTCCCCGCCTGGGTCATCCTCGACAGCCAGCAGCGTGAAAAGTATCCGTTCCTCACGATCATGCCGGGGCAGGAGATGCCGCCGGAAGTGGCCCACAAGGCCGATACGCTGGAGGAACTGGCGGCCAAAGCGGGGATCGATCCGCAGGGCCTCGTCGAAACCGTCGCCCGGTTCAATCCGATGGCGGAAAAGGGCGAGGACGAGGATTTCGGCCGTGGCTCGCACCCGTGGAGCTGGTGGTTCTGCGGCGATCCGTTCCACAAGCCGAACCCCAGCCTGGGACCGGTCAGCAAGGCGCCGTTCTATGCGGTGGAACTCAAGCGCATCGGCGGCAGCGGCATTCCTTCGGCTGGGCTGGTGATCGACACCAACTGCCAGTGCGTCGGCTGGGACGGTTCGCCGATCCCGGGGCTCTATGCCGCGGGCAATTCGGCGGCGCGGCTGGAGACCGGCGCTATGATGCAGAGCGGCACTTCCAACGGGCGCGGCATGGTGCACGGCTGGCTGGCCGGGCTGCACATCGCCGGCAAGCCCAGCACCTTGCTGGAGGGAGCGGCAAAGCAAGTCGCCGGATAAACCGCGAAATTTTCCTACATCGCAAAAACCTGCCATGCTTCGCCCGGGACCTCCTTCAGCCATGAATGGCAAAGGCGAAAGACACCCTCGACCGCGCATGTGTTTCATCAACTAACCCGCCCTCGGGCCAACTTTCCTGACGGACCTGAAAAAAGATGATCCAGACCGAACAGAACGTCCTCATCGCCGCCCCGATCGACCAGGTCTGGGCCTACGCCAAGGACGTCGAACGCTGGGCCGAGATCATGCCCGGCTACCAGGAATGCCAGATCGAGGACGAGGACAACTCGCGCTGGGTGCTGAAAGTCGGCGTCGGCGGCCTGGTGCGCACGGTGAAGGTGGAAGTCCACGTCGACCGCTGGGCCGGGCCGGACGCGGTGGACTTCACCTTCAAGGCCGTGGGCGATCCGGTGACCGGCGGCGGCTCCTACCGCGCGGTTGCCAATGGTGCGGCTACGGACGTCACGCTGCTGGTGCAGGTGGTGGGCCAGGGCCCGATGGCGCCGATGTGGGAAGCCATGGGCGGCCCGATGCTGCCCAAGTTCGCCAAGAGCTTCGCCGAGCAATTGCGCGACCGCATCGAGGCGATCGCCGGCGGCGCGACGCTGGAGGAACTGAATGCTCCCAAGCCCGGCCTGTGGGCGCGGTTCGTCGCCTGGCTCAAGGGCCTGTTCGGAGGGTAAGCCGGTGAGCATCGAAGACAACAAGCGCATGGCCGTCGAATTCGTCGAGGCCTCCTGCGCGCACGACGGGCCCAAGTTCGACAGCCTGCTCCACCCAGAAGCGACCTACTGGGTCATCGGCACCCCGCCCCGCTTCGCTTACGGCGGCGAGCAGAGCCGCGAGCAGATCTGCGCCTTCATGGCCTCGCCCAGCCTCTTCGTCGGCGGCGCCAAGCCAACCATCCACACCCTCACCGCCGAGGGCGACCAGGTAGCGGTGGAAAGCGAGGTGCGCGGCGAGATGCCCGACGGGCGGGTCTACGGCAACGTCTACCACTACCTGCTGTGGTTCAAGGACGGAAAGATCGTCCGCGTGAAGGAATACCTCGACACCCAGGCGGCGGCGGAGTTCTTCAGCAAGTAGGACAACCTCAGGAAATAGGCTCTTCGCCCTCCAGCGTGGTGCGGTGCATGAGCCGCTCGCTATCCAGCGAATACCAGTCCGCCCGGTGCATGGTGCCGGTGTTGTCGAACAGCAGGAGGTCGCCCACCTTCCACTTGTGGCGATAGACATATTCGTCCTGCGTCGCCCACTCCTGCATCCGGCAGATCAGCATGGCGCCGTCTTCCGGGCTCATGTCGTGGACATAGTGCGCGGTTGCGCCCAGCAGCAGCGAGGATCGACCCGACTTGTGGTGCCAGACCAGCGGGTGCGTCTGCGAGGGTCGGGTGCGCCAGCGGGTCAGTTCCGCCACGGTGGGCTGCGGATGGACCAGCCGCTGCGAGGCTTCCAGCGCATGGCGCACCTTCACGCCCTCGAGCAGTTCCTTTTCGGCCTGTGGCAGGTCGTCGTAGGCGGCATAGGTGTTGGCAATCAGCGTGTCGCCTCCCTCCTCTGCCAGAACCTTGGCGGACAGCATCGTCGCCTTGGCCGGGATCAGGTCGTTGGCACCGTCGATGTGCCAGTAGAAAGCTCCGCGGGTGTAATCCGCCACCGACGAGACGTCGGGATTCATCGAGATCTTCGAGACGCCTTCATCTCCAAGATCGGTGACCTGGCCCAAGGTGCCGGCGAACTGGCGCTGCTCCTCGTCGGTTAGGAATATCTCGCGGAACACGAGGGCGCTGCGTTCCACCAGCAACGCCTCAAGTTCGCGGGCATGGGTTCCGGCAAGGAAATCGGCGCGGTCCATGCGTATTTCGGAGCCGACGCGAGGGGTAATATCGATTCGTTCAAACATGAGCTTTGCTTGGCCAGGATGGTGCGATTCGCCGCTATCCTTAGACGCGCAAGTTAACTTATACACCCCGCCGCAACTCAGGGGTGGGTGGGCTGGCCGGATGATCATCGCTTCGACTGCAGATTTCCGCGAAGCGGCGCGACGGCGGCTGCCGAACTTCCTGTTCGATTATATCGACGGCGGTTCCTTCGACGAGATCACCCTGAAGCGCAGCATCAGCGACCTTGCCGATGTTCGCCTGCGCCAGCGGGTCTTGCGCGATGTCACCGGGCTGGACCTCTCCTGCAGGCTGTTCGGGCAGGACTTCGCCATGCCAGTGGCCCTGGGTCCGGTTGGCTTTGCCGGCCTGTTCGCGCGGCGCGGAGAATGCCAGGCCGTCCGCGCCACCGAGGCTGCGGGCGTACCGTTCACGCTCTCGACCGTCGGCCTCTGCCCCATCGCCGAAGTGCAGCAGGCGGCGAGCAGGCCCTTCTGGTTCCAGCTCTACATGCTCAAGGACCGGGGCTTCGTGCGCTCCATGCTGGCGCAGGCGAGCGAGGCGCAATGCTCTGCCCTGCTGTTCACCGTCGACCTTCCCTTCCCCGGCCGGCGCCGCCGCGACTATCGCAGCGGCATGCTGGGCGCAGGATCGCCGGGCGCGGACATCAGCCGCTGGGCCAGCATTGCCTCGCGCCCGCACTGGGCCTGGAACGTCGGCCTGCGGGGCCGCCCGCATGGCCTCGGCAACATCGCGCCGGTGGTCGATGGCAAGAAGCGCATCGTCGATTATCTCAACTGGACGGCGAAAAACTTCGATCACTCGGTCACGTGGCGCGATCTAGATTTCATCCGTTCCGAGTGGACGGGGCCGCTCATCATCAAAGGCATCCTCGATCCCGAGGACGCGCTGGAAGCGGCGAGGCTGGGGGCCGATGGGATCGTGGTATCGAACCACGGCGGCAGGCAGCTCGACGGTGCACCAAGTTCCGCCGTCGCCCTGCCGATGATTGCCGATGCGGTGGGCGGCCGGCTGACCATATTGGCCGATGGCGGGGTGCGTTCGGGGCTGGACGTCATCCGCATGCTGGCGCTGGGCGCGCAATGCGTGCTGCTTGGCCGGAGCTGGGCCTGGGCGCTTGCGGCGGGCGGCGGCGAGGGCGTGCAACAGTTGCTCGACATGATGGCCAACGAAATGCGCGCGGCCATGGGCATGATGGGCGTAAAGAGCGTGAGCGAGATCGATCGCTCCGTGCTCGCCTAGGAGAAGATCACCACTTCCTGCACCACGGTGGCCACCAGCGCCCCGGCACGGTCGAACAGCAGGCCGCGGGTCAGGCCCATTCCGTCTCCAGCGCAGGGGCTTTCCACCAAGTACAACAGCCACTCATCCGCCCGCGCCGGTGCATGGAAGGTCATCTGGTGGCTTACGGTGGAAACCGGCATGCGGCGCGGATAGGGCGGCGTGAAGGGTGCGGTGGCAACCGGGCCGACGAAGAAGTCAGACGCCATGGCGATCAGCGGCAGATGGTCAGCGACGTCCGGCACGCCTTCGGCCGAGGGCAGCCGCATCCAGTATCCCCGCTTCGGCTCCGGCTCGCCTTCGAGGTGATAGGCCCGTGCGGCATCAAGCAGGCGGAACTGGATCGGCAGCGGCTGGAAGTAGCTGTCCACCTCCTCCAGCGGAATGCGGTGGCCATTAGCCCGCAGCCAGTCCTGGATGTCGGGCAGGTCTTCGGGCGCGGGCACGTCCTTGGGAGCCTCGATGCAATGCGCCGGCCCCTCGCCCGGTGCATGGAAGGCACAGAGCATGTCGAACAGCGCCTTGCCCTGCTGGCGGGCGACCACCCGCCGGTTGGCGAAGTTGCGACCATCCCGTACGACTTCGACTTCATAGTCGATCGGCATGTTGACGGCGCCGGGACGCAGGAAATAGGCGCTGCAGCTATGCGCCGGCCAGCCGGGCGCCGTCTGGGCGGCGGCGTGCAGCGCCTGGCAGAGGAACTGGCCGCCGAACACCGTGCCCGTCGAATTATCACGGGCGATATGGCTGCGGAAATGAGTCTCACCCAGCTGTTCGAGGTCGAGCGTGTCTATCGCGAGAGTCGCGAGGGCTTCGGTCGTTGCGGTCATGCCGAACTTACCAGCGGCCGCCCTTTTCTAGCGTCAGCGGGCGTTCGTAGGAGGGATCCGTGCGATCACGGTCACCCCGGAGATAACCCGAACCCGGCAGCGTCTGCCCGTTCGGCAGGATCGCCTTGCCTTCCATGCAGACTTCTACGGTGCAGCGGCGCAGGGCGATCTTCCACTGGCCGTTGCGTTTCTCGAGCCGATCGATGTAGCGCCCGGACAGCATGCGCGAGGTCATCCCGCCCGGATCGAGGAACAGGCCGATCACATAGCTTTCCGCATGGGCGACATCCCCATCGATGTCGCAGCGGTGCATGGTGACGTTATGCAGGTTCGCGTCCGCGATCAGCTTGTGCGCGTGGTTGGCGTGTTCGCCATAGGCAAGGCCGGAGATCTGGTTGGTGCCCAGTTCGTGGATGCCATCCTCGTGGTAGGCGCCACTGATCAGGTCGACATCGAAGCGATCATTGCCGCGCGAGGTGCTGGTCAGGCAGTCGTAAATCGCCTGCCGGTCCATGAGGTACTGGACCTGCGCTTCCAGTGCAGCGATGCGGTCTTCGGACATGGAGAGCTCCTTATTGGCGCGCGGAGAAGCGCTTGGCCGCGTCTTCGAAGTGGCGGCGCGGGTTATCGACGAACATCCGGTCGATATCGGTCTCGCTCACCCCGCTCTCGCGCAGGGCAGGCACCACGCTGGTGCAGATGTGCCGGTAATTGTGCTCCGGCATGAACTGGCTGTACATCTCGTTCTTCGGGAAGAAGTCCGACCAGCAGGCGCAATCGTGAGAGAGGACAAGGCGATCGGCATAGCCGCGCTTCACCAGTTCGACGATGGTTTTGGTCCGGTCCTCGGTCGAACAAACGAAGCTGACCCCGAAGCGGTCCATGCCAAGCATCGAGCCCTTGTCGGCGAGCCGCATCAGATAATCGATGTCGGTGCTGTCGCCGCAGTGGCCGATGACCACGTCGCGCAGGTCGACGCCCTCTTCCTCCATCACCTGCTGGACTATGAAACCGGTTTCCTGCGCGGGTGCGGTGTGTACCGAGATCGGCGCGCCGGTGATCATATGCGTTTTCGCAACGGCACGCATGACCCGCTCCACGCCTGCCTTGAGACCCGGTGCATCGATGGCGCACTTCAGCTCAGCGGCCTTGATGCTCGTTCCCGCGATGCCCTCGGTGATGTCGCGCACGAAGCAGTCCACCAAAGGCTCGGTCGGGGAATCGACCATCAGTCCCGGCCCCCAGTATTCGAAGCCATGCGGAGCGGCATCGAAGGTGTAGGCGCCGGTGGCGACGATAATGTTCATTCGGGTCTTCTCGGCGACCCTGGCGATGCGCTTGATGTGCCGACCGAGCCCCAGAACCGTCAGGTCGACGATCGTATCGATGCCGAGGTCCTTCAGCCCGTCGAGCGCCTCGACGGCCTCGACCACGGCCTCGTCCTCGTTCCAGTCCGGCCGGTAGTTCTCGACATATTCGAAATCGACCAGGAAAATATGCTCGTGCATCAGCACGCGGCCTAGCGCGCCCGTATCCAGGGGCCCGCGCATGGTTTCTACTGTGGGCACAATCCTCTCCTTGTTGCACCAATGCTTGCAGCGAACGCGCGGCAAAGGCAAGGAGCCGTACGAGAGATTCAAGGGAGCAGGTATGCGCAGGTCATGGGCACTTATGGGCGCTGCGGCGCTGGTGGCATTGGTGGGACAACAGGGCTCGGCGACAAGGCCCGCGGCGGCGGTTCCGCTCTCCGCCGCGGACTGGGTCAACGTCAACGGCGACAGCAACGAGACCGGCTTCTCCACGCTCAGCCAGATCACCCCGGCCAATGCCTCACGTCTGGGCCTTGCCTTTTCGCTCGACCTGCCGGGCGAGGCCAGCCTTGAGGCAGCGCCCGTCGCGGTGGGCGGCATGCTTTATTTCACCGGCGCCTACGCCAAGGTCTATGCCGTCGACGGCGCAACGGGCGAGCTCAAGTGGACCTTCGACCCCAAGACCTGGCAGCACAACCCACTGAAGATGAACTTCGGTTTCGGCGCCAATCGCGGCGTCGCCTTTGACAACGGCAAGATCTTCTCCGCCGCGCTCGACGGGCGGCTGTTCGCCATCGATGCGCGCTCCGGCGAGAAGCTGTGGGAGGTGGAGACCACAGATCCCAAGGGCGGCCAGACCATCACCAGCGCCCCGCGCACCTTTGACGGCAAGGTGATCGTCGGCCAGGGCGGCGCGGACTTCGGCATGCGCGGTTATGTCACCGCCTATGACCAGGCGACCGGCAAGCAGCTGTGGCGCTTCCATGTCGTTCCCGGAACGGCCGAGCAGAACAAGGGCGATGCCATCATGGAGATGGCCGCCAAGACCTGGACGCAGGAGCTCAACACGGGCTTCGGCAAGGGCGGCGGCGGCGGACCGTGGGATTCGATCACTTTCGACAAGGAAATGAACCGCATCTACGTCGGAACGGCCAATGCCTATGACTACGACCCGGAAAAGCGCAGCCCGGGCGGCGGCGACAACCTGTTCACCGCCTCAATCGTCGCGCTGGACGCGACGACAGGCAAGTATCTCTGGCACTACCAGATCAACCCGCGCGATAGCTGGGATTTCGATTGCACCCAGCAGATGACGCTGGCGACGCTCACGATCGACGGCAAGCCCCGCAAGGTGCTGATGCAGGCGCCGAAAAACGGGTTCTTCTACGTGATCGACCGGCAGACCGGAAAGGTCATCTCCGCCGGCCAGATCGGCAAGCAGAACTGGGCCAAGGCCATCGATATCAAGACCGGCCGGCCGATCGAGAACGCCAACATCCGCTACGAGAACGGCCCCTCGACGATCTACCCTTCGGGTGTCGGCGCACACGGCTGGATGCGCATGGCCTACAGCCCGACGACGGGGCTGGTCTATGTACCGACCATGCAGCTTGGCGGCCGCTATTTCCGCGGCACGCCGGGCGAGGACGAAGTGGCGGTCGGCGGCATCGTCATCGGCAATGCCGTGCGCGAGCCGGGGGACGGCACCGGCAAGCTGGTCGCCTGGGACCCGGTGCGCCAGCAGGCGCGCTGGAGCGTCGCCAACCCGACGGTGTGGAACGGCGGCGTCGCCGCTTCGGCCGGCAACGTTGTATTCCAGGGTACGGCGGACGGCTGGTTCACTGCCTATGACGCGACCAACGGCAACCAGTTGTGGCGCGAGCAGCTCGGCATGGGCATTATCGCTGCGCCGACATTCTATTCGGTGGGCGGCAAGCAGTACGTCGCTATCCTCGCCGGCTATGGCGGCACGGCCGGCATGTATGCCGAGATGAAGCTCGGCTGGCGCTATTCCGACCCGCGCCGCCTCTATGTCTTCGCGCTCGACGGCAAGGCGGCCATGCCGGAAAGGCCTACGCCGAACCTGGCAGTCAATGCGCTCGACAACCCGGACGAGAAGATCGACCCCGCCCAGGCCGAGGCCGGCAAGCACATGGCGATGATGTGCGCCGCCTGTCACGGCAAGAGCTGGGTTTCGGCCGGGGGGCCCGCGCCTGACCTTCGCGAATCCGCCATTGTGCTAGACCAGGAAGCTTTTCGGCAGGTGGTTATCGGTGGCGCGCTGATGGAACGCGGCATGCCGCGTTTCGCCGGCTTCCTGAAGCCGGAGCAAGCCGACATGATCCGCGCCAATATCCGCATGGCGCAACGCGCCGCCCTGGCCGGAAAATAGCAGCCGGCGAACCGGCAAATCCGTGCTTGGAGCCTGTTTTCCAGGCAAGGCATCGCATTGTTCCGTCTCGTTTATGGAACTCTGCGCGAGCCCGTGACTTATTGCGCCTGCAACGGGGGCTTTGAGGAGAAACGCCAATGCCCCTGCCGGAAAAGGTTCTCGCACCCGCAGTCCTGCTTCTGCTCGCCCCGCTTATCCTGGGCGGTTGCGCCACCAAGGGCTTTGTCAACGAGCGGATCGCTTCGGTGAACCAGCGGATCGATGCGCTGGTTAGCCGGGTGGCCTCGGTGGAGGCCACGGCCAATGCCGCCAAGGCGGAAGCCGATGCCAATGCCGGGATGCTGCAGGGTTACGGGGGACGCATGGACCAGCTCACGTCCCGCGTGGACAGCATCGAGCAGCGCCTGATGGAGCGGCGGCAGCCTCGGAACTGATCCGCAAACGGCGAGTCGGAAAGCCCGTATTGAACCTCCGCACCTGCAGGGCCAACTTGCGCTTAATGAAGTCCATTACCCATCGGTTAGCCATTGCACTGGCCGGCTCCGCTGCGGCGCTTGCGCTGTCGGCGGCTCCGGCCGCACATGCGGCGTCCAAAGTCAGGGCAGCGGCACATGCGACCGGAAATTCACATACCTCGTCCCGGCACGTACGGGCCAGGCCGCAGGTACAACCACAGGAGAGGCCCCGCTCGGGCGCCGCAAATCACCTGATCGACTGGATCAACACTTCGCAGGACAACGGCCCGCTGCCCTTTGCGGTCATAGACAAGAAGGCGGCGATGCTGTTCCTGTTCAATTCCTCGGGCGAACCGCTGGGTAGTGCTCCCGTCCTGATCGGCATTTCGCCCGGCGACGATTCCTCCCCGGGCATCGGCAGCAAGATTCTCGCCGAGATCGGGCCCGCCGAAAGAACCACCCCCGCCGGCCGCTTCCTTGCCAAGTTCGGCCTGGCATCGGGCGGCAAGAGCGTCCTTTGGGTCGACTATGCAGATTCAGTGGCCATGCACGCGGTCATCACCACCAACCCCAAAGAGCGCAGGCTGCAGCGGCTGCGCACTTTGACGCCGGAAGACAACCGGATATCCTTCGGCTGCATAAACGTGCCCACGCAGTTCTATCAGCGGCTCGTCCAGCCCCTGTTCCAGGGCGAAGGCGGCTTCGTCTACATCCTGCCGGATACCAAGCAGATCGAAGCGGTGTTTCCGCGCCTGCTAACCATGCCGACATCAACACTGGCCGGCGGAGTCCGCGAGAGAGAAATGCTTCTTACTCCCACTCCCCAACCACCACCGGCAAACTGATCCAGCCGTGCTGGAAATAGCTGGGATTGCGGCGGGCTTCGTCCATGACGAAGTCGAACCGCTTCACCCGGCGCAGCCACTGTTCGACCATGATTCGCACTTCGAGCAGGGCCAGGTGCTTGCCGATGCAGTGGTGCTGGCCGAGGCCGAACGACAGGGTGCGCTCGGCCTTGCGGTTCCAGATGAAGCGCTCGGGCTGGTCGAACTCGCGCTCGTCGTGGGCGGCGGACCAGATCATGGCGCAGGCACGCTGACCGGCTCGAATTCTGGTTCCGGCCACCTCAACGTCGCGGTGGGCGGTGCGGAAGGTGTATTGCGCCGGGGCGCAGTGGCGGACCATTTCGTCCACCGCGACCGGAACATTCACCGCGAGGTCGCTTCGCACTTCGTCGAGTTGCCCAGGATTGCGCCAAAGTTCCATGATGCCCCCGGCAGTGACCTTCGAGGCGGATTCGAAGCCGCCGACCATGGCGCAAACCAGCTGATTTGCGATCTCGCCGTTACCCAGCGTCCTGCCCTCTGGCGAACGCCAGTTGATCAGGCCATCGATAAGCCCGTTGCTGCCGTCAGCACCGGCATCGCGCCGCGCATCGATACAGGGCAGGATGTATTCCGTTACCTTGGCGAAGAAGTGCCTGAAATCGACCGTGCCGTCCGGCGCTGGCCGGGTTGCTTCGTTGACGTCGCGGAACAGCGCTTCCGCTCGCTCCAGCGGCAGGCCGAACAGCAGGCACATCGAGGAAGCAGCGACGACGCCGGCAAACTCCGTCACCATGTCGAACTTGCCGCGCGGCAGCACCAGGTCGAGCCGCGCGTCGGTCACCTCGCGCAGGAAATCGGCCAGCCTCGCCACCGCCTTCGGCTTGAGCGGTGGCATATGGGCATTGCGCATTTCCTCGTACCAGGGCGAGACGAGGCTGGGCATGCCGGCCATCGGCTCGGTCGATGCATAGGCCGGCGGGTTGCCGGTGTTGTGGTTGGCGCGCAGGTAGGCGGGCGTCGGCAGGTTGGTTTCCACGGCCGAGAAGGCATTGTCACCCACCCGCAGCAGCTCCCAGACATCGGCGAAGCGCGAGAAGAAGAAGGTGTCATAGGGCTCGTAGTAATAGACCGGGTGATCGCGGCGCAGCTCAGCATAGAACTGCGGCAGCTCGCCAAGCTCCGCGATCGACAGCGGATCCTTTGCAAACACCGGCTCGGCAAGCTCCGCCATAGCCATTCCCTTTCGCTTCCTCTTGTTTTCCGGTAGTCTGCCAGCAAGAGAAAACAAGGCAAGACCCGAGAGGACAGGATGACAAGTTTCGACACGATGATACGCGGCGGCAGGGTGATCGACGGCACCGGCAGCCCCTCGTTCCACGCGGACATCGGCATTCGCGGCGGGAAGATCGTGGCCGTGGGCGAACTGTCAGGCGAAGAGGCCACAACCGTGATCGAGGCCAGCGGCAAGGTCGTCGCCCCCGGCTACGTCAACCAGCATTCGCACTACGACGTCCAGATTTTCTGGAACCCGACTTGCTCCAACGCGGGCGAGAACGGCGTCACCACCGTGGTCAACGCCAACTGCGGCTTCGGCATCGCCCCCGTCCGCGAGAAGGACCGCGAGCGGGCCATGGCGATGATGGAAACCACCGAGCAGATCCCCATCGCCCACCAGCGCTCCGCCCTGCCATGGGACTGGGAGAGCTTCCCCGACTTCCTCGCCCGGGTGGAGGCCCTGCCCAAGGGCGTCAACGTCGCGACCTACCTGCCACTCAACATGCTGCTGGTCTGGGTGATGGGCGTGGAAGCGGCCAAGACGCGCGCGCCGACGGCGGAGGAAATGGCCGAGATCCACCGCCTGATCAACGAGGCGATGGATTCGGGCGCGATCGGTATTTCGATGTCCTGCATGGGCGAGGAAGGCAATTCGCACATCGATTGCGACGGCACGCCGATGCCCACCGACGTCGCCAGCCATGACACCATCGTCGAGATATGCCGTGCCCTGGCCGAACGTGGCGAAGGCGTGATCCAGCTGCTCTCGCACCTCATCGTCTATGGCGACCGGGGGCTGACCGAGCGGGTCTGCGAGCTGTGCAAGGGCACCGGCGTCACCGTCATCCACAACGCCTTCATGACCAGCGACATGTTTCCGCAGAAGGTCGAGGAGGACCTCGCCTGGCTGGAAGGCCAGCGCGCGCAGGGGCTTGACATCATCGCCAATGTCCTCGCCAACCGGGGCTGGATCGAGGCCGGCATGCGCCAGCTCGACGTCGCCTGCGGCATGCTGTCCTCCGTGCGACGGATCGCGGCCTGCAAGGATGACGAAGAGGTGCTCGCGCTGGTTTCCGATCCGGAATACCGCCGCGCCTTCGCCGAGGAATATGCCACCAAGGGATCGACCAACGGCGCCAATGGACTCGAAGGCCAGATCGTCATCGGCCTGGGCGACGATCCCCAGTTGCAGCCCTGGCTCGACCGCACCCTGGCCGACATCGCCGCGGAACGGGGCATGGACCTGGTCGAATGCATGCTCGATCTCGCGAGCCGCTCCAACCTTGCCCTGCAACTACGCTCGCCCCAGATCGGCTCGACCGATCCGAAGCAGGCGGCCCGGCTGTTCGGCCACTATGCCACGGTCATCGGCGGCTCGGACGGCGGCGCGCATACCAAGAGCTTCGGGCTGGGTCACGTCCCCACCGACATGGTGATCTGGATGTCGCGCGAGAGCGGGCTGATGACGCTGGAGGCCCTCCACTTTCACCTCGGCCTAAAGGTCGCCCGCGCGCTGCAGATCAAGGATCGCGGCGCTCTCCTGCCCGGCTTCTGGGCGGACCTCGTGATCTATGATCCGGACAAGCTCTATATCGACCTGCAGCGCTACGAGATCGTCCACGACATGCCGGAGGGCGACTGGCGGCGGAAGGGACGCGCAGGTGGCTATGACTATATCTTGGTCAATGGCGAGGTGACCCATCGCGGCGATGAGCCCACCGGGGCCACCCCGGGCCACCTCGTGCGCGTTGTTCCCGATCGCGGGACGACCCTGGCGATGGCGGCAGAGTAGAACCGCCCCCTCAGCCGGAGATCGCAGCGAGCCTTTCGGCCGTCACAGTCGACGGTCGCTGGTACGACACGTCGGTGCGGTCGCGGCTGTTGGTTCCCACCAGGGCGAATGCCGCCGCGATCTGCTGCGACACCGCGCTGTCGGGCGTGAAGTTCCAGGTCGTCAGGCATTTGCGCACGGCAATTGCCCAGCGCCCCTCGCGCCTCTCGAAGCGATCCACATAACGACCGCCGGCGATAGTCACCGGCGTGCCGTGAACGTTCTCCGAGGCGAATATGAAATAAGTCTCGCTGTGGGCCGTATCGCCGTCGATCTCGCAGGTGTGATTGCAGATCGTGTGCGAATGCGCCTTCTGCATGTTGGCGTGGAGATCGAAGAAGAAATCCATGTGCTGTTCGGGATTGCCGATGTGCGAACCGAAATCGAGCACCGCATCGGGGTGATAACCGGTGCGGAATATGTCGCGGTCAAGCCGGTCGACGCCGCGGGCGATGCGGTTGATGCAGTCCAGGATCTCGATGCGGCTGACGACGAAATCGAGCTTGTCGGCGGGGGGCTTGTTCATGGGCGTCCTCATCTGGCTTTACTTTGGATGCAGCACGATATCCACGCAAGTCGCTTGGCGACAGGATGAAATTCGCGCACACCTGCGCGCCATGAAACTCGAAGACCAATTGCCGGAGCGCCTCGCCCGGTTCCTCAAATCAGGCTTCACTGCCGAATTCGCGACGATCAGCGCAGCAGGCATGCCGGTGGATACGCCGGTGCTCTATTTCCCCAGCCCCGGCCTCGCCTCGATCGACCTTGCAACGGGTCTTTCCTATCCCGCCAAGGCAGAGCGCGCCCGGCGCAATCCAAAGATCGGAATGCTGATCGAAGGCGGGCCGGACGAGCCGGTGGTCTCCATCGCCGGCATGGCGGCGGTGCGCGACGCCGATCTTCAGGCCAATGTCGAACGCTACCTGTCCGAGGCCGGCTACACGCTAGCCCACAACCCCGACTGGGAACTGGCGCAAAAGGCAGTGTGGTACTGGAGCCGGGTAATTGTCGAAGTTGTCCCGGCGCGCATTGCCTGGTGGCCGGACCAGGCGGCCATGAAACGCCCGCCCGAGATATGGGAAGCACCGGAAGGCACCGCCTGGCCCCTTTCGGACCCTGCTCCGGCCGGAAAGACCAGCAAGGCGGCGGAGTGGCGACAGGCGCCATGGGAGGCTCTCGCCCACGAAGCCCTTGCGCGCGGTGACAAACCCTATCTCACCGTTATCGACGAACAGGGCTTTCCGCGCCCGATCGGCGCGCGTTCCGCAACATTAACAGAAGACGGCTTCCGGCTGGAAATGCCCCCCGGGGTACCATGGGCCATCGCCGGCAAGGCCTGCCTTACCTTCCGTGGTATCGAGACGTTCCTGGGCGAGATGTCAGACAGCGAGCTGCGCGTGGAACGCACGCTGCCGGTGTTCCCAATGACCACCGACATGACACAGCTTTGGGAGCCTACGGACGACACGCGCAGGCAGCTCATGTCCCGGCTGGAACACGAGCTGGCCCGGCGCGGCCAACCGGTTCCGATCATTCCCGAGAAACGGCCGCCGCCGACGGAGTATTATCAGCTCAGGATGGAGCGCCTGCAAAGCCGGACATCCCCTGCAGGCATGTCCTATGACGAGGCGCGGCAAGGCTGACGCCAGTAAGCTTCAGGTTCTCGACGCAAGGATGCGATTGACCACGCCCAGGTAGAGCTCGAGGCTTTCCCGCTGCAGAATGCCGCGCGTGACGAGATGATCGAGGCAATAGTAGGCCAAGTCCCACGAATCATAACAGGTATGCGCGATCAGCCCCATGGCCTTGATCTGCCGCACGTCGAGCTCCGCCGGATTCCTGAAATCGCGGACATAGACGATGTCGCCGTCCATCAACTGGTTCAATGGCTTCAAGGGGTCGCCATCGAGCAGGAACGGATGAATGATCGACCGCTTGATGTGATAGAAACTGTGGGCGACGAAGCCTTGCTTGCGCAGCGCCACGTCGATTTCCCCGAAGCTTGGCTGGCCTTCGTAAAGGGGCATGAATGCAACTTCGGTATGGATGAAGACCGCGTCCGACAGCTTCTTCTCGCCGTGCTTGAACACCGCCAGTTCCCCGCCCTGGATATCGATCTTCAGCATGTCGATCCGCTCGATCTCGGCGATATCGTCGAGGCGGCGGGTCTTCATCTTTTCCTCGCCCGTGACTTGCGCCGACCGGGCATATTGCCGGAACAGGTTCAAGGAACTGGCATCAGGCTTGAGCGTCGAGCTCCAGCCCGAATAGGCGCAAGTGCGGAAGGTGACGCTTTTTCCATTGCCGACGGCATAGGGCAAATGGGTCTCAGCCGGGCCAATGACCACGGTATCCTGCTGGGGCTCGAAGCCGATGACGCGCGCCAGGCCCGCCTCGGCCATTCTTCGATAGGGCGGGGCACCTTCGATGGCATTGGAACCGATATCGACGACACTGAGGATGTCGTCGGGGAACTCGAAAATCCGGCGCAATTCCTCGCCCGCCTCGCCTTGCATTCCCGTTTCCGTCCATCTTTGAAGCCGGATGGGCAAATGCATTGGAAAGCAGGATTTATCCAGCGTTACTTGCGCTTGGCAGCCAGCCGATCCTCCCAATCTTCCGGCAAGACGATCTTCTTTGCCACCGGAAAGCCGAGATAGCCGTTGTGCGCGAAGGCATAGGCATTGGTGCGCAGGGGATCGCCCGAGACCAGCACCATGAACTCGTCCGGATGGCAGACGATCGGCACCATGCGGTTGGGATCGTCGCTTTCGGCGAAGTCCTTTGACAGCTTGCCGATGTTGTACTGGTGCTTGAGGCTGCCGATCTTGAACTCGGTCCAGTGGTCCATCATCACCTCGACGCGCCAGGCCGGCATGCGGGCATGGTCATAAAGGTACTGCTTGACCGTATCCTTCGTCCAGCCGGCCTTGGCCATGGTTTCGGCCAGGATGGGCGAGAGCACCAGAGCCGGGCGCAGGGTTCCGTGGGTCAGGCCGCCGACGGTGAAGGACACTTCCCAGCCGGTCTCCTTGGCAACGCCGTCAGCCAGATAGGGCATCATCCGCTCCGGCGTCGCGCCGGTGACCGATGGCATGACGTCGCCGCCGGTCATGCGGGTGATGGTGACGGTGTTGTCGCCCGTCCTGAAGCCCATGTCCTCGGCATTGGAAGGCCAGCCGATCGCGGCGAGCGCATCCTCGTTCTCCGCGAGCACAACGCGGAAGGTGTTGCCGAAGCAGCCTTTGTCCGTCTTGTGCAGCAGGAAGCCCGCCATGTTGCGCAGGGCCAGCCGCCAGAAGCGCCCGACCGAGGTATTGGGCCGGAACCCATCGCGCAGCACGCCCTGGGTATAGTTGAAGCCGAGCTGCTTGATGATCGGCCCGTTGAGCACGATCAGCGTCTCCGCCCCCGGGGTATTGCCGCTATGCTCCACGCCATAGTCCGGATCGCACATGGCCTCCGCCAGCGCGACGAGGATCGGCATGTACTCGGGTTTGCACCCGGCCATGACGCCGTTGACCGCCGTCGCCCAGACGGTGACGGCACGGCTGGCGGGCAGGACCACACCTAGGGTATCTTCCGGCTTTCGGTCGGTAAAGCTAAGGAACTGCTCGATTTTCTCGCGCGTCGGCGGAACGATCGGCAGGCCGTCGCTCCATTCATTCTCGATGAAGTGCTCGTTCACTTCCTCGAAGCTGCCGGAGAAGACGATGTCGTACGGGCCCGGCTCGGGCTCGAAGGTGATCTCCTCGGGCTGCACCGTCAGGTTGGCGATCACCTCGGCGGCGGTCACAGCCCTGGCATTGGCGCGAATCTCCCCGCTCGATTGGGCGCCGGGGTGGCCGACAATGGTCGCCACCGGCATGTTGGGCATGCCGAGGCCGACGGACGTCGCCGCCGCCTGGCTGAGGAAGCCCTCACAGACCAGTGAGCTAGTGGGGTAACCCGCTCTTTCGCAAATCTCGCTCGCCCGCAGCACGGCGGGGGTGCAAGATCCTCAACAAGCCATGCAGCTTATTGCTGCATCGACTCCGAGTTCCTTGAAACGTTGAGGCAGAGAGGCGAGAATTTCCTTCTCGTTCACCCCGTGGGTCGAGCCGAACTCGCGCCAGCTGACCCATTCGATGTCCGGGTAGGTCCTGGCCAGTTCCTCTTCCAGCGCCTCGAACACCTCGTCGCCGGCGAATAGATAGTCCCACAGCTGGGCGACCTTCTTGCCGTTCAGCGTGTCCAGCCTGCGCGCCAGCGGGCGCACTTTCAGGCGCCGCTCGCCGCTTGGCCAAAAGACGTCATACTCCGCCATCAGCGAACTCCATTCGAAAGCAATGCATGTGCGGCCTCGGCCGCGCTGACTCCCTCTGCCATGGCCTGCACCGCCTGGCCACCGTAATTCGCCCGCACTGCGCCGATTGCGATGACGCGAGGATCGTTGGGCGCGGCATGGCCGCTGGCGGTGCGCATGGCAGCTGGCAGGAAGGCGATGTTCGGCTCGACCCCGATGAAGGGGAAGACGCCGGCGCATTCGAGCCTGCTCTCCGCGCCGGAATTGACGTTGCGCAGGGCAAGGCCGGAAACCTTCATCTCGCCCTCGACGGCAGTGACTACGGTATCCCAGTGGAACACGACGTTATCGCGGCTGTCGAGCCGGTCGATGTATTCGCGCTTGGCCTTGAGCGGGCTGCGGCAGATCATGTGGACCTTGGCGCTGGTCCTTGCCAGCACCAGCGCCTCATGCACCGCCGCATCGCCGCCGCCGATCACCGCAACCTCCATGTTGCGGTAGAAGCCGCCATCGCAGCTGGCGCAGCGCGAGATACCGCGGCCGGTGAACTGTTCCTCGCCCGGCACCCCCAGCTTGCGCAGCGAGGCGCCTGAGGCGACGATCACCGCCTCAGGATAATGCTCGACGCCTTCCCAGTCGGTCAGCACCAGCCGCCCGCCCAATTCCAGCTTGTCGATGTTCGCCTCGAACGTGCGGATGCCGACTTTCTGCGCTTCCTCCAGCATGGGGATGGCAAGGTCTTGCCCGGAGAAGTTGCCGGGGATCGGCAGGCCATCGACATGATCGACCGTCGCCAGCTGCCCGCCCCACAGGCCGCTGCCCTCGAAAAGCGTCACCAGCCGCCCCAGCCGGGCGGCGTGGCGGGCAGCGGCAAGGCCGGCGAGGCCTCCCCCGATGACAGCGATCTCGCACATGTTCTTGAGCGGCTTCGTGCCCATGACATCTCCCGAATTGAGCAATGCCCGTCTCCCGGCAGGCCGCAATTGTCAATCCGCGATCGGCGCGTTTCGGCTTGCGCTGGAAGGGTCGATACGCTTTGGCGATGCCATGTCCGAGTTCGAAACCCGCCTCACAGCCCTGTCCCACGGTGGCGGCTGCGGCTGCAAGCTTTCGCCGGCGGTGCTGCGCGAGCTGCTGTCCGGCATGCCGGCCATGCAGGCCTTCCCCGACCTCCTCGTGGGCACCGAGACGGGCGACGATGCCGCGGTCTATCGTATTTCCGATAGCCAGGCGGTAATCGCCACGACCGACTTCTTCATGCCCATCGTCGATGATCCCACCGACTTCGGCCGCATCGCTGCCGCCAATGCGGTGTCCGACATCTATGCCATGGGCGGCAGGCCGATCATGGCCCTGGCAATCCTTGGCATGCCGCTCGGCAAGATTGCGCCGGAGACTGTGAGCGCGATTCTGGCAGGCGGCGCCTCGATCTGTGCGGAGGCCGGCATTCCGGTTGGCGGAGGCCATTCGATCGACGCGCCCGAGCCGATCTACGGGCTGGCGGTGATCGGCCTCGTCCACCCTGACCGCATTCTGCGCAACAGCGGAGCGAAGGCGGGCGACGCGCTGATCCTGACCAAGCCGCTGGGCGTGGGCATACTCAGCGCGGCGCTGAAGGGCGGCAAGCTGGGTAGCGCTGCCTCACAATCTGCCTATGCCGCGCTGGTGGCATCGGCAACGAAGCTCAACAAGGTGGGCGCAGGCCTTGCCGAACTGCCGCAGGTCAACGCGATGACGGACGTTACCGGCTTTGGCCTGCTGGGCCACGGGCTGGAGATGTGCCGAGGTTCCGGCCTCGGCGCGAGCATCGATCTTGACGCCCTCCCCCTGCTTGATGGCGTGGCCGAACTGGTCCGCGAATACCGTACGGGCGCTTCCGGCCGCAACTGGGACAGCTACGGGGCCGAAGCGGATTTGAGCTCCGGCATCGAAGCCTGGCAGCGCGACCTGCTGACCGACCCTCAAACTAGCGGAGGTCTGTTGGTCAGCGTGGCGCCGGAAGGTGCCGAGGAAGCACTGGCGCTCGTCCATGCCAACGGCTTTGCCGACGCGACGATCATCGGCACGATGCACAGCGGTGAGCCGCGCATAAGCGTGGATTAGCACAACCTTACTCTTCCCCCGCAAGGGGAGGATCAATTGGGGGTTAAACCGAAATCGTATTCTTCCGCAGCAGGTCCATCGCCTCCGCTACCGCCACAGCATCGTCCAGCGACGGCCGGATCTGCGCCCCGCTCTCCAGCGACTCTTTCACCTGCGTGAACCACGGCACCAGCGACGGCGCATGGGCTTCCCCCGGCGCGGGCTTGAACTCGATCACCTCATCCCCCTCGCCCGCCAGCAGGCCGCGCCGGATGCGCTCGGCCGCATCCAGCCCTTCAACATCGATCACGCGGCGCACGATCAGCTTCGTATCGTTGATCACCTCTATGGCACCCTCGCTACCCATGATCGTCACCCGCGAGGGGATCGGCACGGCGGCGCAATAGGCCGTGTCATGGCTGACGGTGCAACCGTTCTCCAGCACGAACCAGGCGGTATAGGCATCCTCTGCCGTCGCCCGGCGGATAGCCCCTTCGCGGTCTGGCCGCTCACGGTGCTCGATCCGAACGACGCCGCCGCAGTCCTTCACTTCACTGTCGAACAGGCCGCGCATGAAGTCGATGAGGTGCGACCCATAGGCGCGAATCCAGCCTCCGCCCAATTCGTCCTCTGCAACCCAGCCATGGGTGCCGCCGCGAAAGCCGTTGGAGAAGAAGGTCCAGTTGAGGTGGTTGGGCGTGCCGATGGCACCAGAGCGGACCAGCTCGAGGATTTTCGCGCGCACCGGCTTGTGGCGCATTTCCAGGTTGGCGAAGTGCAGCACGCCCCTGGCCTTGGCCATGTCACGCATGGCCCGTGCCTGCTCACCGTCGAGGCCGAAGGGCTTGTCGCACAGCACGTTGAGCCCGCACTCCAGGGCCATGCCTACGTGGTCTAGGTGCATGAACGGCGGCGAATGCACCGAAACGAGGTCCGCCCCCGCCGCGATGGCGCGCTCGACGGCGGCGGCATCGCGGGGCGTCACCACTTCCGTCTCGATGCCAAGGCTCTCCATGACGGGCGAGACTGCATAGCGGCCGAAACCCGCGCCGATGATCAATGCCTTCATGGTCCCCTTCCTTTGCGGGTTGTTATTCCATCGCCTTGCGCCGCAGCCGCGCCTCTGCCTGCTGGTGGGCGAGAATGGTCCGCATGCGGACGAACACGATCCCGGCGAAAAGCAGGCTGAAGCCCAAGGTCGAGACCAGCAGCGGCCACAGGAATGCCGGGTCGATCGCCGACTTGCCCATGGTGATGCTTGGCGGCTGGTGCAGGCTGTTCCACCAGATCACCGAATAGTGGATGATCGGGATGTTCACCGCGCCGACCAGCCCGAAGATCGCCGGAATGCGGCTTGGTCCATCGCCGGAATCCTCGGCGGCGTCCGATAGCGCGATATAGGCGAAATAGAGGAACAACAGCACCAGCATGCTGGTCAACCGCCCGTCCCACACCCACCAGGTGCCCCAGGCGGGACGCCCCCAGATGGAGCCTGTAAGCAGGCACACGGCCGTGAACAGGGCTCCGGGGACTGCCGCAGCGCGCGCAGCAATGCCCGCCAGGGGGTGCCGCCAGACCAGTTCCGCAAGCGAAGCCCCGGCAATCGCCATCCACCCTGCCATGCCGAGCCATGCGGTCGGCACATGCAGGAAGAGGATGCGCACCGTCTCGCCCTGCAGCCGGTCCGGCGGTGTGGCGAACAGGCCCCAGGCAAGGGCAGCGCCGGCAAGGAACAGGCCGCTCCCGAGCAGGGGCAACGTCAAAGCGCGCGCAAGGCGCAGGAAACGGGCGGGGTTGGCGAACTGGTGCATTTGATCCGCCTCATGTCCCTTACCGCGCCGCGAGACAATGCTGTTTGTGAGCACAAAGAAGCCAGCTAGGCTGGAGCAAAGAATCGCGGAGAGGAAAAATGGCCGAGGCGGAACCCGATTTCTACAGCGATCCCGAAGTGATCGATCACCCTGTGGAATACTTCAATACCATGCGGGCGAAGTGCCCGGTGGCGCGCGAGCCCTATCACGGCAGCTTCATGGTGACGGGCTACGAGGAAGCGACCGAGTTGCTCAACGTCAAGGACGGCACCTATTCCGCCAGTGTCAACGTGCTGGGCCCCCTCGCGCTCAATTTCACGCCCGAGGGCGACGACATTTCGGAACAACTCGACGAAGCACGCATGACCATGCCCTGGTCCGCCCACCTCGCCACCTATGACGGCGACAGGCACACCAGCCACCGCGAAATGGTCACCCGCCTGCTGACCTACAAGCGGTTCAAGCAGAACGAGGAGTACCTCTATGGCCTCGCCGACAAGCTGATCGACAAGTTCATCGGTCGTGGCGAGTGCGAAGTGATGCGCGAATATGCGCATGCGACGACGACCTATGCCATCTCCGACCTGCTGGGCATCCCCGAGGCGGATCGCGCCTTGCTGCTCGAA
This sequence comes from uncultured Novosphingobium sp., assembly GCA_964630805.1. GTDB lineage: Bacteria > Pseudomonadota > Alphaproteobacteria > Sphingomonadales > Sphingomonadaceae > Novosphingobium. Next base: position 13,095 of record CAZVWP010000016.1, on the reverse strand, counting down.
CAGATCGGCAAGCCGCCCAGCCAGCTCGACGGTGATGCCCAGATCAAGGTCGGACCCGATCCACTCGTAGCGATGAAGGAACTGTTCGATGGCTACCTGCGCGAGCGGCTGGAGAACCCCGGCACGGACCTGATGTCGGAACTGTCGCAGGCCAAGTTCCGCGATGGCACGCCGATCCCGTTCGAGACCATGTCGATCCTCGCCCGCTTCGTCTTCGGTGCAGGGCAGGACACGACCTCGCGGTTGATCGCAAACGCCATCATGCGCATCGCCGACGACAAGGCCCTTCAAGCCCGCCTTCGCGCCGAGCCGGAGAAGATTCCGGACTTTCTCGAGGAAGTGCTGCGAATCGATCCGCCGGTAAAGGTCGGCTACAGGCTGGCGGTAAGGAAGACGCAGCTGGCCGGGCAGGAAGTGCCGGCCGGATCGGTCATGGCGATCAGCCTGACCGGCGCCAACCACGACCCCCGTCATTTCCCCGACCCCGAGACTTTCGATATCGACCGGCCGAACGTGCGCGACCACATGGCATTCAGCCGCGGATCCCACGGCTGCCTTGGGGCACCGCTGGCCCGGATGGAATCGCGCATCGCCATCGAGCGCATCCTGGCCCGCACCAACGACATAGGCCTGTCGGCCGAGCATCATGGTCCGCCGGGAGACCGCCGATTCCGCTACGAGCCGACCTACAGCTTCCGCTCGCTGGCCGACCTCTACATCGAATTCACGCCGGCATAGGTGAAAGGGAGAAACACACATGAGCGACGAAAAAGTGACCATGACCGAAGTCGAGCGCGCGACGCTCGCCTTTGTCGCACAGCACCGCGACAAGTATCTCTCGTCCGGAGGACGCGAGGGGCACGTTCTCGATTACCGCCACCTCGGCGGCCACCGCTTCACGACCACCCTGCTGCTGGAAAACACTGGCCGCAAGAGCGGCGAGACGCGGATCACGCCGCTGATCTATGGCGACATCAACGGCGAAGTGGCCATCGTCGCTTCCAAGGGCGGCGCGGACGTGCATCCCGGCTGGTACTGGAACGTCAAGGCGGCGGACGAAATGACCATCCAGATCGGCGGCCAGGCCTTCCGCTGCACCTGGCGCGAGCCGCAAGGCGAAGAGCGGGCAAAGGTCTGGGCCTTCATGTCCGAACTCTATCCGCCCTACATCGACTACCAGGCCGGCACCTCACGCGAGATCCCGATCATCCTGTTCCAGCCAGGCGACGAGGTCGATCCGCTGGGCTGATCACCAGCCTCGCATCGGGGAATCGGCCTCCTCGACGGTGAACATCGGATTGTCGTGCGAGGCGAAGAGCTTCTCTTCGTCCTCGTAGATCGCCTGCATGATCGCGCTGCCGGCAAGCCCTGCCTGCGTCGCGTCCCATTCGGCGCGCGAGTTCATCCAGATTTCCATGATGGCGTCGAAAGGCAGCGGGATCGCGTCGCCGGTGATCGGGTTCCTTTCCGGCTGCACATAGCGCCGGACATAGCGCAGCGCGTTGGGCAGCGCCTGTTCGGCAAGCTTGCGGTGGTTGTTTTCGTAATATTCCTGGAATTCTCCCATGCTCATTCCCGGCTTGCGCTTGAGCAGGAAGACGAGCTTGAGCACACCGTTCCTGCCATCCCCCTGCTTTCTGCCACCCAGCGCGGGCGCCTCCTCGAAGCCCTGCATCGGGGACTCGAACTCCTCGACTGAAAATCCCGGGTTGTCGTGCGAGGCGAAGATCTTCTCCTCGTCCTCGTATATCCTCTGGAAGTTGTCGCCTTCGCCCAGCGCCGCCATGGCCTGCTCGAAGGTGTCGCGGTCCTTCCACCAAAGTTCCATCAGGCAATCGAACGGCACCTTGATGGGTTCGTTCGAGAAGGGATGGATTTCCGGCTGAACGAAGCGCCGGACATAGCGCAGCGCCAGCGGCATCATGGGCGCCAGCAGCGGCGCGTGGGTCTTCTCGTAATAGTCCTTGAATGCCTCCATCGGCATGCCCGGCTTGCGCGTCAGCAGACAGACCTGTTTGAACATCGGTTTCTCCCATCACTCTCCGCCGAAAAGTTAGCCCGGAGTAACCGCTGCGACAAAGCTGCAAATCGCATGGCCGACCTTAAACTCCGGGGGATTCTGCCGTTAACCATGGCCATGACGGCCCACGACCCCCAATTCGTACGCGAGCAGCGCGGCATCCTGCGCTGGTTCGGCTTCGGTTCCGGCACCAAGGGAGGCGAAACCCCGCACTCGTCACAGGCTGAAAGCGAGCATGCCCTGGATCCGCGCGAACGGCGCCGTCGGCAATTGTTGACCGACATCGGCAGCTTCCTGCTTACTCACCGGCTGGAAGTCACTCCCTATGCGCTGGCTATCGCCCATGATGTGATCACCGGCGCGGACCAGCGGCTCGCCCGCGCGATCGAAACCCGCATCGCAACGCGGCATCCGGTCACTATCGACTGGCTGGAAGAGGCCGGGCGCGCCAGCGGCCGCGGCGACGGCGCGGCAATGCTCGACACGCTGATGGCGAAACTTGAATCGAGCATGGAAGAGTTCGCCCGCACCGCCAACACAGCGCGCTCCGCAACCACCGAATACAACAGCGCCCTCGAAGCGCACGTCGGTGAGCTGGAACAGGTCAGCAAGGCGGGCGTGGTCATCTCCGAACTCGCCAGCATCGCCAAGGTCATGCTGGAGCGCACCCGCGAGATCGAGCAGGAAATGAGCCGCAGCGAACTGCAGACGCGCACGCTGCAATCGAGTCTGGAGGAAGCCCGCCGCAAGGCCGAGATGGACCACCTCACCGGCCTGCCCAACCGCCGCGCCTTCGAGAGCGTGCTCGAAAAGGAACTTGCGGCGGCAACGGCAGGGGGTGAACCGCTCTGCGTCGCCTTCTGCGACATCGATAACTTCAAGAAAATCAACGACACTCACGGCCACGATGCCGGAGACCGCGTGCTCAAAGTGGTGGCGCAGATGCTGGCGAAAATCTCCGACGACAAGTGCTACGTTGCCCGCCACGGCGGCGAGGAATTCGTCGCCCTGTTCCGCGGCAAGACCCCGGAACAGGCGCTCGAGGTCCTCGACGGTGCGCGCGAGGCGATGGCCGAGCGCAGGCTGGTCAACCGTGCGACCGACGTGCCCTTTGGGAAGATTACCTTTTCGGCTGGCATTGCTGACATCTTCGCCTTTTCCAGTCACCGGGACGCGCTCAAGGCGGCGGACGAGGCGCTCTATGCGGCCAAGGCGGCGGGCAGGAACTGCATTGTAAAGGCTGGCGAACAGAGCCAGACAGCGGCCGTCTAAAAGGCTATCCAGAGTCCGAATCTTGGCTTAGCCTCTCCCGTAAACCCTACGGGAGAGACCTTGCCATGTCCGTTTCGCTCTATTCCGCCACTGTCCCCGTCTTCCTGCAGATCCTGCCCCAGGTCGCAACCCTGCTCGACAAGGCCGAAGCGCACTGCAGCGAGAACCGGCTGGCTCCCGAAACCTTGCTGAACGCAAGGCTGGCCGAGGACATGTGGCCCTTTTCCTGGCAGATCCGCGCCTGCTGGCTGCAATCCGCCGACGCGGTGGATAGTGCACTGAGCGGCGAACGGAGCCCCGACTTTTCGGAGATTCCCCCCGTCTTCGCCCCGCTGAGGCAGGGCATTGCCGGAGCGATCGCCCGGCTCGAGACGATAAATCCGGCCGTTCTCGACGGCGCGGAAGACAATGACGTCAGCTTCAAGGTGCGCGACATGTCGCTGGATTTCACCGCGACCAACTACTTGCTGCATTTCGCCCTGCCCAACTTCTTCTTCCACTCCTCGATGGCCTACGCGATCCTGCGCAACCAGGGGTTCGAGCTGGGAAAGCGGGATTATCTCGGGGCCTTGCGGCTCAAGGGCTGAAGCCACCCGACCATGCACAAGGGCCGCATAGTCACCTGCGAAGGGCCGCAAGACCCGCATGCCTTCGATGGCATCCCCTTGCGGCAACGCAGCGGCGATCTCGACGAGCTGTGTCCCACCTGCTGCGGTCACGGCCAGTGGAATGGCCAGATCGACCTGGCGAGCTTCCGCTCGATCCGCGTGATCTGCGACCATTGCGACGGGCGTGGCTGGATCGAGACCGGGCACGATCTGGTGCCGCTCCCCGATATCGTCATGACCCCGGACGGCTATCCGCGATGGATCGTGCGCCTAACCCGCCCATAAAAAGAAAGGCCGCGACGATGCGCGGCCTTTCCGTGTTCGGATTGGCGATCCGGTTCAGTCGTCCTTGAGGAACGCCGGCAGGTGATCGGGATCGCCGCCGCCGCGGTCCTCACGGTCACGGCGAGGACCGCGGTCGTCACGGCGCGGGCCGCGATCACGACCGCCACGGTCTCCACCGCCACGCGGGCCACGACGGTCGCCGCCGCGATCACCACGGTCGCCGCGCGGTTCACGCGGTTCGCGAGGCGGACGAGTGTCTTCCAGCTCTTCGCCGGTTTCCTGGTCGACGAGGCGCATCGACAGGCGAACCTTGCCGCGCGGATCGATCTCGAGAACCTTGACCTTCACTTCCTGGCCTTCCGACACGACGTCGGTCGGCTTCTCCACGCGCTCGTTCTTCATTTCGGAGACGTGGACGAGGCCGTCCTTGCCGCCCATGAAGTTCACGAAGGCGCCGAAGTCGACAATGGTGACGACCTTGCCGTTGTAGACCTTGCCCACTTCCGGCTCCTCGACAATGCCGAGGATCCAAGCCTTGGCGGCCTCGATCTGCGACAGGTCGGATGAGCTGATCTTGATCACGCCCTCGTCGTCGATGTCGACCTTGGCACCGGTCTCGGCGACGATCTCACGGATGACCTTGCCGCCCGTGCCGATAACGTCGCGGATCTTCGATTTGTCGATCGTGATCGTCTCTATGCGCGGGGCATGGGCGGAAAGCTCGGTGCGGGTGGTGCCCAGCGCCTTGTTCATTTCGCCCAGGATGTGGGCACGGCCGCCCTTGGCCTGTTCCAGAGCAGCGGCGAAGATCTCGCGGGTGATGCCCGCGATCTTGATGTCCATCTGCATCGTGGTGATGCCTTCGGAGGTGCCAGCCACCTTGAAGTCCATGTCGCCGAGGTGGTCCTCGTCGCCGAGGATGTCGGACAGCACGGTGAACTCATCGCCTTCAAGGATCAGGCCCATCGCGATGCCGGAGACCGGGCGCTTGAGCGGAACGCCCGCGTCCATCATCGACAGCGAACCGCCGCAGACCGTCGCCATCGAAGAGGAGCCATTGGACTCGGTGATGTCCGAGACCACGCGGATCGTGTAGGGGAACTCTTCCTTGCTCGGCAGCACCGCCTGCAGCGCGCGCCAGGCGAGCTTGCCGTGGCCGGTGTCGCGGCGGCTGGGAGCGCCGAAACGGCCAACTTCACCAACCGAATAGGGCGGGAAGTTATAGTGCAGCATGAAGTTGGTGTAGGTCAGGCCCTCGAGGCCGTCGATCATCTGCTCGCCGTCCTTGGTGCCAAGGGTGGTGGTGCAGATCGCCTGGGTCTCTCCGCGGGTGAACAGCGCCGAGCCGTGGGTGCGCGGCAGGAAGCCGACCATGGCCTCGATCGGTCGGACCTGGTCGACCTTGCGGCCATCGATGCGGGTGCCGTCCTTGAGGATGGCGCCGCGAACGATGTCTGCCTCGACCTTCTTGAGGGTCTTGATCGCGACCATCTGGGTCTGGGCGTCTTCATCGGCGAAGGCGGCCTTGGCCTTGTCGCGCGCCGCGTTCAGCGCGTCCGAGCGGGCCGACTTGCTGGTCAGCTTGTAGGCGGCGGCAATATCCTTGCCGACAAGGTCCTTGAGCTGCTTCTTGATCGCCGAATTGTCACTCTGGGCCACTTCCCAGGGCTCCTTGGCGGCCTTCTCGGCGAGGTCGATGATAAGGTTCGCGACCTTCTTGCACTCGTCATGCGCGAACAGGACGGCGCCGAGCATCTCGTCTTCCGAAAGCTCCTTGGCTTCCGATTCCACCATCATCACGGCATTGCCGGTGGCGGCGACGACGAGGTCGAGGCGGCCATTGGCGACAGCTTCGGACTGCTTCGGGTTGAGCGTGTATTCGCCATCGACATATCCGACGCGCACCGCGCCGATCGGGCCCATGAAGGGCACGCCCGAGATGGTCAGCGCCGCGGAGGCCGCGATCATCGCGACAATATCGGGCTCGGTCTCGCCGTCATAGGAGAGGACCTGGGCGATCACGTTGATCTCGTTGTAGAAGCCTTCGGGGAACAGCGGGCGAACCGGCCGGTCGATCAGGCGGGAAACCAGCGTTTCCTTTTCGGTGGCGCCACGCTCACGCTTGAAGAAGCCGCCCGGGATGCGGCCTGCCGCAAAAAACTTCTCCTGGTAGTGGACGGTGAGCGGGAAGAAATCCTGCCCTTCCTTCACCGACTTGGCGGCGGTGACGGCGCAGAGCACCACGGTTTCGCCATAGGTGGCGAGCACGGCCCCATCGGCCTGGCGGGCAATACGCCCGGTGTCCATAGTGAGTGTCTTTCCGCCCCACGCCATCGATACGGGCTTGACGTCGAACATGGAGGTTTCCTTCGACCCGCGAGCCCTATTGCTTCGCGGGACTTGCTTTCCGGGTGTGCCGTCCCGGTCCGGTCAGGGGCCATGTGCCCCATAGGCCCCTCGCCGGATTGCGAAGGTAGCCTCTTTCGGTCGCATCGCGAATGCGCGATCCTCCCTAAAACACGAAAGCGGCCCGATTGGGCCGCTTCCGGCAATTTACTTGCGAAGTCCGAGCTTCGCGATCAGCGCATTGTAGCGCTCGACATCCTTCTTCTTGAGGTAGTCGAGCAGCGAGCGGCGCTTGTTGACCATGGTAAGAAGACCACGGCGCGAATGGTTGTCCTTGTGATGGATCTTGAAGTGCTCGGTCAGCGTCTTGATCCGCGAAGTGAGGATCGCGACCTGCACTTCGGGAGAACCCGTATCGCCCTGCTGGCGGGCGTTGTCCTGAATGATTTCCTGCTTCTTTTCGGCGGTGACCGACATTCGTTTTACTCCGCGGTATCCGGAAGATTGAAACCCCTGACGACCGTGGCGTTTCCGCCCGAAAGCTCCACCAGCGCCACGGGAACAGTCCCGCTTCGCGCCCAGTAAAGCCCATCGCTTTGGGGCAGCCCGGCCAGAACCCGGCCCTGTCGGACCGACCTTGCCTGTTCCGGGCCGAGGTTTAGAGCCGGGATACCGTCCAGCCCTGCCTCCAGCGGCAAGAGGATGTTCTCAAGGGGCGCGCCCTTAGACAATTCGTTCAAATTGTCCAGCGAAATCGCCTGCGCGAGGCTGAAGGGTCCCGCCCTGGTTCGTCTTAGATAGCTAACGTGCCCGCAGGTTCCAAGGGTGCGGGCGATGTCGCGCGCGAGGCTGCGGATGTAGGTTCCCTTGGAGACGTGGGCGCGCAAGATGATCTCTCCCAACACCTCCCCGGAACGGGGGAGGTGTTGAAGGTCATAAACCGTCACCCGCCGGCTTTTCAGCTCCACTTCTTCCCCGGCCCGCGCCCGGTCGTAGGCCCTTTCGCCATCGACCATCAACGCGGAATAGGCAGGCGGCACCTGCTCGATTTCGCCAGTGAAGCGCGGCAGGATGGCTTCGATCTCGGCCAACGACGGCCGCACCGGGCTCTCGGCCACCACTTTGCCTTCCAGGTCGAGCGTGTCCGTCTCCACCCCGAAGGTGACGGTGAATTCATACTCCTTGCTGGCGTCCAGCATACGCCCGCAAAGCTTGGTCGCCTCCCCCAGCCCTATGGGAAGCACGCCGGAGGCCAGCGGATCCAGCGTTCCGCCATGCCCTACCTTCACCTTGCCATAGCCGGCAGCGCGCAAATTGCGCTTCACCGCCCCCACGGCCTGGGTCGAGCCCAGGCCCACGGGCTTGTCGAGAATGATCCAGCCATGCGGCGCCATGCCGGCCCCTTAGCGGGGCCGATCGCCAATGTCAGCCGCGATGGCCCCTGCGCTTTGCCGGAGGCCCGTCGACCTGCACGAACGAGCGGAACGCGCAGCGCTGCCCGCGAACGTAGATCGCGCCGAACCTGTCGAGCGTGCCGTTCGGCCGGGCATCGATGCGGATATGCTCGGCGTAGGGCAGATCGAAGCAAGGGCCGAACAGCTCGGCACGATACCAGCGGCGGTGCTGATCCTTGAGGTAGATCGCGCTATCGCCATCGGCGCGCCAATCGTCGACGCCGCCGTGGTCGGCAAAGGCAATGGAAGCCTCGCGCGGCGGCGGCGCGCTGCCGGCAAGCGCCGGTGCGGAAGCGAGCGCAAACGACGCGAGCGGAGCGAGGAGCAGTGTCTGTTTCATCTTTCGCACTCCTGCATCAGTCGCAACGTCATGACACAGCGCGCATTTCCCTGCGCTGAACGCTCAGACGATCTTCTGCCCCGCGATCTGCGAGGCCAGGGCCATGTAGTGGTCGGTGACCCACTGCACCGGCGGCACGACATAGCGGCCAATCGGATCGAAACCCGGGATGAACGAGGGCAGCACGATCAGCAGCAGGATCACCAGGGTAAAGCCGAAGCGGCGAAGCTGCGCATAACCGAGGGCAAGGTCGCGCGGCAGCAGCCCTTCGATGATGTGCGAACCGTCGAACGGCGGAATCGGGATGAGATTGAACAGGGCAAGGAAAACGTTGATCTGGAGGAAGAATACCAGGTTTACCGCCAGGAACGCGACCAGACCCGTGGGTTGCTCCATGCCCGTGTACTGACGCGCTAGCAGCCCCAGCAGCACCGCGCCCACTCCCGCCATGACCAGGTTGGTCCCCGGCCCCGCCGCCGCGACCAGCATCATGCCGGTGCGAGGATTGCGCAGTCGCCATTTGTTCACCGGCACTGGCTTCGCCCAACCGAACACCGGCGCCTTCAACAGCGCGAGTATGCCTGGCAGAACGACCGTGCCGATCGGATCGACGTGGCGCAACGGGTTCAGGCTCAGCCGGTTCAACTCGTCCGCCGTCGGATCGCCGAGCAGCTTGGCGACATAGCCGTGCGCCACTTCATGAAACACGATGGCGAAGATCAATGGCACGATCAGCGCCGCGATCTGGAATGCAGTGTCGCTCAATTTACGAGTGCCCCATGAAATGCGCCTGGCAATCTAGACACCCGTCTCGCCAAGCAGCAGCGATGCCAGCGCGTTCGGCTGGGTGTTCATCGCCTGGTGGCCAGCGTCGAGGTGCGCGATGCGATCCGCATGAAATGCCTTGGCAAAGCGCTCCTGCCATTCGGGCGTCAAGCTTTTGTCCTTCAAGCACAGGACATAGGTCACCGGCAGGTTGGCCAGATGATCGCGTCGCCACTCTGTCTGGGCATAGGTGCACATTGGCCACATGTCGTTGCCGAGCTTGGCAAGGAAAGCATCCGCCTCGCTGTCGGACATGTCATTGCAGAACATCGCCCTGTAGCGCTCTTGAATAGTGGTGGTAGCGGGATCGACCGGCCAGCCAACCTCGTTTTCGTTCGCTCCATGCAGGCTGTTGCCCATGGTTTCGACCGTCGTCTTGCCCGGCAGCGGCGCGGAGCAGGTTAAAAAGACAAGCCGTTGGAACAGGTCCGGACGCAATTCGGCCATCGGCGGCAGGGTCATCCCCGCCTGCGAATGACCGACGAGGATCACATCCTTCATGCTGGCCGCTTCAATATCGGCGATCAGTTCGGGTGCGATTTCATCGAACTGGATTGAAGCAGTATCGCGCTCACGTTTGGTGCCACAACCGGGAACATCGAGTGCGAGATAACGATTCGCTTCACCGGACTGTGCCTTCATCGCCGCAATCGTCTCGTCCCAGACCCAGCCGCCCTGCCCGCCGCCATGAAGAAACGCGAAATCCATAAGTCCTGTCCCTTACCATATTCGTTGGCGCTCGCCGGATAGATGTTGCAGCAATTCCGCTCACCTCATAGCAAATGGGCTAACAAGCGATATCGGAGATTTCAGAATGCGCGTCCGGTTCGCCTCGATCGTTGTCAATGCCGCATTGACAGGTGCGCTCGCCTGCACCTTGCCTGCCATTGCGGGGCAACCGGCCCACTACACGCTCGATGCCGCCAATAGCGTGATTAGCGCACGCGTGGGCTTTCTCGGCATCGCCAGCAAGACAGCGCACTTTCCGGACATTTCCGGCGGGATCCGGCTCGATCCCGAACGGCCGGGGCCGATCGATCTCGATGTCACGCTCAATGCCCGTACGCTGAAGGCGGGAGACAGAGCCACACTCGATCGGCTAAAGGGTCCGCACTTCTTCGATGTCGAGCGCTATCCGGCCATCCGCTTCGTCGGCCGGAGCATGCGCATGACCGGGCAGCGCACCGCCGACGTCGATGGCGAATTGACCACGCGCGGCATCACCCGGCAGGAGGTCCTGCACGTGACCTTCGAAACCCCGCCCGGGCAGATCAGCGGGCGCGATCCGGTCTCGTTCACCGGGATCATGGCCATAGACCGGCGCCATTACGGGATGACTGCCTATTCGCTGGTCGTCGGCAACCGGGTGACCATCGCCATCAAGGCGCGGATGGTGCCGACCTAGTCCTTGAGGTCGCGCGCCACGCGCGGATCTGACAATAGCGCATCGATCCGCCCGGCCTCGTCGAAGCTTTCGTCGGCAACGAACTTCAGCTTGGCGGCATACTTGAGTTTGAGCCGCTTCGCGACTTCGCGCTGGAAGAAAGCGGTATTGGTCCGCAGCGCCTTCAGGACCACGTCTTCGTTCGCCCCCAGCAGCGGCTTCACGAAGACCATGGCGTGGCGCAGATCCGGCGACATGCGCACTTCGGTTACGGAGACCGAATTGGCTGTCAGCACTTCATCGTGCACCTCCCCGCGCATCAGCAACTCGGAGAGAATGTGGCGCACCTGTTCGCCCACCTTCAGCAGGCGAACCGAGCGGGTTTCGGGGGTGGCAGCAGGGCGGGCCATCAGTTCTGGTCCATCTTGGCAAGAATGCGCTGAAGCGAGCGCAGGTTTCGGGCCGTGCCGGGAAATCCCAGCCTTCGTTCGATCAAGGCACCTGTCAGTCGGGACCTACCGACGCCTTCGACATAGTCGATATAGAGTGCCCGGTCCCCCAGTGCGAGCCTTTCCGGGCCGCGTCCGGCATAGGCGGCGACAAAGGCAGCGAATTGCGCCGCATCCGGTTGGCCGGCAAGGAAATGCGTGTGGACGCGATCGTCCGCGCCATCGGCGGCAAAGGCATTGCCGGCGATCGCCTGCTCGACCTCGTCCCGGCTGCGCACGGCGACATAGCTGGCGATATCGAAGCGCTCTGTCATCATGAAGGCGAACAGCTCCTCCAACCCGTCCGTCGGCCGCTCGTCGAAATCGAACAGCACGTTGCCGCTGGCGACGACGGTTTCGACATTCACGAACCCTTCACGCTCGAAAGCCCAGCGCAGGTCCGCCATGGTCAACCGGTTTCCGCCGACATTGAGCGAGCCGAAGAAAGCAGCGTAGCGCGGCATCAGGCGCGACGAGCCATGCGGCAGCCATGGTGGACGATCGGCGTGGCCATCAGGCTTGCCACACCGATTGTGCCACCGGGCCTGGTACCATTTCCAAGCTTACTGGCCGGCCACCGGGAACGATTACCCGACGGTCCGGTCGCGCATTTCGACTTCGAAGGTCTCCAGCACGTCGCCCGGCTTGATATCGTTGGTATCCTGCAGCACCACGCCGCATTCCAGGCCGGCGCGAACTTCGGCCACGTCGTCCTTGAAGCGGCGCAGCGAGGCCACCGTCGTCTTGGTGATGATGACGTCGTCGCGGGTGATGCGGGCGTGGATACCCTTGCGGATGTAGCCGTCGGTGACCAGCAGGCCGGCCGCCTTGTCGTGCTTGCCGGCGGGGAAGATCTCCTTGATCTCGGCGCGGCCGACGACCGTCTCGATCCGCTCCGGCCCCCAGATGCCGGCCATTTCCTTGGCGACGTCCTCGGTCAGGTGGTAGATCACGTCGAAGTACTTCATCCGCACCTTGTGACGCTCGATCAGCTCGCGCGCCTTGGCGTTGGGACGGACGTTGAAGCCGATGATCGGCGCGCCCGAGGCCATGGCGAGGTTCACGTCGCTTTCGGTGATCGCACCGACGCCGGAGCTGAGCACCCGCACCTTGATCTCGTCGTTCGACAGGCGGTGGAGGGCATTGACAATGGCCTCGGTCGAGCCCTGCACGTCCGACTTCACCACGACCGGATATTCGATGACCTTGGCCTTGTCGGCCAGGGCAGAGAACATGGTGTCGAGGCTGGCCGGTGCCATGGCGGTCCGCTTGGCGGTGGCCTGTTCCTGGCGATAGGCGGCGACCTCGCGGGCGCGGGCCTCGCTTTCGACCACGGTCAGTGTGTCGCCGGCCATGGGCACACCGCCCAGGCCGAGCACCTCGACCGGCAGTGCCGGCGGGGCTTCCTTGATCTGGCGACCCTTGTCGTCATGCAACGCGCGGACGCGGCCCGACTGAGTACCGACGACGAAGATGTCGCCGGTCTTCAACGTGCCGCGGGTGATCAGCACCGTCGCAAGCGGACCCTTGCCCTTGTCGAGCTTGGCCTCGACCACGGTGGCTTCGGCCGCGCGGTCCGGATTGGCGCGTAGTTCCATAAGTTCCGACTGCAGAAGGATCTTCTCGATCAGCTCGTCGAGCCCGGCCCCGGTCTTGGCCGAAACCTCGACATCCTGGACATCGCCCGACATGGCCTCGACGATCACTTCGTGCTCGAGCAGGCGCTCGCGGATCTTCTGCGGATTGAACTCCGGCTTGTCCGACTTGGTGATCGCGACGATCATCGGCACGCCGGCCGCCTTGGTGTGATTGATCGCCTCGATCGTCTGCGGCATGATCGCGTCGTCACCCGCCACCACCAGAATGACGATATCGGTGACGTTGGCACCGCGCGCGCGCATCTCGGTGAAGGCCTCGTGGCCCGGTGTGTCGAGGAACGTGATGAGTTCGCCCGACTTGGTCTTGATCTGGTAGGCTCCGATATGCTGGGTGATGCCGCCGGCCTCGCCCTTGACCACGTCGGTGCCACGCAGCGCATCAAGCAGGCTGGTCTTGCCGTGGTCGACGTGGCCC
>CAZVWP010000015.1:0-78524 GCA_964630805.1 uncultured Novosphingobium sp. | reverse complement strand
CAGGTGCTGATCGGGCTTTCGCTCTTCCGCTCGATGTGCGTCATGGCGTCCACGCTGGAGAAGGTGAACGCCAATGCCATCGCCCCCTATTCCGCAGGCACGATCAATGCCGAACAGGCGATCAAGGCCGGCGGGCAGGAGTTCCATGGCTTCATGCTGCGCCAGACCCGCCAGCATGATCTGACCATGTTCGCCGACATGGCCGGTGCGCCCAAGTTCCAGCGCGGCGAGGACGTGCCCTTCTCGATCCTGCTGCCAGCCTTCGTCACCAGCGAGCTCAAGACCGCCTTCCAGATCGGCTTCATGCTGTTCCTGCCGTTTCTGGTGATCGATCTTGTGGTTTCGTCGGTGCTGATGAGCCTGGGCATGATGATGATGTCGCCGACCATCGTGTCGCTGCCGTTCAAGTTGCTGCTATTCGTGCTGGTCGATGGCTGGGCCCTGCTTATGGGCTCCCTTGCGGCCAGCTTCGGGTAGCGGCCGTGGACGACACTTCCTCCCTCCTCGCCCTCGCCGACCGCATGCTGTGGGTCACCGCCCTCGTCGCCGCGCCGGTGCTGCTCGCATCGCTGGCAGTCGGCATGGTCGTGGGCATCGTGCAAGCTGCGACTTCGGTGAACGAACAGACGCTGACCTTCGTCCCCAAGCTCGCCATCACCGCGCTGGTACTGGTGGTGCTGGGCGCATCTATGATGGGGCTGGTATCCGATTTCACCCGCGAGATTTTCGCGGCGATTGCCGGGATTTCCAGGTGATCGCACTCGACTTCGGCTTCGGTCCGCTGGAACACGAGTTCTGGCGGCTGATGTTCGCGATGACGCGGGTCGGCGCCGCCATGCTGGCCGCGCCGTTCTTCGGCTCGGGCAATGTGCCCGCGCAGGTCCGGGTCATCGCGACTGGTGCCGTGGCCGTCCTGATCTGCGCCTGGACGCCGCTGGCCGCGCCGCCGGCGCTGCTTTCGCTGAACGGCGTGATGATCGTGCTGGGCGAGATGCTGGTGGGCCTTTCGCTCGGCTTCGTGCTGCAGCTCGCCTTCGCCGCCCCGACCATGGCGGCCGAAGTGATCGGCGGCACCATGGGCATGGCCATGGCGACCAGCGTCGATCCGCACAGCGGCTCCCACTCGCCCGCGCTCGGCCAGTATTTCGCGGTCGTGCTGACCGTGGTGTTCTTTGCCATTGGCGGCCACCTGCAGTGGATCGCGCTGCTCGTCGAAAGCTATCGCTCTTTCCCGCCCGGCGAGACCTGGGCCATGGCGAGCAATGCGACCAAAATCGCCGCCTTCGGTACCCAGATGCTGGTGACGGCCGTGGCCATCGCCCTGCCCGTGACGCTAGTGCTGCTGCTGGTGCAGATTCTCGCCGGCGTGCTCAGCCGCTCTGCCCCTTCGCTCAATCTCTTCGCCCTCGGCCTGCCCGCAGGCATCGCCGCCGGCCTTGCCGCGCTGATTATCTCCGCGCCGCTGGCGACCGACATGCTGACCGACATCTCGGCCGATGCCATCGCCTCCGCGCAAGCACTGGTGCGGCGATGAGCGAGGATGCCGGCGAAAGGACATTCGCGCCAACCGAAAAGCGCCGCCGCGACGCAGCGCAAAAGGGCGACGTCCTTCGCTCGCGCGACCTTGGCGCGGCGGCATCGCTGCTGGCGGGTGCGGCCAGCCTGAAATTCGCCGGCCCCTGGGCGATCGACAGCATGGCCAATGCCATGCGCCAGAGCATGAGCTGGGACCGCGCCGCCATCGACGACTTCTCGCCGGAGCAACTCCTGCTGAACATCTTCGGCACGGTCCTGCCGCCGGTGCTGGTGCTGGGCCTGATCGCGCTGCTGGCCTCGCTGCTCTCGCAGATCGCGCTGGGCGACGGGCGCTGGGTGCCGGGCAACCTCGTCCCCAAGGCTTCGCGCATCAATCCGCTTTCCGGCCTGAAGCGGATGTTCGGCATGACCGGCTGGATCGAGGCCGGCAAGGGCCTGCTCAAGGTCTCGCTGCTGGGTGCCATTGCCTGGTTCTGGGCGCGCGGGCAGTGGGAGGACCTGCTGGGACTTGGCCGCTCGGACCTGCACGGGGCGCTGGCGAGGAGCTGGGATGCGATCCTGTCGCTGCTCTTCCTGCTTTCGGCAGGGCTCGTCGTTATCGCGCTGATCGATTTTCCGGTGCAGTGGATCCGTCGCATGATGCGCCTCAAGATGAGCCAGCAGGAAATGCGCGACGAGCACAAGGAGGCCGAAGGCTCGCCTGAGAAGCGCGCCGCGATCCGCCAGCGCCAGCGCCAGATCGCCATGGGCAGCGTCGCCAGCGCCATGCGTGAGGCGCAGTTCGTCATCACCAACCCGACCCATTTCGCCGTCGCAATGACCTATGACCCGGCCAGGGCCTCCGCCCCGATCGTCCTGGCCAAGGGCCGCGGCGAGAAGGCGCTGGCCATGAAGGAACTGGCCCGCGAATACGAAGTCCCGCTGCTGGAATTTCCCGCCCTCGCCCGCTCGGTCTACTACACCACGCGCGAGCGGCAAGTCATCCGCGAGGAGCTTTACGCCGCCGTCGCCAGCGTCCTCGCCTTCGTTTTCTCGCTCAGGCGCGGCGAGCATCCGCCCGCTCCCGCCATCGACGTGCCGATCCACATCCGCTTCGACGCGGACGGCCGTCTTGACCCAAAGGCAAGCGCTTAATCGCTGCCGCCGCCGGCCGTTCTCACACACATGGTCACCACCAGTTCGACATCCTCCGCGACCCAGTCGATCATCTCGGCGCTCGGCGCCGGCAGCGGTATCGACATGGCATCGCTGGCGACCAATCTCGCCGCCGCCCAGTTCGCCGGGCGGACTGATCGCCTGCAGGCGAAGTCGGATACGCTGGAAGCCCAGATTTCCGCCGCGACCAACCTCAAGAGCATGCTGACGACGCTTTCGCAGTCGATCGGCACGCGGGTGCGCCAGGGCGACCTCTCGCCGCAGCCGCAAGTGGCCAACAGCGCGGTTGCCAAGGCCAGCCTTTCCGGCACGCCCGTGCAGGCCGGTTCCTTTTCGTTAGAGGTCACCAAGCTTGCGACCTCGCAGACTCTCGCCAGCCCGCCCCTCGCCTCGGCAACCAGCCTGACCGGTTCGGGCACGCTGACCCTGCGCTTCGGCACGATCGCCTCGGGCTCCTTCACCGAAGATACCGGCCACGCAGCGGTGGACATCACCATTCCCGCCGGCGCGACGCTCAATGATGTGGCCGCGCGGATCAACGGCGCGCGGGCCGGGGTCAGCGCCTATGTCGCCAATACGGTCGATGGTGCCCAGCTCGTGCTCAAGGGCTCCGAAGGCGCGGCCAATGCCTTCGTGCTCGAAGCCGCCGAAACGGTCGGCGACGAAGGCCTCGCCAATCTCGCCTGGACGCCCGCCGGCGATCCTGCCCGCCTGCTCGCCAGCGCTGCCAATGCCGAATACAAGCTCGACGGCCTGACGGCGACTTCGCCCAGCAACAAGGTAAGCTCAGCCATCCCCGGTGTGAACCTTCAACTCACCGCCACCAACATCGGCGCGCCGACCACAATCACCTTCAGCGATCCCGGCTCGGTCATTTCCACGGCCATGCAGGACCTGACCGACGCGCTCAACGAAGTGGCGGCGGAACTCGTCAGGAATACCGATCCGCTGAGCGGCGACCTCGCCCGAGACGACGGCGCCCGCTCCATCCGCCGTGCCTTCTCGCAACTCGCCGGTACTGTCGTCATGCCCAATGCGGCAGCCAGCGCCCCGCGCACCCTGGCGGACCTCGGCCTCTCCACCCAGCGCGACGGCACCTTCAAGCTCGACATCGCGCGCCTTGCCGCGACGCTGAAGAACGATCCCCAGGGTGCTGCCGCCATGTTCACCAACGGGCTGTTCGGCGTCTATGCGACGGTCGACAGCATGGTGCGCAAGACCGTGCAGTCCACCCTGCCCGGCTCGCTCACCGGCTCGATCGCCAAGTACACCTCGCAGAAGAGCAAGATCGGCACCGACCTCGCCAAAATGGCCGAGCAGCAGGAAACGCTGCGCGCGCAACTGGTGAAGCGCTTCTCCTGGACCGACAGCAATGTCGGCGCTTCCAAGTCGACGCTGTCTTTCCTGCAAGGCCAGATCGACGCCTGGAACGCGCGTAAAAACTGATGACTGCACTCCTCGCCCGTCAATCGCCCAGCGACCTCTACCGCCGAGTCGAACTCGATGCGCGGATCGACGGCGCCAGCCCACGGCAACTCGTCGCGATCTGCTATGAGAAGCTGGACGCCGCCCTGTCGGCCAGCCTGTTTGCCCACCGCAAGGGCGACATCGCCGCGCGCAGCAAGGGCGTAACCCAGGCGCTTTCCTGTGTCACCGCGCTGCTGCTCGGCGTCGATGGGGGCGCCGGAGTCGCGGCGGCCTTGCGCCAGTTCTACGGCGCGGCGCGGCAAGTGCTGCTTGACAGCGCGCTGGCCTTCGATCCCGAAAAAATCGCCGAAATGCGCCAGGATTTCGCCGACATTGCTCGCGCGACAGCTTCAGCCTGAGCACAAGGCCCATCGGCCTGTTGTCGGGCGTCATTTTCGCCGCTAGCATGATCGGGCGATGAAAGAGTTGTTCCAGTACGCTGCCACCACAGAAGGCATTACCGTGCGGGTCGCGGTGAATTTCCTGCCCGAGCAATCGCGCATCGAGGCGGGGAAGTGGTTCTGGGTCTATCACATTCGCATCGAGAACGATTCGAACGAGACCGTGCAACTCCTGACACGCCACTGGCGGATCACGGACGGGCGTGGCTCCGTCAACCTTGTCGAGGGTGAAGGCGTCGTGGGCGAACAGCCGGTGCTCGCGCCTGGCGGCACGCATGACTATGTCTCGGGCTGCCCGCTCAACACCTCTACCGGCAGCATGGAAGGCCACTACACCTTCCGGCGCGAAGACGGTTCCGCGCTCAAGGCCGCGATCCCCTTTTTCCGCCTGACCGCACCCGCCGGGGCAACCAGGCCCGCGGGCAACACCGCGCCATGACGGTCGCCTGACCAGGGCGGCAAAGCGATGAAACGGACGCACCTGCCCCTGAACGCGCTCCGCGTGTTCGACGCCGCCGCGCGCCACCTCTCGTTCACGCGCGCAGCGGACGAGCTGGCGGTGACGCCCGCCGCCGTCGGCCAGCAGATCCGCGCGCTGGAAGACCTGCTCGGCGTCGTCCTGTTCCGCCGTACCAGCAAGGGCCTCGAACTCACCGACGAAGCCACCGCCGGCCTCGAAGCCCTGCGCACCGGCTTCCTCCATTTCGAGGACGCGGTGCAAGCCATTCAGGCCGGCCAGTCGAGCCACGTCTACACCATCGCCGCCCCGCGCGACTTCTTCGCCGCCTGGCTCGCCGGACGCTTGGCCGCCTATCGTGAGGCCAACCCCGATGTGCGCTTCGTGCTGGTCGATGGCGAGATGACCGACTTCACCGAGGCCAACCTCGATCTCGCGGTGCGCTGGATCGAGGGGCCGGACGATCTCGAAGGCGTCCAGCTCGGCCCGGCGGAACTGGTGACCGTGGGCGACGGGGGCGACTGGATCGCCTGGCCCGGCGATCCTCATCCGGGCGGGGAAGGAGGCGATGCAGACTACTCGCTGACCGTCAGCGATGCAGGCCAGGCGCTTACCGCTGCTGCGTCCGGAATGGGACGCGCCCGGGTTCCGGCCATGCTGGCATCCTGCCTGATCTCGCAACAGACAACCCCGGCGAGCGCGCCCGAACCCTGCCGCCGCGCCTACTGGCTGGTCGCGCCGCTGCCGCAATGGCGGCAAAAGAAGGTGAAGTCGCTGGTGGAATTCCTGACCGGCAACTGATTTTTCCGCGCTGCAGCAGAACCGGCTGGACATACCGACACGCTCGCCTAGCATCACGCCATGGCCGGAGCTGTTGAATTTGCACCCTCTTCGCCGCTGGGCGACGCGCTGGTCATCCTGGGGGCTGCGGGAATCGTCATTCCGCTATTCGCCCGCTTCCGGATCACGCCGATCATCGGCTTCATCTTGGTGGGCCTGCTAGTCGGCCCTTATGGTCTGGGCGCGCACGTCGGCGGCCTGCCCTGGCTGCAATACGTCACCATATCAGACCCGAACCGGCTGCAACCTTTCGCCGATTTCGGCATTGTCCTTCTCCTCTTCTCGGTAGGACTGGAACTCTCGTTCGACCGCCTCTGGGCCATGCGCCGCGAGGTTTTCGGCGTGGGCGTGCTGGAACTGGTCGGCTCGGCACTGCTGATCGCTGCGGGGCTGATCGCGCTGGGCAACAGCGGAGCCACGGCACTGGCCCTGGGCTTCGCGCTCGCCCTGTCCTCCACCGCGCTGGTGCTGCGCATCGCCGACATAAACAGCCAGGTCGGCCGCGCCGCGCTGTCGATGCTGCTGCTCGAGGACATTGCGCTGGTGCCGATCGTCTTCCTTCTGGGCGCCATGGGCCGTGGCGGCAGCGAGCAGAGCCTGGGCGACCTGCTGCACGTGCTCGGCTGGGGGGCCGTGGTCATCGCCGTTCTGCTGGCGCTGGGCCGCTATGCGCTTCCCGCGCTGTTCGCACAGGCGGCGCGGACCAAGAGCCCGGAGCTGTTTCTCTCCGCCAGCCTGCTGGTGGTCATCGTCGCCTCGCTGGCTACCTCGGCGGTCGGGCTCTCACCGATCGTCGGCGCCTTGCTGGCCGGCCTCTTGATTGCCGAGACACACTACCACGGCGAGGTCGAGGCGATGACCGAGCCGTTCAAGGGGCTCGCCCTCGGCATCTTCCTGATCACCATCGGCATGGGGCTAGACCTGTCGCGGGTGGCGCAGCAACCGCTGGAGATCATCGCGGCGGTGGCCCTGGTGCTGGTGGCCAAGGCCCTGGTCACGGCCCTGACGATCCGCATCATGGGCGAGCGGCTGGGGACGGCGACCGAAGTCGGCATCCTGCTGGCCAGCCCCTCGGAAACCACCCTGATCGTGCTTTCCGCCGCCATCGCCGCGCGGCTGATCTCGCCCGATGCGGCGCAGTTCTGGCAGATCGTCACCGCCATAGGCATGACCATTACGCCGCTACTGGCCTGGCTGGGCAAGCGGGTCGGCCAGCGCGTAGACGTGGTGGCGAGCCCGCCTGAGCTTGGCGATATCGAGGAGCGCCATGCCATCATCATCGGCTTCGGCCGCGTCGGGCGTCTGATTGCCGACATGCTGCAATCGCATGGACTTCCCTATGTCGCGGTCGACAGCAATGGCGACCTTATCGCCGCGGCAAGGAACCAGGGCTACCATGCGGTGTTCGGCGATGCCGGCCGGGCAGAGACGCTGGAGCGGCTGGGAATCGCACAGGCGACGGCCGCGATCCTGACGATGGACGAGCCGGTGGCTGCCCAGCACCTCGCCCGACACCTGCACAGCCAGTACCCGGACCTGCCTATCATCGCCCGCGCGCGCGACGCCAGCCATGCGGCCAACCTCTACAAGGCCGGGGCCAGTCACGCAGTGCCGGAGACGCTGGAAGCCTCGCTGCAATTGTCGGAAGCCGTGCTGATGGAACTCGGCATGGCCATGGGTCCGGTGATCGTCTCGATCCACGAAAAGCGCGACGAAATGCGCGCGCAGATCATGGAGGAGGGTAACCTCGACGCGAAGCCGAAGCTGAAGAGCGCGAGCTTGCGCGAACGAGAGACCTAACCCAGCACCGCCTTCACCGCCGCAATCGCCGCGTCGGCCTTGGAACCATCCGGCCCGCCGCCCTGCGCCATATCGGGGCGGCCGCCACCACCCTTGCCGCCCAGCGCCTCGACGCCGGCACGAACCAGATCGACGGCGCTGAAGCGCGCCGTGAGGTCGTCGGTCACTGCAGCGGCAATGCTCGCCTTGCCCTCGTTCACGGCGACGACTGCCGCCACACCCGAACCCATGCGCTGCTTGGCCTGGTCGAGCAGCCCGCGCAGTTCCTTTGGATCGAGGCCATCGAGCACCTGGCCCGAGAACTTGACGCCATTAACTTCCTCGTCGGCGCTTTCCGCCTGGGCCCCGCCACCACCGAGCGCCAGCGCCTTCTTCGCCTCGGCCAGTTCGCGTTCCAGCTTGCGGCGCTCGTCGAGCAGAACGGCGACGCGGGCTTCCACTTCGTCCGGCGTGGTGCGCAGCAGGCCGGCAGCGTTCTTGAGCGATTCCTCGCGGCCAACCAGCCACTGCCGCGCGCCCTCGCCGGTCAGCGCCTCGATGCGACGCACGCCCGAACTGACTGCGCCTTCCGATACGATGCGGAACACGCCGATATCGCCCAGCGCGCGCACGTGGGTGCCGCCACACAGTTCGACCGAATAGCTCTTGCCGCCGCTCGCCTGCCCCATGCTGAGCACGCGGACCTCGTCGCCATACTTCTCGCCGAACAGCGCCATGGCGCCTGCCTCGATGGCGTCTTCCGGCGACATCAGGCGGGTGACGACCTGCTCGTTGGCGCGGATCTCTGCGTTCACTTCCGCTTCGATCGCGGCAATGTCTTCCGGCGTCAGCGCGGTCGGCTGCGAGAAGTCGAACCGCAGGCGATCGGCCGAAACCATCGAGCCCTTCTGCGTGACATGCGCACCGAGCCGACCGCGCAGCGCCGCATGCAGCAGGTGCGTGGCAGAGTGATTTGCCCGGATCGCATCGCGTCGGGCAACGTCGACTTCAAGGTGAACGGTGTCGCCGACCTTGATTGTCCCGGCTTCGACCTTCGCATGGTGCGCATGCAGCCGACCAAGCGGCTTGGCAGTGTCCGAAACTGCAAGGCACAGCCCGTCCCCGCCGGTGATCGTGCCGGCATCGCCCGTCTGGCCGCCGCTTTCGCCATAGAACGGCGTCTGGTTGGTCAGCACGACCACCTCATCGCCAACCGAGGCACTATCGACTTCCGCGCCGCCCTTGACGAGTGCCACGACCCTGCCCTCGCCGCTGGTCGCGGTGTAGCCGGTGAACTCGCTCGCGCCCTCGCGCTCGACGATGTCGAACCACACTTCGCTGTCCGCCGCTTCGCCCGAACCCTTCCAGGCGGCACGCGCCGCCGCCTTCTGCCGCGCCATGGCCTCGTCGAAGCCGGCACGGTCGACCCCGATGCCGCGGGCGCGCAGGGCGTCCTCGGTAAGGTCGTAGGGAAAGCCGTAGGTGTCGTAGAGCTTGAAGGCGGTTTCGCCCGGCAGTTCGCTGCCCTCGCCCAGCTCGGCGGTCTCCTCATCCAGCAGCTTGAGGCCATTGGAAAGGGTGCGGCGGAACTGCACTTCCTCGCGGTTCAAGGTTTCCTCGATCAGCGCCTGCGCGCGGCCGAGTTCCGGATAGGCCTGGCCCATCTCGGCGACCAGCGCCGGCACCAGCCGGTGCATCAGGGGCTCCTTGGCGCCCAGCAGGTGCGCATGGCGCATGGCCCGGCGCATGATCCGCCGCAGGACATAGCCGCGCCCTTCGTTGGACGGCAGCACGCCGTCGGCCAGCAGGAACGAAGTCGAGCGCAGGTGATCCGCGATAACACGGTGGCTCGCCCGCTGCTCGCCCTGCGCCGGAACACCGGTCAGCGATTCCGAAGCAGCGATCAGCGCCTTGAAGGTGTCGATATCGTAGTTGTCGTGCTCGCCCTGCAGCACCGCGGCAATGCGCTCCAGACCCATGCCGGTGTCGATGCTGGGCTTGGGCAGTTCGATGCGGCTGCCGTCGGCATGCTGCTCGAACTGCATGAAGACGAGGTTCCAGATCTCGATGAACCGGTCACCGTCTTCGTCCGGGCTGCCCGGGGGGCCGCCGTAGATATGCTCGCCGTGGTCGTAGAAGATCTCGCTGCAGGGGCCGCAGGGGCCGGTATCACCCATCGACCAGAAGTTGTCCGAGGTCGGGATGCGGATGATGCGGCTATCGGGCAGGCCCGCAATCTTGCGCCAGAGGTCGAAGGCCTCGTCATCGGTGTGATAGACGGTGGCCGTCAGCTTTTCCGGCGACAGTCCCCACTCCCTGGTCAGCAAGGTCCATGCGTGGGTGATCGCCTGTTCCTTGAAATAGTCGCCGAAGGAGAAATTCCCCAGCATCTCGAAGAAGGTGTGGTGCCGTGCGGTATAGCCGACATTGTCGAGGTCGTTGTGCTTGCCGCCCGCGCGAACGCACTTCTGCGAGGAGGAAGCGCGCGGAATTTCGCGGGTTTCGAGCCCCGTGAACACATTCTTGAACGGCACCATGCCCGCATTGACGAACATCAGCGTGGGGTCGTTGTAGGGCACCAATGGCGCTGACTGGACGACCTCGTGCCCCTGCGAGCCGAAATAGTCGAGGAATGACCGGCGGATGTCGTTCGTGGATATCATGGGCGGCGCGATAATGGAGCCGCGCAAATGCGGCAAGCGCGAAGAGAACGGGCAAGGATTAGCGGCGGTTCGGTGAGCCCGATCCCGCCCCCTGGTCCCGCCCCTAGTCCCTCCAGGCCGTGACGAGCCAGATCGCCGCCGAATAGGCAAGCATGCCCTGGTGCAGCCGCGTTTCCAGAAGGGCACGCAGCCTGGCCTCTGCATCGGCCCGATCCGCACCCTGGAGCTGCGCGAACCTGGGCGCGGTGGGGCCGATTCGACTGAAGAAGGTGACGGCTTGGCTAACCGCGTCCTCGCCCTGACCGAGGACGAAGGCGCAATCGTGCGGCTCGCACTGGATCCCCGACCAGCCACCCGCGCTAAGCACGGAATGAACGTATTGCGGGTCCGCGAAGGCAAAGGGGCCCGGCGCATGGCCTTCCGGCGCCGCAACCGCGGCCCCTACCGCCTCGGCGGGCTCGCTCGCCCAGCGGTTGAGCGATGCGTCGCGAAAGCAGGAAAAGGCGAGCCGCGCACCCCGGGCCGCAACCGCATGCAAGTGACCGAAGGCCAGGGCAGGATCATCGAAGAACATCACGCCATGGCGGGAAACCAGCAGGTCCGGCGCAAGCGCGGGCATCCAGCAGGAGGCATCGGCCAGTTCGAAGCGGACGCGCGGCTGATCCGCTCCGCGTTTCTGCGCCGCCGCGATCAGGTCGGCCGAGACATCGACGCCGGTAACGCTGGCATCGCGCCGCTGCCGGGCGATCGCCAGTGACAACTCCCCCGCGCCGCAGCCGATATCGGCCACCTCCTGACCCGGCAGCCGGTCTATCACCTGCAGCAGCTTCTCGGTGATCCCGGTAAAGGCGCGATCGGTCAACCGCCATGACCGGGCCCAGCTGTGCCCCACTTGCCCCTGCCATTCGCGGATGTCCGTCATGGGAACCTCGGCCGGTCAGTCGCCTGCAACGATATTTCGCAAATCGGTCCGCGGCAATCGAGAATCCACTTGCGACTCACCGCGAAGGGGCAGAGCATCCGCTTCCAGTACTTGCGCGCCTGAGCGTAAGACATGCGCCCGGCGCGCCTTCCCAACGAGAGGAGGCGTCAATGGGCACTACAATCCCTAAAGGTTCCAAGTCCGGCAACAGGGGCACCCGTGCCGTCGCGCTGGTCGGGCCGGCAGGTACGGGAAAGACCAGCCTGGCCGAGGCCCTGCTGTACGCAAGCGGCGCGATCAACCGACAGGGCAGCGTCGAAGCCGGCACGAGCATCGGCGACGCCAGCCCGGAAGCACGCGCCCGGGGCGGCTCGACCGAACTCAATCTCATGCATTTCGACTACATGGGCGATCATTACGCGCTGATCGACATGCCCGGCGGTGCCGGATTTGCCGCGGATGGCCTGGGCGCCCTGCAATCGGTCGACCTTGCCCTGGTGGTGATCGACCCCGACCCCGCCCGCGCTGCCCTCGCCGAGCCGACCCTCAGGCGGCTCGACGAACTGGGCGTGCCGCATGCGATCTTCGTCAACAAGATCGAGCAGGCCCGGGCCGGCGCGGTGCGCGAGCTTATCGCTACGTTGCAGCCGATGAGCCGCGAGCCCTTCGCCCTGCGGCAGATTCCCATTCGCAATGGCGACCATGTTAGCGGTTATGTCGATCTCGCGCTGGAGCGGGCCTACCGCTACCGGCCGGGCGAAGAGTCCGAAATGATCGAGATCCCAGTCGATCTCAACGACCGCGAGCGGGCGGACCGCACAAAGCTGCTCGAAAGCCTTGCCGACTTCGACGACGCGCTGATGGAAGCGCTGCTGATGGACGAGCAGCCCGACCGCGAGACCATCATGCGCGACCTCGCGCTCGATACGGCGGAGAACCGGCTGGTGCCGGTGATCCTCGGCTCGGCGATCACCGGCGGCGGGGTGCATCGCCTGCTCAAGCTGCTGCGGCACGAGGCCCCTGCTCCCGAACTTGCCGGAGAGCGTGTCGGCGTAAACGGCGGCGCTTCGCTCCATGTGTTCAAGATCGCCAACGGCGGCGCGATGGGACGGCTGGCCCTTGGCCGTGTGCTTGGCGGTCCGCTGAGCGAGGGAGACGAGTTGATCGTCGGCGGAGAACCCGCACGGACCGGTTCGATCTTTTTCGTCCAGGGCGAAAAGACCGCCAAGCAAGGCGCAGCGCAGCCAGGGGATATCGTGGCGGTAGCCAAGGTTGACGAGGCCCGGGCTGGCTTGCTGCTCGGCAAGAAGGGCTGCTCAAGCAGCGAGCTGGAGGTCCGTTACCCGGCGCGAAATGCCTGCGTCGCGATTGTGACTCGCGACCGCAAGGACGACGTCAAGCTATCCACCGCCCTCCACCGCCTCTGCGAGGAGGATCCGGCGTTGCAGTGGACACAGGACGAAACCACCCACGAGACGCTGCTGCACGGCATCAACGACGAGCACCTGCAGGTCGTCCTGGGCCGCCTGCAGCGCCGCTATGGCGTTGCCGTCGATACGCGGCCGCCGCGTATCGCCTACCGTGAATCGATCCGCAAGCCGGCCACGATGCGCGGGCGGCACAAGAAGCAGTCGGGCGGGCATGGCCAGTATGGCGATTGCGTCATCGAAGTGCGCCCACTCGCGCGCGGCGAAGGCTTCAGGTTCGAGGACAAGATCACCGGCGGGGCAATCCCAAGGCAATATATTCCGGCGGTCGAGGCCGGGATCAGGGACGCGATGGAAAAGGGACCTTTGGGCTTCCCTGTCGTCGATGTCGCGGTGACGCTGGTCGATGGCTCGTTCCACACGGTCGACAGTTCGGAACTGGCATTCCGCATCGCCGGGCGCATGGCGATGTCGGATGCGCTGGCGCAGGCTTCACCCTATCTGCTTGAGCCGATCTGCAAGGTCACGGTCGATACTCCCGCGGGCACCGGCTCGAAGTCCGGTTCGGTACTTTCGACCCGGCGAGGCCAGATCCTCGGCCTCTCACCCCATCCGGAATGGGCGCGGTGGGAGCGGGTGGAGGCGCTACTCCCCGAGTCAGGCCTGCATGGGCTGGACGCGGAATTGCGGTCGCTCAGCCAGGGCCTCGCCGGCTTCACCGCCGAATTCGACCATTTGCAGGAACTCGGCGGGAAGGAAGCGGATCAGGTCGTCAAGGCACAGGCGGCGCTGGTCGCGGCCTGAATCCGGGCCGTTACCCGCGATTTCGGCAGCGGCGATAGCGGGTCCGGGCGATCTCATGGCCCGCAACGCCGCCTGCCGTGGCGCCGACGAGCGTGCCGGCAGTCCGGTTGCCGCGTCCGGCAATGACATTGCCCAGAATGCCGCCCGCGACTGCCCCCACCACTGCGCCTTCCGTCTTGGTCAATCGCCGGCAAGGACGCGCATCGGCCGTGACCGAGTAGCCGAGCGTCATGGCGATGGCGGAAAGCGTGACGAGAGTTTTGCGCATGAATTTATCCTCCTGAACGCAGCCCTGCTATCACATCGGACAGACAGGTCTTCCCCGACGCGGAGCTTTCGTGGCGAGACGTGCACAAAGAGCGATCAAGTCTGATTAATGCCGGAACCGATCCGGCATTGCCCAAGGGCCGATAGCTTGCCAGACTGGCCGCAAATCAATCGGGAGAGGATCTTACCATGACCAGACAACGCCTTTTGGGCCTTGGCCTTGCCGCCGTGGCCCTTACGACCGCGCCGCTGGCCGCGCAGGCGCAGGATGCAGGCGCCACGACAAGCCCGTCATCCGTTCCGGGCTGGAGCGAATTCGTCGAAAGCCTGCGCACCTTGCCCGACCGCATGCTGGCCAAGCTGCCCGAAGCCCAACGCAACGATCCGCAGATGAAGCAGGAAGTGGCCCGCCTGGCGCTGGAATCGCTCGCCGGTTCGACGCTCGATGCCATCGGTGCCGATGGCAATGCGCCGCAGTTTCTCCCCTCGATCGGCCAGGTGATCAACATCGGCCAGCCCAATGCCGACACGGTATACAAGAGCGCGCTGATCACACCGGGCGGGTCCTATCGCCTGCGGGGCACGCGCGGTTCGGTTTCGCTCGCGATCATTTCGCAGAACCGGCCGCCCAAGGACCCGAACCAGGGCGCCACCGGCTTCCTAGACCTGAGCAAGCTCAAGGTGGACCGGCAGGGACGCTTCGACGTGCTGCTGAGCCCCGTGAAGCCGGCCGGCTATACCGGCGACTGGTGGGAACTATCGCCCGGCGTCAACACCCTGTTGATGCGTCAGGTCAGCGCCGACTGGGCAAAGGAAGTCGAGCCGCTGGTGACGATCGAACGTGTCGACGGTCCCGCAACTCGCCCAAGGCCTTCCGCCGCCTGGCTCGAGCAGAAATTGCGGGCCCTGCCCCTGCGCGTCGATTTCTCGGCGCTGATGTTCGTCGACCATGTCGACCAGCTGGCCAAGCGCGGCCTCGTGAACAAGGTCGCGGGCTTCACCGCCCCCTACAGCGCGCTCGCCGGCCAGTTCTATTACGAAGGCGTCTACGAGCTGAAGGAAGACGAGGCGCTGATTGTGGAATCGCCCCTGCCCACGCAGTGCGGGTACCGCTCGCTGATCCTTACCAACGAGATCTACGAGACCACGGATTGGTACAACAACCACTCCAGCCTCAACCACGCCCAGGCCGCGCCCGATCCCGATGGGAAGCTAAGGATCGTCATCTCGCCCAAGGACCCGGGCGTGAAGAACTGGCTCGACACGGCTGGCTATCCGCGCGGGCTGATCCAGGGGCGCTGGACCAATTGCAACAGCCAGCCCATCCCGGACATCAAGCTGGTCAAGCTGGCCGACGTGATGGCGTCCATGCCCAGGGGCGTCGCCACCGTCACGCCGGAGCAGCGCGAGCAGATTGTTCGCGAGCGGCGGCGGCAGTTGCAGGAAAAGCCGCTCTGGTAAGGGCCTAGGCCCCTCCGGAGTGCGTCGTTCCGAGGATAGCGAAGGAGGGATCGGCGCCTGATCGGGCGCCCGGCGTCAGCGTGTTCGAGCTCTCCCAGTCGTGGTCCATCGGCACGGCGACCGACCAGTCGCGCACGACGGTGCGGTGGCGCACTTTCCACTGCCCGTCCTCGCGCACCAGCCGGTCGACGAAACGGCCGCCGAGCTGGCAGCAGCGTTCCAGTCCTTCGGGAGTGGTCTCGCGGGCGACGGCGATGAAATAGGTCTCGGCCCCCGCCTCGTCCCCGCACACCTCGATCAACGACTGGCCGAGCACGTGCGACATTGTCTCGGTGGTGTCGATGATCATGCCGCACATCAGGCGCGAGAACTCGTCGCCGGGAGCCTTGACCACGCCGTGGTCGTCCCAGCTTTCCCGTGCATAGATGCTGGCCATCAACTGCTCGTCGCAACGATCCGAACCCCGGCAATAGAGGGCCAGCGTTTTACGGATGCGGTGGTGTTCGAGCATTTCCTGGAGGTCTGCGTCCATTCACTCACTCCCGATGCAAGGAAGCCCCGAACCTTAAGTCCGGGGCTTCATGGCTTTGTCATTCCGGCACCAACGCAGGCTCAGACATCGAGATCCTTGATCGGCCCGTCGAAGTTTCCGCCCAGCTCGTGGATGGCCTGGGCAAGCTGTTCCTGCGGCCGCCCGGCGAGATAGCCGTCGATGATCTGGTGATAGTTCGAGATCAGCCCCTCGGTGGTGTGCGACAGGCGCATGAAGTCGAAGCCCGTGGCGTGCAGGCCCTTCTGCTGGATCGGGATGTTCGAATAGTCCTGCCGCGGGATCGGCGGGAAATCCTGCGAATCGAACGGGAGCATGGTCGGCTCCATCGGCGGCGTATAGTCCGCGTCCTCCGGATACATGGTCAGCGACCAGATCTCGAACAAGCAGCTTTCGGGGCCGAGCGGACGGATGCGGTAGGACGACATCGAGCTGAACACCGGCAGGACGAACCAGTGCGGGAAGAGGAATTCCACCGCGTTGACCGGGTCGGACACGGCGACCTTGTTGAGATCGGGGATCGGCTCGCCCTTGGCCCGCAATTCGTCGACGATCTTCTGCTGGACCATGCCGAACCACATGCCCGTGGCCTGCAGCGGGTCCCCGGGCAGGTCTGCATCGAGCAGGCTGCGCATGATCTCCAGTTCCTTGGGATGAACCATCCCGCCCATGCCGATGCTGAGCTGCTCCATGCCGCGGAACTGGGCATCGATCGTCTGGCGGGTCGTCACGCCTTCCTTGAGGTTCTTGCGCGACTTGGCGGCGCTGGTGCCATCAAGACCGCTATCCTCCTCGTACATGTCGTTGATGGCGTCGCGGCGGGCGACGCTGAGCTGAGGATGAGTGGTCAGCACATGGTAGCCCTCCATGAAGGCTTCCATCGCGATTTTCCAATTGGCCGGCAGGATCGTGCCGTACCACCATTCCATCTTGAGATCGCCGATGCCG
Source organism: uncultured Novosphingobium sp. (assembly GCA_964630805.1). Classification (GTDB taxonomy): domain Bacteria; phylum Pseudomonadota; class Alphaproteobacteria; order Sphingomonadales; family Sphingomonadaceae; genus Novosphingobium. The sequence goes on along the minus strand of CAZVWP010000015.1, from coordinate 61,847 downwards.
TGCGCATCGAGCCGGTCCGCCACCGAGCCGAATGTCTCGCGCACGGACGGCGCATCGTTGTCATGGTTGATCCAGGCGCAGCCGGCCCAAGTCTCGACCCGGCAGGGGACGAGGTTGATGTCCTCGGGATCGAGCTGGCGTTCGGAAAAGATGTGCTTGCCGTAGACCAGCGTATTCTCGCCATCGATGTTCCAGCGCCAGCCGTGGAACGGGCAGATGAAGCCGGTCTGGGCGCAATTGCCTGAGGCTACCTTGCCGCATTCGTTGCCATAGCCGCCGGCAATCGGCACGCCGCGGTGGCGGCAGGCATTGTGGAACGCCTTCACGCCGCTTTCGGTACGGACGATGATAACGCCCTTGCCGGCGTTGGAATATTCCACCCAATCGCCCACTTCGGGGATCTGCTCGAGCCGGCAGGCCATCTGCCAGACGTGCGGCCACAGATGCTCCAGCTCGAGCTTGTAGAACGCTTCGTCGAAATAGCGCTGGACCGGCACCCGCTCCGGGTCGTCCATCGGAAACGGGACGGTCCGAAGGCCGCCATCGGCAGATTTCAGCACTGCAATACCCCTTCGTTCATCTTCTGATCCGAAATTCCATTTCGGAGCGGGCCGGTACCGCCTCGAAATTCGCCCTTTGGCGAATTTCAAGGCAAACTTTGCGATCGACCTAGAACTCGAGGTCCTGGATCGGCCCGTCGAAATTGCCGGCCAGCTTGTGATTGGCCTTGGCCAGCTTGTCGGCGGGAACACCCGCGAGATAGCCGTCGAGCAAACGGTGGAAGTTGCTCACCAGCCCTTCGACGTCCTTCGACAGGCGCATGTATTCGAAGCCCTTGGTGTGCAGCCCGATCTGGTTGAGCGGGATGTTCGAATAGTCCTGACGCGGGATCGGCGGGAACTTCTCGCTATTGTAGGGGATCATGGTCGGCTCCATCGGCACCTCGTGATCGGTGTCCTCCGGATAGGTCGTCAGCGACCACAGCTCGAACATGCAGCTTTCCGGCCCGAGCGGACGGATGCGGTACGCCGAGAAGCTGCTGAAGTAGGGCAGCAGGAAATAGTGCGGGAACAGGAACTCGACTGCGTTTATCGGGTCGGTCTGGCACACGGTGTTGAGATCGGGAACCGGCTCGCCCGCAGCCTGCAGCCGCTTGGTGATCTGGTCCTGGACGATGCCCAGCCACATCATCATCGCCATGTTCTTGTCTTCCGGGAACTCGACACCGAGGTTGTCGACGTCGGCCAGCGAGCGGGCGATTTCCAGCTCCTTCTTGTGGAGCATGCCATCCATGCCATCGCTGAGACGCAGCATCGATTCGAGCTGGATATCGACATTCTCGCGCAGGGTCTTGTCCGGATTGATCAACTGGACCTGGTCCTTGCGCGGGAACTTGTACATGCTGTCATACAGTTCCGGCACGATGTCCTGCAACTGCGGGTGCGTGGTCATCACGTGGTAGCCTTCCATGAAGGCCTCCATCGCGATCTTCCAGTTGGCCGGAAGGATCGTGCCGACCCACCATTCGGCCTTCAGCTTGTGGACGTTGTGCGCTTCGAGACGATCGATCAGCGGGCCGATGGAATCGCGCAGCGACGGTGCTTCATCGTCGAAGTTGATCCAGGCGCAGCCGATCGCGGTTTCCACCCGGCAGGGAATCAGGTTGACGTCATCGGGATTGAGCTGGCGTTCGGAGAACAGGTGCTTGCCGTAGATGTAGGTGTTCTCGCCATCCATGTTGAAGCGCCAGCCGTGGAACGGGCAGACGAAACCGGCGGCCTTGCAGTTGCCATGATCGTTGCCCTTGCCCCCGGCGAAGGGGACGCCGCGGTGACGGCAGGCGTTGTACCAGGCCTTGATGCCGCTTTCGGTGTTCACGATAATCACCGACTGGCCGACGCTCTGGTATTCCACCCAGTCGCCGACTTCGGGAATCCGGTCCAGCCGGGTGGCCATCTGCCAGGCATGCGGCCAGAGATGCTCCATCTCGGCCTGGTAGAAAGCCTCGTCGTAATAGCGCTTCGCCGGGATCCGCTCGGGATCGTCAACCGGGAACGGAACGGCGCGCAGGCCGCCATCGGCAGATTTCAACACTCCCACACCTCTTCTTTGACTCGTCAAGATTTGTGCTGAACGAGTGTACAGACCCGCCAGCACTACGCAATGCCGGAATAGTTCGCCCCGGCGGCTTTGCTCGCGCCTATGTGGTGGCCTGCGCGCGGATTGGCAACTGCCGGATACGCTTGCCGGTTGCGGCAAACAGGGCGTTGGCCAGCGCCGGAGCGGCTGGCGGCAGCCCGGGCTCGCCGAGGCCGCCCAGCGGGACCTCGCCAGGCAGGAACTCCACATGGATCTCCGGCGTCTCGGCCAACGTCAGCAAGGGGTAATCCGGAAAGCTCGATTGCTGCACCGCGCCCTTCTCGATGGTGATCTCCTCGTGGATCGCCGAGGATAGCCCCATGACGATCCCGCCCATCACCTGCGCCTCGGCATTGACGGGATTGACCACCAGCCCGCAATCGACCGCAGCCCAGACTTTCTCGACCTTGGGATAGCCATCGGGCCCCACCCGCGCCTGGACCACATGGGCGCAGGCCGTGCCGAAGCTCTGGACCACGGCAATGCCGCGCGCGCTGCCCTCAGGCAGCGGCGTGCCCCAGCCCGAGGCCCGCGCCGCCGCTTCCAGCACTTTGCGCGCGCGTGGGTCATGTGGCAGGTGACGCAGGCGGAACTCCAGCGGATCGACGCCGGCGGCATGGGCGAGTTCGTCCATGAAGCATTCGTGGAAGAAGCCATGCTGCGAGCTTTCGACCGAGCGCCAGCTCGCCGTGATCACATTGACCTTGTGCTTGGCGTGCGTCTTCTGGACTTCGGGGACCGTGTAGAGCAGCGGGATTCCGGCCTCCATCATCGAGTCCTGCGAACAGGTGCTTTGCCAGGAGGCAATCCTGCCGTCCGAACCCAGAGCCGCCTTCAGCGCGATGGTGCTCGCCGGGCGATAGGTGCCCTGCCGCACTTCCTCCTCGCGCGGCCAGATCACCTTGACCGGGTAAGGCGACTGCATGGCGAGCTTGACCGCCTGGCCGATCACGCTGTTGTTGCCCGGCAGCTTGCGTCCGAAACCGCCGCCCACCGGCATGGCGTGGAAGGTGACATCGTCCTGCGAAAGCCCGCTGGCCTTGGCCGCCTCCCACTTGCTGTTCAGCGGATCCTGCAACCCGCCCCAGACATCGAGCTTGCCGTCCTTGTATTGGGCGGTGAGCGCGAAGGGCTCCATCATGGCGTGGTGGAGATAGGGCGCGCGGTAGGTCGCCTCGATCAGTTTGCCGCCCTTGGCGTCGAACTCCTTGGCCGCGTCGGCAATCGCCTTGTCCTGCGCAGCGAAGATGCTGGCGGTGGAGACGCTGCCATGACCGCCGTCCGAGAACATGGGCTGCAAGGCGCGCAGACCCTGCAGCGCCTGCCAATAGCCCTTGGCGATTACGGCCACGGCATCGTCGAGCTGCACGACTTTCTCGACGCCCTTTATCGCCATAGCCGGGGCGGGATCGACGGAAAGCAGCTTACCCTCGCGGGCCGGAGCCGCCATTACCGTGGCGACGCGCATGCCTGGCAGCGAAAAGTCGATGCCGTACCTCGTGCTGCCATCGACCTTGCCAGGAATGTCGATGCGGTGGACGGGCTTGCCGATGAAGGCATAGTCCTTCGCCTGCTTGAGCTGCGGCTGAGGGTTCAGCGTCCGCTCCGCCGCCGCCTTGGCCAGTTCGCCGTAGCGCAGGCTTCGGCCGGACTTTGCATGGGTGACCACGCTTTGAGCCGTCGTCAGTTCCCCAACCGGAACCTTGAGCCGTTCCGCCGCCTCTTCCTTCAGCGCCTGCCGCGCCGAAGCCGCCAGAACGCGAAAGCCCTTCTGCCCGGTAAAGCGAACCGCCGAGGAGCCGCCGGTAATCTGTCCGATCAGGTTGCGCGCCATGGCCGAATAGGCCGAATTCGGCAGGCTCAGTTCCGCGCCCATGGTCCCGTCGCTTAGGAAGCCTTCCGCCAGCCATGCGTTAGCGAAAGGCGTCGCCGCGGGCGCATGCTCGATGGCGAACTTGTCCCAGTCCGCATCCAGTTCGTCCACCGCCATCTGCTTGAGGGCAGTGGTGGTGCCGGTGCCGATATCGACATGGGGGGTATAGATCGTGACGTGATCGTCCTCGCCGATCAGCAGCCAGCCGCTGAACGATCCGGCATTGGAGCGCCTGGTCAGCTCAAGTGCGTCGCGGCGCCCGGCATAGTCGCCATACTGCAGCGCGAAGATGCCGCCGCCGACGATCGCCGCCCCGCCGATCAGGAAGGCCCTGCGCTTGAAGCCCATCAGGCTGCCCCCAGACCTTGCGCCGCTTGGCCTTGCGCCGCCTGGCCGGTGGCCTTGCGGATCGCCTCGCGGATGCGCGGATAGGTGCCGCAGCGGCACAGGTTGGTCATCGCCGCATCGACATCGGCCTCGCTCGGCCTGCCCTTTTCCTTGATCAAGGCAACCGCAACCATGATCTGGCCCGACTGGCAATAGCCGCATTGGGGCACCTGCACGTCGATCCAGGCCTGCTGCACCGGGTGGAGTGTGCCGTCGGCGGACCTGAGCCCCTCGATGGTGGTCACTTCTTTGCCCACGGCATCGCCCGCGGCAATGCTGCAGGAGCGCGTCACCTCACCGTTGATATGCACGCTACATGCACCGCAGGCAGCGACGCCGCAGCCGAACTTGGTCCCCGTCAGCCCCAGGTCCTCGCGCAGCACCCAGAGCAGCGGGGTGTCCGGCTCGGCATCGACCGACAGCGCCTTGCCATTGACCTTCAGTTCAAGCGCCATGCCTTAGAAACCCAGGTCCTCGATCGGCCCGTCGAAGTTGTCACCCAGCACGTTCGTTGCCTTGGCCAGCACTTCCTGCGGCACCCCGGCAATGTGGCCGTCGATGATGCGGTGATAGTTGCTGACCAGCCCTTCGACCTTCGAGGCAAGCCGCATGAATTCGAAGCCCGGCTGGTGCAGGCCCATCTGCTGGATCGGGATGTTCGAATAGTCCTGCCGGGGGATCGGCGGGAATTCGGGGCTGTCATAGGGCAGGATGGTCGGCTCCATCACCGGATCGGGCTCCTGTCCTTCAGGGAACAGGGTGAGCGACCACAGCTCGAAGAAGCAGCTCTCCGGCCCCAACGGACGGATCCGGTAGGAGGAGAAGCTGGTGAAGAAGGGCAGCAGGAAGTAGTTGGGGAACAGGAAGTTCACCGCGTTGATCGGCGCGGAGACGCCCACTTCGCACAGGTTGGGAACCGGTTCGCCCCGCTCGCCGAGCTGGCGGGTGATCTCGGTCATCACCGCGCCATAGAACATCTGCAGCGCCGCTTCGTGGTCCTCCGGATAGTCCAGGTCGAGCAGTGGCCGGACGATCTCGATTTCCTTGGCATGGACCATTCCGGCCATGCCGATGCCGGTTTGCTCCATCTGGCCGAAGTGGGCGAGGATGTTTTCCTTGACGCTCTTGCAGCGGTCGAAGGCGATGTTGCTGCCCTTGTCCTTGCCGGTGTACATTGCATCGAAGATCATCGGCGCGACGTGCTGCAGCTGAGGGTGCGTCTGCATCACGTGGTAGCCTTCCATGAAAGCTTCCATGGCGATCTTCCAGTTGGCCGGCAGCACCGTGCCGAACCACCATTCGGCGCGCAGCTGGGGGACGTTGTGGGCATCGAGCCGGTCAAGGAACGGACCGATGGTCTCGCGATAGCTCGGCGCATCCCAGTCGAAATTGATGAAGGCGCAACCGATGGCCGTCTCGACGCGGCAGGGCACCAGCTTGATATCGTCAGGATCGAGCTGGCGCTCGCTGAACATGTCCTTGCCGTAGACCAGGGTGTTCTCGCCATCCATGTTCCAGCGCCAGCCGTGGAACGGGCAGACGAAGCCGGTCTTGGCGCAGTTGCCGTGGTCGCTGCCGCCGCAGTCGAACTTCTTGCCGCCGGCGATCGGGACGCCGCGGTGGCGGCAGGAGTTGAAATAGGCCTTCACGCCATCATGGGTGCGCACGACCAGCACCGAGCGGCCGAGGTTCTGGTACTCGATCCAGTCGCCCGGCTCGGGAATCTGTTCCAGCCGGCAGGCCATCTGCCAGGCCGAGCCCCAGACGTGCTCTACTTCGAGGTTGTAGAACTCCTCGTCGTAATACCGCTGTGCCGGAATCCGCTCGGGATCGTTTACCGGGAAAGGCACTGGACGAAGGCCGCCATCGGCTGATTTCAACATCTCTCCACCTCGCTGTTATCGTTGGCCTATCGAAAGCTGTGGAAGTGTAATCCGGCGAGCGCCCTCGCGCCAGCCCCCAACAGGGAATTGTGCGCCCGCGGATTGACAGTAGCGGCAAGAGCCTATCTGGCTGGCCAGGGAGATCGTCAGCGCGTGGATACCGAAAGCAGTCTTGCCGACCGCGTGCTCGCCACGGCCGGAATCATGCTGGCGACGCTGACCTACACGCTCGATTCCACCATCGCCAACATCGCCCTGCCCCACATGCAGGGCAGTTTCTCCGCTTCCAATGATCAGATGGTCTGGGTGCTGACTTCCTACATGGTCGCCTCCGCGATCATGACGCCTTTTTCCGGCTGGCTGGCCCATCGCATCGGCCACAAGCGCCTGTTCATGCTTTCGACCTTGCTGTTCATGCTTTCATCGATGGCGGTGGGTGCGGCGATGACCCTGCCACAGATCGTGGTGTTCCGGATCATCCAGGGCATCGCCGGGGCGGCGCTGCTGCCCCTGTCGCAAGCGCTGATGCTGGAAATGTGGCCTCCGAAACGCATCCCGGTGCTGATGTCGATCTGGAGCGGCGTCGTCACCGCCGCGCCGATCATCGGGCCGACGCTGGGCGGCTACCTCACCGATACGGTCAGTTGGCGCTGGGCCTTCTACATCAACGTCCCGCTCGACATCATCGCGCTGGTCGTGGTCAACGCCCTGCTGCCGCGCGACAAGGGCGGCGAGCAGCGCCCGCTCGACATTATAGGGTTCCTGGGCATCTGCATGTTCTCGGTCGGAACGCAACTGATGATGGACCGGGGCGAGCACAAGGATTGGTTCGAATCGACCGAAGTGATGATCGAGGCAACTGTCGCCGCGCTTGGCCTCTACATCTTCGTCGTCCAGATGTTCACGGCCAGACACCCTTTCTTCCCGCGCGAGCTGTTCAGGGACAGGAACTTCAATTCCGCCCAGATAATGACCCTGCTGATGGGCTCGACGCTCTTCGCCACCTCGGCCCTGCTGCCGGTGATGATGCAGCAATTGCTGGGCTATACCGCCACCCATGCCGGCCTGGTCTCGATGCCGCGCGGCTATGGCTCGATGTTCGCCTTTTTCCTCGCCCCTTTCTTCATAGCTCGGATCGGCCCAAAGCCGACCATGCTGATCGGCATCGTCATCAGCACGGCGGCATTGTGGCAGATGGGCCATTTCGACCTGTCGATGGACGAGAAGTGGCTGCAGATTTCCGGGTTCCTGCAGGGCGCTGGATCGGGCCTGGCATTCAATCCGATGTCGGTGCTGACCTTCGCCACGCTGCAGGGCTCGGCGCGCACGGATGCCTCGGTGATCGGCAACATGATGCGCTCGGTCTCCGGCAGCATTGGCATCTCGCTCTACGCCGCCGTGCAGATCCGGCAGACCGACACGGTCCGCGGGCACATGGTGTCGCACATCGTTTCCGGAGACCCGATCCTGGGCCTCCACATGGTCGAGCTGGACACCACGGCGAGCCTGGCCCGGCTGAGCAACGAAGTGAACCGGCAGGCCTCGATGGTGGGTTATGACACTGCCTTCGGCTACATGTGCCTTGCCAGCCTGCTGATGATCCCGCTGGTGCTGCTGATGCGCACACCCAGGATCGTCGATATCGATCCCGCCATGCGCGACACGGGCCACTAGAGGGTTTTCACATACTCCGTCCGCAGGCGGGTAAGCTGGGTCGTGCGGATGCGCCAGCCTTCAGGCAGCTTCACGTAGGTTTCGCGGTAGTGGCCCCAGCCGTGGATATAGGAATATTCACCGGCGAGTGGAAACTCCTTCGAGCGCCAGATAAGGTCTTCCATCGCCCAGACGCCACTGGCCTCGGTGTCCGAGACAATGTCGATATCCGGCATGTGGCCATGATGGACCGAAACCTGGTCGGCGGACTGCTCGGCCACCCAAGCGATCAGCGCCTCTCGTCCCTCCACGTCCTGCCCCATCTCGCCGACGATCAGCCGCGCGTCCGGCGCCCAGACCTCGCGCCGCCACAGGTCCCAGTCCTTGTTGTCGATCCCGTAGAAATAGCGTGCCTTGAGCCGCTTGATTTCCTCGATCGCGAGCAGGCGTTCGACGTCGTTCATGGTGTCCCTCTCCTTTTCGCCGATTAGGCTGGCTGGAACGAAAAAGGTCAAGGCGGGACGTGCTTGCCCATGCGCGGCGATGCGGCCATCATCGCGGTGAAACGGACAAGCGAGGGGATCACGAATGGATCTGCAGCTCATGGGCAGGCGCGCGCTGGTGACGGGCAGCAGCTCAGGCATCGGCGCGGGCATTGCGCGCAATCTGGCCCGGGAAGGCGTCGAGGTCGTCGTGCACGGACGCAATACCCAGCGGCTCGAGGCGGTGGCGCGGGAAATCGAAAGCATCGGCGGCAAGGTCCGGATGGCCTTCGGCGATCTCGCCAACGATGAGGGGGCGGCGCAAGTCGTCGAGGCGACCGGCGAGATCGACATCCTCGTCAACAACATTGGCGGCACGGAATCGACCGGCGGTGGCCTCACCGGCTGGTTCGACGTGAAGCCCGAGCACTGGGCCGGCGCCATGCAGCAGAACCTCATCTCGGCAGTACGCATGATCCATGCATTCGTGCCCGCGATGAAGGAACGCGGCTGGGGCCGGGTGATCAACATCTCCAGCGGCGGCGGCGCCTCGCCCCCCGATACCGTCCCCGAATACTGCGCCGCCAAGGCCGGGCTCAACAACATGACCGTCGGCCTGTCCAAGGCACTTTCGCGCAGCGGCGTGACGGTCAATACCGTCAGCCCCGGCTGCACCCGGACCAAGATGTTCGAGGGCAGCCTCAGGACGATCGGCGATGCCAATGGCTGGCCCGAGGACCTCGACGAGCGCGAGGCCCGGTTCATGGACCTCGGCATCTTCCCCTGCACCACCCAGCGCTATGGACGCCCGGATGACATCGGCAGCCTGGTCGCCTGGCTTGCCAGCCCGCTATCCGCCTTCGTCAACGGCGCGAACTACCGCATCGACGGCGGCCAGGTGCAATCGGTCAATTGAGGGAGGAGCAAATGGGTTCTCTGACAGGCAAAGTCGCGCTGGTTACCGGAGCAGGCCGGGGCCTCGGCCAATGCTGCGCCAACCTGTTCGCCCGCGAAGGCGCGGCCGTCGTCATCGCCGACATCGATGCCTCGACCGGCGAGGCAGCAGCAGCAGCCATTCGCGGCAACGGCGGCCAGGCCAGCTTCGTGCGCGCCGACGTCTCCAGCGAAGCGGAAGTCGAGGCCATGGTCGCCCACGCGGTGGAGCGCTTCGGCGGGCTCGACTGCGCGATCAACAATGCCGTACGCGATCATGGCGCGCGAGTGCCACTGGCGGAACTCGAGCTTGCCGACTGGGAAAAGCTGATGGCGGTGAACTTCACCGGCGTGTTCCTGTGCATGAAGCACGAGATCCGGGCGATGGGACATCGTGGCGGCGGGGCCGTGGTCAACATCGGATCAGGCAACGAGCACACGGCGGAAAAGGGCCTCGCCTGGTACCTCGCCGCAAAGCAGGGCATCTATGCCATGACCAAGTGTGCCGCGCTGGATTACGGCAGCCAGGGCATCCGCGTTAATGCCGTAGCCCCCGGCCCGATGTGGACGCCGCTGCTGCGCGAAACCGCCGCGAAGAGCCCCGGCCACCTCGACCGCCACATCGCCCACGTCCCGCTGCACCGGATCGGCGAGCCGGACGAGATCGCCGAAGCGGCAGTGTGGCTATGCACGCCCGCCGCTTCCTACGTTCACGGCATTACCCTTTCGGCGGACGGCGGTTACGTGCTGGGCAGCACCTAGAAACTGCTCCTCCTCTGCAAGGGGGGAGCCCAATATCAGGCCGCCTTGCGCCCCTGCCTCTCCCAGTCCTCGATCGACAGCATCGGCCCGCCCTGCACCGTGATCCGTTCCAGATAGCGGTCCGTCGTCTGGTCCGGCACGCCGTAGTGCATCACCAGGCGGTTGTCCCAGATGGCAATGTCGCCCTTCGACCAGGACCATCGCATCTGGTATTCCGGCCGCATGTATTCCAGCGTCAGCTTCTCGATCAGCGCCTTGCTTTCCGCTTCCGGCAGGCCGTCGATGGAGATCGACCAGGTCCAGTTGGCATAGAGCGAGCGAGCGCCCGTTACCGGGTGGACGACCACCACCGGCTGGTGGATCGGCGGATAGGCCTCGCGCAGCTGGTTCCACTTTTCGGAGGTCCCGAAGGAATCGTTGTCCTTGGGCATGCGCTCGGCAAGGCAGGTGTAGAAGGTGAGCCCGTCGACCTGCTCGCGCAGCTCGTCCGGCAGCCCGGCATAGGCGGCTACGCCGCTCGACCACAGTGTATCTCCGCCGAACGGGCACGGATCGATCCCCCGCAGAATCGAGACGGATGGCGGCGCGGCCATGTAGCAGCCATCCGAGTGCCAGGACGAGGCCGTGCCTTCCTTCCGGTATGCCGAGGATTTGACCGGAGTGATCATCGGCCGCTCGGGATTGGGCCCGTCCGTTATCGGCGTGCCGAAGGCATTGGCCAGCGCCAGGTGCTCGTCGAAGCCGATGTGCCCCTGCCCTTGCAGGAAGATCACCCCGTGCGCGAACAGCGCCTGGCGCAGGTCGCCGGCCTGGGCCTCGTTCAGCGGCTGGCTCAGGTCGATGCCCGAAACCAGCGCGCCGATGGCGGGTTGGGTCCGGGTGACGGCAAGGCCGCCGGGAAGAGTATAGCTGCGGGGCTGCTCCATTTTCCTCTCCTTGCGGTCAATGCTGCCCGGAAAAATCGAAGGTAATGTCGCTGACCTTGCCGGCAAAGGGAATGCTCCCCCGTACGCCTGGCATGACCGGCGATCCATCGTCGATGCCGACGCCAAAGGTCTCGGCAATGCCGAAGCTCAATGGCAAGGTGAAGTGCACCGATTTTTGCGCCAGCACCTTGTCGCCGCTGGCGATGGTCACTGCATAGTCCGCCGCATCGCCCGGATTGCCTCCGCTGCGCTCGACGCTGAGCCGGATCGGCCCGGCGCCCGCTGGCAGTGCCTCATCGGCCGCGACTTCCACCGTCTCGCCGGTCAGCGAGACCATCAGGAACACCGGTTTGCCGTCGCGCAGATAGAGGCCGGTCCCGCCCAGTCTGCCGCCGCTGGCGAAGACCGGGCCGGAGACCTTGCCATCGGGCAGGTCGAGGCGAGCGGTCATGACATAGCTGCGCGCGGCAAGCGGCGGAGCGATCATCCCGGTGATGTTGCCGATGGGCCCGGCATAGCGCCACTTGCCCCCACGCCGAGCGAAGTCGGCCTGGGCCTTGCGCATGCTGTCCACCGCGCCAGATCCGATCGTGCCGATGGGATTGACGTTGTAGCGAACCGCCTGCTCCTCGAAGGCGGCCGCCATGGCCTTAATCCGGTCCGGATACTTGGCGGCAAGGTCCGTGGTCTGGCCCGGATCCTTGGTGAGATCATATAGCTCCCATGGCTCGTCAATCGGCGAGCGGTCGGACACGTTCCAGGTTTCGGTCCGGTGCGTGGTGACGATCGCCCAGCCATCCTGCCACAGGCCCTTGTTGCCATACATCTCGTCATATTGCGGGCCCTGGTGGCCGGGTGCCTTGGGGTCTGCGAAGGTCGCCGTGATGTTCTGCCCTTCCATCGGCACTTGCGGCACGTTGTTGATTACCGGCGCAAGAGGAACCTTGGCCGCGGCAAGAATTGTCGGGGCGATGTCGGTATCGTGGACGAATTGATTGCGCAGCTCACCGCGCGCGGCGATGCCCTTCGGCCAGGAGATGACCAGCGGCACGCGGGTGCCGCCTTCATGGGTGGTCTGCTTGAAATAGCGGAACGGGGTGTCCCCCGCGACCGCCCAGCCGAACGAGTAATGCGGATAAGTTTCCGGACCGCCCCAGCGGTCGAGGAACCTGAGATTGGTCTCGACCGGGGCGATGTCGCCCTTCACCAGCGTGTGTTCGCTGAAAGTGCCGTGCGGCGCGCCCTCCGCGCTGGCGCCGTTGTCGGAGGTGACGACGACCATCGTGTTGTCCAGCTCGCCTGAGGCCTGGAGCGCATCGAGGATGCGGCCGAACTCGAAATCGGCATAGCTCAGCGAGGCGGCGAAGACTTCCATCTGACGGGCATAGAGCCGCTTCTCATCGGCAGAGAGGCTGTCCCAGGCCGGCATCAGCGGCGGGCGCGGGGCCAGCGTCGCGTCCTTCGGCACCAGCCCTTGCGCCTTCTGCTGCCTGAGGATCTGCTCGCGCGCCTTGTCCCAACCCATGTCGAACTTGCCCTTGTACCGGGCGATCCAGTCCGCCGGCGCGTGGTGCGGGGCATGGGCGGTACCGGTCGCCCAGTACATGAAGAAAGGCGCCAAGGGATCGGACCCGTTGCGCTGGGCGATCATCGCGATGGCCTGGTCGGCGAGGTCAGCGTTGAGGTGATAGCCTGGCGTATTGGCGTTGCGCACCGGCGACACGTCGCGGATCAGCGTCGGGTTCCAGTTGTCCATGTCGGCCGAAAGGAAGCCATAGAAGCGATCGAAGCCCTGCCCGGTCGGCCAATGATTGAACGGGCCCGCCGGAGTTATCTCGCCAGCTGGCAAGTGGTCCCACTTGCCCAGCGCATAGGTCGCATAGCCGGCTTCATGCAGGTTGGCGGCGACAGTTCCGGCAGACGGCGGAATCTTGGCGTCATAGCCTGGGAAGTCGCGCGCCGTGGCGGCATGTGCCCCGATATGGACGGAGTGAGGCATGCGCCCGGTCAGGAACGAGGCGCGTGTCGCCGAGCAGATCGGCGGCGTGTGGTAGTTGGAATAGCGCAAGCCCATCCGCGCCACCCGGTCGATATTGGGCGTGGGCACCAGCCCGCCATAGCACGACAGCTGGGCGAACCCGACATCGTCGAGCATCCAGACCAGCACGTTGGGCCGCTGCTGTTGTTGCTGCGCAGGCAGCGCCGGAGGTGCTGGTGCCGGGGCCGGCGCCTGCTGTGCCACGGCGGGCATTGCCGTCAGCATGGTGAAACCCAGAACCAGCGCCTTCAAATTCCTTGTACGCAATCCTCGTCCCCCATCATCGTTTCGGATTGAAATCGAATGTCACGTCGCTGATCCCCCCGGGAAAGCCCATGTCGATCCTTTCGCCCGGCAAGACAGACGTGGCGTTATCGAAGCCGACGCCGAACATCTCGCCCGCGCTGAGCGCCTGGATTGTCGCAAGGGGAATTGCCCCGTGCGCCACATCGCGCCCATTGCTGCTGACCGTCACCGTGGCGGCCGCGTCCTTCGGGCGGGCAAATATCAAGTCGATGGTCGACTGTCCCGCCGGCAGCGCCTCGCTCGCGGAGATCGAGGTGTTGTCCCCCTCCAGCGTATTGAGGGAGAAGACCGGCTTTCCGTCCTTCAGGTAGAGCGCGATGCCGCCCAGCTTGCCGCCGGCGGCGAAGACCGGCCCGGTCACGCTGGAAGTGGGCAGGTCGATCCTCGCGCGCATGGCAAAACCCATGGCGGTGACCGGAGGGCCGACCGGGCCGGCGATGTTGCTCACCGGGCCCGGATAGTGCCAGATGCCCTTGCGCCGGATGAAATCCTCGCGCGCCTTGCGGCTCATTTCCGCAAGCCCCTCGCCGATGTTGCCGATCGGGTTGACGTGGTAACGCTCGGCCTGTTCGGAAAACAGCTTGTCCATCCGTGCAACCCGGTCCGGGTACTGCTTCGCCAGGTCATGGTTCTGCCCGGGATCGGTGGTCAGGTTATAAAGCTCCCAGGCCTCGTTCAGCGGGCGCATGTAGGTTATGTCCCACGGCTCGATCCGGTGGGTCGTGATGATCGACCAGCCGTCCGCCCAGAGCCCCTTGTTGCCGTACATCTCGACATATTGCGGACCCTTTCGGGTGGGTGCCTGCGCATCATTGAAGCTGTAGGCGAAGCTGGTCCCCTGCATCGGCACTTGCGCGACATTGTGGACCACCGATGCCAGCGGCACGCTGGCAGCCTCCATGATGGTCGGCGTCATGTCGCTGACATGGACGAACTGGCTGCGCAGTTCCCCGCGCGCAGCGATCCCTTTTGGCCAGGCCATCACCAGCGGAACGCGGGTGCCGCCCTCGTGGGTGGAATGCTTGTAGTAGTGGAACGGGGTGTTACCGGCCACGGCCCAGCCCATCGAGTAGTGCGGATAGGTGCCCGGGCCGCCCCACTGGTCGAAGAAGCGCATGTTTTCCTGCATCGTCGCGCCACGCCCGCGCGAGAGCATGCCTTCGGTGTACATGCCGTGCTGGTTGCCCTCGGCACTGGCGCCGTTGTCCGAGACGATGACGACCAGCGTATTATCGAGCTCGCCGGTCCTCTCCAGTTCGTCGAGGATACGGCCGAACTGGTTGTCGGCATAGGACAGCGCCCCGGCGAAGACTTCCATTTGCCGCGAATAGAGCCGCTTCTGCACGACGGTCAGGCTGTCCCAGGCGGGCACCATGGCGGGGCGCTGCGCCAGTTGGGCATTCTTCGAAACGAGCCCTTGCGCCTTTTCCTGCTTCAGGATCGCCTCGCGCGCCTTGTCCCAGCCCATGTCGAACTTGCCCCTGTACCGGGCAATCCAGTCGGCCGGCGCATGATGCGGGGCGTGGGCGGTGCTGGTCGCCCAGTAGAGGAAGAAAGGCCGCGCTGGCGAAGTGGCGGCGCGGGTCTGGAGAGTGGCGATCGCGCGGTCGGCAAGATCGCGGTTGAGGTGATAGCCGGGCTGGTCCGGCGTAGGGATCGGCGCCTGGTCCTTGATCAGGACCGGGTGCCAGTTGTCCGTATCGGCGGCCAGAAAGCCATAGAAATGCTCGAAGCCCTGCCCCAGCGGCCAGTGGTTGTAGGGACCCGCAGGCGTCGCCTCGTCATTGGGAAGGTGGTCCCACTTGCCAAGCGCAGTCGTGGCGTAGCCAGCAGCGCGGAGATTGTCGGCAAGCGTGCCGGCCTCGGGCGGGACACTGCCGTTGTAGCCGGGAAAGGGTCGTGCGGTCGCCGCGTGGTTGCCCATGCCCACGGCATGCGGCATCCGCCCGGTCAGGAACGAGGCGCGCGCAGCCGAACATACCGGGGCGGTATGATAATTGCTGTAGCGCAGCCCCATCCGCGCCACGCGGTCGATGTTCGGCGTCTGCACCAGCCCGCCGAAGCAGGAGAGCTGGGCGAAACCGACATCGTCGAGGATCCAGACGAGCACGTTGGGCCGCTGCTGTTGTTGCGGCGCAGGTGCGGCGGCCTCCGGAGTGGTCTGCGCCGATTGTCCAAAAGCGGGCGAGACGCAGGCGAGCATCGAGGCGCACAGGAAGGCGAACTTGCGCATGCTCAGAAAACCTTCCTCATTTCGACGCGCAGCCGCGTAAGCTGCGAGGTCTTGATCCGCCAGCCATCAGGCCGCTTGACGTATGTCTCGCGGTAATGCCCCCAGCCGTGGAGATAGTTGCTGCCGTCGTAGAGCAGGTTTTCTTTTGAACGATAGAGCCGGTCTTCCATCGCCCAGATCACCTTCGCCTCGGTGTCCGAATTGAATTCGATGATCGGCATGTGGCCATGATGGACCGAAACCTGGTCGCCGGTCGATTCGCTGACATAGGCGATCACCGCGTCCCAGCCGGTAAAGGGCTCCTCGCGGAATTCGGGGACATGCAGCTCACCATCGGGCGCCCAGACCTCGCGCTTCCACAGGTCCCAGTCACGGTGATCGAGGCCATAGAAGTACTTGGCCTTGACCTGCTTGATGTCCTCGATCGCGAGCAACCGCTCCAGATCGTTCATGGCACTCTCTCCCGTTTTGCTGCATTGGGCGGCGAAACAGGCAAAAGGTCAAGTAGGAGAGCATTATGTCGGACAGGAAAGCGATGGTCGCTGCGGTCAACACCCACCTGCGAGCCACTACAGAAGGCAACCGTGAGGAGTGGCTGGCGATCTGGGCCGACGACGCCGAAGTGGAAGATCCTGTCGGCTCTCCCCCTCACCGCGGCATCGAGGCGATCGGTGGCCCCTTCTGGGCCATGTCGCGCAATGCCGCGCCAAAGCTGACCCTGCTGGAGGAAGTGATCGTCTGCGGCAACGAGGCGATTGCCATCATGCAGGCCGAAGTCGGGCCTGAGAGCAGCCGCATCACCCTCAAACCCGTGGTCGATCACTTCACCTTCGACGATGCCGGGAAGATCACCAGGATGCGCGCCTTCTTCACATACTAGCGAGCAGCTCGCGCATAGCCGCCATGCATTCCCGGCCCTGGTCCTCGGCAGACTTGCCAGCGGCAAAGCGGCTGAGGCTCGGCGTCTCGACGCCCCAGGGAATGTCGCGCGGCACATGGCGCAATATCTCCGCCAGCGGGAACTCGCCCGTGCCAATGTAAAGCCGCTCGCCCCCCACTTCCATCAGCGCAGCCATGGCGTCCGCTGGAGGATTGCTGAGCGAGCCGTCATTGATCTGGACATAGCCGAACAGTTCCGGCTCGATGGCCGCCACTTCAGCAGCGCCGCCGCCGGTGCGCATCAGGTGCCAGGTGTCGAACAGGATCTTCGCCTCCGCACCCGAAGCGCGGATCAGGTCGCGGGCCTGCGCCAATGTCGCCGTACGCCCCATGGCGATGGCTTCAACGTAGGTGGCGAGCCCGAATTCGGCGGCAACTTCGGCAAACCGTGCGAGAACATCCTCGGCTTCTACCGTTTCAATGCTCTCGTTGTGATAGCAAAGCGCCGCCTTGCCACCGAGCCGGGCGCCCAGTTCGAAGGCCGGACGGCAGGCTTCCGCCGCCTCCTGCGAGATCAGTTCGAAGGCTTCCAGCATGTGGAAGCCGACGCCGGTTTCCTTCAACAGTGCTTCGCACTCACCCACGTTTTCCCTTGTCACCGGCGACTGCGGGTAAATCGGCGGGATCTGGAACCACAGGCTGACAAGGTCGAACCCCGCCCCTGCCGCCGCGCGTATCATGTCCTGCGGACGCGTGTCCGTCAGAGTCAGGCAGTCGAGCGACAGGCGCGGCTTCAAAGCTGCCTCGGATCGACCACGGTGCGTACCGGCGCGCCGGGGCCGGACATCTCGGCCATAGCCTGCGCCACGCTGCCAAGGCCGATGCGCGCGCCGAGCCAGGGTGTGATGTCAATGGAGCCATCGCCGATCCCGCGCAGGGCGGTTTCCATGTCCTGCGGCTCCTCGCCGCTGGCGAACTGGATGTTCAGCCGCTTGTTCTGCGCGACAAAGGTGAAGAGCTTTTCTTCCTCCATGCAATAGCCACCCATGACGATGCGCCCGTCGAACGGCGCATTGCCGACGATCTCGGCCAGCATGCCCGGAAGGCCGACGCATTCGTAGATCAGGTTGGCCGAACGGTTGGCGAAATCCTTGAGCGGCCCGTAAGGCGAGGTCTCGCGCGGATCGATAGCCACGTGGGCGCCCATCAGAATCGCCTGCTCGCGCCTCCCGGCATGGAAATCGGCGGCGATGATCGGCGCGATGCCCATCAGCTTGAGTCCCGCAATCACTCCCAGCCCAATCGCCCCGCAGCCGAGCACCAGCGCGGCGTCATTCTTGTCGGGCCGGCCCCTGCGCGCATGCTCCAGCCCGACCGCGAGCGGCTCGATCATGGCCGCGTGATCGTCTGGCATGCCTTCGGGGATTTCGATCAGCAGGTTCTCGTCGAGCAGCATCAGCTCACCGAAGCCGCCGGGGCATTCGTGGCTGTAGCCGATCACCTTGTGCGCGCCCTCGGCCATCATCACCGGCACCGACGTGACCCGCCGCCCGGCTTTCACCTTGCGCTGGCTGCCCGGCCCATATTCGAGCACTTCCCCGACATATTCGTGGCCTGGGACGAACGGCTTCTCGAAATCGAGCGCCGCATAAGGCCCGCCCAGCCGTTGCGACAGCTCGATGATGTTGCGTCCGCCCTTGAGGAAGTGCTGGTCGGACGCACAGAGCCCGCAGGAATGGGTGCGCACCAGCGCCTGGCCCTTGGCCGGAACCGGATCGGGCATCTCGCCCACGTGGACGGTGCCATTCTCGACATAGGCGGCTTTCATCAGTCCAGTTCCTCCACGCGCCTGCGAAATTCCGGCAGGACCTGCTCGACCAGCCTGAGGCTCTTCCACCCCTCTTCCGGCGCGAGGCCGCCCAGCAGCGGCTGAAAGCTGATCGTGCCGTGGTTGGGCAACTGGGGAATCTTATCCAGCATCATCTCTGGCGTCCATGCGGCAAACAGTCCTGCCTGCCGTAGCACTGCCGGATCGGTCAGGCCCTTGAATGGCGAATTCGAGGCATCGCCTTCCTGCTCGGCCCACTTGGCATATTCGGTGATGACATGGACGGCATGGCGCTCGATCGCCTTCCAGCCCTCGTCCGGGTCCTCGCAGAGATGGACGCCAAGCGGCATGCCGGGGACCGGGCGGAAAAAGGTGCGCGGCTTCTGGCCCAGGCGCTCGCATTCGGCGAGATAGATGTCGACGATCTCGGGGTTCATCGGCCCCAAGCCTATGTCGAAGCGGGCCGCGCGCTTGGCCGAGGCCGGGACCGCACCGCCCGCCAGGATGATGTCCGCCGGATCGCGCGTCGGCAACGGGCGCACGAACACCGGCCGGCCCTCGAATTCGAACCGCTCGCCACGTAATGCACGCAGGATGATCTCTATCCCGGCGTCTAGCCGCTTGGCCCTTTCCCGCGGGCTCGTGTTGAACATGGCGAATTCGCTCGGCACATAGCCCGCGCCGAAGATCACCCGGCAGCGCCCGTTCGAAATCAGGTCGAGAATGGCGATCTGCTCGGCCACCATTACAGGATCGTGCAGCGGCAGGATCACCGCGCCGAGGCTGAAATGGATGGTCTTTGTCACGGCCGCCATGGCCGCCGCGAGGGTGAAGGGCTGCGGCAGGTAGCCGTCCTCGGAGCCATGATGCTCCATCAGGTTGACGCCGTTGAGGCCGATCCTGTCGGCAAAGGCGGCCATCTCGACGGCGGCGGCATAGAGTTCGGCGCGCGGCGCACCCCAATCGGGCGCGCGCATGTCGAAGGCGATGGAAGTGTTGATCCTTCTCACAATTGGCCCTTCAGGAATGCATAGGATGGGTCGCTGGGATCCCGCTCGCCCTGTTCGTGGCGTTCGGTCAGCGCGACGTCGCGGGTCTCGTCGAAATCGAACAGGGTCTTGCGCCGGACAATGGCCCAATGGCCCTCGCGGCGTTCCCAGCGGTCGAGGTAGCGGCCATAGACGCGGATCTGCTTGAGCGTGCCCTCGATCACGATCCTAGTGGCGGAATGGAAATAGGTCTCGCTGCCTGCCCGGTCGCCATCCAGCGCGATGGTCATGTTGCAGACCTGGTGCGAGTGATTGACGCAGTGCAGGTGCGCCTCGCAGACGGAATCGATGAAGCCCCGGCCCGTCCCCTGGTAGACATCGGAGCCGTAATCCGCGGTACAATCCTCATGGAACACCGAATAGCCCAGCGCCTTGTCCAGCCGGTCGACCGCGCGGCAGTAATTGGCCAGCTGCTCGGTGATTGCCTGCTTGTCGAGCAGGGCGCGCAGCTCGGGTTCCATCACCGCATCCTCCGGATCGCCTTGTACGACGGGTCCTCCCGGTCGCGCCGCCCGCGGTCATGGCTGGCAATCGGCGTAATCTCGCGCACCTCGTCGAAGTCCATGATCGTGTAGCGGTGATCGATGCCCCAGCGCCCATCCCGCTTCGACCACTGGTCGATGTAGCGGTTCCAGACCATCAGCTGGGTGTGTTTGCCGTCGCGTTCGCTGCGCAGGGTGGCGATGCAATAGGCCTCGCTCCCCGCTTTGTCGCCGTCCACCTCGATGACCACGTTGGTGATCTGGTGCGAATGCATGTCGACATGCTTGTGGCTCTCGCAGACCCAGTCGACGAAGCCGCGCCCGGTGCCCTGGAACACACCCGGACCATAGTCGGCGGTGCCGTCCTCGTGCCAGATGGCATAGCCCTGTTCGTGGTCCATGCGGTCCATCGAGCGGCAATAGCGGTAGATCAGGTCCATGATCTCCAGCTTGTCTGCCGCGGCCTCCAGCCTTGCCAAATCGGTCACGAGGCGCTCCTCAGCACGCCATAGGAGGGATCGGTGTGATCGCGCGCGGAGCGGGGATCGTTGCCCAGCGGCGTCACGTCCTTCTCCTCGCTGAAATCGACGACGCAGTCGCGCCGGTCGATCGCCCAGCGTCCGCCGCGCTTCGACCACTTGTCGATGTAGCGGGCGGAGAACATGCGGTTGATCACCTTGTCGCCCTGCTGCTGGCGCAGGTTGGCGATGACATAGGCCTCGCTGCCCGCGCTATCGCCATCCAGGTGGATAATGACGTTGGTCACCTGGTGCGAATGGTGCAGGAAGTTCAGGTGTTCCTTGCAGACCGCGTCGATCCAGCCCTGTCCGGTGCCCTTGAAGGTCGGGAAATCCGCATAGCTGCCTTCATGGAACACCGCGTGACCGAGCGGCACGTCCAGCCGGTCTACCGAGCGGCAATAGTTGTAGATCTGCTCCTGGATCGCCCACTTGTCGGCGAGGCCTGCGGCATCGGGTGCACCTTGCATGGACTTTCCTCCTAAACGCGCTGGGTCAGGTCGCCGGTCATCTGCTCGATGTAGACGATCTTGGCGCGGCGATCGTCGGGCGAATTGGGGGCCATGCCGGCGACGTCGTTGGCCTGGCCCCAGTTGTAGATCGGCCCTTCCGGCAACTGGCGCAGTGCCGTATCGGCGACATCGTCCGGATCGGCCCAGTTCTCGGGCAACGGCTGGCCGCTCTTGACCAGCGTCGCGCGATAGCTGGGCGTGTCGGTCTGGCCGAGCACCATGGTCAGCACGTCGATGCCGTGGTGGCGCAATTCGGCCCAGAGGCCTTCGGCGAAGTTGAGGACGAATCCCTTCGAGCCGCAATAGGTCGCCAGCCCGAACATGCCGCTGTAGCAGGCGCCCGAATTGATCAGGATAAGCCCGCCCCGGCCCCGCTCGCGCATCTGCCGGCCGAAGTGGTGGGCGAGGCGCATCTTGGTGCCGACATTCATTTCCGCGAGGCCCTGCCACTCGGAAATGTCGGCATCGAGGAACTTCGAATTGATCGAATCCGCCCCGCAATTGGTGACCACAAGGCCGACTTCGCGGTCTCCAGCCGCAGCAATCGCCTTGTCGGTGCCATCGCGCCTGGACAGATCGGCGGAAACGGTGATGCATTCGGCGCCCAGCGCCTTCACTTCCTCGGCAGCCGAATCGAGCTTGGCCTGGTTGCGGGCGACGAGGATCAGCTTCATCCCCTCGCGCGCCAGCCGTCTGGCGAAGGCCAGGCCTACCCCGTCGGATGCTCCGGCAATCAAGGCCCAGGGGCCATATTTTTCGACAAAACCCATGCGTCTCTCCTTTCCCCTCAATCGGGGTACATGTTCTTCGTGCTCTCGGCCATGCCGGCCACCCGCGCCCGCCTCTGGGCGGCTGAAGTGCCCGCATAGCCGGCTTCGTCGTCCGCGAGGCCCCAGTTCTGGAGCGGTCCGTTGGCAAGGTTCGCCAGCCCCATCGACGCCACTTCGGCGGGACTCGCGACATCGGCCGGCAGCGGCGCGCCGGTCTTGGCGAGAAGGCCGCGCAACAGCTTGGTGTCGGTGCTGCTCATCGACAGATACAGGACGTCGACGCCATGCGGCTTCATTTCGGCCCAAAGGCCTTCGGCAAACAGCAGGCTGAAGCCCTTGACCGCGCAATACATCACGAGGTGCGGCCCGCCGCCGTAGCAGGCGCCCGAGCCTGATATCAGCAAGCCCCCGCGCCCCCGCTGCTTCATCAGCCCGCCGAAATGGTGGAAGGCATATAGCATGGTGCGGTTGTTGCGGTTGAGCAACCCTTCCCAGACCTGTGGATCGACATCGAGGAACTTCGCCCCGTTGGGATCGCCACCCGCGTTCGACACATAAAGCCCTACCTCACGCCCAGCCACGGCGCGGATTATCAGATCGCAGGCGTCAGGGTCGTTGAGATCGATCAGCGCCGTTTCGACTTCGACATTGCTTTCCGACCGGACCAACCGCGCTGCGTCGGCCAGCGGTCCCTGCTCGTGCGCGACAATCAGGACATTGACGCCCTTGGCCGCGATCTGGCGGGAATATTCGAGACCCGGCCCTTCCGAACCGCCAGCCACGATTGCCCAAGGGCCGTATTTGTCGGCGAAATCCATTGGCATCCACTCCCGACCCGCCCCGTTGCCCGGGAGCTAGGTCTGCGCGGGACTGTGGCCGATTGCGCGGCCTTGGGCAATCGGGATCATGCAAGTTCGGAGATGCGTACCGGTGCCTTGTCGAGCTGCGGCAGCAATTGCGCGACGCGCTGGCGGAACTGCTCGACACCGGCCTCCTTCACCGGGCCATATCCCAGCACCAGTTCGGCAGAGGCGGCGATCTCTATGGCGGAGTGCATGGTCTCGGGCGTCAACTTGCCTGCAACCTGGCGCACCAGTTCGCGATATTCGCCGATCAGCGCGCGCTCCATGCGGCGCTCGGCGGTGTAGCCGAAGATATCGAGGGCACTGCCGCGCAAGCCGCGAAGGCTGGCGAGAACGCGGAACAGCGGGAATGCCAGCCAGCCCGGAAAAGCGATTTTCTTCGGACGGCCGGTGCGCGCGTCCTTGCGGAAAGCGAGCAGCGGCGGGGCAAGGTGGACCTTGAGCCTGGGGTTCCCGGCGAACTGGTCTTCCAGCCCCTCGCGGAAGGCCGGCAAGGAGTAGAGGCGGGCAACTTCGTATTCGTCCTTGTAGGCCATCAGCCTGCCTAGGCTACGGGCGACTTCAGTGAGAAACGCCTCGCATTCACCTAGGCCGCGGGCATTAAGGCTATCTCCGATTTCCTTGAGGAATGCCCGGTATTCATTTGAATAAGCGTTGTTCTGATAGGCACCCAGAAACTTCGCGCGGCTTTCCGTCACTTCGGCGAGCGTGCGCGGCAGGGACACCTCGTGCGAAGGGGCATGGGCGAGGTCGAACAGGCTGTCTGCATCGACCGCGGCCAGCCGTCCCAGCGTCAGCGCCGCAAGGTTGGCCTTGGCGGCAACTCCATTCAGCCGGATCGCCTCCTCGATAGACTCGAGCCCGACCGGCAGCAGCCCCTGCTGCGCGGCGAAGCCGACCATCATCATGTTGGTGAAAATGGTGTCGCCCAACAGCCGCGAGGCCAGTGCCCCTGCCCGCAGGGTCGCGACATTGGCCGGAGCGATGCGCTTCTCGATGGCCTTGAGGAAGCGGGTGGAGGTGAGATCCAGATTGCGGTTGGTCTGGAATTCGCCGGTCGGAACCACATCCTCGTTAGCCAGCATGCGCGTATCCGCCCTTGCGAGGGCCAGCACGTCGGGCGAGGAACCGACAATAAGGTCGCAGGCAATGACGACGTCCGCCTGCCCCGTTCCCAGCCGCGCGGACGGGATTGCGTCGCCATCCGCGCCGATGCGGATGTGGCTGGTGACCGCCCCACCCTTCTGCGCCATGCCGGTCTGGTCGAGGACCTTGGCGGCCTTGCCTTCCAGGTGCGCCGCCATGGCCAGCACCGCGCCCACGGTTAGGACGCCGGTGCCGCCGATACCAGTGACCAGCAGCGCCCTCGGTGCGTCGGCAACTTCCATCACCTGAGGCGCTGGCAAGTCCTTCGCCAACTCACCCAGGCGTGCATCGTCGAAGGTCCGCTTGCGCAATATTGCTTCATGCACTTCGACAAAAGATGGACAGAAACCCTTGCTACAACTATAGTCCTTGTTGCAGGTCGACTGGTCGATGGCGCGCTTGCGGCCGAACTCTGTCTCGATCGGGGAGACGGACAAACAGTTCGACTGGGTCGAACAATCGCCGCAGCCCTCACAGACCGCAGGGTTGATGTAGAGCCGCTTGTCAGGGTCCGGATAGTCGCCACGCTTCCTGCGCCTTCGCTTCTCGTTGGCGCAGGTCTGCTCGTAGACGATGGCCGAAGTGCCCTTCACCTCGCGCAGCTCGCGCTGCACTTCGTCAAGGTGGTCGCGGTGGAGCAGGCGCACTCCGCGAGGAATTTCGCCGGAATCGAACCGGCTCGGATCCTCGCTCACCAGAACGACCGGCTGGACGCCCTCGGCCATTAGCTCTCGCACGATCTGCAGCGGCGTCAGCGACCCTTCGGCCGGCTGGCCGCCGGTCATCGCCACGGCATCGTTGAACAGGATCTTGAAGGTGACGTTGCTCTTCGCCGCCACGGAGGCGCGGATGGAGAGCAGGCCCGAGTGGGTATAGGTGCCGTCGCCCAGGTTCTGGAACATGTGCGGCGCATCGACGAAGCTCTGCGCCGCGACCCACGGCATGCCCTCCTGCCCCATCGAGACGGTCGGCAGCGTGCGCCGCACCGGCATGAACTGGGCAAGGCCATGGCATCCTGTCGCGCCCAACGCCTTCGAGCCCTCTGGCACGATTGTCGAAGTATTGTGCGGACAGCCCGAGCAGAAATAGGCCGCGCGGATGGCCGTGCGTTCCAGCCCGCGCGCGCTGTCCTCCAACTCGCGCAGCGCCGCATCGCGGGCCGCCGCCTCGTCGCTCAGCATACCAAGGGCGGACAGGCGCCGCACCAGCGCGCGGCGCACGGTGCCCGGATCGAGCGTGCCGGCCTCGGACAGCAGCACCGAACCGTCGGGCTCATGCTTCCCGGTCAGCACCGGCGCATCGGCGCGGCCGTAGAAAATGCGGGCGAGCTGCTCCTCGATGAAGGCGCGCTTTTCCTCGACCACCAGCGCCTCGGCGCTGCCGCCGATGGCATCGCGCGCAAAGGCGGGATCGATCGGCCAGACCAGTCCCAGCTTGACCACCCTCAGGCCCATGGCCCGGCATTTCGCCTCGTCCAGGCCGAGGTCGGCCAGCGCCTGGCACAGGTCGAGCCAGGCCTTGCCCGCGCTGACCAAGGTCAGCCGCCGTTCGGGCGCATCGTGGCTGACCCGGTCGATCCGGTTGGCCGAAGCGAAGGGCGCGACCAGTGGGAGGCGCTTTTCGATCACCATGGCTTCCAGCGCCAATGGCAACAGCCTGTTCGCAGCGGTCGTAAAGATATCTGCCGGGGCATCGGGCACATGGATCGGGAACGAGTGCCCCGGCAGCGTCACCGTGGTCGTCAGGTCCAGCGTGTCCGTCACCGCCTTCATCGCGACGTAGAGCCCGCTGTAGCGTGACAGGGCCCAGGCGAGCTGGCCCATGGAGAGGATCTCGTCCGTCGTCGCCGGATAGAGCACCGGCGCCATGGCCGTCACCATGACATGCTCGGACTGGTGCGCGGTCAGCGAGCTCTTGGCGCCATGATCGTCGCCGCACAGCAGCAGGGCCCCGCCCTTGGGATGCGTGCCGATAAAGTTCGCCGCCTTGATCGCCTCGCCCGCCCGCTCGACGCCGACGCCCTTGGCGTACCACAGGGCGAAGACGCCATCGACGCGGGGGTTGCCGTAGCTCGCAAGGTCCTGCGTGCCCATGAGGGAGGTTGCCGCCAGCTCCTCGTTGAGGCCGGGCTCGAAGCGGATGTCATGCTCCCTGAGCAAACCCTCGTTGGCCCAGAGCTGCGCATCGAGCGTGGTGATCGGCGACCCGCGATAACCGGTGACATAGCCCGCCGTCTTCAGCCACGCCGCCCGGTCACGCCGCGATTGCTCCAGCAGTAGCCGCACCACGCCCTGCAGCGCGGTCAGCATGACGCTGCCCTCTTCCTGGTTGAACTTGTCGCTGAGGCTGACGACGGTCTTGGTCACGCGTAATATCTCCCTCCCTTCCCTTTAGCACGGCGGCCAAGAGTGCAAGCCCCTTGCATTCCCCCGCACATGGGCAATCATGGGGGCGATAAATGGATCGAGTCTGCCCGGGCACCGGGAACGGCCGGCCGACGGGGATGCAACGGAAAGGACAGTTCCCATGGAAATGAACGACATGGTCCTGGTGAGCGTGGACGACCACCTCATCGAGCCGGGCGACATGTACGACAACCACCTCTCCGGCGACCTGCTGGCGAGCGCACCGAAGCTCCTCACCATGAACACCGGCCAGAGCTTCTGGACCTACCAGGGATCGCGCCTGCCGATCACCGGGCTCAATGCCGTGGTCGGCCGGGTGCCGGAGGAATACGGTATGGAGCCGACCTCGCTCGGCCAGATGCGGCGCGGCTGCTGGGATCCGAAAGCCCGGCTCGACGACATGAACGTCGATGGCATCGCCGTGCAATTGAACTACCCCACCGCCGTGATCATGGACGGTTCGATGTTCGCCCGCGCGCCGGACAAGGACCTCGCGCTCAAGCACTTGCAGGCCTACAACGATTGGCACGTCGACGAATGGTGCGCCGCCGATCCCGCCCGCTTCATCCCGCTCGGCATCCTGCCGATCTGGGACATGGACGCGACCGTCGCCGAAATGAAGCGGCTGGCGAAGAAGGGCTTCAAGTCGGTCACCATCAACGATAACCCGACCAAGCTAGACCTGCCCTCGATCCACAACGACTACTGGCTCCCCTTCTTCGAGGCGGCGGTGGACAACGACCTCGTCGTTTCGATCCACATCGGCCCGGGCAATCCGGCGCCACAGGCCTCGCTGGAAACCCCGATAGACGCCTGGATCACCTCGATGCCGATGTCGGTCAGCGTCTCGATCGCCGACTGGCTCAACCTCAAGGTCATGCTCGAACTCCCGGACCTGCGGGTCAACGTGGCCGAAGGCGGTATCGGCTGGGTGCCGGCGCTGATCGAGCGGGCGGACTATGTCTACAGCCACCACCGCAAGTGGACCCATGCCGATTTCGGCGGAAAGCTGCCCAGCGAAGTGTTCCGCGAACACTTCATGGTCTGCTTCATCGTCGATCCCTATGGCTTGAAGAACGTTGAATACATCGGCGAAGACATCGTCGCCTTCGAGGTGGACTATCCGCACTCGGATTCGCCCTGGCCCAATTCCGCTGAACTGCTGTGGAAGCAGGTCGAGGGAATGGACCGACGCCTGCTGGACAAGATCACCCATGGCAATGCGCTGCGCTTCTTCAATTTCGATCCGTTCAGGAGCTACCAGCGCGAGGAGCTTACCGTCGGCGCGCTGAAAGCCAGGGCAGCGGTGGCCGGTATCGACACGACCCCCCAGAGCTTCGGCGGCGCAAGGCCGCTGGCCGAGGGCGAAGTGCGGCGCGTTACCTCCGGAGACATTGCCGGAATGCTGGGCGCCATGGCCGAAAAGGCCGAAGCCGCCTGATACAAGTTGCACGACATCCGGGGCGGCCGAACGTGGCCGCCCATCTTTTTGGGAGAGACATATGAGCAGGCCGATGGAGGGTGTCCGCATCCTCGAAGTAGCGCAGTATACCTTCGTCCCCGCCGCCGGCGCCGTGCTGGCCGACTGGGGCGCGGACGTGATCAAGATCGAGCACCCGGTGCATGGCGACGCCCAGCGCGGCTTCCTGCGGATCGGCGCCATCCCGGTGACGCCCGACCGCAATACCGTGATGGAGCATCCCAACCGGGGCAAGCGCTCGGTCGGGCTCGACATCGGCACCGAAGCCGGGCGCGAACTGCTCTATCGCATCGCCGCCACCGCCGACGTGTTCCTGACCAACTTCCTGCCTGACGCCCGCGCCAAGCTGAAGATCGAATACGAGGACATCAAGGCAATCAAGCCCGACATCATCTACGCGCGCGGCTCGGCCCACGGCGACAAGGGGCCTGAACGCCTGATCGGCGGGTTCGACGGCACGGCATTCTGGAACCGGGGCGGCATCGGATATGCTTTGACGCCAGAGGAACTGCCGGGTGTCATGTCGCAGGGCATCCCCGCGGTGGGCGACACCACCGGCGGCACCTTCATCGCCGGCGGCATCGCGGCCGCGCTGTTCCAGCGCGAGCGCACCGGCAAGGGTTGCGAGCTCGACGTCTCGCTGGTTTCCACCGCGACTTGGATCCAGGCCAGCTCACTGTGCATCAACATGGAATACGGCGAGCAGATCCGCTCACCCTACCCCCGCTCGGGCTGCACCCCGGGCAATCCCTTCATGGGCAACTTCCTCACTTCCGATAGCCAGACCATCAACCTGTGCATCCTGACGCCCGGCCGCTACCTGCGCGACACCTTCGAGCACCTCGGCCTCGGCCACATGGCCGACGACCCGCGCTACAGCACGGTGGAAGCCCTGTTCGAAAACTGGGAGACCGCCGGCGAGGCCGTGTCCAGGGCGATCGGCGAGAAGTCCTTCGCCTACTGGCGCCAGCACCTGCGCACCATGGAAGGCCAGTGGGCCCCGGCGCAGAGCGGCAAGGATGTCATCAGCGACGAGCAATTGCTGGCTAACGACATGATCATCGAGGTCGAGGGTCAGGGCGGCGAGCCGATCCGGCTGATCCGCAGCCCCGTCCAGTTCGACCACGAACCGATCAAGACCACCCGCGCGCCGGTAGCCTCGGAGCACACCGAAACGTTCCTCATGGAACTGGGGCTGGAGTGGGACGAGATCGAGGCCCTCAAGGCCAAGAAGGCGATTGCCTAATCCCCCTCCCGCGGGCGGGAGGAGAGCACAAGGGAGAGAACACCATGACCCAACTCAGCGATTACCAGAACAAGTATACCTGCATCAATTTCACCCGCAGCGACGACGGCGTGCTGACCATGACCATGCATTCACGCGGCGGCCCCGCCTTGTGGGGCACGTCGCTGACCAGCCTGCACTGCGAGCTGGGCCATGCCTTCCTCGACGTCGCGCGCGACTATGACAACCGGGTGGTGATCCTCACCGGCACCGGAGACAGCTTCATCGCGTCGTTCGACCCCCAGGAAAACTATCCCGAGCCCAACCTCTCGGCGATGTGGCCTCGCATCCATGACGAGGGTCTGGCGCTGCTGAACAACCTGCTGGCGATCCCGGTGCCGATGATCGCGGCGGTAAACGGACCCGCGCTGATCCATGCGGAGCTGGCGGCGCTATGCGACATCGTCCTCGCCTCCGACACGGCCGAATTCGCCGACCTGGCGCACATCCCCGGCGGCGCGGTGGCGGGCGATGGCGTCCATACCGTCTGGCCGATGATCCTCGGCCCCAACCGCGGGCGCTATTTCCTGCTCACCGGCGAGCGCATTCCGGCGAACGAGGCCAAGCAGCTCGGCATCTGCGGCGAAGTCCTGTCGATGGCGGACCTGCTGCCGCGCGCGCAGGCGCTGGCCAGCCAACTGGCGAAGCTCTCGCCGCAGGTGGCGCGCAACACCCGCTCGCTGCTGGTGCGCGAGCTGCGGCGGCGGATGTTCGACGAGCTGTCGAACGGCCTTGCGCTGGAAGGCCTCGGCATGCTGACGCCGAGGCCTGCCGATCAACCCGGTTAGCGCGCGAGCGGGTTGGGGACCGGAGTCCCCGAGCGGATCAGCCGGTTGCTGTCGCGGTGATGGAAGGGTTCGGACTGGCCCTTGATCGCCATCACCGTGTCCTCGTCATAGGACCATGAGCCATCGTCGTTGATGGTTATGGTAATAGTGAAACTGTCTGTCCGGAAGTTCTCCTCGAGATAGGGATTCGAGCAAATTCCCCATGCCGGATCCCCGCGCGTTGCGGTCAGGGTGAAGCTTTTCGCATCCGCGGTGGCAGGCCCGGCCGCCAGCAGGGTCTGGCCGCGTGGGATGGACAGGCTCATCATCACTGTCTCGGTCGCAGGCTCCCAAAGGAAATAACCGACCTGGTCATGGTAGGTACCAACCTGCCCGATCTTGGTCATGTGCGCGTGATAACGCAGGCTGTAGAGCAATTGCGGTCCGTTATTGCCCGGGTCAACCGGTTGCAGATCGAACGTCTCATGGAAACCCAGGGTGCGCGGCCCCGCCGCCTTGGGTGCGATATCGACACCTTCCTCGCCCCTCCAGGTCCCCGCCAGAGGCCCCAGAGGGCCAAGATTGCGCAGGGTATCGGCATCGATCGTGGGCGGCTCGGAATAGATATCGTCGCCATAGACTGACATGAGGAACTCCTTGATTGGTTATCCGGCAAAGCCGTGAATATTTGAGCTTCCTTGTGAAAAATCAATCAGCAAAGAACAGCCTTCACCCCTCCGTGAGGGGGAGATGCGCTGGCTCGACAATTCGTTGCGTGGCTTATGCGCTGGTGGCCAAAGGCAGCGCGATTGGCCCGCTAACCGTCATCCTGCTGCTTGTCGATGCACGCGGCGCCAGGGTTTCCTATCCACCCCCAAGGAATGGAAAGAAACTAGGCTAGATAACCCACCAGCTTCGGCACCTCCGCCAGCGCCCTCAGTGCGTCGTTTAGGTGCGTGCATCCCTGTGTGCCGCGCAACTGTTCGAGCACCGCGTCGCGGATTTCGCCGATATTGCGGCCGATCAGCCGCTGGGTGTTGTGCACCGCGCCGGGGCACTCACCGAAAGGCAGGATGCGCGCGTGCGGCGTGAGCGTGAGCAGTTCGCCGGTCTTGAGATCGGCGGTGGCGTCGATATCGTATTCGTGGATCGCCACGCGGCCGATGCTCTTGCGCTTGGCGCTGTCCTGAAAGGCGGCATTGATGCGGATGAGGCCGGCGGCATCGTCGCGGGTGACGTCGATACGGCGGGCGCGGCGGAAGGCAGGGCCTTCGTTCTCGTAAAGCTCGTGCCAGCCTTCGGAATCGGCGGGATTGCGCACGTCGCCGGCATCGGCTTGCGCGACATTACCGTGCGACTCTCCCGAGACGCCGGAATTTCCCTCGGCAAGGCCCCAGCAGACATTAACCCGTTGGCTAATCAGGCTGTCGAACGCCTCCGTCCCCATCCGCTCGCGGATTTTATCCTGCCAGTTGTCGTGAAACTGCGACCAGGCGAAGGCGGAGACCAGCGAGGTGCCGGAAAGGTCGTCGAGCGGCAGGTAGATCGGCTCGCCGCGGCTGATCAACTCGGGCATGGTTTCCTTGATGAACAGCCGTAGGTGATTGCCGGCGCGCACGCCTTGGAGCTGCTCGACATGCTCCGGCCTGGGCCGAGCGGTAATCGAAGTGATCGTCTTGTCCTGCGACAGGGTCGCGCGGAATTCCGCGCCGTCCAGCACCTTGCCCGGGCCGCCTTCGGCCGGGGTGCGGTAATCGCGGCAACGGCCGATGAACAGCCGGTCGCCCTCCTCGCCCTGCGGCCAGGAAACGTCGATCGACATGGTGCGGCGCACCGAATTGGCGGGGCGTGCAGGCGCGGGATTGTTGGTCTGGCGGGGCGGCGGGGGAACAGTAGCAGTGCTCATCATTCAACCTCTGCCACCTTCACCAGCAGCTTGCCAACAGAAGAATTGCCGGAAAACACACTGCTGAAGGCGGCGGGGAGCGCTTCGATGCCCTCCACCACCGTCTCCGGGAAGCGAATTTTCCCCTCGCGCATCCACTGGGCGATGTCGTCTATCGGCTTCTGGCCGGCGCCCATCGAGGCGAAGCCCTTGATCTCCAGGCTCTTGGAATTGATCAGACGATAGAAGCCGGGAAGGTGGTCCGGCCCCGGCCCTTCCATGCCCATGCCGTGATAGGCAATGAAGCCGCACAGCGCCATGCGCCCGCCGCGCTTCATCTGCTGCAAGACGGTGAGCGTAACATCGCCGCCGACATTGTCGAAATAGAGGTCGAAGCCTTCGGGCGCGGCGGCCCTGAGCCGATCGGCAAAGTCCGTCGCCTTGTAATCCACCGCCGCATCGAAGCCGAGATCGAGCAAGGCCGCGCATTTTTCCGCACCGCCCGCGATGCCGACCACTTTCGCGCCGAAGATCTTGCCGATCTGCCCGGCAAGGCTGCCCACCGTCCCGGCAGCGGCGGAGATCACGACGGTCTCCCCCGCCGCCACGCGGCCGGTGGCGATCATGCCGACATGCGCCGTCTGGCCGGGCATGCCCAGCGCACCGAGCGACGTCTGCACCGGAGCGAGCGAGGGATCGAGCTTGCGCGGCGGGCCGCGATAGTCGGCGCGGTCGGGCGCGGAAAGGGTATATTCCGCCCAGTGGGTGCGGTGCTCGACGATGTCGCCGGGCGCGTAGTCCGGGTGGTTCGACTGCACGACCTGGCTGACGGCGGGGCCATACATGGGCTCGCCCGGCCGGATCTGCAGGACACCAGTGACCAGTTCCTCGTCTATTGCGAATCGGATCAGCGGATCACAGGCAAGCCACAGGGTCTTGAGCAGCACTTCGCCCTCGCCCGGCCGAGGCATGGGCGCATCGGCGACAGCGTAGTCCTCAGGCTTGGGAACGCCGCGGGCATAGGCCTTCAGGACGACCTGCTTCATTCTCCCCTCCTGCTCCCCTCCCGTTTACGGGAGCGGTTGTGGGTGGGCGTGTCCGGCGCATGACAAGTGCCGCGCCGCAACTGAATAGCCCACCCCTGGCCCCCTCCCTCAAGCGGGAGGGGAACTGTTACTTCAGCTTCACTGTCACCGCCGTCATGCCGCGGTGATCGACGCCGCGGTATTCGGGCTTGGGCTTGTCCGGATCGAGCCGCATCTTGGGGAAGCGGTCGAGCAGGCCATTGATCGCAACGATCATCTCCTGCCGCGCCACGTCCATGCCGAGGCAGCGGTGCGGGCCGAAACCGAAGCCCATGTTGTGCACCTGGTCGCGGTAGATGTCGTAGGCTTCAGGGTTCTTGAAGACCCTGGGATCGTGGTTGGCGGCGCCCAGGCACAGATGCACGCGCACGCCAGCCGGAACCATCACGCCTTCGACTTCCGTGTCTTGCGTGCACAGGCGCGGAAAAACCGGGTCCGTCGCCCGCCAGCGCAGGCTTTCCTCCACCGCCCGGTCGACCAGGCTGCGGTCCTTCAGGCAGTCTTCCCAGAAATTGTAGTGGTTCATCAGGGCATCGATGGTGATGCCCAGCTGACGCCAGGTGGTGCCGCCGCCGGCGAAGATCGCCAGCTTGGCGTAGCCGAAGATCTCGTCCTCGGTCAGCGGCCGCTTGGTGCCTGCGTCCTCGTCGACGATCTCTGCCTTGATCAGGCCTGCGATCAGGTTGTCGCCCGGGTTACGGGTATTCTCTGCAATGAGGTCGCGCAGGGTCTGGTCGACCCAGGCACGCGATTCCGCCGCTTCCTCGGGCTTGAGCTTGGCCGCGCCGAAGGTGGCGCGGTCGAGCTGGTAGCGGAACTCGATGACGTTCTCGCCCTCGAGCCCGATAGCGCGGGTAACGGTCGCCATCGGCAGGCGGGCGCAAAGCTCGAAGTTGAGATCGGCCGCATCCTGGTCCAGCAGCCGGTCCAGCAGGGCATCGACGGTTTCCTCGATCCAGCGCTTGTTCCACCAGTTGAGCACCTTGGGCCGCTTGAACAGCGGCTGGGCGGCGGAGCGCAGGCGCTTGTGCGGCTTGCCGACCATCGAAAGGATGGTCTTGCCCACCGTGCGCACGCCGGCGCTTTCGTTGTAGCCCTCGGACGAGAAGATCAGGTTCTCGCGAAAGCCGATCTCGCAGGCGCGATAGGAGAAGAAGGTAAAGGCGTCGCGGAATTCGTCGGAATAGGGCGGCTCCGGAAGGTTCAGCAGGTGGCGCAGCGAGCCATGCTGGACCCCGGCCTTCTCGCGCAGCCGGTTCATGTCCTCGGTATAGTCGCGGTCCATGTCGACGCCGGTATTGGCGCTCTGGGTATTGACGTCGAACATCTCCTTGTAGCGGGGATTGTCCGACATTAGGGACGCGAGCGCGCCCGACTTGTGGTCTACGGGACAGGTAGCCATGATCTTATCCTCCAGTCTTTTTGCCGGCGGTCAGTCCGCCGTCCACGGGCAGGTTCACGCCCGTGATATTGGATGCGAGGTCGGAAGCGAGGAACATCGCCGCCGCCGCGGTGTCGGCCGGATCGATCGCCCGACCCAGCGGATGGCCCTTGCCCATGCCCTCCAGGATGCGGTCCTTGTGGGGGCTATCGGGGTCCATGCCCATGTAGTGGGTCAGCATCCCCGCCGGACAGACGGAATTGATGCGGATGCCCTTCTCGGCCAGTTCGATGGCGAGGGTGCGGGTGAAGCCGACCACCGCGGCCTTGGACGTGCCATAGACCACGCCGCCATAGCCGATCAGGCCGGCCACCGAGGCCGTGTTGACGATCACCCCGGCGATGCCGTTGGCGTCCTTTTCCTGCTTCTCGAACTGGCGCACGGCCGACTGCGCGCCGTAGAACACGCCGTTGATGTTGACGTCCTCGATGCGTTTCATGTCCTCGGGCGTCGCCTCGGTGAAGGACTTGAGGCCGCCACCCGGCTTCTGCAGGATCGTTATGCCGGCATTGCTGTACATGATGTCGAGTCGACCGAAAGTGGCGACCGCCTCCTGCACCACCGCCTCGACCTGGGCCGGGTCAGCGACGTTGCAGGCCACGGCCTTGGCCTGCCCCTGCTTAGGGCCCGCCAGGCGCACCGATTCCTCGACAGAGGGAAGATCGATGTCGGTGGCGATCACCCTCGCCCCGTGTTCGGTCCACAGCTTGACCGCCGCGCGCCCGACGCCCGAACCGGCGCCGGTGATGACGGCTACCTTGCCTTCGAGAAGTCCCTGCACCCTTATGCTCCCAGGTTGAAAGTTGTGACCATCTGGAATTCGCGCAGGCCCTCGACGCCGCGCTCGCGGCCGAGACCACTCATCTTGATCCCGCCACCCGAGGCATAGCTCGACATCACCGCGCCATTGACGTTGACCGCGCCGCTGCGGATCTTCAGCCCGGTCTGGAAGGCGGCCATCTTGTCCTGCCCGGTAACCCAGGCGGAAAGGCCGAACTTGCTGTCATTGGCCATCTGCACCGCGTGATCGAGGTCCTTGTAGCCGATCACGCCGACCACAGGCCCGAAGATCTCCTCCTGCGCCGCGGGGTTCGAATTGTCCGGCAGGTCGAGCACGGTCGGCTCAAAGAAGAAGCCCTTGTCCATGTGCGCCGGGCGCTTGCCACCCGTCACGACGCGGCCGCCGGCGGCCACCGCCGCTTCGGTGAAATGCTCGCAGCGCGCGCGCTGGCCGGCGCTGATCACCGGGCCGAGCTGGGTTTCTGGATCGGACGCGACGCCGATCTTCACGTTGGCGAGCGCGGCCTCCATCATCTCAAGCACCTTGGCCTTCTGGTCCTGCGGCACGAAGACGCGGGTGCCGAGCACGCAGCCCTGCCCGGCATGCGAGGTACAGACCTGGTGGCCATGCGGCGCGGCGCGCTCGGCGGAATCGGGCAGGAAGATCGCCGCCGACTTGCCGCCCAGTTCCAGCACCAGCCGCTTCAGCGTCGGGGCCGACTGCTCGGCCACCTTGGCGCCGACGACGCAGGAGCCGGTAAAACTTACCATGTCGACGCGTTCGTCGGTGGTCATGGCAAGCCCGCCTTCGAGGCCGTTCTCGAT
Organism: uncultured Novosphingobium sp.; assembly: GCA_964630805.1. Classification (GTDB taxonomy): domain Bacteria; phylum Pseudomonadota; class Alphaproteobacteria; order Sphingomonadales; family Sphingomonadaceae; genus Novosphingobium. The sequence goes on along the minus strand of CAZVWP010000015.1, from coordinate 26,232 downwards.
GATGACGTTCATCACCCCCTTGGGCAGTTCCGCCTCGTCAGCCGCCTCGGCGAAGATCATCGCGGAGAGCGGCGTCAGCGGATTGGGCCGCAGGATGACCGAGTTGCCCGCCATAAGTGCCGGGACGACCTTCCAGAACGCAGTGTAGAACGGCACATTGTAGGCCGAGATCGCCGAGACCACGCCGAGCGGGCGATAGAGCTTGAGGCTCTGCACCACGAAATAGGGATTGACCCGCTCATGCAGCGGCAGGGGGTTTTCCTCGTGCTCGGGCAGGCGCAGGAACATGTCGATGATCTCGTCGGTCATGCGCAGCGGCGCATGGACCTGCGCGCCCATCACGGTCGAATTGGTCGGGCACCCGGCTTCGGCGATGGCCAGTTCCTTCAACCGATCGGCGCGCTTCCTGAGCGCTTCCGCATAGCGCCGCATTGCCTCGGCCCGCTGCTTCATGGTCAGGCCGCTCCAGCCGCCGGAATCGAAGCTCTCGCGCGCGGCAGCCAGGGCCTTGTCGACCTGGCCGGCGGACAGGCCGTTGATCTCCGCGACGACGGTTTCGTCCGAAGGGTTCTCGACAATGAAGCTCGCGCCCTCGCCATTGACGAATGCGCCGTTGATATAGCCGGTGTGCGTCACCGCGTCTCTCCCATTAATTCGAAATTGCGAACGGTTGTTCGGGATTATGTGCAAATAGCCTTGGAGCCGGATTGCGTCAATGACACTTGCAGAGCTTCGCAGGACAGGCAAGGATGCGCAAAAGAGTCCATGGAGAGGATTTATGGGGGCCATCCGGCGTTTCGCGGCCATCGTTTATGCCGTTCTGTTGATTGCAATCGGCCTGGCGCTGGCGCTGGGCGGAGCCAAGCTGATCTGGCTTGGAGGCTCGTGGTATTACCTGCCGGTCGGCCTGCTTGCGCTTGCATCCGGCTGGAACGTGCTGAAGGGCAAATGGTGGAGCGGCGCTGCGATCTATGGGATCCTGTTGCTCATCACCCTGTTCTGGGCGCTCTACGAAGCGGGCCTCGATGGATGGGCGCTGATGCCGCGAGTCGTCTCGCCGCTGGTGCTGGGCCTGCCCTTCCTGATCGGCGCGCTGACCAGCAAGATCAAGGCGGACCGCCACGGCGGCTACCTTGTGGTCGGCACTGCCGCCGTACTCGCCCTTGCGGTCTGGGCCACTTCGGGCTTCAGCCCCGTTTCGCCGCGCGGAACACAGCCGGCCATCGCCGCCGATGCGCCAGGCGACTGGCTCAATTTCGGCAATGACCGGGGTGGAAGCCACTTCTCTCCGCTGGGCGAGATCAAGCCGGACAACGTCGGCCAGCTCAAGGCCGCCTGGACGGTGCCGCTCGGGCCGATGCCGACCAAGCCGGCTGGCCAGATCGACGCGACGCCGCTCAAGGTGGGCGATCATGTCTACGTCTGCACGCCCTTCAACGACGTGCTCGATATCGACGCCACCACCGGCAAGGTGCGCTGGACCTTCCATCCGCAGCGCAACAATTCGGGCATCTCCGTCGTCCGCTGCCGCGGCGTCGCCTATTACGAGGTACCGGGCGCCACGGGCACCTGCTCGAAGCGGGTCTATACCGCCGTATCGGACGGGGCGAGCCTCTATGCCATCGACGCAGAAACCGGCCAGGTCTGCACTTCGTTCGGCGAGAATGGCCGGGCCAATCTTCTGCGCGGCATGAAGCAGCGCGAGCTAGGCTATTACAACGTCTCCTCCGCCCCCGCGCTGATCCGCGGCAAGCTGGTGTTCGGCGGGGTCGTCGCCGACGGCCAGCACGTCGGCGAGCCCTCTGGCGTGATCCGCGCCTACGACGCTGTCACCGGCAAGCTCGCCTGGGCCTGGGATATGGGCCGGCCGGGCCAGCATGGCGAACCGGCCGAAGGCCAGTACTACACTCCTGGCACTCCCAATTCCTGGGGCCCGATGACCTCGGATGAGGAGCTGGGCCTGGTCTACGTGCCAACCGGCAATGCGACGCCTGACTACTGGGGCGGCCACCGCTCCGCCGAGAGTAACAAGTACACCAGCTCTCTCGTCGCGCTCGATGGTGAAACCGGTGAACCGCGCTGGCATTTCCAGACCGCACATTACGACGTCTGGGACTTCGACATCGCCTCCAAGCCGGTGCTGTTCGAACTCAGGAAGGACGGCCAGACCGTGCCCGCGGTGATCCAGCCCACCAAGCGCGGCGAGCTGTTCGTGCTCGACCGGCGCAATGGCAAGCCGCTGTTCCCGGTGGTGGAAAAGCCCGCCCCGCAGCGCGGCGCGGTGGAGAAGCTATCTCCCACCCAGCCCTGGTCAGTCGCCTTCCCATCGCTGATGGGCCCGCTACTTACCGAAAAGCGAATGTGGGGTATTTCCGCGCTCGACATGCTGTGGTGCCGGATCGCCTTCAAGGAATCGCGCTATGACGGCTCGATGACCGCGCCGGGCACCGACTGGTGGATCCAGGATCCGGGCTATGTCGGCGGGGTGGACTGGGGCAGCGCCTCGGTCGACGAGGAGCGGCAGATGGCCTTCATCGTCTCCAGCCGCATGGTCAACCGCAACCGCCTCGTGCCCCGCTCCGAACCGCGCGCGAGGGACGCCAAGGCGAACGTCTCGGGTGAGCACGGCCGCTTCGTCGCGCAGGAAGGCACGCCCTTTGCCGCCGACATCAGCCCCTTCATGTCACCGCTCGGCATCCCCTGCCAGGCGCCGCCCTATGGCCTGATGAACGCGATCGACCTGACCACCGGCAAGATGGTCTGGGAGCGCCCGCTGGGCATCGCCCGCGACCTCGGGCCTGACTTCACCGGCCATCGCCAGCCGATCAAGTCTCGACTGCCGTTCACCATCGGCACTCCGAACTTCGGCGGATCGATGAGCACGGCCACGGGCCTCACATTCTTGGGCGCATCGAGCGACCGCAAATTCCGCGCCTTCGATTCGGAAACCGGCAAGCTGCTGTTCGAGGCGGACCTGCCCGGTAACGGCACGGCCACACCGATGAGCTACCGCGGCAAGGATGGGAGGCAATATGTCGCTATCGTCTCGGAAGCGCCGATGAAGGATGGCAAGGTATGGGGGGCGGTTACGGCCTTCGCGCTGCCGAAGTAGGTCCCGCAATTCACCTTCAGCCGGCTTGCCTAACTTTACCTGTCCGCGCTTGTGTGAATTGCTTGGAGGCCGATGCGGTTTGCAAAGGGGACGGCCCGTAATGCGCGGCAGGATTGCACTTCGAATTCTATGTGCAGCGATTCTGCTGGCAGGATTTTCGCCGGAATGCGGTAACTTGCAGGCTCAGCCAGTCTCCACGCGCGCTGAAACGACCCGTGCTTGCGATGCCGGATACATGTACGAATGCGGCAAGCTGGGCTCGATGATGATGGAAGGCACCCAGGGCTCGAAGGATCCCGTGGCGGCCCGGCAGTATCATGAGCGCGCCTGCAATGGATAGGTGGCGATCTCTTGCCTGAGCATCGCGGTTTCGCTCGCCCACGGCTACTTTGGCGGCACGGCAGATTTGCGGGCCGCTTTGCCCTGGTATGCAAAGGCCTGCCTGCTTGGGGCAGCCGATGCCTGTACCCAGGAGGGCCTGGTAGCCCGCCAACTGGGGGATTTCTCAAGGTCTCGCGCAGCATCGATCAAGGGGTGCCAGGGAAGTGACTCCGGCGGTTGCCGCAGCAGAGGCATTCTGATGCGCGATGGCAAAGGCGGCCCGGTGGACCGGATAATGGCCGCAGCCTATTTCGACCAGGCCTGCAGGATGAACAACCAGACCGGCTGCCAGAATCTGGCCACTCTGCGCAGTCAAGGCGCATTGCCGGCAACCTTGCCAGCCATCCGCATCACGCCGACAATCGCGAACGAGGGGCGCCGCCCCGCGTTCGCGGCATCGGCAGCAGCCCCACCGGCGGCCGGCACGATGACCGCGGCACATCGGCGGTACATCAACATCCTGAACGAGCATAACGCCAAGGTCAGGATCGCCACTTTGAGCATCCAGCATGCAACCGTGGGCACTGGCAAGCGCGAGAAATGCGTCTGGCTCAACGATGCCAGCCTGAACATGCAGGAAGCCATGAGAATGGCCGAAGAGGCCCGCCGCATTGCCGTCCAGCAACGCTTCGAAGCCCTCTATGTGAATGGCGGGCAGGAAGTGATCGACAGGGCCAACGACCTAATCGGAAAAGTCACTGCCCAGCAACGCGAACTTCGTTGCTGATTGACCTGTCCTGCGGAGTTGCCGTCGGGTATCAGGCCCAGATCTCCTCGTCGGTCGGCACCGGCCGGTTCTCGATCACCTTGCCGATGCGCGAGACGTTCATCAGGTGCTTGTAGTCGAGGTTCTCGGAAATCGAATTGCCGCCCCAGCTCCCGCAGCCCAGCGTCGTCGTCGGCGCGAAGCCGTTAGTCAGCGAGCCGCCGGCCGAGGTCGAGCAGGGCTGGTTCACCACCAGGCGGCTGATCGGCAGGTGCAGGCCGGCCTCCCGGATATGGTCGTCGTCGTGCGAGTGGAGCGCGGCCGAATGCCCGGCGCCCTCGACCAGCAGGTTGGAGCGCGCCAGCACCACCGCGTCCTCGAACTTGTCGTAGGGCAGGATGGCGACCACCGGGCACAGCTTCTCACGGGCGAGGATGTCGTCTGTGCCCGCGCCCTTGGCGGGCAGCAGGATGATCCGCGCCGATTCCGGCACGTCGATACCCGCCATCTTGCCGACTTCGCGCGCGGAAACACCCACCACGTCCTTGTTGAGGTGGCCGCCGGGGAAGACGACTTCGCGCAGCGCCTGTATCTGGGCCTCGTCGCGGGTGAACCAGACCTTGCCGGTATCGACGAAGGCCTGCACCGTCTGGTCATACTTCTCGCGCGGGGTGAGCACGAACTGTTCGTGGCTGCAGATGATACCGTTGTCGAAGCTGGCGCCGGTGACGATCTTGTTCGCCGCATCTTCGATATCGACGTCGCGGTCGATGATCACAGGCACGTTGCCCGCGCCGACGCCGAACGAGGGCCGCCCCGAGCTGTAGGCCGATTTCACCATGGCCCCGCCGCCGGTCGCGACGACGACGTCGACGGCCTGCATCAACTGCTGGGTCTTGGTGATCGAGCCTTCCTTGACCACCTGGATAAGGTCTTCGGGCGCGCCGTGTTCCTTGGCGATCCGGCGGAATTCCTCGGTCAGGTGCTCGGCGCATTTCTGAGCCTTCGGGTGCGGCGCGAAGATTACGGCGTTACCGGCCTTGAGCGCGAACATGCCGTTGCACATCGGCGTCACCACCGGGTTGGTGATCGGCGTCACCGCACCGACCACGCCCATCGGCTTGGCGACGAGGACCATGTTGTTTTCCTCGTCCTCGCCGATCACCCCGCGCGAGGGCTTGCCCTTCAGGCTGTTCCAGATGGTGCGGCTCTTGCCCTTCTTCTTGAGCACCTTGTCCTCGAACACGCCGATGCCTGTTTCCTCGATCGCCATGCGCGAGAGTTCCTCGGCATTGTCGAAGACGTACTTGCCCATGGCCTTGACGATGGCGTCGACCTCTTCCTGGCCGAACATCTCGAAGGCCTGCTGCGCGTTGCGCGCACGCTCTACCAGGATGGCGATTTCGGGGTCTGTCTGGAACTGGCTGTCTGCCGCACTCATTGCAATCTCCTGTCCGATGCTCCTGGCATCGCCTCGAATTCAGGCAAGCGTCATTACGCCGCCGTGACGGAAGGTCAAACATCATGTGGGCATTGCCCGCCCGTGCCGCAACAGCTGAGCTATGCCCGGTGCAAGCAGGACGATTGTTGCGTTTGACCTCTGCCCTGCCTAGGCGGCGCGCAACAAAAAGAGATGGGGACCTGTTTCGTGGACTATACCGACTTCCTGCGCCAGCAATGCTACATCGGCGGCGAGTGGTGCGACGCTGACAACGGCGCCACGCTTTCGGTGACCGATCCCGGCACCGGCAAGGAGCTCGGCACCGTGCCGAAGATGGGCCCGGTCGAAACCGCCCGCGCCATCGATGCCGCGCAGGCCGCCCTTCCCGCCTGGCGCGCCAAGACGGCGGGCGAACGCGCGCGGCTGATGCGCCGGCTGTTCGACCTGATGATCGAAAACAAGGATGCGCTGGGCGAACTGCTCAGCCGCGAACAGGGCAAGCCCTTCGAGGAAGCCAAGGGCGAGATCGGTTATGGCGCCGGCTTCATCGAATGGTTCGCCGAGGAGGGCAAGCGGGCCTACGGCAACGTCATCCCGCCCCATGCCGCCGACAAGCGCATCGTCGTCCTGAAACAGGGCCTCGGCGTCGTCGGCGCGATCACGCCGTGGAACTTCCCCAATGCCATGGTCACCCGCAAGCTGGGCCCCGCCCTCGCCTCGGGCAGCACCATCGTCATCAAGCCCGCTTCGGCCACGCCCTATTCGGCGCTCGCCATCGCGCGCCTTTGCGAGATGGCGGAGATTCCGGCAGGCGTCGTCAATGTCGTCACCGGCAGCGCCGGGCAGATCGGCAGCGAACTGACCCGCAATCCGCTCATCCGCAAGCTGACCTTCACCGGCTCCACCGAGATCGGCATCCAGCTGCTGCGCGAAAGCGCCGAGACGGTGAAGAAGTGTTCGATGGAGCTGGGCGGCAATGCCCCGTTCCTGGTGTTCGACGATGCCGATGTCGATGCCGCGGTCGAAGGCGCGATGATCTCCAAGTTCCGCAACAACGGCCAGACCTGCGTCTGCACCAACCGCTTCTACGTCCAGGATGGGGTCTACGACGAATTCGTCACCAAGCTCGCCGCGCGGGTGAAGGAAATGAAGCTCGGCTATGGCATGGAGCCGGGCGTCAACGTCGGCCCGCTGATTGACGATGCAGCGGTCGCGAAGGTGGAAGAGCACCTCTCCGACGCGCTGGAAGGCGGCGCAAGGCTTCTTACCGGCGGACAGCGCAGCGACCTCGGCGGCACATTCTTCGAGCCCACCGTCATCGTCGACGTGACCCCGGCGATGAAGCTGGCGCATGAGGAAACCTTCGGACCGCTAGCCGGCGTCATCCGCTTCAAGACCGAGGAAGAGGTCCTGCCGATGGCGAACGAATCCGAATTCGGCCTCGCCAGCTATTTCTACGCCCGCGACCTCTCGCGCGTCTGGCGCGTGGCCGAGGCGCTGGAGGCGGGCATGGTCGGCATCAATACCGGCCTCATCTCCACCGAAGTCGCACCGTTCGGCGGCGTCAAGCAGTCCGGACTCGGTCGCGAAGGATCGCACTACGGCCTCGACGACTATATGGAGCTCAAGTACCTCTGCATGGGAATCTGACATGGTCATCAGGCAGGTAATGTTCGCGATATCCGCACTGGCCTTGGTCGCCGCCGGGCCTGCAGCGCCGGTGAGGCCGGACAGGCCCGTGATGATCGGGGCACAGCCGGAACGCGACGCCTGCCCATCCCTTGCCCAGGTCGCAGGGCTCAATCCGCGCGGCGACAATTTTCTCTCGGTGCGCGCCCTCCCGGCCGCGCAGTCGCGCGAACTGACTCGACTGCGCGGCGATGCGAACATCTGGGCCTGTGACGAGACAGCGGACGGATCGTGGACCGGGGTGGTCTTCGCGCCGCGGGGCAGCTCGATCGATTGCGGCGTCGGCTCGCACATCGCCCGGCGCCAGGCCTATCGCGGACCCTGCACCTCAGGCTGGGTATCGAGCCGGTTCCTGACGATCGTCGCCGGCTAGCTGGACCGCCTCAGGCGCCTTGGCCAGTTCGCTGGCTACGGAATGCGGTTCATCCTTCGTGCGGGCGTCTATAGGCCCCTCGCCTTCGCGCCAGCGCACCATTCGCCGAAGCGGTGGATGCGCTCCCAGAACAGGGCGCGGGTGCTGGCGAAGTTGTGCATGTGGCCCATGCGCGGGCAGATGAACAGGTCGAAGCTGGGCGCAGAGCGGAAGGCGCGAGCCTCACCCAGAGGATCGACAATCATGTCGCGCTCGCCCATGGCGGCAAGCACCGGCACGGCGATCGACGCCGCCTCCGGCGCCACGACGCCGGGTGTCAGGGTGTAGCGGGCGACTTCATGCGGCGTGGTGAAACTGTTCCAGGGCCCGGGTTCTCCCGGATCCTCCTGCCGGCCGCGCATGACAATGCCTTCATAATGCATCAGGTCCTGTTCGACCACATCGGCCGGCACGTCGTCGTAGTGGAAGCTCCAGGCCAGCGCCGCCCAGGCCGCATGCTGCACCGTTTCCGGAGTGAGCAGCGAGAGCGCGCTGGCATTGAGTATTCCGCCCGGCCTGTCGGGCGACAGGTCGCGCGAGAACCATGGCGTCACCACCGGCGGCTCACCGGGAGCCGTTGCCGGATGATTGTGAACGGCGCTGAACCCCAGCAGTCCGACCCCGTCATAGCTGCGGTATCGCGCCTGCTGGATGACCGCGAGGCTACCCCCGGTTGCCTGCCCGATGCCGATCCGCACCGGCTGCAGCACCGGCGGCAGGTCCGGGGCGAGCACGCCATTGGCCAGCCGGAGCAAAACTTCCTCCTCGGCGGCGGCGGCGGCGGCCGTGCAATTGGCGAAAGTGAGCAGGTCTGGCGCGTGCTGCGAACTGTCGCCGGACCCAAGGTTGTCGGTCGCAACGAAAATCCACCCGCGCGATGCGTGGAAGTCGGCCTGCGCCCCCCTGGCCGGGCCGGGCAGTTCGCAAGTGTAATAGCCCCGGGAATAACCGCCGCCGGGCTTGGCGAAACAGACAACCGGCTGGTCCGGCACTTCATCGGGCAGCACCACCGCCACGGCAATATGCGCCGCTTCCCCCAACTGGAGTGTGTTGCTGACATCGATGCGTAGTTCGATTTGCCTTGGCATGGGCTGCTCGTCGTCCCCCTCCTGAGCATTGTTGCGCATATAGGGCCGCCGGGTCAAAGCGGAATTGCAGACGCGGGATTGTCTGCGCATTGACGCGGGCGCGCAAAGGAATATCCTTTGCCGCAGGAAAAGAGGTCGCGCGGCTTGGGAAGCGCGACCAGGGAGATCGTAAAGGTGCTGCAACAGAGCCCTGGCTCGGCGATGGACGCAAAGCCACTTTCGGACTTGCTGGCCGCGATAGACATGTCGGGCCAGACCTGGTGTTATTGCGATCTGGGCCACGGCGGCGGCTTCAGCGTTCCGTCCGGCGACGCGGTCTTCTTTCATGCGGCGCTTCACGGCACCGTAAGGCTCACTTCCCCGGGCGGCGGCACTGTCGAACTGAAGCAGGGCGAAGTGATTGTCGTCATGTCGGGCGAAGCCCACGCCCTGCGCATGTCACCGGACAGCCAGGCGCCCACTCTCGATTTCCTTCGCGACGAGCAGGCAGTCGACATACCACCGGCCTTTGCCCTGGCCCAGTCCGGACCGGTCGCGGCGAGAGTGCTCAGCGGGCGCTTGACGGTGACCTTGCCCGCCGACGCGAGCCGCTCGCACCTGCCCTCGCTCCTGCGGCTCGGCAATGTCGCCGAAAGCAGCTGGGGAGCATTGCTCAAGCCCGAAGCCCTGCCGCTCGCGGGCATGGGGCCGGGCTCCGCCGCACTGCTGACCCGCCTCGCCGCGCTGATGCTTGTCGCCCAGCTGCGGACTGATCCCAAATGCCGGCAGATCTTCTCGGCGCAACCGCACGATCCGATCGGGCAGGCACTGCGGCTGATTTCGGGCAACCCGTCTGCCAACTGGACGGTGGAACGGCTCGCCCGCTCGGTCGGCATGGGCCGCTCGAATTTCGCTGCCCATTTCACCTCGCAGGTCGGCCGCGCGCCGATGGAAGTGGTTGCCGAAAGCCGGATGGAACAGGCCTGCCAATTGCTCAAGAAGGGCAATCTCAAGATCGCGGAGATCAGCGAGCTTTCGGGTTATGGCTCGGAAGCCGCATTCAGCCGCCGTTTCACCCGCCATTTCGGCATGTCGCCCAGCCAGATGCGCGAACAGTCGCGCGCCGAAAGCATGGAGGACAGCGGCAATCCGGGCTGGCAGCCGCTGCTGGCCGGCCGCCGGCTACGCGAAACTGCCTCGATCGTGCGCAGCCGCGCAGGCGGCCAGGGCGGGCGCGCCTCGCTCATTTCGGCCAACATGCTGACAGGCTTGCCGCCCGGGCGGAGCGGGGGATGACCTCCGCCGCCCACCCCATGGACGATTGGACATTGCCAATGGGGGGGCAGCCATTGCGGCAAAGATGCGCTGGATTATCGAAAGCAAAGATGCCCCCGGGAAGGGGTTAGGAGGATTCCGACATGGCAACCGACACACAGCAGCCGATCAAGGTCATCGATGCCGACACGCACCTCACCGAACCGCATGACATGTGGGTCAAGCGCGCGCCCGCCAAGTACAAGGACCGGGTGCCTCAGGTGAAAATGCACGAAGGCGTGCGCAGCTGGATCATCGATGGAGACAAGTCGATCGGCACCGGCGCCCACCCCAACAGCGCGATCTACAAGGAAGGTGGCAAGATCCGCGACCTCGACACCTTCCTCAAAGTCCAGTTCGAAGAGGTCCACAAGGGCTCGAGCTCGATCAAGGAACGGCTCGAAGTGATGGACGCGAACGGCATCTTCGCCCACATCGTCTATCCCAACATCCTTGGCTTTGGCGGGCAGGCATCGGCCAAGGTCGATCCGGAACTGCGCCTCGTCACCGTGCAGATCTACAACGACGCCATGGCCGAAATGCAGGAGGAAAGCGGCGGCCGCTTCTTCCCGATGGCTCTGCTGCCCTGGTGGGACGTCAAGGAAGCGGTCAGGGAGACCGAGCGCTGCGTCAACATGGGCCTGCGCGGCATCAACATCCATTCCGACCCGCACACCGTTAAGGACGAGAACGGCGATTTCATCCCCGACCTCGGCCAGCGGCACTGGGACCCCCTCTGGGAACTCTGTCAGGACAAGGATCTGCCGATCAACTTCCACATCGGCGCGTCCGAAACCTCGATCGACTGGATGGGCAACATGGGCTGGCCCGGCCTCAGCCGCGATCTCTATTCCGGCATCATGGGCGCGATGATCTTCTTCAACAACGGCAAGACCGTTTCGAACCTGATCTATTCCGGCCTGTTTGACCGCTATGAGAAGCTGAAGTTCGTCTCGGTCGAAAGCGGCGTGGGCTGGGTGCCGTTCCTCAAGCAGGCGCTGGACTACCAGCTCAAGGAAATCGCCGAGGGCAAGAGCTTCCGCAAGCTGCCTTCGGAGTATTTCGCCAGCAACTTCTACTTCTGCTTCTGGTTCGAGCAGGGCCCGGAAATGGTTCACGCCCTGCGCACGGTCGGCATCGACAACTGCCTGTTCGAAACCGACTTCCCGCACCCGACCAGCCTCTATCCGTTCGACGATCTGGAGAGCCGGCTGGAAGGCCTGACTTACGAGGAGCGCGCCAAGGTGCTGAGCCTCAATTCGGCAAAGCTCTACAAGATCCCGGTCTGAGTCGCGCATGGCCGAGATCGCCCTCATCCGCGACGCCGAACAGCCCTGGCAGGAAGTTCCTGACTTCTGGAAGGCGAAGCAGAAGGATGGCGATCCCGGCCTGCGCTTCAAGGTGCTGATGGGTCAGGGTGAAGGCCCGGTGAACATGCAGCGCACCGAGTATTACCCCGGCCACCACGAAGCGCCGCATTCGCACCCCGAGGACGAGATCCTCTACATTCTCGACGGCAAGATCCACTTCGGCCGCGACGAACTGGGGCCAGGCGATGCGATATTCGTGCCGAAAAACAAGATCTACAGCCTGCACACCGGCGACTGCGGCGTCACCTTCGTTCGGATCGGCCTGAGCAATCACCAGACGTCACTGTCCGAGGAAGACCGCAAGCTGGCCGGCCTCTGACGGCAGCAGCGGGAGAGCGGGCATGAGCTGGGCATTTACCGAAAAGGCGAAGCTCGTCCGCCGCAAGGTTTACGAGCAGTTCCTCGACAAGGGTCGCTGCGACGGAACCACTGCACTGTTGCACCAGACCGGCCTGCCGCCACGCGAGCTCAACGAGACGATCGAGGAACTGGAGCGCGGCCTGATGGTCATGTGCCCGCCGGGCACGCACGACGTCGCCAAGTGCCCGCCCTGGAGCAATGTTCCCACCCGGCATGAGATCGAGGTGGGCGGCAAGCGCGTCGGCCACGCCGGCTGCTCGCTCGAAGCGATGAATGCGGCGCATTGCTATCCGGGCGAGGAAATGACCATCCGGACGAGTTGCCCGGAAACCGGCACCGAGATCGTCATCCGCCTGCTGGGCAACGAGCAGTTGGAAGTGACACCCTCGACCACGGTCGGCCACACCGGGGTCGATCCCGCGGTTTGGTCGGACAACTGGTTTCATGCCTGCGCCAACAACAACTTCTTCGCCTCGCCCGAGGCGGTGGCAAGCTGGGAAGCCAAGCATCCGGAATACCGGGGCGTGGTGCTGACCATGGACCAGCTCAAGCTTTTTGCCGGCTACACCTACCGGCTCGATTACGAACGCGGCGCCGATCCCAACGATCCGCGCGATGCGAACACGATGTTCGGCAGGCTGGACGTGGCCATCCCGCCGCACTGGAAACGGCTCGACGCCGCATAGCGGCCAGCGGGGAGAGGATAAGAAAATGAGTTTGGACGTAGACCTCAGCGGGAAGCGCATCCTTGTCTGCGGCGTCGCGCGCGGCGGCATCGGCGGAGCGACCTGCCGCCAGCTCGCCAAGGCGGGCGCGGAAATTATCGCGCTCGACCATGACCAGGCGGTGATCGACGAGACCGTCGCCGACGTGAAGTCCCTGGGCGGCACGATCCATTCGCTGGTCGTCGATCTCTACGACAAGGAACAGTGCGAGAAAGCCGTGCCGACCGTACTGGAGAAGTTCGGCCATATCGACGGCATCGCCAATGTCGCCGGCGGCACCCGCGCCGACGAATGGATGCCGCTCGACGAAACGCCGCCCGAAAGCTTCTGGCGCTCGACCCAGCTCAACTACGGCTACATCTTCTACATCTGCGCGCCCGCGGCGAAGGAATGGATCGCCAAGGGCCGGAAGGGGGCAATCGTCAACGTCTCCTCCGTCTCCTCGCTAGCCTCCGCACCCTGGCACGGGCCCTATGGCGCGGCCAAGTCGGCGATCACTGCACTGACCCGCACCATGGCCAACGAGTGGCACGAATTCGGCATCCGGGCGAACTCGGTCCTGCCCGGCGCGGTGATGACGGATCGAGTCAAGAGCCGCGCGCCTGCCGGCAACGTCGTTCCGGGCGCGGCCAACTTCTGCGATCCGGTGGAACTGGCCAACGCCATCGCCTTCCTGCTCTGCGACCTCGCCGACGGGATTTCCGGACAGGCGCTGACGGTCGACCGGTCGCTCAGCACCAAGTTTTCCGGCGGCGGCCGCAAGCCGCGCAAGCAAGCAGCCTGAGGGGAGAAGAACCATGGCACTACCCCTCGATTTCACCGGCAAGACCATCGTCGTCGTCGGCTGCCACAAGGGCGGCATGGGCGGCGCGACCGCGCGCCAGCTCGCCCATGGCGGCGCGACCATCGTCGCGGTCGACAATCGACAGGACTATCTTGACGAGATCGCCGCCGAAGTGCGCGAACTGGACGCGACCTGTCACACCCTGACCTGCGACCTCATGGACATTGCGGAATGCGAAAAGCTGATCCCGCGCATCCTGGAGCAGGTCGGCCCCATCGACGGGCTGGTCAATGTCGCCGGCGGCACCCGCGGCGAGGAATGGATGCCACTCGACGAGACCCCGGGCGAAAGCTTCTGGAAGACCATCCAGCTCAACTTCGCCTATGTCTTCTACCTCTGCCGCGATGCCGCCAAGTTCTGGATCGACAACGACCGCAAGGGCGCCATCGTCAATATCGGCTCGATCAGCGCCAAGGACGGCGCGCCCTGGCACGGGCCCTATGGCGCGGGCAAGTCGGGCATCATCGCGCTGACCCGCACCATGGCCAACGAGTGGCACGAATTCGGCATCCGCGCCAATTCGGTTTCCCCCGGCGCCGTCGCCAGCGAGCGTGTCGCCGAGAAGGCCACCCGCATGTCGAAGGCAACCATCGAGGGCCGCGACACCAGCGAGGAAGTGATCTTCTGCCAGCCGATCGACCTCGCCAATGGCATCGTCTTCCTGCTCTCGGACCTGGCTTCGGGCATTTCGGGCCAGAACCTGACGGTCGACCGTTCGCTATCCACCAAGTTCTGCGCCAGCCCGCGCAAGAGCCGGGCGCAGATGCGGGCTTCCTAGGGATGAGCACATGGTCGATCCAAACGCGGACCTGGGCAAGATCGTTGGCCCCATCTTCAGCGGGCAGAGCTACGAGATCATGCCGATCCCGATGATGGCGAAGAACGCGCAATGGTTCGACGCGGGCCCGGTGAGCTTCGCGGTCGAGGCTCGGCTGCTGGACGAATCGAAGGGCCAGATGAGCGACGGCGGCGGCGGATCAATCCATGTCTTCTCGGACGAGCGGGAGCATGAATACGTCCGGTTCGACGGCTTCGACAGCACGCCCCACTATCACCACGTCAACCGCAATATCCGCCGCAACGTCGTCTGGGGTTATGACAGCGGCAGCAACGGCCCGATGCCGCAATGGGCCCTCGCCTCGATTCGCGACAACCTGCCCGGCATGCTGCGCAGCGCCGGAGCGGACGATCTGGCAGCACGCGTGGAGCGCGAGGGCTTCGACAAGTCCGTGCTGGCCCATATGGCCGAAGCCATGCAGGCGGCCCACCAGCGCACCCTGGACGACAAGGACATGCTGGACGAAGGCCGGGAATGGATCGCCAATTGGCGCGCCGAGCAACTCCGCGGCCGCTAGGCAAAGACAAGAACTCAAGTCGGGGATGATACGATGGAATTGGGAATGCTCTACGAATTCGAGGCGCCGCAGCCCTGGGCGGGGGACCACCCCTGGGGCCAGCGCTCGATGGAGCGGGCAGCCTACAGGAACTGCGTCGAGCAGATCAAACTGGCCGACAAGAAGGGCTTCCACACCGCCTGGCTGGTCGAGCACCACTTCCGCGAGGGCCGCAGCCACATGCCCAGCAACGAGGTCGTACTGGGCGCGCTCAGCCAGGTGACCGAGCGGATCCGGCTGGGCTTTGGCGTTTCGCTGATGCCGCACGAATTCATCCACCCGGCCCGCATCGCCGAAAAGGTGGCGACGGTTGACCTGCTCTCGGGCGGCCGCGTCGAATGGGGCATGGGCCGGAGCACACCGATGGAACAGATCGCCTTTAAGGTAGACGTGCCCAATTCGAAGAGGAAGATGCTCGCGGCGGCCCAGACCGTCGTCGGCATGTGGGAGCAGGAGTATTACGAGGAACACTCCGAATACCTCGACTTCCCCAAGCGGATGGTGACACCCAAGCCCTACCAGTTCCCGCACCCGCCGTGCTGGATGGCGGCAAGCTCGGAAGAGACCATCCGCATGGCCGGGCAGAACGGCCTCGGCCTGCTCTGCTTCTCGATCATGCAGCCGCTCGACAAGCTCGCCAGCCTGATCGACATCTACCGCGAGGAGCAGAAAAACGCCAAGCCCGTCACCTCGATCCACACTAACAAGGTGGGGGTATACACGCTGGTCCATTGCTGCGAATCGCGCGCCAGGTTCGAGACCAACCGGGTGTGGGATTCGGTCTGGTGGTGGTATGCCAGCAGCGCCGAATTCATCCTCAAGTGGGAAATGGCGCACCTGCCGCCCGAGCAGAAGGAAAAAGCCTTCCCGCTGATCAAGGCGCAGGCCGAAGGCAGCTTCGACATGCACCATTTCGATGAGCAGGACATGGTCATCCTCGGCACGCCCGAGGAATGCCTAAAGAAGTTCCTCAAGTACGAGGAAGCGGGCGTGGATCAGGTGCTGTGCTACGTCAACTTCGGCTACCTGCCGCAGGAAGCTGTGCTGGAATCGATCTCGCTGCTGGGCGATTATGTCATTCCCGAACTGAAGGCGATGGGCGCTGCCCGCACCGCGCGAAACCTGGAAAACTCGATTGCCCTGCAGCAGGCAGCGGAATGATCGAACTTCCCGCCGAACGCCCCGGCCGCCCCGCCGATCCCGACCTTGCCGAACGCCGTGGCCAGATGCAGGCCGCGGTGGACGCAGGCGCGTGGAAGACCGAGATGGCGCCGGTGGAAACCACCATTGCCGGCCGGCGCTGCCTGCGCTTCCGGCCTGAAGGCAAGCCGCGCGGTTACATGCTCCAGTTCCACGGCGGCGGCTTTCGCATTGGCCGTCCGGAGTTTGACGCCCTGTTCGCCGAGGCGCTGGCAAGGCGCTGCGGAATTGAGGTCGTGGTTCCGCAATACCGGCTCGCCCCTGAGGCCCCCTTCCCCGGCGGCCTGATCGACGCGCATGAGGCATTGAAGGCGCTGCGTGCCGAAGTGGGCGACGATGCAGTGGTGATCATCGGCGGCGATTCCGCCGGCGGCGGGCTGGCGGCGGCGCTCGCCGTGCTTTGCACAGCGCAGGGCGGACCGAGGATCGATGCGCTAGTGCTGCTCTCCGCTTGGCTTGACGTGCGGGTAACTGCGGCAACCTATGCCAGCAACGCCGCCTCAGATCCGATGTTCTCAAGGGAATCGGCCGATGTCGCCGCCGAGCTATACCTCCAGGGCTTCGACCCCACCCACCCCCTCGCCTCGCCGCTGCTGGCGCCGGTCGAGGGCCTGCCGCCGACGCTGGTGAGCGTCGGCACCGGCGAAGTGCTGCTCGACGATTCGCTGCTGTTCCACGAGAAGCTGGTTAAAGCCGGGGTGAAATCGACGCTGAGCGCCGTGCCCGGCATGGATCATGTCGCCGTTGTGCAGAGCCTTGCCAAGCCCGGCTCAGCGGAGACTTTTGAGGAAGTGGTGAAGCTGATCGAAGGAGTGTTGGCGGATTAGTCCATCGCCATCAACTCGACAAGATTCCCATCCGGATCGCGGAAATAGACCGAGCGCGAGGGCCTGCCCTCGTTGTTCGTGCGCGGCGAGGGGCCGTCGACGATCTCCACCCCCTGCCCTTCCAGCAGCCGCACTGCGGCCTCGATCGGCTGGCCGATGCGGAAGCAGATGTCGACCGATCCTGGCGTGGGCTTGGCGGCGACCAGGTCCACCCCGTTGCCCAACTGGTGAATGCTGAGCTGCACGCCGCCGCCGATCCTCAGCGCGCGGATGATATTCTTCCCGTCGATCACGTGATCGCGCAGCACTTCGGCGCCAAACAGGCGGGTATAGAAGCTCGCGCTGATTCCGATGTCGGCCACCGTGATGGCAACGTGATCGATCATGGTCAGCGAAAAAATGTGATCGGCCATGGCGGCTCTCCCTTTCCATTCTGTCTTTGACCACGCATCCTACATGCAAGCCTGACGGCTGGCCATTGACCCGCCAAACAGCCGTCGCTAACAAAGTGATCAGCAAACCGATCCGGAGAGGACCCCGCATGACCATCTCGCTGCTGCCCGACAACCCCGGAGCATGGTGCTACCGCAGTTGGGACGACCTCATGTCGATCCCGCGCGAGGAGCGGGAGAAGCTGCAGCTTGAGGCAGTGCGAATCAACTTCCGCCGCATGCGCGACCGCATCCCGGCACTCAAGAAGCTGGCCGACCGGCAGGGCGTCGATGCCATTGACAAGATCGAGGACGTGCTTCCCGTCTGCTTCGATCACCGGGTGCTGAAGAACTACCCGATCCAGATCATCGAGAACCGCGACTTTGCCAAGCTCACCGCCTGGCTCGACAAGCTGACGGCGCACGATCTCACCCGCCTCGACCTGACGGGCTGCAAGACCATCGAGGAATGGCTGGGCCGGCTGGAAAAGTTCGGCATGCTGGTGACTTATTCCTCGGGAACCACCGGCAAGCTCTCGTTCGTGCCGCGCTCCTACGACGAGTTCGGGCCGTGGAAATTCCACTTCTACAACGTCAACATGGCCTCCTCGGGCGGGGTGAACCACTGGTACACCAAGCTGCCGACCTTCTTCCCCGGCTATCGAGGCGGCTACCAGACCATGCTCAAGATGATGAGCCTGTTCAACATGGAGATGGCCGGCGGACCGGAGAACTATTACACGCTCTACGACACCCACATCCCGGCCGACCTCATGGCCCTCTCCGGCCGGCTGCAATCGGCCGAGGACAAGGGCGAGATCGCCTCGCTCGGCCTCGATCCGGCGCTGCTCGAACAGCGCCAGCGGATGCTCGAACAGGGCCGCCGCCGCGAGGCTGACATGGAAGCCTGGTTCATGAAGCTGATCGATCAGTTCAGGGGCCAGCGGGTGAAGATCGGCGGCACATTCGCCGACCTCTACCGCGTCGCCCGCGCCGGCATGGAAAAGGGCCTCAAGTGCGAGTTCGCCCCCGGATCGGTATTGCAAGGCGGCGGCGGGATGAAGGGCTACAAGGACGCACCGGAAGACTGGGAAGACCAGGTCAAGGAGTTCTTCGGCATCAGCCGCATGGGCAACCAGTACGGCTTTTCCGAAATCATCGGCAACGGCCCCCTCTGTGAGCACGGCTACTTCCACATGCCGCCCTATTCGGTGCTGCTGTTGATGGGCCCCAACGGAGAATCGCTGCCGCGCGAGGGCGTGCAGAAGGGGCGGCTGGTGGTGGTCGATCCGATTTCAACCTCCAACTGGGGCGGTTTCACCTCGGGCGACGAAGTGACGGTGCACTGGGAAGACGATTGCCCCTGCGGCTGGAAGAGCCCCCGCATCGCCAAGACCATCCGCCGCTTCGCCGAGAACGAAGGCGGCGACGACAAGATCACCTGCGCTGGAAGCCAGCAGGCCTACAACGAATTCATGGAATTCGTGCAGGGCGAGGCTTAACAATCAGGTCCTCCCCCTCTGGGGGCGGTGACAGCCCGCAGCGCTGACGGAGGGGGCGCGGCAAGGCGTAGCGGGCGTGCGCAGCGCCCCCCTCCACCACCGCTTCGCGGCGGTCCCCCTCCCCCGATGCGGGAGGATTTTGGGAGAGAATGAAAATGAAACTGTCGCTTCTGCCCGAAAACCCCGCAGGCTGGCCCAACCACCGCCACCAGGACCTCTTCGCCATCCCGCGCGAAGAGCTGGAGGCGCTGCAATTGAAGGCCCTGCAACTGCGCTTCCAGCGCTTCCGCAACGCCGTGCCGGCGCTGAAGAAACTGGCCGACCGTCAGGGCGTCGACACCATCGACAAGATTTCCGACGTCCTCCCGGTCTGTTTCGATCACCGCGTGCTGAAGAACTACCCGACGCCGATCCTCGAGAACCGCGATTTCGCCAAACTGACCCAGTGGCTCGACCGCCTGACCATGCACGATCTCTCGCGCATGGACCTGTCCGGCCTCAAGACCATCGACGACTGGCTCTACCGTCTCGATGCGTTCGGCATGATCGTCACCTATTCCAGTGGGACCAGCGGCAAGCTCAGCTTCGTGCCCCGCTCGATGGACGAGTTCGGCGCCTGGCGAATGAATTATTTCGAAGTTACGGCCGCGGCCTGCGGCGTCGACCCGCGCGAGATCAAGCTCCCGACTTTCAACCCGATGTACCGCACCAGCCACCAGACCGCGGTCAAGATCATGAACCTGTTCCAGATCGAGGCCGCGGGCGGCCCGGAGCACTACCACACGCTCTACCCCGGCCATATGTCGGCGGACCTGCTGGCCTTGGCCGGCAAGCTGCAATCGGCCGAGGAACGCGGCGACATCGCCAGCCTTGGCCTCGATCCCGCGCTGCTCGAACAGCGCCAGCAGATGATCGCGCAGGGACGCAATCGCGAGGCCGATCTCGACGCCTGGTTCGACACCATCCTGCGCGATTTCAAGGGTCAGCGCGTGCGCATCGGCGGCATGTTCGCAGAGCTTTACCGGATCGCCGCGGCCGGCCTGGCCAAGGGCATCAAGTGCGAGTTCGCTCCCGGCTCTGTCATGGTCGGCGGCGGCGGCATGAAGGGCTACAAGGACGCTCCCGCCGACTGGGAGCAGCAGGTGCTGGACTTCTTCGGCATCGAGAAGCTCGGCAACCTCTATGGCTTCTCCGAATGCATCGGTAATGCGCCGCTGTGCGATGCCGGCTTCTTCCACTTCATGCCCTATGTCATCCCCATGGTGGTCGACCTCGACATGAACGAACTGCCGCGCACCGGCGTTCAGACCGGGCGCATGGTGCTAATCGACCTGCTCGCCGAAAGCTACTGGGGCGGCTTCGCCTCGGGCGACATCGTCACCATCCACTGGGACGAGGATTGCCCCTGCGGCTGGAAGAGCCCGCGCGTTGAAAAGAACATCCAACGCATGACGATCGAGCAGGGCGGCGAGGACAAGATCACCTGCGCCGGCTCGCAGCAGGCGTACAACGAATTCATGGACTATGTGATGGGAGACATGTGATGGCTGACGGCAAATTGGCAGGCAAGGTGGCGCTGGTGACGGGCGCCGGGCGCGGTATCGGCAAGGTCATCGCGCTGCGTCTGGCGCGCGACGGGGCCGACGTTATCGTCCACTACGCCAATTCGAAGGCCGGGGCTGACGAGACCGTCGCCGAGATCGAGGCGATGGGCCGCAGGGCCGTCGCCTACAAGGCCGACATCACCAAGCGCGCGGAAGTGCGCGCCATGTTCGCCGAGATCGACCAGAACCCCGGCCGAGTGGACATCGTGGTCAACAATTCCGGCGTCAGCTCCGCCTCGTCGCTCGCCGACGTGACCGACGAGGACATCGAGACCATCTTCGGCGTCAACACCTTCGGACCGCTCTATGTCGCGAGCGAAGCAGCGAAACGGCTGCCGGATGGCGGGCGCGTCATCAACTTCAGCTCCTCCGCCGCGCACCATCCCATGGCCGGGGCAGGCCTCTACATGGCGGCAAAGAAGGCCATCGAGAGCTTCACCGAGAACTGGGCGCGCGAACTGGGCAAGCGCAACATCACGGTCAACACCATCATTCCCGGCGCAACCAGCCCTGGCATGATCGACGCCGCGCCGCAATACGTCCAGATGTACGAGAAGGTGACTCCCGCCGGCCGCATCGGCACTTCCGAGGAAATCGCAGCCCTGGTCGCCTTCCTCGCCTCGCCCGAAGCAAGCTGGGTTACGGGTGGCTCCATTCTCGCTAATGGCGCTGGAGACATGTGATTCTCCGGGAGAGTACAAGATGACTGTGAAGGTAGCCCTCGTCACCGGCGCGGCGGCCGGCATCGGCGCGCAGTGCGCCAAGAAGCTGGCCGAGGATGGCGTTGCCGTCGGCGTGCTCGATCTCGACAAGGACCGGGTCGCGGACACGGTCAAGGCGATCCGCGATGCGGGCGGCAAGGCCATCCCGCTCGGCGCGGACGTGTCCAAGCGCGACCAGGTCTTCGCCTCGGTGGACGAGCTGCGCCGCGAGCTGGGTCCGGTAACGATCCTCGTCAACAATGCCGGTGTCACCGATTTCACGCCGTTCGAGGAGGTCACCGACGAGCTCTGGGACTTCGTTTACGCGGTCAACGTACGCGGCCCGATGATCTGCACGCAGGCCGTGCTGCCCGACATGAAGGCGGCGCATTGGGGCCGCATCGTCAACATCTCTTCCTCCTCGGCGCAGACCGGGGCGATCAACATGATCCCCTACTCCAGCTCCAAGGGGGCGATCGTCACCATGACGCGCTCGATGGCTCAGGAATTCGGCCCCTATGGCATCACCGTGAACAACATCCCGCCCGGATCGGTGATGGGCACGATCATGTCCGAGGCCAACCGCGACCGCTTCCAGATCCCGACCGAAGTGCTGCTGAGCACGATCCCCGTGCGGCGGCTGGGCGAAGTCAACGACATCGCCAATGCCTGCGTCTGGCTGTGCCAGGAGGCTTCGAGCTACGTCACTGGCCAGACCATCGGCGTGAACGGCGGACGCGTGGTGAGCTGATCCGGGCGATTGGCCGCAATAGCCGCTTCTGGAAAAGCGACAAGGACGTCGCTATCTGCATGACCATGGCGCGATCGAGCTTGAACGACCGGCTACTGGAGGCGATCGGGCAAAGCCCGATCCCGATGGTCGCCAGCAATCCGCAGCACCCGGACAACCCGCTCGAGATCGTCAATGACGCATTTTGCGTGCTGACTGGCTACGGCGAAAGCGAGATTCTGGGACGAAATTGCCGCTTTCTGGCGGGTGAAGGCACCGAGGAATGGCTGACCGAGCAGATCCGCAGCGCCGTGCGCCGCCGGATCCCTACGCTGGTCGACATCCTTAACTACCGCAAGGACGGCACCCCGTTTCGCAACGGCGTTCTGGTCGCGCCGCTGTTCGATGACGAGGGCGATATCGCCTGGTTCCTCGGTTCCCAGGTCGAACTCGGCGTGGACGATGCAACGCTGGGACTTGAGGCAAGGCGGTCGAAAGCCAAGGCTCGGGTCGAACAGTTGCCTGTTCGGCAGAAGCAGGTTCTGCAACTGATGGCGCGCGGCCTGCTTAACAAGCAGATCGCCTGGCAGCTCAAGATCAGCGAGAGGACAGTCAAGATGCACCGTTCGTTCATGCTGGAAAGGCTGGGCGTGACGAGTTCGGCAGAGGCTATCCGCATCGCCGTGGAAGCAGGTATCTGAACCGACCCGCGATCGATACGGTCCAAAGGCCGTATGGCGAGACACAGGGCGAAAGCCTAACTTTTCATGCGTGGCGATAGCCCCCTCGCCACTCAAGAGAAGTTCGAAATGTCCAAGCTGCAGTTCTCCTATGTGCTCTCGATCGCCCTGACCGCCACGATGATCCCTGCGTCTGCGATGGCGGGCGATCATGGTCACAAGTCGACGGTCGTCGCCGCCGCCGTCAATTCGCCCGACCATTCGACGCTGGTTTCTGCCGTGACGGCCGCGGGCCTTGCGGAAACGCTTTCCGCTGAGGGGCCCTTCACAGTCTTCGCCCCGACCAACGCGGCCTTTGCCAAGCTGCCCGCCGGCACTGTCGATACCCTGCTGCAACCCGCAAACCGCGCCCAGCTGCGCTCGGTGCTGACCTACCACGTCGTCGCCGGCAAGCATGATGCTGACAGTATCCTGCGCATGATCCGTGCAGGCAACGGCAAGGCGACGCTCAACACCGTCCAAGGGCAGGAACTCACCCTGTCGCTGGTCAACGGCAAGGTTGCCGTGACCGACAAGCGCGGCGGCACAGCGACCGTCACCGCCGCGGACCTGCGCCAGGCGAACGGCATTATCCACGTAACGGACGCGGTTTCGCTTCCGGGTTGACGAGACCCCCGCCGGGCCGGCCGGTTCTGCCTCTCCCCTCCAAGCCAAGTGAACCGGCCGGCCCAAACAGAGCCTCAAATACCTCTCCCCTTTCCCTCTCCCGGCGATTGGCCTATCGGCGCTTCCCATGCGCCCTACCCCCGCCCCCAGGACCTATCGGGTCAAGAGCTTCGGCTGCCAGATGAACGTCTATGACGGCGAGCGCATGGCCGAATTGCTTGCCGAACAGGGCATCCGTGCCGCCTCGGAAGGCGAGGAAGCCGACCTCGTCGTGCTGAACACCTGCCATATCCGCGAGAAGGCAGCGGAGAAGGTCTATTCCGATATCGGCCGCTTGCGGCGCGAGGACGGCTCCACACCGCTGATCGCCGTCGCCGGCTGCGTCGCGCAGGCCGAGGGCGAGGAAATCATTGCCCGCGCGCCGTCCGTGCGCATGGTCGTCGGCCCGCAGGCCTATCACAGGCTTCCGGAAATGCTGACCGAGGCGGTGGACGGCAAGCGCGTCACCGACACGGACATGCCGGCGGAGACGAAGTTCGACGCCCTGCCCAAGCGCCGCGCCGCCGGACCCAGCGCCTTCCTCACCGTGCAGGAGGGCTGCGACAAGTTCTGCACCTATTGCGTGGTGCCCTATACCCGCGGGGCGGAGATTTCCCGTCCCTTCGGCGACCTCGTCGAGGAAGCGCGGAGACTGCTCGATGCGGGCGCGCGGGAGATCACCCTGCTCGGCCAGAACGTCAATGCCTGGACCGGCGAAGACGCGAAGGGCCACGGCATCGGCCTTGACGGGCTGATCCGCGAACTGGACAGCCTGCCCGACCTCAAGCGGATCCGCTACACCACCAGCCACCCCAACGACATGACCGAGGGCCTGATTGCCGCCCATGGCGAGGTCGAAAAGCTGATGCCCTTCCTGCACCTGCCGGTGCAATCGGGCAGCGACCGCGTGTTGCGCGCCATGAACCGGAGCCATAGTGTCGACAGTTACCTGCGCGTGCTGGAAAAGGTGCGAGCGGCACGACCGGACATCGCGCTGTCCGGCGATTTCATCGTCGGTTTTCCCGGTGAGACCGAGGCCGAATTCGCGGAAACCCTGAGCCTGGTCGATACGGTCGGCTATGCTCAGGCCTTCAGCTTCAAGTACAGCCCCCGACCCGGCACCCCGGCCGCGACCATGGAGGGGCAAATCGTGCCCGAGGTGATGGACGAGCGCCTCCAGCGCCTCCAGGAATCGCTCAACCGCGACCAACTGGCCTTCAACCATGCCTCGGTCGGCAAGCGCTGCCAGGTGCTGGTGGAGCGGCGCGGACGGCACGCTGGCCAGTGGCTCGGCAAGTCGCCCTGGCTCCAGTCGGTGCATTTCACCGGAGAAGCCAGGGTTGGCGACATGGTCGCAGTGGAACTGGCGGAGGCCGGACCGAACTCGATTTCCGGACGATTGCTCGCCCCGGCCTCGCTGGCCTGACTTACCAGAAGAAGTCCCGGTAGACCCGGACCACGCGGCCAGTGCGCATGTTCACCAGCAGCACGTCGTTACCATAGCGAATCCAGCGCAGGCCTCGGCCTGCGGCAGGAAGCCTGTAAGCCCACGGATTGTTGATCCAGTAGCGGCTGCTGTAATAGTCCCGATGGAAGCGATGACCTACCACCACCGGCCGGTAGACGAAGCCGCGCGGGCCGACATAAGCGCCGCGACGGAACGTGTCGCGGTGATGCTGGCGATAGTCGCGCCAGTCCTCGTTGCGTTCACGGCGGTCTTCGCGCAGCTCCTGGCGGTCCTCCCGCGCTTCCCGGTAATCGCCCCGGCGCATGTCGCGGCGCACTTCCTGCCGGTCACGCCGCACCTCGCGCTGGTCGTGCCGCACTTCGCGCGCGCTCTGGGCGCTGGCGGCGACAGGACTGAGGGCTGTGGCCGCGAGGGCAGCGAGAATGAGTGTACGCATTGGCGTCTCCTTTTGTTTTTCCGCCGGTTAGATCGGCGTGCAGGGATTTTCGCTCTCAACCCCTGAACCATATAGGAAGAAAGAGTTCATCGCAGCGACACAATTGCCGCCTGGCGTGGCACCCACCGCGTACCCGGAGCGGCGTGGCGCAATTGGGCAGCGGCCGTGCAGCCGAAAAATCCGCAACCATTTTACTGCCGTCGCTTGCCTGCAACAAAGCCATGCCTATCTTGCAGGCAGATGGACCTGCCCGGTCCACAAACGAAAGGAGCGCCCCAAAAGCCCTTATGGCCCGCAAACCAGCCCGCGCCCACGATGATGCGGCGCCCGTCCGTCTCCAGGGCAATCGCCGTGCGAAGGTGGAGATCGAGTTCGATGAACCCACCGTGCTGGGGGCGTTGTTCGGGCAGTTCGACGCCAATCTCGTCCATATCGAGAACAGGCTGGGCGTTTTCATTTCCGCGCGAGGCAATCGCATCCAGATCGAAGGACCGGAAGAAGGCGTCGCTCGCGCGCGGGACGTGCTGAAAGGCATGCACCAGCGGCTGACGCAGGGTCACGAGCTCGATGCCGGCGCGGTCGAATCGCTGATCGCCATGTCGGCCGAGCCAACACTGGACGGCATCATCGCCGGCGGCCCCGATGCACCGCAGGTGATGATCCGCACCCGCAAGAAGACCATCGTCCCGCGCAGCGCAACGCAAATCCAGTACATGCAGGCCCTCTCCCGCGACGACGTGATCTTCGCGCTGGGCCCGGCAGGCACCGGCAAGACCTATCTCGCCGTGGCGCAAGCGGTGTCGCAGCTCATCACCGGCTCGGTCCAGCGGCTGATCCTCTCGCGGCCGGCAGTGGAAGCGGGCGAGCGGCTGGGGTTTCTGCCAGGCGACATGAAGGAAAAGGTCGATCCCTATCTGCGCCCGCTTTACGACGCGCTCTACGATTGCATGCCGCCCGAACAGGTCGAACGGCGGCTCGCCAGTGGCGAGATCGAGATCGCGCCCATCGCCTTCATGCGAGGCCGCACCCTTGCCGACGCCTTCGTCATCCTCGACGAGGCGCAGAACACCACGCCGATGCAGATGAAGATGTTCCTCACCCGCTTCGGCCAGAACAGCCGCATGGTCATCTGC
>CAZVWP010000014.1:55351-79367 GCA_964630805.1 uncultured Novosphingobium sp. | reverse complement strand
ACGCGCTTGGTCTTGTTGTTGGCGTGGCTGACGTTGTGGCCGGTCTGGCGGCCCTTGCCGGTCAGTTCGCAAATGCGGGACATGGCTTTAACTCGCTTGAAAAAATCTACCGTTTCCGGGGAAGGCGGGCGCATAGCGATTCACCTTGGCAAGGTCAAGGTGAGTTCCATTGTCTGATCCGAAACACTGTTTCGAATCGTTCGGCACCGGCCCCCTCCGAAATTCGCTCTTCCGCGAATTACGGAAAAACCTCTCAGATATATCGCCCGCCGTTGACCCCGAAGACCTGTCCCGTGACATAACCGGCCTCGTCCGAGGCAAGGTAGGCGACGCAGCCGGCGATGTCTTCCGGTTCGCCGTGGCGGCGAATCGGGCCGGCGTCGATCATCGTCTGGAACCGCGCCTTCATGTCCTCGCGCTCGAAGCTCTCGTTCGACATGGCGGTGTTGTGGACGAAGCGCGGCGGAATGGCATTGGCGGTGATGCCATGTTCGCCGAACTCGACCGCCAGAGTGCGGGTCAGGGCGATCATGCCGCCCTTGGAGGCCGAATAGTGCGCCATCTTCACTGCGCCGGACTGGGCGGATGAGGAGGAGATGTTGATGATCCGGCCCCATTTGGCCGCGATCATGTCGGGGATGACGACCTGCGTCACCGCAAAGGCGCTGCGGAGGTTGATCGCCAGCATGCGGTCCCAGTCCTCGTCGGTCAGTTCGAGGAAGGGCTTGAAGCCGGTAATGCCGGCATTGTTGACCAGGATGGTCACCGGACCGAAGGCTTCGCGCAGTTTCGTTACGGCTGCCACGATATCGGAACGTTTGGAAACGTCCGCCGTCAGCGCCACGGCCTTGCCGCCAGAGGCATTGATCTCGTCGGCCACGGCCTGTGCGCCATCCGCCAGCAGGTCGAGCACGCCGATGGCAATGCCGTCGCGCGCCAGCCGCTTTGCCGTCGCCTTGCCGATGCCGTTCGCCGCGCCGGTCACCAGCGCTACCTTGCCTGTCATTGTCCTGCTCCGTCCTTGTTCGCTGGCCCCAGCCTAGACCGGGATTGGGTACCTTCGTCAACCGCCGTCACTTATTCTTCGCAAGTGCAGCATAATTCGGTTGCAATCGCGCTGCGGCTCGGCATCATCCCTTCCATACAGGGAGTCGCAATGCCGCCGCATTCCGCTGGAAACTTCGACGAGATGATGGATGCCGATGGCGGCGTCCGCCCGGCATATGCCGCCTACCGCCAGTGGTACGAAGAGCAGGACGGCAAGTGGCTGCGCCAGCAGGACCAGAAGGCGGAAAGCTTCTTCCGCAAGACCGGTATCACCTTCAACGTCTATGGCGACACCGATGGCGAGGAGCGGCTGATCCCATTCGACATGATTCCCCGGATCATCACCGCGGCGGAATGGCGCAAGCTTTCGCGCGGGATCGAGCAGCGGGTGCGGGCGCTCAACATGTTCCTGTCGGATATCTATCACCGTCAGGACATCGTCCGATCGGGTCGCCTGCCGCCGCGCCTGATCCAGAACAACCAGGCCTACCTGCCGCAGATGGTCGGTTTCACCCCGCCCGGCGGCATCTATACCCATATCGTCGGGGTCGACCTGGTGCGCACCGGGCCGGACGAATTCATGGTGCTGGAGGATAACGCGCGCACGCCGTCCGGCGTCTCCTACATGCTCGAGAACCGCGAAACCATGATGGCGATGTTCCCGGAGCTGTTCGCGCGCATTCCGGTACGGCCCGTGGCCGACTATCCGCGCCGCCTCGCCCGCAGCCTTGCCGCCTGCGCGCCGGAATGCGCCACCTCCAATCCCGCCGGACGCCCGGTGGTCGCGGTGCTCACCCCCGGTATCTACAACTCAGCCTATTTCGAACACGCCTTCCTTGCCGACCAGATGGGGGCGGAACTGGTCGAGGGCAGCGACCTGCGCGTCGTCGACGGCCGCATCGCCATGCGCACCACACGAGGCTACACGCCGGTGGACGTGCTCTATCGCCGGGTGGACGACGAATTCCTCGATCCGCTCACCTTCAATCCGGCGAGCGTGCTGGGTGTCTCGGGCATCATGGATGTCTATCGCTCCGGCGGCATCACCATCGCCAATGCGCCGGGCACCGGCATTTCCGACGACAAGGCGATTTACAGCTTCATGCCCGAGATCGTCGAATTCTACACCGGCGAGAAGCCGATCCTGCAGAACGTGCCGACCTGGCGCTGTTCGGAACCGGATGCGCTGCAGTACGTGCTCGACAACCTGGCTGAGCTGGTAGTCAAGGAAGTGCACGGCTCGGGCGGGTACGGCATGCTGATCGGGCCGACCTCGTCCAAGGCGGAGCTTGCCAAATTTGCAAAAAAGCTGCGCGCCCGCCCGGAAAACTACATCGCCCAGCCGACGCTCGCGCTGTCCACGGTGCCGATCTTCACCAAGGCCGGCCTCGCGCCGCGCCATGTGGACCTGCGGCCCTATGTCCTCGTCTCACCCTCGGGAATCGAACTGACGCCCGGTGGGCTGACCCGGGTGGCGCTGCGCAAGGGCTCGCTGGTGGTGAATTCGTCCCAGGGTGGCGGCACCAAGGACAGCTGGGTGCTGGAGGACTGACGGGTCATGCTGGGGCGCAACGCGAACGGCATCTTCTGGATGTTCCGCTACCTCGAGCGGGCGGAGAATACCGCGCGGCTGCTCGATGCCGGCTTTCACATGGCCCTTACCCGCGGCAGCTCTGCGGCGGAGGGCGAATGGCGCTCGGTCCTGATCACCGTCGGGCAGGACGAGCCGTTTCGCCAGGTGCATGCGGACTATTCCGGGCCGCTCGTCACCAACTTCATTCTGCGCGACCGCGATAACCCGGCCAGCGTCCTGCAGATGATCGAGGCGGCGCGAACCAATGCCCGCGCGGTGCGCACCGCGATCACCCGCGAGGTCTGGGAAGCGACCAACGAGGGCTGGATTACGATCTGCGAGCTGCTCTCGCGCCCAGTCAAGCCCAATGGCCTGGGCGAGGTGCTCGCCGCGATCCGGCGCCAGGCGACGCTTGTGCGCGGCGCGATGGAAGGCACCATGCTGCGCAACGAGATCTTCAATTTCGCGCGCATGGGCACCTTCCTCGAACGGGCGGACAACACCGCGCGGATTCTCGACGTGAAGTACTATGTGCTGCTGCCGTCGGTCGGCATGGTGGGCTCCAGCCTCGACAATGCGCAGTGGGAGACGGTGCTGCGTTCCCTTGCCGGCGAACGGGCCTATCGTTGGCTCAATGCCGGCACCATCGACCCGCGCGGCATCGCCGAGTTCCTGATCCTCGACGGCCGCTTCCCGCGCAGCTTTGCCTTCTGCTTCGACAAGCTCGCCAGCAACATGAACAACCTGGTGCGCGAAAACGGGCAGGACAGCCAGGCGCACGGCCTGCTGCAGGATTTCGGCGCGCGGCTGGCCAGCCTCGATATCCGGCAGATCTTCGAATACGGCCTCCACGAATTCATCCAGGACGTCATCCGCGAGACCCGCCGGCTGTCGGACGCCATCGCCCGCGATTACAGGTTTACCGTCTGATGCGCCTCTCGATCTCCCACACCACGCATTACCGCTTCGGCCAGCCGGCATTCCTTGGCCTCCAGCGCCTGCGGCTCAAGCCCAAGCCGACGCATGGCCAGCACGTGATCGAATGGGACATGCGCCTCGACGGGCTCAAGGCCGAATGCGCCTACGACGACCAGCATCACAACTGGACCGTTCTGGCGTCCGTCGAGCCCGGAACAACAGAAGTGACGATCGCCTGCACCGGCATTATCGAAACCTGCGATAATGCCGGGATCCTCGGCCGGCATACCGGGCTGATGCCTCTGTGGTCCTTCCTTGGCCAGACCGCGCTGACGAAGCCCGGCGCAAGGATGCAGGCGCTCTGCGCCCCGCTGGAGCGCAACGCAGCCAAACCGCTCGACAAGCTGCATGAGCTTTCGCACCGCGTTCTGGAGGTCGTGCGATACGACGTGGGTCATACCGATGCCGATACCCCGGCCGAGGATGCTGTGGCGGCGGGGCATGGCGTCTGCCAGGATCATGCCCACATCTTCATCGGCTGCGCGCGCCTGCTCGGCATACCGGCACGATACGTCAGCGGTTACCTGATGATGGATGACCGCATCGACCAGGAAGCCGGCCACGGCTGGGCCGAGGCGCATGTCGAGGGGCTCGGATGGGTCGGCTTCGACGTTTCCAACGGCATCTGTCCGGATGCGCGCTATGTCCGGGCGGCCTCGGGCTGCGATTATCGCGAGGCTGCGCCAGTCACGGGCATTTCTTATGGGACCGGCGAATCCATGCTGACCGTGAACCTCGCCGTCGAGCAGCAACTTGTCGAGCAGTAGGCCAATCGGTTAGGGTTCGGCATGACCTATTGCGTTGGCATTTTGCTGGACCAGGGGCTGGTGTTGATGAGCGACACCCGCACCAATTCGGGTGTCGACAATATCTCCACCTTCCGCAAGATGAGCGTCTGGAACGAGCCGGGCGAGCGCTTGGTCGCGCTGATGTCGGCGGGCAATCTCGCCACCACCCAGGCGGTCGTCAGCCAGCTCGAGGAACGCACCAAGGCGCCGCAGGACCGGCACAATTCGCTGCTGGAAGCGCCGACCATGTTCCAGATCGCGACGCTGGTCGGGCGGCTGCTTTGCGACACGATCGAGCGGCAGGAGAAGGACAGCGGCCAGACCGCCGATGGCACCTTCACCGCCTCGATGATCCTGGCCGGCCAGATCAAGGATATGGAGCCGCGCCTGTTCCTGATCTACCCGGAAGGCAATTTCATCGAGGCGAGCTTTGACACCCCCTTCTTCCAGATCGGCGAGACCAAGTACGGCAGGCCGATCATCCTGCGCGGCTATGACCGGGCGATGCGCTTCGAGGATGCGGTGAAGCTGCTGATGCTCAGCTTCGATTCGACTCTGAAGGCCAATCTCTCGGTCGGCCTGCCGCTCGACCTGCTGGTGATCGAGCGCGACCGGTTCGAGCCGCTGCACCAGCGCCGGATCACCGCCGAGGATCCCTATTTCCGCTCGATCTCCACCGGCTGGGGCGAGGCGCTGAAAAAGGCCTTCCTGTCGCTGCCGGACTATACCTTCGACGCGCCCTGAGCCCCTTCTAGCTCGCGCGCTTCCAACTTGTCGAGGCACCATTCGACCAGGGCCTTCAATTCGGCATGCCCGCCGGAAATGCCCAGCGTCGATTCCATGCCGAGGTTCATGCCGAGAGCCGATACGGCAATGCCCAGAGCGATCGGCGTCGCCGCATCGGGCGCCGCTCCCTCTTGCCCCAGGTTTCGCTGGATTCCCTCAAGCCCGACGCGTCGCATCCGTTCGCCGAAGGCCACGGTCTCGGCCCGGATCGCCTCGTTGTGGTTGGCAAGCGCCATGAATTCCATGTTGAGCACCGCATCGTGCGGATTGGACGAGACCTGCCACAGGGCGTGCAGCGGCCGGGGCGACTGCAAGGCCGCTTCCAGGCTTTCGAGGACGCGCCCGGTGTGGCGCAGGTAGGTCGCCATCAGGAGCTCGTCCATCGTCTCGAAGTAGTAGTAGACCAGCTGGTGCTTGAGGCCGGCTCGCTCGGCGACGCTGCGGGCAGTCAGCGCGCCGTAGCCCAGCTCGCGCATCACCGCTTCGACGCCGTCCATCAACGCGGCGCGGGTTGCGGAATTTTCCGATCCAAGCCTGCGCGTCGTTGCCATGGTGCCCCTTTGCCAACCGTTTGCTGCCGCCTCGCGCGCCCTTTGGCGTCTTGCGCCGCCATTGACAATCGCAGGCGCACTGCTAACTCTTTGGTCAGCATTGCGCGCATTCAAGTCGGGACGCAAGACCCCAGCGGAAGGCGCCAGCAGAGAGGAACATCCCATGCAGACCCTGGCCGAACTGAACCTGCCGCACCTGACCATGGAGGATCCCAGCTTCAGCTCCGATCCCTATACCCCCATGGCCGAGGCCAAGAAGGTGCATCCCTGGCTCGCCACGTCCAAGTTCGGCCTCGTCATCCACGACTACACGGCGATGAACGAGATCTTCCGCATGGAAGACAAGCTGCGCGTACCCTACGGCGGCATCGTCGAGATGCTGGGGCTTCAAGGTACGCCCTGGGGCCGCTTCACCGAAGAGCAGATGATTGCCCTGCCGCCAGAGCAACACACCCTGCTGCGCCAGACTTTCGCCGCCAAGTTCACGCCGCGCTGGGCCAACCAGTTGCGCCCGATCATGCGTGAGACGGTGAGCAAGTTGCTCGACCAGTTCGCTCTCAGCGGCAAGATGGACTTCGAATTCTTCGCCTCGCACTTCCCGATCTCGATCATGTTCTCCCTCGTGGGTGCGCCGCACAGCGATATCGCCGGCATGCGCGATGACCTGGAAGCCGTCGGCCTCGCCCACAGCTACGAGATGGACCGCTTCCCGCGCATCCAGCAGGCGATGGTGACGCTGGAGGAATACGTCGAGGATCTGATCGCCAACCGCCGTGCCGATCCCTCGCTCGGCAGCCCGGACGACGTGCTTGCCGTCCTGATCGAGGTTGGCGATTCGGGCGGCATTTCGCACCGCCAGCTGGTCGACCTCATCATGTTCTTCTTCCTCGCAGGGTACGATACCTCGAAGAACGTGCTGACCTTCACCATGTACACCCTGCTTGACTATCCCGAGATCTACGAGCGCTGCGCGGTGGACCATGACTATTGCCGCAAGGTGATCGAGGAGGCGCTGCGCTGGTTCAATCCGGGCACCGTGGCGCGGATCGTTGACCAGGACTTCGAATACCGCGGAGTGCTGCTGCCCAAGGATACGATGATCTTCATGCCGCTGTCGGTTTCGGGACGCGACTCCGTTGCCTGGGCGGATGCACAGACCTTCGATCCCGACCGGCCGATCGATCCCAACCGCCGCCACATCGCCTTCGGTCTCGGCAAGCACATGTGCCTGGGGCAATATATTGCACGCGCTATGCTGCAGGAGGCCATCCACCTGATCGCCCAGCGCGTGCGCCATCCCCGCCTTGCCGGCGAGTTCGGCTGGCGGCCGTTCTACGGCACCTGGGGCCTGCAGGGACTGCCGATCGAGTTCGAGGTGGGCAAGGAGCTGGAGCCGGCCTGAGGCGCCCGGGTTGAATTCCTCCCCGTTCCGGGGAGGATTAAGCCTGCAAAACTGCCTGAAGCTAAGGCGTTGTGTTACTTCACCCGCCGCACCTCGTCCCCGAACACTTCGTAGACGTTGGCCCGTACCGTGCTGAGGTCGATGGCGTCGGACATGAACATGCCGCCGCCTTCGCCTGCGCTTTCCTGCAGGGCGGCGAAGGGCTGCGACCAGTGGTCGGCCTCGATGTCGTAGATCGCCATGTAGGGATAGGCGCTGCCGTCGCCCATCAGGTCATGCGAAAGCTGGAAGCGTTGCGCGGCGACGAAGCCCGGGGTTTGCACCACTTCGCCGAGATGGCGGTTCTGGTACCAGTCGTTGTATTCCGCTTCCTTGCCTTCAACGGGTTTCGAGAAGACGATGAACTTGTACTTGGCCATGGAACTCTCCCTTTGCCGCGCCCTCAAGGATTGCAGAGCGGGCGCTTGTTGACCAGCGGCCGGATGTAGGAGGCATCGCTCTTGTCGCGCGCCGGCATGCCGTTGAGCTCGATGCCGGGAATTTCGCCCAGCGGGCTGGCCGCCGCGGGAACGACGCTGGTCCATTCGACGTAATTGTTGCGCATCACCATGCCCCAGATGCCGTCACGCCGCTCGAACCGGTCGACGTAGCGGCCGCCGGCGAGCACGTTGTTGCCGTCCGGAAGGCAGCCCACGAAGAAGTAATAGGTCTCGGTATGGGCATCGTCGCCGTCGAGATCGCAGGTCATCTGGTGGAGTTTGTGGAAGGTGGAGGTATAGGTTTCCGCCTGGAACTTGGCCGCCCAGTCATAGAGGTCGGCGGGCAGGCCGACGAAGGGCCCCGCCGTGACAATGGCATCGGCATGGAAACCGCTGACGAACAGGTCCTTGTCGCAGCGGTCGGTGCCCCGGCTCATCCGTGCGAGGCATTCGAAGATTTCCTGCTTGGCGATCAGCGCGTCGAGCTTTGCTTCTCGGTCCGTTTCCTTGGCCATCATGCTTTCCCCTTCACTTCGCCTCGCGCCATCTGGAACGAATAGCCGATGTGGCCGACATGGCCATGCAGTCCGAAATCGAGCGCGCCGTCCTTGTCGTGGATCGGGCCCATCAGTTCGCCCACTTCGCGCATGGTCCATTCCGGCCTGTAGACGCCGACGGTCTCGGCGATGTAGCAGCGCGCGATGCGCCCTGCGATGGCGCCGAACATCTCGCCCGTCACGTCGCAGTTCTCGTGGCACAGCCAGCCGACCAGCGGCGAGACCAGCTCCGGATCCATCGCCGGATACTGCGAGATGTCGAGCCCTTCGGCCATGCGGGTCACTGCGCTGGGCACCAGCAGGTTCGACTTGACGTTGTTGTTCTCGCCCTCGAGCGCGGCGATGTTGTTGAGCCCGATCATGCCCGACTTGGACACGCCGTAGTTCACGCAATTGTTGTTGCCGTAGATGCCGCCGATCGAGCTGGTCAGCACGATGCGGCCATAGTTCTGCGCCATCATCAGCGGGAAGGCGGTGCGCACGACATGGAAGGCGCCCATCAGGTGGACGTCGACCACGGACTTGAAGTCCTCGTAGCTGATCTCGCTGAGCGATCCGTAGCGCACGTTGCCGGCGTTGTGGATCAGGATGTCGATGCGGCCCCAAGTATCGAGTGCGGCCTTGATAATCGCCTGGCCTCCCTCCAGCGTGGCGACGCTGTCGGTGTTGGCAATGGCTTCGCCTCCCATGGCCCGGATTTCGGCGGCCACTTCTTCGGCAGGCCCGGAGTCGAGCCCCTCGCCCTTGATTGCCGCGCCCACATCGTTGACCACCACCTTGCAGCCCTGCCTGCCCAGCAGCAGCGCATGGGCGCGGCCAAGGCCCCTCGCCCCGCCGGTGATTACGGCAACGCGGCCGTCGAACCTCAGATCGTCCATGCCCTTATGCTCCGATCGGCTGCCAGATCGGCGCGCCGCGGCTGTCGCGGGCCGAGGGGATGACGCGGCCGTCGATATCGACCACGCCATAATCCTGAGCCACTTCGGTGGTGACGAAAGTGCCGCCCGAGCGCTTCATGATCTCGGGATCCGCCGCCAGCGCCGCGATCACCCGGCCGGGATGCTCCACCGAGCTGCCGGTCATGTTGGTGATCGAAGTGGTCATCTTCTCCTTCGACTGCTCGAGATTGTAATAGGCCTTCTCGGTCAGCGTCAGGCCCTGCCACAGCGAGATAGAGGCAACGTTGTGGTCCTTCAGCTCGATCGCCATGTCGCGCGCCATGCGGTCGACCGCAGTCTTGGCTGTGCCGAAGACCACGCCGAAGGTATAGGTCACCCCGACAAAGCCGGAGATCGCGACGATCAGCCCGCTCTTCTGCGGCACCATCAGCGGGGCCGCGTGCCAGGCGGCGACATAGCTGGAGCGCACGCCGACCTGCCACATCTCGAGGTTCGACAGCGGCTTTTCCCAGAACGGCTTGGGCTCGATCAGGTCGTCCGACAGGGTGAAGGCATTGTTGACGAGGATGTCGAGCTTTCCCTGCTCGCGCCGCACCTGGTCGAACAGCGCGGCGACCTGCTCGTCGTTGCCATGGTCGCAGGCGACGGCAATGCCTTTGCCGCCGCTGCCGCTCTTCTCGCCGCGCTCGGTGCACTGGGCGGCGGTTTCGCCGACCGTGCCGGGCAGGTAATAGGTTCCCGGCGTCACGGTGCGGCCGGTGACGTAGACAGTCGCCCCCTGCTCGGCGAGAACCAGGGCGATGCCCTTGCCGATCCCCCGGCTGGCGCCGGTAACAACTGCGACTTTGCCTGCGAGCGGCGCCATGGGTATCAACTCCTGAAAGCAACGAATCCTGATCGGCTTGCGGTGACACCTTGCCCCTGCAAAGGCAAGCGGTCACCGGTCAGGCAGGGCCGCCAAGGGGATTGCGATGACTGGCAAAATGACCTTCGGCTTCGTCTACGACCTGCGCAATCCGGCGCCGTGGCGGCGCAACTGGGAAGAGGTCTATGCCGAGACGCTCGACTTTGCGGCCTGGAGCGAAGGCGTGGGCTATGACGGGGCCTGGGTGCCGGAGCACCATCTTGCCAGGGACGGCTATGTCCCGACGCCGCAGGTGGTGCTTGGCGCGCTGGCCGCGCGGACTCGGAAGCTGAAGCTCGGCTCCGGCGTGGCCCTTGCGCCACTGCACCATCCGGTGCGCTTCGCCCAGGAGTGCGCGGTGCTGGACATCCTCGCCAAGGGGCGGCTCGAGATGCAGCTGGCCGTCGGCTACCGCCAGCTGGAATCGAAGGCCTTCGGCGTCGATTTCCGCAAGCGCGGGCGGATGTTCGACGAATTCCTCGAGATCGTCACCCGGCTGTGGGCCGGCGAGGAAGTGACCTTCCGGGGGCAGTTCTATCAGGTCGAAGGCGCGCGCATGTCCCCCGCCGCCCCGCGTGGCAAGATCACGCTCCAGATCGGCGGCTTCACCGACAGGGCGATCGACCGAGCGGTTCGCTTTGCCGATGGTTATACCGGCACCGCCGAGGGAGCGGAGCTCTATCTCGCCAAGCTGCGCGAGGCCGGGCGCGACACCGCCGGGGCCAGCATCCGCGTGCCGGTGCAATATTTCGCCGTCGCCGAGGACAAGGCCGGCGCGCTGGAGGAGCTCGCGCCCTATTACCTCCACGTCTACAACAGCTATGCCGAATGGATGGCCGAGGACCAGGCCGTGGGCGTGTCGGATGAATTGACCTTCCGCCACGTCAGCCTCGATGAATTCGTCGGCCAGGGGATATTCCGCATCCTGAGCCCAGCCGAGGCCGTGAGCATGTTCCACGAGTTGCAGGCCCGCATTCCGGTGGAGCATGTCATGCTGACCCTGCCGCCCGGCATCCCTGCCGAACGCTTCCGCCGCTATGCCGAGCTTTTCGCGCGCGAAGTGATACCGGCCTTCGCGTGAGGCCTGTCCCGGCTTGACCGGGGCGGCGCAACATGCTGCGACACCGGACGGAACAACTGAACAGGTGAGTGGCATGCCCGGCAAGATGACCTTCGGCTATCTCTACGATTTCCGGAATCCCCCGCAGTGGCACCGCGACTGGCCGGCGCATTACGCCGACATCATCGACTTCGCCGCCTCGACCGAGGCCATGGGCTTCCACGCCGCCTGGTTTTCCGAGCATCACCTCGCCAGCGACGGCTATATCCCCTCGCCGCTCATCGCCGCGAGCGCGGTTGCGGCGCGGACCAGCAAGCTTCGGGTCGGCACGGCGGTGGCGCTCGCCCCGCTCTACAACCCGGTGCGCTTCGCCACCGACTGCGCGGTGCTGGACTGCATTTCCAATGGCCGCCTCGAAGTCACCCTCGCCATTGGCTACCGTCGCCGCGAGACTCAGGCCTTCGGCGTAGATTTCACCAAACGCGGCGCCATGTTCGACGAGTTCCTCGAGATCGTGACGCGCCTGTGGGCGGGCGAAACCGTCACCTTCGAGGGCAAGTACTACCAGATCAAGGAAGCGTTCCTCTCGCCCCCGGCACCGCTCGGCCGGGTCAAGCTGCTGATCGGCGGTTTCGTGCCCAAGGCGATGGACCGGGTGATCAAATATGGCGACGGCTATTTCGGCAATATTGAGGCAGGGCCGCTCTATCTCGAAAAGCTCAAGACCGCAGGCAAGGACCCGGCCACGGCCAACATGCGCCTGCCAGAGCTGTTCACGATCGTCACTGACGACAAGGAGCGTGCCTGGGCAGAGATCGCCCCGCACTTTCACCACGTCAACAACACCTATGGCGAGATGGCGGCAGAAGACCAGGCGCTGGGCGTCAGCGAAAACCGCGGGCTGGAAGCGATGAGCCTGACCGATTTCAAGGCATCGGGCATCATGCGGGTGCTCAGCCCGGGTGAGGCCATCGACCTGTTCCGGGGCATGCAGGAGCGCGCGCCGGTGGATCACATCATGCTGGGCGTGCCGCCGGGCCTGCCGGGCGAGAAGTTCCGGCCCTATGCGGAACTGTTCGCCCGCGAAGTCATCCCGGCCTTCGCCTGATGCGCCGGCTGACGCTTGCCCTGCCGCTGGCCTTGGCGGCCTGCGGCGGTGGCAGCGACAAGCCTGCGCCGCCGCCGAGCCAGTCGCCATCGGCAGCCGTCGCCGATGCGGGCAGCCTGTGCCACGGCATGCCGCCCTTCGTCGCTCTCGTGCGGACAGAAGCAGTCAGCACCTGCGCCATGGGAGAGACGCAGCCGGGGCACATGAGTGGCACGGTTGCTTATGTAACCCGCGATGCGCCCAATGCGGTGATCTCGTTCTACAAAGCCAAGGCGGAGCAGGCCGGTATTCCCATCGACGTGACCGAGCCCAGCGCGGATGGTATCATGCTGCTGGCGCGCGATGACAAGGGGCGCAGTCTCATGGCACATGCCGCGTCGCGCCGGGCGGGCGGCAGCGATGTCACGGTGAACTGGGGCCACGACAAATAGGTCAGACCGGCCGCTAGTCAGACGGGAAGGCCCCAGCGCCGCCCCGCCCACATCAGCACGCCATAGCCCGCCATGGCCGCCAGTGCGCCCGCCAGCAACGTCACTGGCAACCCGGCCTGCCGCCGCATCAGCAGCACCATCAAGCCAAAGGCCGGCAGGGCGGAAATGGTGTAGAGCGCGCTGCTCGCCAGGAAATCCGCGGCTTGCGCGGTGTCATGCGTATCCCGCCAGAGCCAGGCCAGCGAGAGCAGGGTGACGAAAGGCAGCGAAACGATCAGCCCGCCCCAGCCTGGGCTGCGGCGGGCCACTTCGGAAGCCAAGGCGATCACGGCGCCGGAGACGAGCGCCTTCACCGCCAGTTGCTGCCACATCAGACGGGTTCGATCTCGCGGAACACTTCGCCGATCTTCTTTCCGTCCTCGAAATAGCCGAGGCCATAGTCGCCCTTGATCGTCGAGCGGATCGTGCGGCGGTCGTACTGCGGCGGGCAGCCTTCGACGGCATGGAGCATGCGGGTGTTGTCCCAGATCACCATGTCGGTGGGCTCCCACTGGTGCCAGTAGGCGCAGGTGCCCTCGCCCAGCCTGGTCAGCTCGCGGCAAACCTCGTCGAACAGGGCATCGCCCTCAGGCGTCTCGTTGTGTTCGAGGCCCACGGCCATCCACGGCGCCGCGTGGAACACCTTCTCGCCGGTGTCGCGGGTCCAGACGGCGGGATGCATGGCGCGCGGGAAGATCGCCACTTCCTTGAGCAGATCCTTGGTGGTGGAGACTTCGCCCAGCGCCTTGTAGTCTACCGCGAACTTCGACTTCGAAAGGCGGGTGTCGAGCGTGTAGATGACGTTCTGGTTCTCCATCTTCTCGCGCAGGTCCGGACGGAGCTGGCGGTAGACTTCGACGCCGTCCATGAAGCCGGTGCGGCCGCCTTCGCCGGCGGGCGAATTGACGGGGGAGCGCAGCACGCCCGCATAGTTGAGCTCGTCGTTGTAGCAGTGGTCGAAGTGCCAGGGGGCGAAGCGGGCCAGCCGCTGGCCGTTGCGCTCGACCAGACCGGCGACGTTGTCCGGATCGGTGGTGCCGGCATGGAACATGTCGATCACGCCCTGCGCTTCCTCGCCCGTCTCGTCGTCGCGCGGGGTGCTCTTGGTCGGGTGGTCCTTGAGAGGGCCGAAGATCTTGGAGACCGCGACCTGCATCTTGGCGGTCGGTTCCATGTTCCTGAACACGATCATGCCGCGCTGGTGGAAGGTGTCGCGAATCTGCTGGCGGGTCGCCTCGTCATCGACATTGCTCCAGTCGAGGCCCTCGACGATCGCGCCGAAGGAAAGGTCGTCGCGCAGGTTGCGAACGGTGATGGCAGTCATTCGAGAATCTCCCTGGCGGCCCACCGGCCGCGCGAATTGATAAGCGAGCTTACTATTTTGCCCGGCTCCGATCAATGCCCAAGTGCAGTCAAGCCGGCCGGCAATTCGTTCTTGCGAATTTCAAGGCGGCATGGCGAACGAACCGAAATGCATTTCGGCTGAGCAACAGGGTCCTTTGCATGCGATCCAGCCGTGGCTAACATCCCGCCCATGACCGAAGCCCGATATCTCGCCGGAAGGTTGCTGCTCGCCATGCCGGGCATGGGCGATACGCGGTTCGACCGTGCCGTCATCGCCATGTGCGTGCACGACGAGAATGGG
Organism: uncultured Novosphingobium sp.; assembly: GCA_964630805.1. GTDB lineage: Bacteria > Pseudomonadota > Alphaproteobacteria > Sphingomonadales > Sphingomonadaceae > Novosphingobium. The sequence goes on along the minus strand of CAZVWP010000014.1, from coordinate 65,120 downwards.
GCATTCGGTCTCGGTATCGGCCACATCCGCAGCGGCGTCACCTTCCATGAGCTGCTGCAGGAGCTGGAGATCGAGCCGGGTGTCGCGCCCGATTGTCCGGTGCACCATGGCGGCCCGGTGGAGCCGGGGCGCGGCTTCGTGTTGCATTCGGCCGACTGGAGCAGCCCGGATACTCTGGAGGTGCCGGGGCTGGGGGCGCTGTCCGCATCGCTCGACATCCTGAGGGCGATTGCCGAGGGCAAGGGGCCGGAGCGCTGGCTGATCGCGCTGGGCTATGCCGGCTGGGCGCCCGGGCAGCTTGATGCCGAGATGACGCGGCACGGCTGGTATGCGGCGGAAGGGCGGGCGGACATCGTCTTCGGCCTGCCTGCCGAGGGCCGCTGGGCGGCTACCTGGCGCGCGGAAGGGATCGACCCGGCCTTGCTGGCGAGCGAAACCGGGCGGGCATGACCGGCAGGCCCCTCCCCCGCAAGGGAGGGGCCGCGCGGCATCAGAACTTGAAGATCGCCTCGGCGCCCACGATCCTGGGATCGCCGTAGATCAGGATGTTGCCGTAGGTCGCGGTCGATCCGCCGAAGGTGGTGTAGTTCTGATTGAACAGGTTCTTGGCATAGACTGCCAGTTCCCACTTGTCGTCGGACGACTTCACGCCAAGCCGGGCATTGACCAGCCAGTAGGACGGGCCGACGGCATCGGGCAGGAAGCCGGTGAGGCCGGACTGCTGCCAAAGCACCTCGCTCGTGTAGCCGGCGACGACGTTGCCTACCAGGGTCAGCCTGTCGTTGATCGGCTGGTTCAGGTCGGCATTCAGCGACACCTGCCACTCAGGCGAGTTGATCATGCGCGTGTTCGACAGGTCGAAGGCTTCCAGCACGGGGTTGGAGGCCGGAACCAGGAAGCTCTTGTACTTGGCGTTGAGATAGCCGACCGAGGCGCCGAGAGTCAGGGCATCGGACACCCGGGCGGTAATGCTGGCCTCGGCGCCATAGGTCCGCGCGCTGCCGGCGTTGACCACGGACACCGAAGCGAGCGCCTGGTAGGTCGTCGGCGGGTTGCTGCCCGGGATGACCGTCGCCTTGGCATGGGCGGCCACCTGGACGTTGCGATAGTCATTGTAGAAGATCGCAGCGGTCACGTTGATGCGGTTGTTGGCCAGCGGAGCGCGCACGCCGATCTCGAAGGTGTCGATTTCCTCGCCCTTGAAGATGCCGCCCTGGGTGTAGGGATCGGGGAAGATCGTCGCCGGGGTGACCGGCACGATGCCGCCCGACTTGAAGCCCCGCGCATAGCGGGCATAGACGTTGCCGCCGCCGGGCAACGAATACTTCAGCGTGGCCGAGGGCAGGAACTTGCCTTCCGAGAGCGGGAACGAGTCCGTCTTATTGATCAGGGGGTTGAACGAGCGGGCGTTATTCTTTTCGTGGACGTAGCGGCCGCCGATCATCAGGTTCCAGCGATCCGAGAAGTCATAATCGGCCTGGGCGAAAACCGACCAGTTGTGCGCCACGTATCCGCCCGAGCCCGCCGGCGCGTCGACGACCAGCGGCGGGATCAGGTTGCTGAACAGGCCGCCGTCGAACTGCGCGCGCAGATAGGAAGCGCCAGCGATCCAGTGCAGCGGGCCGTCCGCGGTCGAGACGGCGCGCAGTTCCTGGTAGAAGGTCTTCTTCTTGAGCGGCACCCGCGCCTGCACCAGCGCATAGGGGGTGAAGCCCAGTTCGGTCAGGAACTGGCTTTCGTTCTTGCGGTAGGAGGTGATCGAGGTCAGGTCGACGCTGGGCAGGTTGAGCACAGCAGTTGCCGAAACGCCCCAGTCCTTGAGGCGGGCGTAGCCGAAGCCGCGCTGCGCGGTGGTGAACTTCTCCGTGATGGGCACGATGAAGCTGGAAAGGCCGTTGGTCGTGGTGCTGGCGCCGGCAAACAGGTTGAAGAAGCCCGACAGCACGGCGACCGGGTAGGCCGGGATCGTGTTATAGGCGCCGTTGCCGTTGTCGTCGTCCTTGTTGCTGTAATCGCCGGCGAAGGTGATCTTGAAGTTGTCGCTCGGCTTGATCATCAGCTTGCTGCTGACGGCCCAGAAGTTTTCCTTGTTGTAGCTGTCCTGCGGCCTCAGGCCGGAATTGAAGTAGGCCGCCGTCTGGGCCGGTGTTCCGAGGTACGAGGCCGTGCCGGGACCGGCTACGTTGTTAACCGGGAACATCGCCGCCGTATATGGGGCGGTGCTTGTGGTGATGTTCTTGATGTAGCCGTCATGCGTGCGGCGTTCGCCGGCGATCGTCCAGGCGGCCTTGTCGCCCAGCGGGATGTTGAAGAAGGCCGAGGCCTGGAACGTGGCCTTCTCGCCGTAGGAGATCCTGCCGCGCGCCGAGACGCCGTCGAGCGACGGCTGACGGGTGATGATGTTGACCGCGCCGCCGGTGGCGTTGCGGCCATAGAGCGCGCCCGGCGCGCCCTTGATCACTTCGACGCGCTCAACATCGACGAAATTGTTGACCAGGGTGCCGAACACGCGCGGCACGTCGTCGATGAAGGTCGCGACTGAAGGGTCGGCGCCGACGAAGATGGCGTTGCCGATGCCGCGGATGAACATCTGGTTGTAGCCCGACGAGTTCGACGGGGTGAAGCCGGGCGTCGTCAGCTGCAGGTCGCTCATCTGGCGGATGCCGGCATTGGCCAGCTGGTCGCCGGACTGCGCGGTGATCGACAGCGGCACGTCGTTGAGCTTCTGCTCCTTGCGCTGCGCGGTGACGATGATGTCGCCACTGTTGTCGCTGGCGGAGGCATTGTCCTGGGCCAGGGCCGGCGCGGCGGCGGCCACTGCAAAGAAGGATACGGCGGCGCCAAGGGCGCGCATGCGGAAGCTGTTCATCTTGTTACTCCCTGGATATTCGGCAGGCCACCCCGCCGCGGCCCCATCCCAGGCCGGTTTGCAAAAACTGGGGGCCTCTATGCGGGTCGCGTGAATCAATCGTCAACAGAAACAGGGCGGCCACGCGTTATTGCGACCGCCCTGTTGCATTTTTGCAGCAATAGAATCGCCGAAATCAGCCCTTTAGGTGTGGCATGACCTTGTCGGCGAACAGCTTCATCTGCTTGTAGACTTCCTCGAAGGGCATGCCGCCGAAGCTGAAGTTGGCCAGCATGTCGTACTCGCCGACCATCGACGTGCGCATGGCGTGCTTTTCCAGCATCACTTCGGGGGTGCCGATCAGGTTACCGTCGATGAAGCCCTTGTAGGCCTTGGTCGGCCCGCCGGCGGCGGCGGTCATCTCGCCCAGCGCCACGTAGGTGGAATAGCTCGGCAGTTCCTTGAAGTGGTCGCTGCCCCATTCGTAGTGGTTGACCACTTGCAGGAACTGGTCGGCGAAATACTTGTCGGTATGCTCGGCTACCTTGGCCGGGTCCTCGTGGCAGACCACGAAGTCGCTGATGATGAAGGGCGGGGCCTTCTTCTTGTGCTTGGCCTCGAAGGTTTCGCGATAGGCGATGATCTCGGGCATCGAGCGTTCCCACTCGCCCTGGCTGAAGCGCAGCGCCTTGAGGCCATAGTCGGCGGCGACTTCGGCCGAGGAGGGCGACATCGAGACCATCACCATGCGGTCGCGGCTCCAGTTGTGCGGGCGGGGGCGAACCTCGATGCGCGGCTGCTTGTAGTGCTTGGTGTCGGCCTCGACCCAGCCGGTCTCCATGCCTTCCATGATGATCAGCGCGGCTTCGTCGAACATCTCGCGGCTGTCGGCGAGGTCCTGGCGGAAGGCGTTGAACTCGCGGCGGGCGGCGCCGCGGCCCATGCCAAGGATCAGGCGGCCTTCGCTGACCGAATCCAGCATCGCCGCCTTTTCGACGACGCGCAGCGGATCGTTCCAGGGCAGGATGACGGCGGCGGTCATCAGCTTGATCTTGCTGGTCTTGGCTGCGATCCAGGTCAGCGCCTGCATCGGATCGGGGCAGGCGGCATAGTCGGTGAAGTGGTGCTCGACCGAGCCCACCCAGTCGAAGCCCATGGCCTCGGCCTCGATGCCGATCTGGGTTTCCTTCCGGTGGTATTCGTAGTCCGGCATCTTGTGCAGGTTCTGGAAAGACAGGTGCAGGCCGATTTGCATTTAGGTATCTCCCGATAGTCTTGTCTGGGTGTCAGGTGGCTCAGGCTGCCGCCCGGATGGGTTCTTCGCCGTTCAGGGTGCAGCGATGGAATTCGCGCCTGCTCTCGGCATCGTAGGGCATCACCCGGTGCATGTTGCCGGTGTTGTCCCAGATGGCGAGGTCCCCCATCTGCCACTTGTGGCGATAGGTGAACTTCTCCTGCGTCGCATGGCGCATGAGGTCCTGCAGCAGGTCGTGGCTCTCCGCCGGGTGCAGGCCCTCGATCCAGGCGATCGAGGTCGACAGCACCAGCGACTTGCGGCCCGACTTGTGCCGCCAGACCAGCGGATGCCGCCGCTCCGGATAACTGTGCCAGACCGCAAACTCCTCCACCGTGACGTTGCGCATGGCCGGGAACAGCGCGGCGGGCATGGTGTGGACGGCGATCAGCGGATCGAGCCGCGCCTGCATCTCGTCGGACAGCGCCTCGTAGGCGGCGTAGGTGCTGGCGAACATGGTGTCACCGCCTACCTTCGACAGGCGATAGGGGGTGAACAGCGTGGCGAAGGGCGGCACTTCCTCGTAGGTGCCGTCCATGTGCCACAGGTGGTTCCCAGGCAGGAAGCGGGCGTAATCGGGGTTGATATCGGCATCGAGGCTGATCTTCATCACCCCGCCGTCACCCTCGTTCAGCACTTTGCCGTCGGCCCCGCGCTTGACCGAGCCGGTGCGCAGATCGCCCAGGGTGCGGGCGATCTGGCGCAGTTCCTCGTCGCTCGGATGGACGCCTCGCACGACCACGGCGCCGCGCCTGACCAGCAGCGCGCGGATCTCGTCGCGCAGTTCGCCCGAAAGCAGCGCTTCCTTGGAGACCTTCAGTTCCGATCCGATCAAAGGAGTCAGATCCACTGTTTCCAGTGCCATCGTCGCCACGCCCAATCTCCCGCACGATTCGCTATTGATTGTTACCCTACTCGTTTCAATCGGGTGCGCAATGGGGGAGAGATACGCGGATGCGGAGATTGCGGCGGATAATTTGTTGCCTGAATCGTTTCAATAAGGCAGAATCGCGCCATGCACGCGGAAACGCTCTCTGAAACCCTGACCGAAACCCGCCGGCGCCCCGGCCGGCCCAGCCTGTCGAACGAGGCGCTGCTCGACGTGGCGCTCGACCTGTTCCTCGACCAGGGCTTCGAACGCACCAGCATAGAGGCGATCTGCACCAAGGCCGGCATGGCCAAACGGACCGTCTATGCCCGCTATGGCGACAAGACCGCCCTGTTCCGCGCGGCGCTGCAGCGCGCGATCGAGGAATGGATCGTACCGGTCGAGCGGCTGCGCGCGGCGGAAGTGGAGGATCTCGAGGCGAGTCTCCTTGCCATCGGCGAGATCCTGCTGGCCAATATCATGAGCCCGGCCGGCCTGCGCCTGCTGCGCCTGACCAATGCCGAAAGCGTGCATTCGCCCGATATCGGCGCGACCAACGTGGAACAGGGCACCGGCCCGACCATCCGGTTCCTCGCCGAACTGTTCCGGCGCCGCCTTGGCGATTCGATCTGCACCGAGGACGCGCTGGAGGCCGCCGAGGGCTTCTTGCACCTCGTCACCGGCCCCGCCATAGACGCCGCCTGGGGCGTCACCCGCGACAATGCAGCGCTGGGCCGCCACATCCGGTCAAGCGTGCGATTGTTCCTGCACGGCCTGCTGGGCGGCCAGCCGGATACAAGCGCGCTGGAAGCCGAAAACCGCCGTCTGCGCGACAGGCTGGCGCGGGTGGAAGAAGCCTTGCGGGGTTAGCTCATCGGCGGCGATAGAAGCGGATTTTTGCAGCTTCCGTGACCATTGCATAAACCACCACCAGTAGAAGGCTGAATGCGATGAGGATCCAGCTGGGATCCTCGAAGCCGAACAGCCGATCGAAGCCCGGCGTCAACGGCAAGGCTACGGCCAGGAGAGTCATGAGGCCGGTCGATCCCAGCAATAGGTTGCTGGGCCGGCTTTGCCAGCTCAGCCGGCGGGTCCGCAATACCAGTACCACCACCAGCTCGGTCAGCAGGGAGATCATGAACCATATGGTCTGGAACATGGCCGCGTCGGTGTGGAACAGCCAGCGCAGGGCAGCGAAGGTTATCAGGTCGAAGCACGAACTGATCAGTCCGAACACGATCATGAACCTTTGAATTTGTCCGATGTCCCAATCCTGGGGAGCGGCAACAAGCTCGGCATCGATGTTGTCGCCGGAAATCGTGAGAGAGGGAATGTCGGACAGGAAATTGTTGAGCAGTATCTGCTTGGGAAGCAGGGGAAGGAACGGCAGCAAGGGCGTCGCCAGCGCCATGCTGACCATATTGCCAAAATTGGCACTGGTGGTGATCGAGATGTACTTGAGCGTATTGGCGAAGGTCTTGCGTCCATCGGCCACACCCTTGCGCAGCACCGCCAGGTCATGGCGAAGCAGAACGACATCCGCGCTTTCGCGGGCGACGTCGACCGCTGAATCCACCGAAATGCCAACGTCGGCCAGCCTGAGGGCGGGCGCATCGTTGATCCCGTCGCCCATGTAGCCGATCGCATCCCCGCCCGCCTGCAGGGCGCGGATGATGCGCTCCTTCTGCTGGGGATCGATTTCGGCGAAAAGCTTCGTGCGCCTGGCGACATGGCGGAGCGCTTCATCGCTCATCCCGGAAATGTCCTGGCCGGTCAGCAAGGGCGCATGCGTCATGCCGACCTGCGCGGCCACATGTGCCGTCACGTGCCGATTGTCACCGCTGATGACTTTCACTTCGATGCCCAGGCCGGCCATCTGCTCGAGAGTTGCCTGAACGTCCTGCTTCGGCGGATCGAGGAAAAGCAACAGGCCCAGCAGGGTCATGCCGGTCTCGTCAGTCCGTTGCAGCACGTCCGCGCCTGCCAGGTGACGATCCGCAACCGCCAATACGCGATAGCCAGCCTCGCCGTAGGAGACGAACAGTTTTTCGATCCTGTCGCGCTCGGCCTCGCCCAGCCGCAACTCGTTGCCATTGCGACGGACCATCGTGCAGACGGCCATCATCTCGGCAAAGGCGCCCTTGGTGATCAATCGCCTCGAGGCTGTTCCGGAGCGCTCTTCGACTGCGATGCTGAGACGGCGCCGGTTGAAGTCGTATGGCAACTCACCAAGTTTGCGCACCCCCTGCTGCGTCAGGCCCTGCTCGTTGCCGGCCGAAACGATCGCCTGATCCAGCGCGTTGGCGATTCCGGTTTCCAGCGACGCGTTGAGGAAGGCCGCGGCCAGAACCGCGGCGTCCCGGTTGCCATCGATATCGACCGCGCTGTCGAGACGAACCACGCCTTCTGTCAGGGTGCCGGTCTTGTCCGTGCAGAGAATATCCATGCTGCCAAGGTTTTCGATGGCATCGAGCCGGCGCACGATGACGCCGTCCGAGGCCAGGTGCCGCGCACCGGCAGCCAGGGTCACGCTGATGATCGCAGGCAGCATCTCGGGCGATAGTCCGACGGCAAGAGCGACGGAGAAAAGCAGCGAGTCGACTATCGGACGTCCCAGCAACTGGTTGATCGTCAGCACCGCCAAAACGATCGCGATCATCACCCTGACCAGCATTGTCCCGAAATGCCGGATGCCCCGCGTGAAATCGGATGCTGCATCGGGTTCGTTCAGCCGGTCGGCGATCGCGCCATACTGTGTCCGCCGGCCAGTTTCGACGACCAGAAGAGTAGCGCTGCCGCTCCTCACCGACGAGCCCATGAACAGGCAATTCGTGCGCTCGGAAAGTCCGGCCGACACAGGTACGACCCCGGGCTGTTTTTCGACCGGCAGGGATTCCCCGGTGAGCGCCGCCTCTGTCACCTGACAGTCGGCGGCCTCCACCACCAGTCCATCGGCCGGAACAAGGTTCCCCGCCGAGAGCTGGACCACGTCTCCGGCCACCACCTCGGCCACCGGGATTTCGCGCAAGGTTCCATCGCGCCACACGCTCACTCTCAGGGCGAGCCGCTTTCGCAAGGCTTCCACGGCCTTCGATGCCCGGTATTCCTGCGAAAATCCAAGCAGGCCACTGCCGCCGACAATCGCAAGAATGATCGAGGCGTCGAGCCATTCGCGCAGCGTCATGGAAATCGACGCCCCGAACAACAGAATAAGGGCCAGCGGATTCGTGAACTGCCGCATAAGCAGCTTCAAGGGCGAATGGCGCTCGGCTGCGCCCACCAGGTTGGGGCCATCCTGCCGCAAGCGCGCCTGGGCTTCCGCCGCGCTCAACCCCGCCATGCGCGAGCGGACTTCGGCAAATACTTGCTCGGCCGGACAGTTCCACCAGGCGCTAGTCATCGTCGCAGCCTCCCGGCCCACCTTAACCGGGCAGGTGCATCGCTCCAAGTTCGCTCTTCCATGCGTCCGTCGGCCTTGTCGCCGTATCCGGCAGCGCAGCGCCTTGTTGCCGCCAGGCCAATTCGCCGATTATGCTGGCAAGCGATTCAACGGCTTGGGGGCAAGCGATGGTGCTTTTGCGCAAATGGCTGTTCGTGGTGCTGGCGCTGGCGCTTCCCGCCGCTGCCCATGCCGGCACCCGCGTCGCGCTGGTGGTCGGCAACGGCACCTATGCCGCCGCCGGCCAGCTCGCCAATCCGCTGAGCGATGCGCGGCTGGTGGGCGATGCGCTGCGCCAGACCGGCTTCGAAGTCGTGCCGATGAACAATGCCACCGTCGCCCAGATGCGCGCGGCGCTCAGCAGCTTCCGGCAGAAGGCGCAGGGGGCCGAGGTCGCCCTCGTCTATTTCGCCGGGCACGGGATCGAGGCGAACGGCAGGAACTGGCTGCTGCCGGTCGATGCCCGCCTCGCCAGCGATTACGACCTCGGCTTCGAGGCGATCGACCTCGACCAGGTGCTGGGCGCATTGACGGGCGCGCAGAAGCGGATCGTCGTGCTCGATGCCTGCCGCAACAATCCTTTCGGGCAGGCCTGGAAGGCAGGCTCGCGCGCGGTGACGCGCGGGCTGGGCCGGGTCGAGGTCGACGACGTGCTGGTCATGTTCGCCGCCGCGCCGGGCAGCACCGCGAGCGACGGCACCGGCGGCAATAGCCCTTTCGCTCGCTCGCTGGCGCAGCGGCTGGTGCAGCCGGGGCTCATGCTGCAGGTGCTGCCTGGCAAGGTGCGCGACGATGTCGTCGCGGCGACGGGGGGCGAGCAGAAGCCATTTGTGAGTGCGAGTATTTCGGGTGAGGAGTATTACCTCGTGCCAGGCAGCGCGCCCGCCCGTCCCCCGACTACGCTTCAGACGCCGCAAGCCCCTGCCTACGTCGCGTCCGTACCGCGCCCGCAGACCAGCGTGGACGCAACCACGCTGAATGCCGAGTGCGAGAGGTTGACTGATGTTGAGTCTGCGAGTGTCCTCCCGGTTCTGGCAATTCCGGCCTGCACGCGGGCAGTTGAGGTATTGCCCGGAAATGCTGCGATGAAAATGCGGCTGGGATTCGCGTACAACGCAAACAAGGATTATGCTCAGGCGCGCAACTGGTTTGAACAGGCAGCCGCCGATGGCAATTCATCAGCCATGAACAACCTTGGTGTTTTATATCGGGATGGCAACGGAGTGGTCGCCGACTTCGTGCAGGCCAGAGCCTGGTTCGAGCAGGCTTATGCCAAAGGCAGCGTCCTCGCCATGCGGAACCTCGGCTTCCTTTACGCCA
>CAZVWP010000014.1:55078-55251 GCA_964630805.1 uncultured Novosphingobium sp. | reverse complement strand
GCTTATGCCAAAGGCAGCGTCCTCGCCATGCGGAACCTCGGCTTCCTTTACGCCAATGGCCAGGGAGTTCCGCAGGACTTCGCCGAGGCGCGGCGGTGGTTCGAACAGGCAGCGGCCCAGGGAAATGCCGAAGCCATGGGGCAATTGGGCATCCACTACCAATTCGGCAAGGG
>CAZVWP010000014.1:0-54978 GCA_964630805.1 uncultured Novosphingobium sp. | reverse complement strand
GCCATGAACAACCTCGGAACGCTCTATCGCGACGGTATCGGGACTGGGCAGGACTTTGTGCAGGCACGCCGGCTGTTCGAGCAGGCTTATGCCAAAGGCAGCGTCCTGGCCATGCGGAACCTCGGCTTCCTTTACGCCAGTGGCCAGGGAGTTCCTCGGGACTTCGCCGAGGCGCGGCGGTGGTTCGAACAGGCCGCCGCCAAGGGAAATGCCGAAGCCATGGGGCAATTGGGCATCCACTACCAATTCGGCAAGGGCGTGACGCGGGACTATTTGCAGGCGCGGCGCTGGTACGAGCAGGCTGTTGCCAAGGGCGATGGCGATGCCATGAACAACCTCGGAACGCTCTATCGCGACGGTATCGGGACTGGGCAGGACTATGTGCAGGCACGCCGGCTGTTCGAGCAGGCTCATGCCAAAGGCAGCGTCCTCGCCATGCGGAACCTCGGCTTCCTTTACGCCAGTGGCTGGGGTGTTCCGCGGGACTTCGCCGAGGCGCGGCGGTGGTTCGAACAGGCTGCAGCCAAGGGGAACGAGGACGCCAGGAAGTGGCTTCGCGAAAATCCGCGATGAGCAGACCGTCCGGCCGTTTCCGGGTCTGGGGACGGATTGCGCTTCGGGAGGTAGCAAGGGCCTTAAAAAGCGTTTTGCTCAGTCCCCAACCCCCGTCATACTCCACCCGGACCCGCTGCAACCGCCTGCGATATCGGCACCGAAACATCCGCGCATCCGATGCATTTCATCGACTAACCCGGCCGAAAGAGCCGAATCTGGAGAGGAAAAATGAGCCACTACGAAGTCATCGCCGAGGGCCTGTCGTTCCCCGAAGGGCCTGTCGTCATGGCCGACGGATCGGTGATCGTTGTCGAGATCATGGCCGGCCAAGTCACCCGCTGCTGGGGCGACGGGCGCAAGGAAGTGGTCTCGAAGCCCGGCGGCGGGCCTAATGGCGCGGCCACGGCCGCCGACGGGTCGCTCTGGGTGTGCAACAATGGCGGCATGGGGCCGGGCGGCGCGCCGGGGCCCGGGCGGATCGAGCGGGTGGACCTTGGCACCGGCAAGGCCGAGCCGGTCTATACCGCGTGCGAGGGCGCGGCGCTCTCCGCGCCCAACGACCTGATGTTCGATTGCGACGGCAATGTCTGGTTCACCGATCTCGGCCGCTTCGCAGAGGGGCACAGCGGCAAGCAGTTCGGCGGGCTCTATTGCGCCGCCGGCGACGGATCGTGGATCAGGCGGATCGAGGGCAATTGCCTCAGCTACAACGGCGTCGGTGTCTCGCCGGACTGGAAGACGGTCTATGTCGCCGATACCTACAGCGCCCGGGTTTATGCCTACGAGCGCAAGGCCGAGGCGCAGACCGCGCGCTGGGTGGCGAGCGTGCCGGGCAAGACCATGCTCGACAGCCTGGCGATGACGGCTGCGGGCAATGTCTGCGTCGCCACCATGGGTGCGGATTTCAACGGGACTGCCGGCGGGGCGATCACCACGGTGTCGCCGGCCGGGTCGGTGACGCAGGTGCCGTTCGAGGATCCCATCGTCACCAACATTGCCTTTGGCGGCGCGGACATGATGGACGCCTGGATCACCTTTTCCGGCCGCGGCGCCCTCATCAAGACGCGCTGGAGCGAGCCGGGGATGAAGCTGGTCTACAACGGCTGAGGCGTCTTATCCGAAACTGACGTTTCGGATCGTGCGGCACCGGCCCTCTCCCCCGGCCCAACCTCCCATTGATTGTACCCTGTGGGTGGTTGGGCCGGGGGAGAGGGCCGGTGCCGCGTCAGAAATTCCGGTTCACCGGAATTTCGGTCAAGACACCGCCTACTTCGCGTGCGCCATCAGCGGGTCGGCCATCAGCGAGGTCGAGAAGGGCTTGAGCTGGTCGAACCGCCCGATCTGCACCAGTTTCGGCCAGTCGGGCTCCGCGATCATCGCGCGGCCGACCGCGACCATGTCGAAGTCGCCCCGGTCGAACCGGCGCATCAGGTCGTCCAGCCGGCCGAGATCGAGTTCGGCGGTGGCGTCCGCCGCGCTGAGGCTGGCAAGGAAGTCGAGCTCGAGGCCGATCGAGCCGATGGTGCAGGTCGGAACGCCGGTAACCTTCTTGACCCAGCCGGCGAGGTTGAGGTCGCTGCCCTCATAGGTCGGCTCCCAGAAGCGGCGCTGCGAGCAGTCGATCAGGTCGACACCGGCCTCCACCATGGGCGCCAGCAGCTCTTCCAGTTCCCGAGGCGTGTCGGCGAGGCGGGCGTTGAAGTCGGCCATCTTCCAGAAGGAGAGCCGCACGATCAGCGGCATGCCCTCCTTGAGCTCGGCGCGGCAGGCGCGGACCACCTCGGCGGCGAACTGCCCGCGCGCCTTCGGGCTGCCGCCATAGCGGTCGGTGCGGTGGTTGAGTTCCTTCCACAGGAACTGGTCGATGATGTAGCCGTGCGCGCCGTGCAGTTCGATCCCGTCGAAGCCCAGCTCGACCGACTTGGCGGTGCTGCGGGCATAGGCTGCGATCACCTCGTCGATCTGGTCCTGGCTCATCCCCTCGGTGACCTTCATTCCCGGCGCGATGTAGCCTGAGGGGCTGACCTGGCCGAGTTCCGGGCGATAGGTGATGCCCTTTCCGGCGAGCATGTCCGGGCCGTAGGGGATCAGTCCGACATGCCACAATTCGGGAACGCATATCCCGCCCTCGCGGTGGACCTTGGTGGCGACATTGCGCCAGGCTTCCCAGGAATCCTCGCCCTTGATCCGGCCGAGCAGCGGGTTATCGCCCGAGGAGGGGTGGTCGATATAGGCGCCCTCGGTGATCACCAGGCTCGCGCCGCCCTGGGCGCGCCGGGCGTAATATTCTGCCGCATCGTCGCCGGGGATGCCGTTCTCGCAGACCTCGAGGCCCATCGGCGGGAAGACGAAGCGGTTGGGCAGGGTGAACTTGCCCAGCCGGATGGGCGTGAACAGGCCGGAAAAATCGGTCATTGCGCGTCTCTCTCCCCGTATCGCTCAAGCCGTGCCAGATCTTCGGTCCGGTCCACGTCGAGCAGCACGCCTTCGCTTGCGCAGTCGAGGAATGCAATATCCTTGCGTTGCTTCAGCAGCCGGCCCGCCCCTTCGTCTCCGGTGAGACTGGCGACTTGCGGGAAGGCGCGGGCGGAAAGCAGCACAGGGTGGCCGTTGCGACCCTGGAAGCGCGGGATGGCGGCGAAATTGTCGTGCAGCGCCTCGGCCAATCCCGTCGCGACATCGTGCGGGACGAGGGGCATGTCGCCAAGGAAGATGAAGGCGCCTTGCGTATCGCCCGCAGCCGCGATGCCCGCATTGAGCGAGGTCGAAAGCTCCGGGCTGGCGAGGCGCAGTGCCTCGACTGGCGGCGCGCCATTCCATTCGCCAATGTCCACACCGGCGGAACAGACCACGATGACGCGGTCGACCGGTGCAGCCCTGGCAGCGCGAATGGCGTGGTGAAGCAGCGGCTCGCCGCGAAAGGGCGCTGTCATTTTGCCGCCGCCGAAGCGGCTGCCCGTGCCTGCCGCCAGAACGATGGCGGCCAGGGTCACGCCCGCTCGCTCGCGGGGTTCATCGCCTGCAGGACTTCGGCGAGGATGCCTATCGCCACTTCCCACGGCGCCTTGCCGAGACCCGCAATTCCCGGCGAAAGGTGCAGCCGGGCAAGGTCGTTCTCGCTGGCGCCAGCGGCCCGCAAGGCGTCCTTCCGTCCCTCGGCGCGCACTTTCGCGCCGATCATGGCGACATAGCCGGCGCCGTGCTGCAGGGCATAGAGGCAACCGCCGAGGTCATGGTGATCCTCGTGTGTTGCGCCGATATAGGCGGTCCAGCGGTCGAGCCCGATCGCGGCGAGCACTTCGGCCGGCGGCTCGCGGAGATAGCGGGAGACGGCGAAGGGCGGAGGAGTTTCAGGACCGTCCGGGCGCACCAGGATAGTCTCGATCCGTGCTTCCGCGCTGAGCCTGGCCAGCGCCAGCGCGCCGGGATCGCCCCCCGAAACGACCAGGCGTCGGGGCGGGTCGTGGCGGCGGGCGATGCGGAGCGGGTTCGCTTCATGCGAGAGCAGCGGTCCTTCGCCGGGGAGCACTTGCTGGTGCTTGCCGTCGCTGGACCAGATGCATTGCCGTCGCGCATCACCATTGGCCAGAAGTTCGCGGGCGGCGCTGCAATCCGGGGCTATGCGCTCGACGAGGATGTGCAAGGCGCCGCCACAGCGCAGGCGGATGTCGATCCACGGGCTGCCCATGCCATAGTGCAGGTGCCGCGGCACGCCGTCGGCCAGCACTTCGGCGGCATGGCGGGCGACGTCAGCCTCGATGCAGTCGCCGGAGAAATAGCCGGAAGCGCGAGGGCCGTCGAACAGCATCTGCGCTCCGGCCCCGCGCGGCGCACTGCCTTCCACCTTGAACAGGGTTGCCAGCGCCGTCGGGCGTCCGGCCTCCAGCGCGCGGCGCAGTGCCGGACGAACGTCGTCGGCCCACCCGAAGAGCGGCCAATCGGCATCTTCGAGTACGTCCGTACTCATGGTTCAGGGCGTCGGACGCGCGAGATAGTTCAGTACGGCGGCGCGCTGCTGTGCATCGGTGATGCCGATCACCATGCGGGTGCCGGGCACCATCTGACCCGGGGCGGTCAGGAACCGGTCCAGGTTGGGCCGGGTCCAGGTGAGATTGGAGGCCTTGAGCGCGGTCGAATAGTTGAACTGGGTCGAGGCCGCCTTGCGTCCTACAACCCCGTTCAGGTTCGGGCCCAGCGTGGGACGGGCGCCCGCAGCGATCACATGGCAACTCGCGCAGCGCTGCCGGAACAGGGTCGCGCCGTCGGGCGCGGGGCCGGCTGCCGGAAGGGCCGTCGCAGTCAGGACGCCGCCGGCGGCGAGGAGTGTGAAGAGTGCCTTGCGAAGCATGCGGGCGTGTCCTTGGTGGGCTTACTTGGCCGGGATCTTGGCGAGATCGGCATCGATTTCTGCAAGCTTGGCATCGCTCAGCGCGTCGGCGGCGAAGGCCTGGATCGCCTTGAGCGTCATGCCGCGCGCCATTTCGATCTGCGCATTGCCGACGAGTTCCGGCACGCGCTTTTCGAGGACGGCCTTGGTGGCGGGATTGTCAAGCAGGTCGCCGATGCTGCTGGTCGAGGTCGACCAGGCCGGAGCCGGTGCGCTGGCGGCGGCGCCTTCCGCGAATGCAGGCACGACCGCGCCAAGGGCGACGGTGACGGCTGCAGCGGCAATCAGAAGCTTTTTCATGATAGTCCTTTCCAATGGCCCTGATCGGCCGTCAAGTGGAGGCGCCTCATATACGCAATTGCCAAGTGCGTGAAAGAGCCAATGTTACCGTTACCAGTATTTGTAGCCGATGGGGCATTGCGCTGGAATGAACGCGCCTTAACCGCCTTGGCCCCGCCGCGCCAGATCGCCAACCAGCGGCGCGATGATCAGCCTGTCCAGAATCTCGGCGATCCGCTGGACGGTATAGTCTTCCTCCTGCCCCAGCCACCAGGCCAGGAGGTCGATCGAGGCGCCGGTACCGTAAACCACCGCAAGGTCGGCCGGTAACCAGCTTTCAGGCCGGGGCATGGTCTTGGCAAGCTCACGCGCCTGGCGGATGAATTCGGCGCGAAGGATTCCCGCTGCGCCCCCGGTAAGCAACGCCGACCAGAGCTTGCGGTGTTCCTTGATGTATTGGCACAGCGCCTGGGTCGTTTCGGCGCTGCTTTCCACGCGGAAGATCGGCTGGGTCATGGCCAGCAGGCTGGCGATCTCTTCCGAGGCGACATCGGCAAGCAGGGCTTCCTTGTCGGGATAGTTGCGGAAGAAAGTGGCGTAGCCGGTGCCGGCCCGGGCGGATATCTCGCGGATGGAAAGGCTGTCGAACGGCCTTTCCTCAAGCAGCTCCAGCAAAGCGCCCTTAAGCGCCCCGCGCGAGCGCAACTGCCGCGCATCGGTGGGGGTTTGTGCCGGCCGCTGTTGAATCCCCGCTTCCATCGGCGATTCGCGTAACACTGCTTGGCGGTTATGGCAAAACCACTGCTGGGTCTGACGCCGCGCAATTTTGGAGAGTCGGTGCTGGCTTCTGGCGTATCGGCAATGTGTTTCGGCTATCTGGCGAATTTTTCGCAGTTGTGACATTCGCGGCTTGCGCTAAGCCTGCCGTGGACGGAACAACTCCGAAACGGATTGGAGGGGAGAGGAAGCCTGGCTGCCGTGGAAACGCGGCGGCAACCCGGTCAGTGAAATGGCCAAACCCATATAAGAGCGCAAAGCGCCAAGGCGGGTTCCCGTCCCCCCTCCTGCGGGGCCCGCCACATAACCTTCTTCTCAAAATTCGCGGAAGAGCGAATTTTGATTACGGCACCGGCCCGCAGTGCCGAACCAAACCATCAATGTACGAACCGCGCCACCACGTCGCGGTAGGACCGGCTTACCTTCACCTGTGCGCCCGATTCGAGCACGAGGAAGCATTCGCCGTTGGTGTGCGGCTTGACCTGGCGGACCTGGTTGAGGTTGACGATGGTCGAGCGGTGGACGCGCTGGAAGACGCGCGGGTCCAGCCGGCGTTCCAGGTCCTTCATCGTTTCGCGCAGGATCAGGGAATTGTCGGCGGTGCGAATGCACATGTAATCGCCTGCCGCCTCGATGTGTTCGATGCTGTCGACGTCGATGCGGAAGATCTGGCCGCGATCCTTGATGTTGATGAGCTTTTCGAAACGGCTGGCGCTGAGGTCTTCCTCTTCCGGCATTGTCTCGATGGCGTCGGGCGCCACTTCGGCCAGCACGGTCTTGAGCTTCTCGGCTTCCTCGGCGGAGCGCTTCTCGGCAAGGCGGGTCTTCACCCGGTCGAGCGTGTCGGCAAGCTTGTCGTCGTCGACCGGTTTCATCAGGTAATTGACCGCATTGGCTTCGAAAGCGCGGACGGCGTGCTCTTCATAGGCGGTGACGAAGACGAACAGCGGCGGTTCGATCTCCATCACGCCCTTGACCACGGAAAAGCCGTCGAAGCCGGGCATCTGGATGTCGAGGAAAACGAGGTCGGGCTTTTCGGTCTTGATCTTGCGGATCGCTTCCCGCCCGTTCGAGCAGGTCTCGATCACTTCCACTTCGGGATATTTCTCCAGCCTCAACTGGAGACCCTGGATAGCCAGTTTCTCGTCGTCGACCAGAATGGTGCGAATGCTCATGCGACTATCTCTTTTTTGTTCATGCCGTCATGTGGGACGGCGCGCCCGGGAATCAACTGGCGTAATCAACTGGCCGCAGCGGCCAGCCTGGGTGGCTCCTTGGGAGGATTGGCAGTTTCCCGGCGTTCGACCGGTATCTCGATCATCACCGCAAAGCCCCCTTCGGGCGGATCGAGGATTTCGAAGCGATGATCTTCCCCATAGGCCTGCATCAACCGGTCGCGCGTGTTCGCGAGGCCGACGCCCGTAGATACTTGCTCGCCACCATCAAAGCTCACGCCTGACAGCCTGTTGCTGGTCGACGGGCTTTGCAATCCCGGGCCGGTGTCCGACACGGTGACGCGAAGCCTGTTCCCGACGAGTTGTGTCGAAATGGTGATTTCGGCGCCCGTCTCCTGTGCCGAGACGGCATACTTGATCGCGTTCTCGACCAGCGGCTGCAGCAGCAGCGAGGGCATCAGCGCCGTCTGCGTCGCCGGATCGATGTTGAACTGCGTGCGCAAACGCTCCTCGAAGCGCATGCGCTCGATGTCGAGGTAGAGCTTCAAGGTCTCCACCTCCTGCGCCACCGTCACCAGGGCGGCCGGCTCGTTGATCAGGGTATAGCGCAGGAACGAGGACAGCCGGCTGAGCATGGCATTGGCCGGCTCGGTCTGCTTGAGCAGCACAAGGGTGGAGATCGAATTCAGCGTGTTGAACAGGAAGTGCGGGTTGAGCTGGTAGCGCAGCATGGCCAGTTGCGCGCTGGTCGCCTGATTTTCCAGCTGGATCAGCTGGTCGTTCTGCTGTTCCACCTGGATGAAGAAATTGATCGCGTAATAGAGCGCGGACCAGGAAACCAGCAGCGTCGCGTCGAGGTAGAACACGCCGATGAACAGCTGTGCGAAGCTGGCGTCGGTGTCGGGCCGGTAAAGGCTGATCACCCAGGCGTCGATGAAGGCGTGCAGACCGATGGCGAAAGGCAGCACAAGCGCCGTCACGCCCCAGGTGACCAGCGGCCGTCGGGCGATGAGACTGCGGTAGATGACAGCCAGGATCAACGAAATCGAAAAGCCGGTGATCGTCGCGATCAGCACCAGGACCAGGAACGAGGACGGCTGGGCGTTGGCCAGCGTCGACATCGCCCGCAGCAGCATGGCGCCGCCCCAGCCGACCGCCTGCAGGCGCCAGAATGCCTGGTTCTTGTTGGCGAAGAACGGAGTAGGGCGAAACGGCAATACGGGCATATCACCAGTTTAGCCGAAAACTCTGCAAGTGCGAAATAGCCGCGTCATTGCCGGACCGGTTCGAAGGAAACCTGGCCGCGCCAGTCGAGCAAGCCCTGCGGCTGGGCCGCCCGGGCCGCGCGGATCTTCCCGACTTCCACCTCGATCAACGCCAGTCGCTCGCGCCAGCCATCGTGGTCGGGCGCCCGGGTGATGCCGCCGCTGTAGCGCGGCCCCCACCAGGCCATGAAACGGGCCGCCGCCGCCGGATCGTAGCCGGCATTGGCCATGAGCCAGGGAGCCAGTCGGTCCGCTTCACGCTCGGTCCGGCGGACCGTGACATAGTTGCGGGTTCCGGCATCCAGCCGCCGGCGATGGTCGAGCGCGATGTGCGCCAGTTCGTGGGCCGCCATGAAGGCCGCCTCCTCATCCTGGGGCCGCTCGGCCAGCAATTCCACGCTGACGAGAATGTGCCTGCCGTCGGTCTGCGCGCCCTTGCGGCCGACCAGCAGCTGAAACTCGCCCCGGCACGCCGCCTCGCCGGAAATCCTGACCTGACGGGGAGCCGCGCGCGATGCGGCGAGGGTGAGGGTGGTCGTGCCGTGGGCGGCGAGACCGGCCTCCATGCGGGCATGCGCGGCGTCGGGATCGGCAACGGCCATGCCATCGACGGCGAGCAGGTGATCGCCCGCGCCTGTGCCGGCCCGCTGTGCCGGGCTTCCCGGAGCGACGGCGACAACGGCAAGGTTGCCGCCGATACCAAGGACCTCGCGCGCTTCTGCGGGCCGGTCAAGCTGCCCAAGGTCCGTGAGCATCACGCCTGCCGAGGGAGCGCTGTTGCGGCACAGTGGCGCGTTGGCCCTGGCCATGCGCCAGCCGATATTCAACAGACGGGCATCATGAGCCAGCAGGGCCGGGATCATCGCGGTGTAGTCGACGCGGGCCGAGGCCGCAGTCGGGACGAACGAGACCGCAATCGCCAGCAGCGCACGGCGCATCTTGCGGCTCAACCGCGCGCCCTGGCGATGGATTCGGCCAGCTTTTGCTGCCCCACCGCGCCGCTGTGCAGCTCATTGCCGATCACCCAGCTGGGCGTGCCCTGGAAACCGAGCTGGCGTGCGAAGCCCATGTTGCGCTCGATCTCGTCATGGACGGCGGCATCGTTGACCGCCTTCTGCGCAAGGGCAAGGTCCACGCCGGCCACGCGGGCCGCGGCTTCGATGGTCTGGGCATCGGGCTTGCCGGCTGCGTACATGGCGTGGTGGAAGGCGGCGAACTTGCCCTGTTGCGCCGCGGCGAGAGCCATCTTCGCCGCATCCTCGCTGGCGGGCGAAAGGATCGGCATCTGCCGAATTACCACCTTGAGATCGGGATTGGCGGCGATCAGGGCATCGACCTCGGCGACGCTCTGGCGGCAATAGCCGCAGGCGAAGTCCATGAATTCGACCATGACGACCTTGCCATCGGGATTACCCAGGACGGCGCCGGGGAAGGGCTTCTCGACATCGTCCTGCACGCCGGCAAGCTGCTTGGCATTCTCGCGCTGCTGCAGCCGCTCCATCGCCTCGGGCAGGATTTCCGGGTGGTTAAGCACATAATCGC
Organism: uncultured Novosphingobium sp.; assembly: GCA_964630805.1. Lineage (GTDB taxonomy): Bacteria > Pseudomonadota > Alphaproteobacteria > Sphingomonadales > Sphingomonadaceae > Novosphingobium. The sequence continues at coordinate 44,998 of CAZVWP010000014.1, read as the reverse complement.
GCACCACTTGTTCGAGTGCCGGCTTCTGGCGCCAGGCGTTGATTTCCCAGGCGCCGAAAGCACCGGCGAAGGCCGCGACGAGGCAGGCCAGCGGCATGGCCCAGCGGCGCGATGGCGAAGTGGTGTCGTTCATCGCGCCGGACTATCTGCGTTTTCTCTGCCGTTCAATCGCCGCGCGCGCTTGCAGGGCAATATCCTGCGCACGAAGCCAGTCGGGCGAACCCTTGGGCAATCCGGCCTCCGCCGCCTCGGCGCTGGACAGCGCCTGGGGCATCTGTAGCTCCATCACCTGTTGTTCCGCGCTGGCAAGCCGGGCGCGCGGCAGGTCGCCCTCGGCCGCATAGACCACGCCCAGCTGGTACCAGGCAAAGGGGTTCTCGCGATCGCGTGCCACCGCCGCCTTGAGCACCCGCGCCGCCTCGGCGAAATGGGCCCGGTCCTCGGTGGCGATCAGCGCATGGCCGAAGGTCGTCGCGATCAGCGGCTGGTTGCCGGTCAGGTCGGTCGCCTTGCGCAGGAAGGGCAGGGCATCGGCGGGCTTGCCGGCTTCCAGCAGGATCTGGCCCTTGAGCTCGAGGAAATAGGGATCGTTCGGCGCCCCCTGCAGCAGCGCGTCGGTTTCCTCGATCGCCTTGTCGAGCCGTGCGTCCTTGTGCCAAGCATAGGCCCGGGCATAGCGCGCCGGCACCGAAGTGTCGGTCGGCGGATAGGCGGTCAGCGTGTCCGCGGGCTTGGCGAGGTAGCCATAGAGCTTGGCCCGTACCCGCAGGAAACGCGCCTGCAGCACAGGATCGTCCGGCTTGTTCCAGGCGGTATCCCTGGAATAGGTATCTTCCAGCGTGGCGATGCGGTCGCCAGTGATCGGATGGGTGCTGTAGAACTCGCTGTCCGCATTGCGCTGGTAGCCGTGGCGATACTCAAGGTTTTGCAGTTTCTTGAAGAATTCGATCGAGCCGCGACCGGAAATCCCGGCGGATGAAAGGTATTGCGCGCCGGCTGCGTCGGCGGAGGCTTCCTGCGACCGGCTGAAGGCCAGGTACTTGCCCATGGCCGCCTGCTGGCCGGCCATGATCACGCCCATCGCCGCCTCGCCGCCCCCCGCCGCCGCGGCCGCCGCGCCCAGCAGCAGCGAAAGCAGGCTGATGCCCTGCGCCGCCTTGCCGCCGCCGTCGCTGATCGCATGGCCGCCGGTGATGTGGCCAAGCTCGTGGGCGATAACGCCCTGCACTTCGCTTGCGGAAGCGGCCGTGTTGATCAGGCCCGAATGGACATAGACGGCCTGCCCGCCCGCAACGAAGGCGTTCACATCGGGATCGTTGACCAGGACGATGTCGACATTGCGCGGATCGAGCCCGGTGGCCGAAACCAGCGGAGCGGCCATGTCGTGCAGGAGGGCCTCGGTCTCCGCGTCGCGCAGGATGCTTTGCGCGACAGCCGGCTGGCTGGCGAACAGGGCGATTGCGATAAGCGCGCCGGCGCGCGCGAGGGTGCGAAGCATGGCGGAGCCAAGCCCTCTGCCGGCTGAACCGGTGCTGAAGCGCATTGTGCCAAGCCTCATGCCGCACGCCTACCGTGCGGATGTCGATCAGGCCAGCAGCTTGCGCGCGGCCTTCTCGAACAGGCCAAGATCGTTGCTGACATCGCCGAGCAGCACGACCTCTCCGGTCGGCAGTCTCCTTGCCACGAGCAGGGCGAATTCCTCGCCTTCTGCGGCCACCTGCGCGATGGGGCAGTGATCCAGCTTGCGCAACTGGCGCACCAGGTTCCTGCGCGGTTCGGTGCGCACTGCCGCGGGCTTGCCGCTCTCCTCGCGGCGCAGCTTGCGCTCCTCGGTGACAATGGCCTTGAGCCCGCCCGGAGCCGAAGCGATGCAGTCGGCCAGCTCGCCGCGCGCCACTTCGCGCCGGCGACCGTGGCTAAGGGCGGCGGCGAATTCGGCAAGCCGCGTCTTGTCGTAGTTCACGCCGAAAACCAGCTTCACCACCGGGGTGAACGGCGCGCGTTCCTGGATGGCGATGCCGGCGTCGGCGGCGATCTCGGCGAAATCCTCGGGCGCCTCTTCGGCCGCGAGGGCAAAGTCATAGGCGCGCGAGATCGCCGCATAGAGCGCCTGGCGGGAACGGTCCTCGCTGCCCTGCGCGGCTTCTGCCAGTTCGCGGGCCGAAGCCAGCCAGTCGGCCAGTTCCATCCGGTCGGGGGCCAACTCCCGGTCCGGTTCCACCGCATGGTCGAAGACGCCAAGGTCAAGCGGCTCGCCGGCGGCGAAGGTGGGGACGGGCCAGTCGGAATCACCGGCATCTTCGATCGGGATGACCAGATCGAGCACGCCGTCCTCGTCGATCGGGCCATCGGCCCATTCGGTCATCGCTTCGGGCGAACGCGGCCCCTCGGGCGCGGCATCGAGCGCCTGGCCGATCTCGAGCAGTAGCTCGTCGGCGGTCTTCTGGTCGGCAAGTTCCTTCCAGTTGATCACGCCGTAGATGAAATCGATGGTCTCGCCGTCGCTGGAAAAGGGCAACAGGATGCCGCGGTACATGATCGATGCGCCGCGCTGGTTGACGAATTCCGCCTCGAAGCCGATCGGCGCCTGGTTGGCGATGATCTGCATGTAGTGATCGGTGATGCGCGACAGCAGCGATCGGGTGGGCACGTCGGAAAGGTGCCGGATCTCGTGGCCGTCGCCGCATTCGTCGGCCAGCTTGTCGCCCAGGAACTGAATCGCCGGATTCTCGATGCCCGAGGTGAAGTCGAGCAGGACGGAAAAGGGGCCGAAATCGGGCAGGCTCTCGGGATCGAGGTCCTCGATCGAGGGGAACGACCGGTCGCCAAGCACGCTCGCCCAGAAATTGTAGGCACGCACCTGCATGCGGCGCTCGTCCTGGCCGATGGCGGACGGCGGCAGTTCGCGCACGGGTTCGTCCTCGGCCCAGCCGAGATTGTCGGCATCGGACGAATCGCCCGAAAATGTGCCCCGCAAATTATCCATGTGGTTTCCCCACTCGATCCTGTCGGGCCTTTCTGCCGCTTCGTGGTAAATTAACCGTTAAGTGACCGAGGGATGCGTGGCGTGATTGATTGCGCGCGCTTGCGGGTGGCGTCGCAGGGGGCTAAGGGCGCGCCGCCATGTTGACCAACCTTACCCAACAGCCCGGTGACGCGCTGCTCGCCCTGATCAAGCTCCACAATGCCGATCCCAGGCCCGACAAGATCGACCTCGGCGTCGGCGTCTACAAGACGGGGCAGGGCGACACGCCCGTCTTCGCCGCGATCAAGGAGGCGGAGCGCCGCCTGCTGGATACCCAGGACACCAAGGCCTACCTCGGGCCGGAGGGCGACATGGGCTTCGTCAAGGCGCTGATGCCCTATGTCTTCGGCAAGGCGGACCCGGACATGGGCGGCCGGATCGAAGGCATGCAGGTGCCCGGCGGCACCGGCGGCGTGCGGCTCGCGGTGGCGGTGGCGAAGAAGGCCGGCGTCAAGCGCGTGTTCATGGGCACGCCCAGCTGGCCCAACCACGCGCAGATCTTCGCCGACGTCGGCGTCGCCATGGAAGGCTTCAACCATTCGACGGCCGACGGCGCGGCCGACATGGACGCGCTGCGCACGGCGCTGGCCGGCGCCGGCCCGGAAGATGCGGTGCTGCTCCACGGCTGCTGCCACAACCCCAGCGGCATCGACTACTCCAATGCCGAGTGGGACGAGATCGCCGGCATCCTCGCCGACAGGAAGATCCTGCCGATCCTCGACCTTGCCTACCAGGGCCTCGGCCACGGCATGGAGGAAGACGCCTATGGCACCCGCAAGGTGCTGGCATCGGTTCCCGAGGCACTGATCTCGCAGAGCTGCGACAAGAACTTCGGCCAGTACCGCGACCGCGTCGGCGCGCTCTATGCGATGATGGCCGAGCCCGGCCAGTTGCCGCTGCCGATCTCGAACCTCTATGCCCTGGCCCGCGCCAACTGGTCGCAGCCGCCCGATCATGGCGCCGCGGCGGTGCGGATCATTCTGGAAGATGCGCAGCTCACCAGCCAGTGGCTCGACGAGCTCGACACCATGCGCACCCGCATGCGCCAGGTCCGCGACCAGCTTGCGGCGGCAGGCAAGGTCGGCGATTTCGACCTGGAGCCGGTGGGCCGCCAGAACGGCCTGTTCTCGGTGCTGCCCTTCACCCAGGACCAGATCGCGGCCATGCGCGAGCGTCACGGCATCTATTTCGCCGGCTCGGGCCGCATCAACATCGCCGGGCTGACCAGCGCCAACATCGGCAAGTTCATCGAGGCGTTGAAGGACGTTTCGGCCTAGCCATGGACCGGCAGCCGACGCTCAAAGGCGAGAGGCTGCTGCTTAGGCCCCTGCGCCAAAAGGACTGGGACGGGCTGTTCGCCGTCGCCAGCGATCCGCTAATTTGGGAAATACATCCCCAGCATGATCGCTGGCGGGAACCGGTGTTCCGCGCCTTCTTCGAAGACGCCCTGGCGAAGGGCGGGGCCATTGCCGTGATCGACCAAGTCAGCGGAAGGATCATCGGATCGTCGCGCTGGGAGCGGTTTGATCCCACCGATGGCGGCGTAGTCGAAATAGGCTGGACCTTCCTTGCCCGCAGCCACTGGGGCGGTGCGTTCAATCGCGAACTCAAGCGGCTGATGCTGGCGCACGCGTTCCGCTTCGTCGAACGGGTGCGCTTTCGGGTGGGCGAGGGCAATGTGCGCTCAAGGCGCGCGATGGAGAAGATTGGCGGCCGCCTCTGCGAGGAATCGACGCTTGAGCATACTGCAAGCGGCCTCGTGCGTCACGTCCAGTATGAAGTCACGCGCAGTGGTTTCGTTGGAGGCGTGCTCGCCTCCTAACCCCGCAAACTCTGCATCCGCTGCAGATAGCGCGCCAGCACGTCGATCTCGAGGTTGACCGAATCCCCCTGCTGCAGCGCCCCCAGCGTCGTCACTTCGGCGGTGTGGGGGATGATGTTGACCGAGAAGTGGCAGGTGCCGTCCGGCTGGTCGGCGACCTCGTTCACTGTCAGCGAGACGCCGTCCATGGTGATCGAGCCCTTCGGGGCGAGATAGGGGGCCAGTTCCTTTGGCGTCGAAATGCCGATGCGCCGCGATTCGCCCTCTGGGCAGACGCCCATGATCGTGCCGACGCCATCGACATGGCCGGTGACGATATGGCCGCCCAGCTCGTCGCCCAGCTTCAGCGCCGGTTCGAGATTGAGCCGCGTGCCCACTGACCAGCGCCCGGGCACCGAGCGCGAGACGGTTTCACCGGAAATGTCGACCGCGAACCAGCAGTCCCCCGCCTCGCCACCACGATCCACCACGGTCAGGCAGACGCCCGAACAGGCGATCGAGGCGCCGATGGCAATTTCCGCCGGATCCCAGGGGCAGGCGATGACGGCATGCAGGTCGCCGCGCGATTCGACGGAGCGGATGGTGCCGAGGGCAGTGACTATTCCGGTGAACATGGAACGGGTTCGTAGACTTCCAGCGTGTCGTTGCCAAGCGGACGGCTGTCGATCTGTCGCCATGCCGGATTGGATTCGAGCGCGGCGAAGGCGAACTCCGGCAAGGCGGGGACGCCGGGCCCGATGTTGAAGGGAGCGCGGTAGATGACGAGGCTGTCCGCCAGCCCGGCCTCGACAAAGGCCCGCGCCGTCTCGGCCCCACCCTCGACGAACAGGTACTGCACGTCGGCCATGTCATGGACCGCTTGCGGCGAGACCAGTGCGTGCCAGCCATCGGGCGCTGCCCCGCGTGTCAGCAGCCAGCGTTCCGGGCTGCGGTCTTCAAGCCCCGGCAGGCGCACATCGAGACGGGGTGCATCCGCGCGCAGGGTGCCGCTGCCGACCAGGATCGCATCGCTCTTGGCTCTTAGCGCATGGCAATGGGCCCGCGCCGCCTCGCCGGTGATCCATTGGCTCTCGCCCGGCGGCCTTGCGAGGCAGCCGTCGCGCGACAGGGCGAGCTTGAGCGTGACGTGCGGCCGCCCCTTGCGGCGCAGCGACAGATAGCCGGCCAGGCTGGCCTCGGCTTCGCGCGAAGGCAGCTGGTCGGCGGCAATGCCGGCTTGGCGAATGCGGGCAATGCCCTGGCCGGCGGTGCGGGCATCGGGGTCCTTGCAACCGATGACCACACGTGCCAGCCCCGATGCGCAGACGAGATCGGCACAGGCCGGGCCACGAAGGCTCTGGTGGGCGCAAGGCTCCAGCGTGACATAGAGCGTCGCGCCCCGCGCACCCTCCCCCGCCTGTTCCAGCGCCACGGCCTCGGCGTGCGGCCGCCCGCCCTTGCCGGTCCAGCCGCGCCCCACGAGGCGGCCGTCGCGGACGATGATCGCGCCTACTGCGGGATTGGGCCGGGATAGCGGCCGCCCGCGTGCGGCAAGGCTCGCTGCCGCCGTCAGCCAGCGCGCGTCATCAAGCTCAGCGCTTGTCAGCACTGCCGTAATAGTCTTCCTGGCGCTTGCGCAGTTCCGCATAGGCGGCGCGCACCTGCGCCTCGTGCGCCGCCTTTTCGGCATCGGCACGCTGCTTCATCGCGTCGACATCTATGCCCGTCGCCCGGCCCAGCGCCATGTACATCTTCTGCTCGTCCTCGGCCCGCTTGGCCTCGAGCGCGGCGATGCGGTCCTTGATGCGCTGGTTGGCGATGTTGCTGCGTTCGATCTCGGCGAGGCTGCGGTCCGCCCGCCAGCTGGAAATATAGGTGATTTCCGGGCGCGGCGGCTTGCCGCGGGCTTCCTCGTGCATGAAGACCGAGAAGATCGCGACCGGCGGCACTGCGGCGAGCGCCGCGAAGCGCCAGCGGTTGGGGCCGGTATTGCGGAACACTGTGATGAAGTCGCCGATAAAGCCGCCGACATTGACGTCGGCCCACATCCCGGTGCGCTTGGACATGAACATGGGGCGCAAGATAGGCCGTCACGGCCAATTGCGCCAGTCTCTCTAGCCGAAGTGCCGGTAGAGACCGCGCCCCTCGCGCTTCAGCCAGCGGTTGGCGCCGGCAAGATCGCCCTCGAACAGCTCGGCCAGCAGGGCGTGGAAGCGCGGGCTGTGGTCGAAATGGATCATGTGGGCGACTTCGTGGGCGACCACGGAGCGGCGCACTTCGTCGGGGGCCATGACCAGCCGCCAGTTTATCCGGATCGCGTTTTTGCTCGAACAACTGCCCCAGCGGCGCTGCGCGCTGGAGAGCGCAAGCTTCGGCACCGCCACGCCCGCGCGGGCGCAATAATCGGCAAGGTCCTGGGTCAGCAGCCGCCGCGCTTCCAGCTCCAGCCAGCGGCGCAGACGCGGCTGCAGGCCTTCCCCGGGCCCGCCGATTTGGATGGCCTCCTGGAGCAGCTTCGGGCGGCGCGGCGCCTTTTCGTCATGCTCGATCCGCAGCAGGGCGCCGCGATAGTGCACTTGCGCCCCATGGCCCAGCGGCTCGGCCGCGACGGGCAAGGTTGCCAGTTGCTCCGCCAGCCAGTCGCAGCGGGAGCGGGCAAAGGCGATTGCGTCGTCGGTCCGCCCCCAGCGCGGCATGCTGACGCGCACTTCGCTGCCATCGGGTGCAAGCCTCAGGGTCAGTCGCCTGGCGTGGCCGAGCCGGCGCACCACCAGCGGCAGGCTCTGGCCGGCCACCTCGATCCGGGGCGGAACGCGCGGATTGCGGCGCAGCCAGTCAATCATTGCCGCGCGTCTCGACGATATGATTCTCCAGCGGTCCCGCCATGCCTTCGGGCACGACCTTGCCGGCTACCGAATGGCCCAGCCTGTGCACCGCTTCCCGGTCGCCGCAGACCAGATAGTGCCATTCGGGCAGCGGCTGGCCCTCGGCGCGCAGGCGATAGGCGCAGGTTGCGGGGAGCCATGCCGCCTCGGCGGCGCGGCGCGGGGTGAGGCGAATGCAATCGGGCACGTGGGCGCGGCGGTGGCGGTAATCGCTGCAGCGCGCGGTGGTCACATCGAGCAGGCGGCAGGCGACATTGGTGAAATGGATTTCGCCGGTATCCTCGTCCTCCAGCTTGTGCAGGCAGCACTTGCCGCAGCCGTCGCACAAGGCTTCCCATTGCTCGCGGTTCAGGGACTCGAGCGGCTGCTCCCAGAAGCGGCCGAACCGCTGGGCGGCTGGCGCCTTCAATCCACCCATTGCTCAAGATCCGCCGCGACCGCTTGGGGCCCCTTGTCCGTCGCCAGCACCGCGAGCGGCTTGCCGTCGCGATCCATCAGGTAGGCGATGCGGGTGTGGTTCATGAGGTAACCGCCCGGCGTGCTCTCGCCCTTCTCGTACCAGACGGCAAAGGCCTTGGCCGCCTGCGAGACGGCGGCCTCGCTGCCGGTCAGGCCGAGCAGTTTCGGCGAAAATGCGGCGGCGAATTCGCCCACGCGGGGCGGCGTGTCGCGGGCCGGATCGACGGTGACGAAGATCGGCTGCACCTGTGCGGCCTTGTTCGGGTTTTCCTTCGCGAACTTGTCGAAGCCGCGCATCATGACCGAAACGTCCGTCGGACAGGCGTCGGGGCAGAAGGTGTAGCCGAAATAGATGATCCGGTACTTGCCCTGGAAGTCGCGCCAGTGAACCGGCTTGCCGGCCTTGTCGACGAGATCGAACTCGCCGCCGATCCGCGCGCCGGCCAGCGGCGGCTCGGGGCGCTGGCTGCAGGCGGGGAGTGCCAGCGCGAGCAGGCAGGCGGCAATGGAACCTCTAAGTCTGGACATGGCGGCGCGGTTCATGCTCTGCTAAACAGGCTTGCGCAAGTAGGGGTGGGGCATCATCCGCCGCGCATGACAGGAGGTTCGTCAAAGTGAGAAAGCCAGGGGCGCTTGCAGGCATTCTGGCCGTGGCCTTGGCCGGGGCAATGGCGCTTCCCTCGCCGGCCGTGGCCCAGTTTTCCAAGGGCTACAAGTTCCTCGAAGCCGTGCGCAAGAAGGAAGGGCAGACCGTTACCGACCTGCTCAACGAGCCGGGCACCACCATCGTCAACACCCATGATTCCTCCAATGGCGAAACCGCGCTGCACATCGTCACCCAGCGCCGCGACACGACCTGGATGAACTTCCTCATCGGCAAGGGCGCCAATGTCGACGCGCGCAACGGCCAGGGCGCGACGCCGCTGCAGATCGCGGTGAACCTCGCCTTCCCGGATGGCGTGCAGGTCCTGCTGGATGGCCGCGCCAGGGTAGACGAGCCCGGCGCCCAGGGCGAGACCCCGCTGATCACGGCCGTCCACCGCCGCGATGTCGGCATCATGCGCATGCTGCTCAAGGCTGGCGCCGACCCCGACCGGGCGGATAATTCCGGCCGCAGCGCGCGCGATTATGCAGCGCTCGAAGGCAATTCGGGTACGCTCCTCTCCGAGATCCAGAACAACGCGAAGCCCAAGGGACAACGCGCCGGGGCGCGGCCTTCCTACGGGCCTTCGCTCTGACCGCCATGCCTGAAGTCGCAGACCTTACGCTCGACGAATTGCGACTCGCGCTGGCGCCCGCCATCGCCGAGGCCGCTGCCTTCGATGGCTGGGGCGAGGAGGGAGTGGCCAGCGCGGCCCGGGCGCGCGGGGTCGATCCGAGTGTCGCGGCCCTGGCTTTTCCGGGTGGCGCGATGGATGTCATCGCCGCCTGGATCGCCAGCGTCGATGCCGCCATGGCCGAGGCCCACCCGGCAGAATCGCTGGCGCAGTTCCCGGTGCGCGAACGCATCCGCAGGCTGATCGTCTTCCGGCTGGAGGCGGTCAGGCACAAGGAGGAGGCCTTGCGCCGGGCCCTGTCGATCATGGCCCTGCCCCAGAATGCGGCGCGCGCACTCAGGATGGGGTGGCATAGCGCCGATGCGATGTGGCGGCTCGCCGGCGACAAGGCCACCGATTACAACCACTATACCAAGCGCACGATTCTCGGCGGGGTCTATGCGGCGACACTCGCCGTTTTCGTCGGCGACGACAGTGAAGGCAAAGCGGAAACATTCGCTTTCCTGGACCGGCGGCTTGAAGGCATCATGCGTTTCGAGAAGGCAAAGGCCCAGCTGCTGCGCCCGGCCGACGAGCATTTCAGCATGGCCCGGCTGCTCGGCAGGTTGCGCTATCCGGCGGCTTGAGTGCACCGGACGGGGCCGGCAAGGCCGGGCTCTTGCACGGCACCGGCCCGCTCCCCCGGCCCACCCACCCAGCCCACCCAGCAGTGTATCCTATGGGTGGCTGGGCCGGGGGAGCGGGCCGGTGCCGCATCCTGCCGTCAGGCTGCAGAATTTGACTCAGGTCAATTATTGCGAATGAGTTGCAATTACTCTGTTGTTCTGGCAGCGGCAGGGAGAGGAATGGCAATGACACTGGATCTTGTCCCGATCGGCGGTAATGCGCGCATCGTGACGGTCGACTGGGCACAGTTGGCCGACGAGGAGGGGCGCCGCCTGCGCGCTCTTGGCATCGACGAGGGGGCAGAGGTCGCCGTGGCGCATCGCGGCATCTGGGGCGGGCGCGATCCGATTGCCGTGACGGTCGGCCGCATGACCGTCGCCATGCGCCGCGCCCATGCCAGGGTCATGCAGGTCGAGGCGCTCTGAGGCTGGATTTGAACCGATGAGCCGCCATCGCACAGCCGCCCTCGTAGGCAACCCCAATGCGGGCAAGAGCGCCCTGTTCAATGCGCTGACCGGCGCCCGGCAGAAAATCGCGAACTATCCGGGCGTCACGGTCGAGCGCAAGGCCGGCCGGCTGGTGCTGCCTACCGGAGAACCGGTGGAGCTGACCGACCTTCCCGGCAGCTATGCGCTCAATCCCACCAGCCCGGATGAGGAAGTGACCAGCAAGGTCATTCGCGGCCAGTTTCCCGGCGAAATGGCGCCCGACGTGATCGTGCTGGTGCTCGACGCCTCGAACCTCGAACAGCACCTCGTCTTCGCGCTGGAAGTGCTTGAGCTCGGCAAGCCGACGGTGGTCGCGCTCAACATGCTCGATCTTGCCGAGCGCGACGGGCTGACGCTGGATCCCAAGGCGCTGGAAAGCGAACTGGGCGTGCCGGTTATCCCGACGGTCGCCGTCCGCCGCCGCGGGCTCGACGCGCTGATCCAGGCCATCGGGGAGGCGGAGGCGCGCGAGCCCGAAGCACGCCATCCGCACAATTTCCTGCCCGAACGCCGCCTCACGGCCCATGCCATCGCCAAGAGCGCGATCCTTTCGGAAACCCGCCAGCATCGCCTGCATGCCCGGCTCGACCGGCTGCTGCTGCATCCCTGGCTGGGTCCGCTGATTCTTTTCGGCCTGCTGTTCGTGATGTTCCAGGCGGTGTTTGCCGGAGCGCAGCCCTTTGCAGACGGGCTCGATGCCCTGGTCGGCAAGCTGTCCGAGGGGGTGCGCGCGGTCATGCCGCCAAGCCTGCTGCGCGACCTGATCACCGACGGGGCGATCGCCGGCGTCGGCTCGGTGGTGGTTTTCCTGCCGCAGATCGTCATCCTATTCTTCTTCATCCTGACGCTCGAAGCCACGGGCTACATGGCCCGTGCCGCCTTCCTGATGGACCGGCTGATGGCCCGCGTCGGGCTTTCCGGCCGCAGCTTCATCCCGCTGCTCTCCAGCTTTGCCTGCGCGGTGCCGGGGATCATGTCGACGCGCGGCATCGCCGATCCCAAGGACCGGCTGACGACGATCCTGATCGCGCCGATGATGACCTGTTCGGCCCGGCTGCCGGTCTATGCGGTGATCATCGCCGCCTTCATTCCGAACCGTACCGTCGCGGCCGGGATCGGCCTGAATTTTATCGGACTCCAGGGGCTGGTGCTGTTCGCGCTCTATGTCGCGGGCATTGTCGGCGCCATGGTCGTGGCGCTGGTACTGCGCAGTTCGGTGACCAAGGGCGCGGCCTCGGGCTTCATCATGGAGCTGCCCAAGTATCAGTTGCCACGCCTCGGCGACCTCGCCCTCGGCCTGTTCCAGCGCGCCTGGATCTTCCTGCGCCGCGCCGGCACGATCATCTTCACGGTGACGGTGGTGCTCTGGCTGCTGCTCAATTTCCCGCGCGCCGAGCCGGGGCAGAGCCAGGTCGATGCTTCGGTGGCCGGCAAGATCGCCAATGGGCTCGCCGTGGTGGTGCAGCCGATCGGCTTCAATCGTGACATGGCGCTGGCGCTGATCCCGGCCATGGCGGCGCGCGAGGTGGCGGTAAGTTCGCTGGCGACGACCTATGCCGTCGATGCGCCCGACCAGGGCGGGAGCGAAGCCAAGCTCGGGGAGCAGCTCAAGGCCCGCTGGAGCCTGCCCACCGCTCTCGCCTTCCTCGCCTGGTTCGTTTTCGCGCCGCAATGCCTTTCCACCATCGCCGTCGCGCGGCGCGAAACGAATGGGTGGAAATGGCCCGCCTTCATGCTCGCTTATCTGTTCGCATTGGCCTACCTGTTCGCCGGAATCACCTATTGGAGCGCGGTGGCGCTCGGACTCTAGCGGGACAAGAGGAAGCGAATGGCAGGCAGCGTCAACAAGGTCATCCTGATCGGCAATCTCGGCCAGGATCCGGAAGTGAAGAGCTTCCAGAACGGTGGCCGCATCGCGAACCTCAGGATCGCGACGTCGGAGACCTGGAAGGACCGGCAAACCGGCGAGCGCAAGGAACGGACCGAGTGGCACACGGTGGTGCTGCAGTCGGACGGCCTCGTCGGCGTGGCCGAAAAGTATCTGCGCAAGGGTAGCAAGGTCTACATCGAAGGCCAGTTGCGCACCCGCAAGTGGCAGGATGCCTCGGGCAACGATCGCTACAGCACCGAAGTGTCGGTCGGCGGCATGGGCGGCGTGCTCACCATGCTTGACGGCGCACCGGGCGGCGGTGGCAACCGCAACTCGGTCGGCGGCAATGACTGGGGCGGCGGTGGCGGCCAGCAGCGCTCGTCAGGCGGCGGCAACGATTGGGGCGGCGGCGGTTCGTCGGGCGGTTCTGCCGGCGGCTTCGCGGACGATCTCGACGACGATATCCCGTTCTAAACCCGCCAGTCGATCGCGCCACGGCCATTCGCCTCAAGAAAGGCATTGGCCTGGCTGAAGTGCCGGCAGCCGAGGAATCCCGAGTGCGCCGACAGCGGGCTCGGATGGGGCGCGGTCAGCACAAGGTGCCGGCCACGGTTCAGCCCGGGCACCCGCATGGCCTTGTTTCTGGCATGGCTGCCCCACAGCATGAAGACGCAGGGTTCATCCTTGGCGGCGACCGCGGCGACGGCCGCGTCGGTGATCGCCTCCCAGCCAAGGCCCTGGTGCGATCCCGCCCGGCCCTGCTCCACGGTGAGCGAATTGTTGAGCAGCAGCACGCCCTGCCTGGCCCAGTTCGACAGGTTGCCGTGGGCGGCGGGCGGGATGCCGAGGTCGCTCTCCAGTTCCTTGTAGATGTTCACCAGCGAGGGCGGCACGCGCACGCCCTCGGGCACGGAAAAGCACAGCCCGTGCGCCTGCCCCGGGCCATGATAGGGGTCCTGGCCGAGGATCACGACCTTGACCTTGTCGAGCGGCGTCAGGTCGAGCGCGGCGAGACGAGACCCCTTGGGCGGGTAGATCTGCTTGCCGGACGCCTCTTCCGCCCTGAGGAAGCCACCCAGCTTGCGCGCCTGCGGCATCGCCAGCGCCGGTTCGAGCGCCGCGCGCCATGATTCGGGTACTGCATCGGAATTGGCCATCGGGTCTTCCCTCGCCCTTTGCTTGCGCCTAAGCACTCCCTCGATATGGCTGTCCACCTTCACGAAGAAGATCTGCCCGGCGACGTGTTCGCCCCGGGCCCGCTCGCGGTCGATACCGAGACCATGGGCCTCATCACCCCGCGCGACCGGCTGTGCCTGGTCCAGATTTCCGATGGCAGGGGCGACGAGCATCTCGTCCGCTTTTCGCCGGGAAGCGACTATGCCGCGCCCAATCTCCGGGCCGTGCTGGCCGATCCGGCCCGGCTCAAGCTCTACCATTTCGCCCGGTTCGACCTTGCCGCCATCGAGCACTACATGGGCGTCATGGCGGCGCCGGCGTTCTGCACCAAGATCGCCAGCAAGCTCGTGCGCACCTATACCGACCGGCATGGGCTCAAGGACCTGGTCCGCGAGCTGCTGGGCAAGGAACTGTCGAAGCAGCAGCAGTCGAGCGACTGGGGCGGACCGGAGCTGAGCGATGCGCAGCTGGAATATGCCGCTTCCGACGTGCGCTATCTCCACGCCATGCACGGCATCCTGTGCGAACGGTTGGTGCGCGAAGGGCGCAGCGAGATCGCCCAGGCCTGCTTCGAATTCCTCCCCGCCCGTGCCCGGCTGGACCTGGCCGGTTGGCCGGATCACGACATTTTCAGCCATGAGTCCGCGTAGATTTTGCTCCATTCACGTGGAGGCGGGCTGGTGCCGTGCCCGTTTCAACGCAGTTGAAACGGAGACAACGCAATGACATCCGCCGCCGACATCATGCGCGGAAAGCGCGTGCAATTCGCCCTCCCCGGCGGGTCTCACGATCGCCTGATCCGCGTGCTGGCGACGGTGTTGCCCGCCCTGATCGGCATGATTGCGGCAATCATGATCCTTGCCCCCTTCTCCCCGCGCGGCGAGATCAGCTTCCTGCTGGATCGCCACAAGGTCGCCATAGCGCAAGACCGGGTCCGCGTGACGGACGCGAAATACCGGGGCGCGGACAGCAAGGGCCGGCCCTTCACCGTCAGCGCCGCTTCCGCCGTCCAGGCCAAGGCGACCGATCCGGAAGTGCAGATGGAAAGCCTGCTCGCCAGCATCCAGATGAGCGACGGGCCGGCCACGGTCACCGCGCCCGCCGCGCTCTACAATTTCGACCGCGAGACGGTGCAGGTTCGCGGTCCGGTCGAATTTTCCGCGGCGGACGGCTATCGCATGACCGCGACCGGGGTGACCGTCGATCTCAGGTCCCGCAAGGTCACCGGCACGGGCGGCATCACCGGCGCGGTTCCCGCTGGCACTTTCTCCGCCAACGGGATAGTCGCCGATCTCAATGAGCGCACCGTCGCGCTCGACGGCCATGCACGCCTGCGCATGACGCAGGGCAAGCTAAGGATGCCATGATGGCGAAACGCAGTCTGAAGTCGCTGATCTGGCGTTCGGGCCTTTCCGGTTTTGCCGCCGGCGCGGCGATCGTCGCGCTGCAGCAGGCGGTGGCGCAGGGCATCGCCGCACACGACAGCAATGCGCCGGTCAACTACGCGGCGGACCGGATCGAGCTGCAGGACAAGCAGAAGCGCGTCGTGCTCTCCGGCAATGTCGATGTCAGCCAGGGTGGCCTGCGGCTGCAGGCAGGGCGGACCACGGTTGCCTATACCGACGACGGCTCGATCAAGATCCAGCGGATGGACGCGACCGGCGGCGTGCTGGTCACGCGCGGCAACGAGACTGCGCGCGGCGATGTCGCGGTCTACGATTTCAACCGCCGCGTCATCGTCATGGCGGGCGGCGTCGCGCTGCGGCGGGGGAGCGACACGCTGAACGGCGGGCGGCTGACGATCGATCTCAACAGCGGCATTTCCAGCGTCGATGGCCGCGCCGGCGGTTCGAGCTCGGCGCTGGGCACGTCTGGCGGCGGCGGTGGACGGGTGACCGGCTCCTTCTCCGTGCCCAAGCGCGACTGACACGACCGGGGGCGCAAGAATTTCGATGACGGGCGATACAAGGAAAGTCGCGCTGATCACCGGCGTGACGGGGCAGGACGGCGCCTATCTTGCGCGGCTGCTGCTGGACAAGGGCTATGAGGTCCACGGCGTCAAGCGGCGCAGTTCCTCGTTCAACACCGGCCGGATCGAGGACATTTACGAGGATCCGCACGTCGAGCACCAGCACTTCATCCTGCACTTCGGCGACCTGACCGACGCGACCAACCTCATCCGCATCGTCCAGGAAGTGCAGCCCGACGAGATCTACAACCTCGCCGCGCAGAGCCACGTGCAGGTGAGCTTCGAGACGCCGGAATACACCGCGAATGCCGATGCGCTCGGCACCCTGCGCCTGCTCGAGGCGATCCGCATCCTCGGCCTTGAAAAGAAGACGCGCTTCTACCAGGCCTCCACTTCCGAGATGTACGGCCTTGTCCAGGAAGTTCCGCAGAACGAGAAAACCCCGTTCTATCCGCGCTCGCCCTATGGCGTTGCCAAGCTTTATGGCTACTGGATCGTGGTGAATTACCGCGAGGCTTATGGCCTGCATGCCTCGAACGGCATCCTGTTCAACCACGAAAGCCCGATCCGCGGCGAGACCTTCGTCACCCGCAAGATCAGCCGGGCCGCCGCGGCCATCGCCATGGGCCGGCAGGACAGGCTCTATATCGGGAATCTCGACGCCAGGCGCGACTGGGGCCATGCGAAGGAATATGTCCGCGGCATGTGGCTGATGCTCCAGCAGGACGAGCCGGACGACTACGTGCTCGCCACCGGCGAGACGACGACAGTGCGCACCTTCGCCGAATGGTCCTTCGCCGATGCCGGCATCGCGCTCGAATGGCGCGGGCAGGGCGTCGAGGAAAAGGGCTTTTGCGCCAAAACCGGCAAATGCCTCGTAGAGATCGATCCGCGCTACTTCCGCCCCAGCGAGGTGGACCTGCTGATCGGCGATGCCTCCAAGGCGCACCGCCAGCTCGGCTGGAAGCACGAGACCAGCGCCCGCGAGCTGGCGCGCGAGATGATCGAAGCCGATCTTGCCGTGCTGCGCGGCGAGCAGCCCCGCTTCTGACCATGGGCGCCGCCTTCGCCCTCGCCGGCAAGCGCGTCTACGTCGCGGGCGACTGCGGCATGGTGGGCTCCGCCGTGGTGCGGCGGCTGGCCGGCGAAACTTGCGAAGTGCTGACGGCGCCCCGCTCGCTGGACCTGCGCGAGCAGGCAGCGGTGCGGGATTGGGTCGCGGCCGAGCGTCCCGACGCCGTCGTTGTCGCCGCCGCGCGGGTCGGCGGGATAGAGGCCAACGACAGCCGCCCGGGCGAATTCATCTACGACAACCTGATGATCGAGGCGAACCTGATCGAGGCCGCGCGCCTCGCCGGGACCAAAAAGCTCCTGTTCCTCGGCTCGTCCTGCATCTACCCGCGCGACGCGGCGCAGCCGATGGCGGAAGAGGCGCTGCTGACCGGGCCTCTCGAAGCCACCAACCAGTGGTACGCAATCGCCAAGATCGCCGGGATCAAGCTGTGCCAGGCCTACCGCCGCCAATACGGCTGCGACTTCATCAGCGCCATGCCGACCAACCTCTATGGTCCCGGCGACAACTTCGATCTCGCCAGCTCCCACGTCCTGCCCGCCCTGATCCGCAAGGCGCACGAGGCGAAGCTCGCGGGCGCCGAGGCCATGACCATCTGGGGCACCGGCACGCCCTTGCGCGAAATGCTGCATGTCGACGACCTGGCCGAGGCCTGCGTCTTCCTGCTGCAGAACTACAGCGAGGAAAGCCACATCAACGTCGGCTCGGGCGAGGAGATCGCCATCCGCGCGCTGGCCGAGCTGGTCGCCCGCATCGTCGGCTTCACCGGCCGGATCGAGTGCGACACTTCGAAGCCCGATGGCACCCCGCGCAAGATCATGGACAGCTCGCGGCTCCTTGCGCTGGGCTGGAAACCCCGCATCGGCCTCGAAGACGGCATTGCCGACGTCTATCGCCGCTTCCTTGCCGGCGAAGCGCGCATGGCTTCGCCGGCCGCCTGAATGGAGCCGTGAAGCTTCTGGTCATCGGCCTGAATTATGCGCCCGAACAGGTCGGTATCGGGCCCTATACCGCCGCCCTGTGCGAAACCCTGGCCAGCTTCGGGCATGAAGTCGAAGTCGTGGCGGGCGAGCCCTACTATCCGGAGTGGCGCAGGCGCACCGATGGCGACCCAGGCCGGAAAGTCGAACAGGGCGTCGGCGTCCGGCGCTGCCGGCATTACATTCCGGCCCGGCCAAGCGGACTGAAACGCCTGCTGCATCTTTCCTCGTTTTCGCTTTCCGCACTTGGCCCCAGTTGCCGGGCGGCGCGGCGGCAGCGACCGGATGTCGTCTTTACCATCGCGCCCTCCCTCCTTGGCGTGCCGGTCGCCTGGCTTGCCGCCCGGCTGGCGCGGGCCAAGCTCTGGATTCATGTCCAGGACTTCGAGGCGGAAGCAGCCTTTTCGACCGGCCTGCTTCGCCCGGGCATGGCCGCCCGGCTTGCGGCCTCGCTGGAGCGCCGCCTGCTCGGGCTGGCTCACTGCGTGTCGGCGATCAGCCCCCAGATGGTGGCTCGGCTGGCGGACAAGGGCATCCCCGCCGAGAGGACCTACGAATTGCGCAACTGGGCGAACGAAGCCTTCGCCGCCGACGCCGGAGAGGCCGAGCTTTATCGGGCCGAATGGCAGATCGGCGCGCGGCACGTTGCGCTCTATTCCGGCAACATCGCCAACAAGCAGGGCATCGACCTGGTGGTGGAGGCCGCGCGGTTGCTGTCGGTACGCAAGGACCTGCTCTTCGTAATCTGCGGCGAAGGACCCAACCGGCAGCGGCTGGAGCAACAATGCGCCGGACTGGACAATGTCCGCCTATACGGGTTGCAGCCGGCCGAGCGCATGGGCGGCCTGCTTGCGATGGCTTCGGTCCACCTGCTGCCCCAGATCGCCAATTCGGCGGACCTCGTCCTGCCATCCAAGCTCACCAACATGCTGCTGTCCGGCAAGCCGGTCGTCGCGACGGCAAGGCAGGGCACCGGCCTTGCCAGCGAAGTGGAAGGCTGCGGCCTGGTGGTTGAGCCGGGCGACGCGCGCGCCTTTGCCGGAGCCATCGAAACATTGCTGGACGACGCACCGCTGGCGACCGGGCTGGGCGAGGCGGCGGCGCTGCGCGCGCGCAGCCATTGGCAGCGCGAGGTCATCCTGCGGCGCTTCGAGGCGCGACTGCTCGAACTGGCGAACCGCGCATGAGCTGCGCTGGCCTGCAATCATGCGCCTCCGGGAAGTCCCCGCTTGCTCCTGCATGGGGGCATCCGCTAACGCCGCGCGGCGTTCCGGTGGCCAGCCAGCCTGTTTATCATCGGTTTATTCGGGGATTCGAGGGGCAATGAAGCGACAAAACTGCATGGTGTGCGGCGGTTCGCGGCTTCACGAATTCATCGATTGCGGCGACCAGCCAAACGGCAACCACTTCCTCCATGCCGAGGAACTGGCGAGCGAAATCACCTTCCCCCTGGCGATGTTGGTCTGCGAGGACTGCTGGGAAGTGCAGATTGCCGAATTCCCCTCGCAGGAGCTGCTGTTCCGAGATCATCCCTATGTCACCGGCACGAGCGAGCCGGTGGTGCGCCATTTCCAGGCGCTCGCCCCGCATGTCGTCGACAAGCTGGGCCTGAAGCCGAATGACCTCGTCATCGATGTCGGCTGCAACGACGGCACCCTGCTGCAGGCCTTCGCCGCATCGGGCATGCGCGTGCTGGGCGTCGATCCTTCGGAGCGGCCGGGCAGGCTGGCGCGCGGCAAGGGCGTCACTGTATTCCAGCAGTTCTGGAACCACGACACCGGCAAGTCGCTGCGCCAGCTGGGCGTCTGCCCGGAAGTGATCACCGCGACCGCCGTGTTCTACCACGTGCCCGACCTGCATGATTTCGTGCGCGGGCTGACCGAAGTGATGGGGCCGAGCTCGTTCTTCGTGGTGCAGGGCGTCAACCTCAAGGACCTTATCGAATTCAACGAGTTCGATCATTTCTACCACGAACACAGCTGCGTCCATTCGCTGGGGCCGCTGACGCGCCTGTTCGCCGAGCACGGCCTGCGCATCCAGGACGTCGAGTTCTCGCCGATCCACGGCGGCTCCTTCATCCTCTACGTCTGCCGCGAGGAGAACCCCTTGCCGACCACTCCCGCCGTGGCCGAGGCGATCGCGGCGGAGGCGGCGGCCGGGCTCTATGAGCGCAAGACCTACGACGACTTCGCAAAGCGCATTGCCCACAACATGGCGACGCTGAAGGGGCTGCTCGAACGGCTGAAGGGCGAAGGCAAGCGCGTCTTTGCGCTGGGCGCGCCGGTGAAGGGAAGCACGGTGCTCAACTATGCGAAGATCGGGCCGGAGCTGGTCGAGAAGGTGACCGAGGTGAACGAGTTCAAGTTCGGCCGCGTCACGCCGGGCACGCATATCCCGGTGGTTGACGAGAAGACGGTGACGGAGACGCCCGACTACTACCTCGTGCTGTCATGGAACTTCATCGACTTTCTCGTCGGCAAGTTCGACGCCTACCTGCAGGGCGGGGGCCGGTTCATCGTCACCGTGCCGGAAGTGCGCATCGTTGGACCGGGCGGGAAGTTCGCGACCGTATGAAGAACGTCATCGTCACCGGGGCCACCGGCTTTGTCGGAAAGACCCTGATGCGGCGGCTCGCCGCGCGGTTTCCCGAGGCGAATCTCGTGCCGGTCGGCACCAGCGTGGTCGATATCGCGGACGAGGCCGCCTTCTTCGCCTGGATGGACGCGCAGCGGCAGGCCTACGATTGCGACCATATCATCCACCTCGCCGCGCTCTACAAGGCGGGCGACTGGCCGGTCAGGCACCCGGCGACCCAGTTCAACGTCAACTTCAAGATCAACGTGAACATGCTGGAGGGTTGGAAGCGCTATTTCCCGCAAGCCAAGCTCACCTCGATCCTGTCCTACTGCATCTACCCCTCGCTGCCGCGCCCGCACCCGGAAAGCGACGTCTGGGGGCACGAGCCGGAGGACTATCTCTTCGCCTATGCCCTGACCAAGAAGGCCATGCTGATCGGCCAGCGCGCCTATCGGCAGGAATGCGGCCTCAGGTCGACCAGCGTGGTGCTGCCGACGGTGTTCGGCCAGGACGATAGCTTCGCCGAGGATTCGCACGTGGTAGGGGCGTTGATCGGCAAGTTCGTGCGAGGCGCGCGTTCCGGTGCGCCGACTGTGGAAGTCTGGGGCGACGGCACGCAGGAGCGCGAATTCCTCTTCGTCGAGGATGCGGCCGACGGGATCATCGAGGCGGCGCTCCATTCGGACGCCGACATGCTGAACCTGGGCACCGGGGAATCCTATTCGATCGCCCGCATTGCGGAGACGATCAAGGCGGCGGCGGGTTTCACCGGCGAGATCGAATACAACCCCAACCGCTTCACCGGGGTGAGGAAGCGGCGGCTGGACGTCACCCGGGCGCGCGAAGTGCTCGGCTGGACGGCGCAGACCCCGATCGAGCAGGGCTTGCGGCGCACGGTCGAATGGTACGCCGATAGCCTTGGCGGCTGACAGGGTGGCGGGGCGGCTCTCCGGCAAGCGGCTCCTCGTGGTCGAGGAAGCGCTCAAGGACCGCATCGGGCACTGGTACGAGTATGTGAAGGCGGTGGCCGAGATCAACGCGGCCGAGGGCGCGGAAGTCACCGTCGGGGCGCATTGCCGGATCGATCCTGAGATTGCGGCGGAAATCAACGCGCAGCCATTGTTCGCCCGCACCAACTGGGACGGCGTCTATGCCCACCCCAAAGCCTGGCGGCGTTACCTCGGCATTGCCCGGCACAACTGGCTGGTGTTCCGCACCATGAACCGTTTCCTGCGCCAGCACGGCCGAGTGGATTGCCTGTTCGCGCCGACCGTGGTGATCCACCACATCTGGGGCTGGCGCCTGCTGCTGCTGGTGCAGCGCAAGCGGATCGGTCGCATGGTCCTGCTGTTCCGCAACAACGCCGGGGCCTATGCGCCGGGCAGCGGCACGCCCATTTTCAAGCGTTCGGCCATGGTGCTGAAATGGGCGCTGCGCAGCTTTGCCGGCGGGCTGGCAAGGGGCCAGGCGGCCTTCGCCACGGACAGCTCGCGCCTCGCCCGGGAGTATGAATTGCTCTGCGGCATCGCGCCCGAAGTTTTCCCCAGCCCCCGCGTCGCCCCTTTCCTCGAGACCGGGCAGGCGGGCAAGCCCGAGAGCGAGCCGCTGGTGTTCAGCTGCCTCGGTCCCGCCCGCTTCGAAAAGGGCATCGACATTCTCCAACAGGCCATCGCGGAATTCCTGTTGGATTCGCCCGCCCGGCCGGTGCGCTTCGTCATCCAGTGGAACCAGCCGATCCTCAACGCCGATGGCACGAGTTACCACCCCGATCCAAAGCTTCTGGCCGACCCGCGCGTGTGTTTCCTCAACAAACCCCTCGACAGCGCCGGTTACGACAGGGCGGTTGCGGACACCGACTGCATGCTGCTCCCCTACCGCCGCGAGAGCTACTTCGCCCGGATTTCCGGGGTGGCGGTCGAGGCTGCGACGGCCGGGATTCCCATGATCTACACTGAAGACACCTGGACTGCCGACTTCGTCGAAGCTTCCGGGGCAGGCGTTGCCGTGGCCGACGGCGATGTCTCCGCGCTCGTCGAGGCCATGCGCGCGGTGGCGGGAAACTACGCACAGGTCCAGGGCGCGGCGCGTGCGCGCAGCAAGGCGGCGCAGCAGGCGCACTCTTCGGACGCCTTCCTCGCGAAGCTCTGGGGGGAGCAGGTGCAGTGAGCGAAGGCCGGCCGCCCTTGCCGGAAGTTCTGGTCTTCGCACCGACGGCTATCGGCGGCATTGCCGAATACCTGCGCTGCCAGGTGGAGGAATTGGCGCTCCGGGGTTGCCATGCCACCGTGCTCTGCACGCCGCAGTTCGTGCAAGCCGGCATGGCCAACTGCCGGGTGGAACCGACCCTGCTCTCGGTCGGCGGAACGGGTCTGCCGGCCCGCGTCCTCAGGGCGCTTTCGACGATCGCCAATTACTACAAGCTGGCAGCGGCGGTGCTGCGGCATGGCGCACGGGTGGTCCTGCTCGAAGCCAACAGCGAATATCATGCGCTGTTCTGGGCCTGGCCGCACATCCTGCTGGCCCGGCGCGGCGTTCGCTATGTCGCCAATTTCCATGATCCGGTGCGCGAACACCGGCGCGGTCCGCGCTGGCTGCACCGGCTCAACTTGCGCCTGTCGCTGGCCCCGCTCCACGGCGGGCTGATCCATGCGCCGCCGCCGCACGAGGCCGGGCTGCCTGCTCGACTCGACGTGCGGGTGGTGCCGCACGGCATTTATGACGCCTATGCCGAGCACGTCCCCGCATTCGATGCCCGCGGCCGGCTGGGGGTGGCGGGCGCTGCCATGGTGATGCTGGCCTTCGGGCACATCGCCGACCGCAAGAACCTCGACCTGCTAGTGCGGGCATTGCCGCATGTGCCGGACATGGTGCTGATCGTGGCGGGTGCGCCTTCGTCGCCAAGGGACCGGCCCGGCAGCCACTATGCCGCGCTGGCCGGGGAGCTGGGCGTCGTTTCGCGGTTCCACCTCGTCGAGGAGCATGTTCCAGATGCGGAAGTATCGGCCTGGTTCGCTGCCGCAGATGTGGTCGCGTTGACCTATGCCGGTGGCTTCGTTTCGCAGAGCGGCGTGCTGCAAATGGCCGCCAACTGGGACAAGCCCGTCTTGGCTTCCGGCGGGCCGGGACCCTTGCGGGATACGGTTCGGCAGTTCGGACTGGGCGAAGTGGTCGAGCCGGATTCAACCGATGCGATTGTCCAGGGGCTGTGCCGGCTGAGGTCCGGTTGCGAGGATTATGCCGCCCGTTTCGCGGCCTACCGCCAGCATGCCTCCTGGGCCCGCAACGTCGACGTGCTGGTAGATGTCGTTTCCTGATCGGGCTTGGGGCTTGTTGTGCTATCGCTTCGCGCGAAGGACAGGGGCAGCATGGATTTGAAGGTCCTCGCCGGCAGTATTGCCGCCTATTTCTATAACCACCTCCTCGGCCGGCTGCCGTCGCGCACCTTGCGTTCGTTGGTACTGCGCCTGTGGCTGGGCGACCTGGGCAAGGGTACCGGCGTTCAGCTGGGCTGCCGTTTCCTCAATGGCCGAAAGGTGATCCTCGGGCCGCGCAACGTGATCAATTTCGGCTGCCTGCTCGACGGCCGCAAGTTTGCGATCCGGACCGGCGCCGATGTCTCGATCGGCCCTGAAGCCAGCATATTGACGCTCGGGCACGATCCCCACGCGCCCGACTTTGCCGACTGCGGCGGCGACGTCACCATCGGCGACCGTGTCTGGATCGCCTACCGCGCGACTATCCTGCCCGGCGTGACAATCGGCGAGGGCGCGGTGGTTGCGGCCGGGGCGGTGGTGACGAAGGACGTGGAGCCCTACGCCATCGTGGCCGGGAACCCGGCGCGGCAGGTGGGCCAGCGCCGCCGCGACCTTTCCTACGAGCTCGATTTCAGGCCCTGGCTAGGCTGATACCGAACCGGGTGACGCCTGCAGAGTACCAGTGACTGTCCTTATTGGGCGGAGTTCCATCGGCCGTACATCGCTTCGGCTTCCTCCCGGAGAGTATAGCGCGTTCCGTTCGCGAACATCACGGGGCCGATAACGGCACTTGCCTCTTCCGGCTGCGGCAGGCAGGCCGCATCGATGATCACCGACATTGGCACATCCCCGAAAAAGGATGCCCACATTGAAAATGTACTGGGCGCGCCGATGATCCTGTCGGCAAGACTGAGGCCATAAAGGTCCTCGATCGGACCGGCGCCCAGGGAGAAGCAATCCAGGCCGGCAAAGGCGTCGGGATCGACAGGTTCGTTGGAGCAGACCAGGAACGCCACCCGTCCCCCCAGATGGCGCGCGGTTTCCCGCATGACCCTCGCAAATACCTCGTCTGGAAAGTTGTAGCGACCATCGAGGAAGCTGCGGTAATCGCCGCGCCGTAGGTGCACGCCCACTATGTGGTCGGCCTTCTGCCTGTGGCGGGAAATTGCAGCCTCGACCTTGGCGCAAACGTGTTCGTCCGGGCGGAAGATCGTGCGCAAACGATCCCGAAACGGCCGCAGGTCCTCGAAGGGGCGCTCATGGTTCCAGCCGGAGAGGAAAACCAACCGCGCTCGTGCATCGAATGCCCCGGCGCCCCAGTTCTCGTCGCCCCAGCTTTCCCGACTTATGTCCATCCGCAACAGGCGCTGGAGCCAATCCGGAGCGGCACGCGCTGTTTTCAGCATTCGCCTCGCGATACGCATGTAAGCCGCGCTGTCTTTCCGGGCAAACCTTACGCCGGGAAAGCGATTGATGTTTGGAAAATGGCTCGCGTACTCTCCGAAGAACGGTACAAACAGCGACTGGCGACCTTGGTGAGCCAAGGCAACATAGGGTGCGCAGGCCCAGATCCTGTTGCACATTTGTCCAGGCATGTCGTTCAGGATTATCATCTGGGTGTCCCGATGGGCAAATGGTCCGGCGTCCCTATCTGGCCAATTCGTAGCCCAATTGGCTGATCAGTTCATGTTGGACAGGTGAAACGGAAGCGGCGGCCATTGGCCAGGGATAGGGATTTCCCTTGAAGGTAACGCCGATCCGCCCCCGTACGCGGTTCAGTAAATTGAGCAATGCGTAGATAACCTTGTCGGTTGATGTGACGTCACTCATCAATGTAGCGACCTTCTCCGGCGCGTAAGGCGCGGCTTCGCGGCAGACACCGTATTTCCTGGCCCTGAACAAGCGCCTCGACTTCTGGTCGATGGCCCTTTGGTCGATGTGTTGCTGGAGTATCGACCAGAGATGCGCCCGGTCCACGAGCTTGGCTTGCAGGTTCTGTTCCGAAACCTGGTTCTCGGGGTGGACGCGGTAAAGGATCAGGACGCCCCCTACATGCATCGGCTGGCTGGAGGCCGCAGTTATCCGATAGAGCAACTCGGTGTCTTCGCTGGGCTTCAAGTCGTGGCGATAGGGGCCGGC
Source organism: uncultured Novosphingobium sp. (assembly GCA_964630805.1). Lineage (GTDB taxonomy): Bacteria > Pseudomonadota > Alphaproteobacteria > Sphingomonadales > Sphingomonadaceae > Novosphingobium. The sequence continues at coordinate 19,360 of CAZVWP010000014.1, read as the reverse complement.
CAGCTTGAGAAGGTCTCGCCTGAAGAGGCAGGTCTGGAAGACCGTCACCCAACCGACCAGCAGGGCGAGTTCAGCGAGCGACCGGGGACCGGGAACCGGGCCCTGTTGCAGGACGACCGGTTCGGGATCGAGCTTGCCTCCGTTGAACTTGGTCCTGAGCCACGGCGCATAGGTCATGTCGGCGCCGGCCTCGATCGCGGCCGCGGACTCGGCATAGAAGTTCAGCGAGCACAGGTCGTCGCTGTCCATGAAATGGACGATTTCGCCACTGGACCGGGCAAAGCCTGCGTTCCTCGCCGGCCCTGCCCCGGCGTTGGCCTGCCGGATCAGCGTCACGGCCTTGCCGAACTTTGTGACTGCATCGGGCGTACCATCGGTCGAGCCATCGTCCACGACGATCACTTCGTGCGGGGGCCGGCTTTGCGAGAGCACGGTGCGCAGCGTCTCGCCGATCAGGTCGGCCCGGTTGTAGGCCGGTATGATGGTCGAAATGCGCATGTCCGATCAGCCTGCCATTCCGTCAGCCAAGGGCATAGCCAAGCTCCGCGACCAGTACGCGCTGGTCGTCGCGCAAGGGGCCGGGCGATAGGGCTGCCGCATACCGATTGCCGATGGTCCAGCTTCGCAGCTTTTCCCGTCCCTTGGCGGCGGCCCAATTGAAAGGGCGGATTGCGCGGTCGAGAAAGGAGGCCTGCGCCGCGAAGGCGGCGGCGGCATCGCGGTCCACTTTCTCCAGGTCACGCGAGACGTCGAGCAGCTTGCGGCGAAATGCGCGCCGGGCCGCGGGACCAAGGTCGCAGCGGGCATCGGCATGTTGCCGCAGCACTGCCCACAATTCGGCGAGGCCCCGGGTCGTTTGTTCAAATCCCCTTTCCGAAAGCTGGTTTTCCGGGTGGACGCGATAGAGGACCAGCGTCTCGGGCACGTGCCGCGCTGTCGTTCCGCCGTGCAGCAGCCGGTACATCAGCTCGATATCCTCGCCGATTTGGAGATCGGTGCGAAAGGGACCGGCCTGCTCGATCGCCTCGCGCCGGAACAGGCAGGGCTGGAACACGGTGACCCAATCGACAAGCAGGGCAAGGACATCCATCGGCCTGTTGCCCGGGACTGGCCGCTGCTGGAGCACCACCGGCTCGGGGTGGAGATGCCTGTCCTCGAAACGGGCCTTCAGCCAGGGCCCGTAGGTCATTCCGGCACCCTCTTCGATGTGCCGGGCCGCTGCGGCGTAGAAGTTGAGCGAGCACAAGTCGTCGCTGTCCATGAAATGGACGATCTCGCCGGTGGATCGGGCGAACCCGGCGTTCCGCGCGGCGCTTGCCCCCGTATTCGCCTGCCGGATCAGGAGGACATCCTTGCCAACGCCAGCGACAACGTCGGCGGTGCCGTCACTCGATCCGTCGTCGACGACAATGATTTCGTCCGGTGGCCGCGATTGCGACAGCACGGTCCGCAGGGTCTCGCCGATCAGTTCGGCGCGGTTGTAGGCCGGAATGATAGTGGAAATGCGCATGGAGGCTAATGCGCGGTTTCGCGGAAAAATGCGTGAGACTTCAGGAGGGTGGCGTAGTCTCCCGAAGCCACGATCCGTCCGTGCTCGACATAGTGGATGCAATCGTAGTCCTTGACCGTGTTCAGGCGGTGCGTGACGGTAATCACCGTGAGCCGGTCATGCTCGTGCGCGAGGGCGCCGACGACCTTCTGTTCGGTGACCGGATCGAGCGCACTGGTCGCTTCATCGAGCACCAGGACATTGGGCCTGCCGAACAGAGCCCTGGCAAGGGCAAGCCGCTGGCGCTGCCCGCCACTCAGGCGCACGCCGCGTTCCCCGACTATCGTGTCGAAGCCACGCGGCTGGCCCTCTTCGACGAACTGGCGCGCCTGGGCGATCTCCGCGACGTCGAGTATGCGCTGCCTGGTCCCTTTGCCCTCATCGGCGCCGAACGAAATGTTTTGGGCAATCGTATTGTCGAGCAGGAACAGGTCTTGCGGAACATAGCCCATTGCCCGCCGCCAGGCGGGCATCATTTCCGGGACCAACGGTTCGCTATCGACAAGGATGCGCCCGGACGTGGGATAGAGCAGCCCGAGGATCAGGTCGATCAATGTCGTCTTGCCCGAGCCGGTAGGCCCGACGAAGGCGATGCGCTGGCCCTTGCCGATCGTGAAGCTAATATCCTTGAGCGTGGGTTGGCGAGCACCGGCATAGGTGAAGCTTACCTGGTCGAAAGAGATGTCGGTTTCCCAATGCATGGGATGGACCGGTTCGGTCTTCGCCTGTACAGAGCCCTTGTCGGACATTGCCGATTGTTCGCCCAGCATTTCGGACACTTCCTCAAGCGCTTGAGAGGACGATGTCATCGTCGAGAGCTGCATGAAAATAATCTGGACCGAGGGCATGACCCGATAGGCGACAATCGCGATAAAGCCCAATCGCGGAATCATGGCAACAAGGTTGCCGCCTGCGAGCAGCGTAGCCAGCACCCAGGCTACCATTCCGCCAAACACCAGTAGTTCCAGGCCGACACGCGGTATCGCCGCGTACAATGGTATTTTAGGCATTTCCGCTGCGTGATGTTGCGAGATCCGTGCAGCCCGCTCGACGAACCAGGACTTGTGCCCGGCGGCCAGGATCGGCTTCGCCGCATTGAGCGTTTCGGTCACCCCGAGATAGAGGGAGCGGACATTTTGCTTGAAGGCCTCCGAAGACCTTTTCGCGCGGCGTCGGAATGGCCTGACGACCGTCGCGTAGTATATCACGACCAGGCCCGCGCCGCCCAGAACGATCAATGGTTCGATTACTGCCACCGATGCCGCCAGCATGGCGACGAGGGCGGCCCGCGCCGCGATGTCCAGCGCAGGCAGGACCATCAGTTCCGCAACCCGACCAGTATCGTCCAGCAGCTTCTTGAGCAGCACCGAGCTGTTGATGCCGAGGAAATATTCGTAGCGCCTGTCGAGCAGGTCTTCGAGAAGACTCACCCTTAGCCGGTGCCCGACTAGATAGGCATAGCGGCTGCGAACATATTCAGCGGCAAGCGCCAGCAGGTTGCTGGCCACCAGCATCGCCAGCGACAGCGCCCCGGTCCAGACCATGAGCCGTTGATCGCTGACATCGCCGATTGCGGCAAGAAGCAAGCTTCCCGGTCGCGAATGGCGGAATTGTTCTATATCCGCGGTCGCCCCCAGGAATGGGAGCAGCGAGAATACCGCCAGCGTCTGCAACAATGCCTGCGCGAGTGTCAGCCCCAGCACCAAGGCCAGCCTGCGCCGCCCGCACGGACGCACGATAGCATATAGTTCGCGCCAGGTGCTCGCCCAGCCCTGCATCACGCCGCGAAGCTCATGTCTGGCGACAGCGTAATATGTTGAAAGGCAAGTCTCACAGCGCAGACCTGCTAGTCAAACGGAAGCCCACCGGCAAGCGAGTCAGGGTCGCCTCAATCATCGAGGCCCATCTGGCCTAGCAGCTTGGCGATATTCTCGCGGTAACGCGCAAAGCTGAATGCCTCGGCGGCATCGACTGCATTGGCACGCCAATAATTCAGCCGGTCGTGGTCCTCGATCGCAGCAAGCATGGCCTCATGGACGGCATCGGTATCGAGCCGGTCGAGCATGATGCCCGTGCTTTCACTTGCCGCCGGCGAGCAGCGGTCCGATTGGATCAATGCGCAACCCGAAGCCAGTGCTTCGTAGAGCACGATCCCCGCGCCTTCGAAATAACTCGGCAGCAGCAGCACGTGGTGCTCCCGCATGATCGCCGGTACGTCGGCCCGCGCCACGGCAGGCTGGAACTTCACCCGGTCGGCATAGGGGGCAAAGGCCTTGGGCGGTACGCGAAGCTCGCCGACGATGGTGAGCTCCGCCTGGGATGGAGGTATGCGGGCGAGCGCCTCGAGCACATGGTGAATGCCCTTGCGCGGAATGACGAGGCCAAGAAACAGGAACTTGACCGGTGCGTTTCGGGCCATGGGTGCCGGCGGCGGCTGCGGCGGGAACAGAGCTTCGTCATAGCAATATTCCAGCACGTGCAGCTTGGAGTGGATCGCCGGGTCTGAAACCGCCTCGCGAATGGTTCGCGACGCGAAGGGGCTGCCGACGAGTATCTTGTCGGCCAGTGCATATTCGCGGTCGTCCAGCTCTATAGTCGACAGGGGCACCTCCCGCTCCACCGGCAGGAACCAGTCGCCGAAACGATCGGCGATCTCCGCCATCATGGCGTTGTAGATGCGGAAATCGCCATTGGTACGGTCGAGGATGCAGGTCCGGCCAAGCTCCTTTGCCAGGGCGAAAGAGGTTGCCGAACTGCCGTTGTAGCCCCACAGCGCGAACGGCTCCTGCAAACGGATGTCGGCGGCGATCTGGCCAACGAAACGCCTGTTGCCCCACATGTCGATCCGGCGGGCCGCTTCCCGCCAGCCGGCACGAGACGCGGCGCGTTCGAACCATTCCGCAATACCCGCGGTGCGGACCAGGGCAGGATCGAGGCGCGGGTGGCTGAATCGGCGAAATTCCGCGTGGGCTCGCCGCGCCAGGACAGGAGGCAACCAGCGCTCCAGGCGATAGGGAAAGCGGTCCGGCTGGTAGAAGATCGAAGTGGCGTACCAGGCGAGCCGGTCAAGCTGCTGCAGCGCCAGTGCGGTCTGCCAGCTGTGTTGCGTGCCAGGGTGGAAAACCGCGACTCTCATGACCGGCCCTTAGAGCATTTCGCCCAATGCGACAGCCACTTGGCGGTCGATTAGGCGGACCTCGCGGTTGCAATCGCAAACGGAACGATCCAACACCGGGCCGTGTCAGACTGCCTGCCGACAATAGCGCTGCTGTTCGCCCAGTTCGCGGCCTATCACACGGATCGCTGCGAAGCCGTGGCGCGGCGGTTGGCAGGCAGGGCCGATGTGCTGGCCGTGGAAGTATGTTCTGCTTCGCGAGCTTACGCCTGGGAGCAGTCGGGAGAGGTTCCGGGCGCGCGCAAGGTGACCCTGTTCCCCGGTGAGGCTTACGAGCAGGTTTCGGTCTGGCGGCGACTCTGGGCCCAATTTCGCCTGCTTAGAAATTGCCGCATGGTGCTCGTGGGCATTGGCTACAACGAGCGCGACATCATTGTCCTGTCCTGGCTGCTATGGCTTTTGCGCGTCCGCGTGGTGCTGTTGAGCGAATCAAAGTTCGACGACTTCCCCCGCAACGCCGCGTTCGAGCAATTCAAGGCGCTGCTGCTGCTCCCATATCGCGCGGCAATAGTCGGCGCGCGGCGGCAGATGGCCTATTTTCGCTTTCTCGGCTTCCGGCGTCGGCCACTGCTGCCGGGTTACGATACGGTCGGCATCGAACGGGTGCGGCGCGAGGCAGGCGGCATTGCTACTGCTCTGCCGTTGGCCTTTGCGGAGCGGCCGTTCATCTACGTGGGACGGTTCATCGAAAAGAAGAACCTTTGGGGGCTGCTGGATGGCTATGCAGCTTATGCGGAACATGCGGGCATTGGCGCCAGGCGGCTGGTCCTTGTTGGTTCTGGGCCTCAGGAAGCGGAGCTCAGGTCGCGGGTCGAAGCGCTGAACCTTGGCGCCATGGTCGAATTCCCCGGCTTCCTGACGTCGCAGGAAGTGTCGCGCCGTCTGGGTGGGTCCCTGGCCCTGGTGCTGGTCAGCAAGGTCGAGCAATGGGGACTGGTGGTGAATGAGGCGCTGGCGATTGGCCTGCCCGCCATCGTCTCCACCGCCGTGGGCGCAAGTGATGTGCTCGTGCGCAACCTGGTCAACGGTTACGTTGTCGAGTGTGGATCGCCCGATGGAATTGCCATGGCTATGACATTGTTGAGTGGCAACGAGGCCCTATGGCGCGCCATGTCCGCAGCATCACTTGAGCGAGCCTGGAGGGGTGATGCGGAACGGTTGGCGGACGCCGTTGAATTGCTGCTGGACCCGGCTAGTGAACCGGCGCTAGGCCGCATGCGGCAATTCATTGCCGAAATGGGGCCTCAGCCGGAAAAAGGAGAAGTATGAGCGCGACTTCGACCCGCTATTCGATCCAGAAACGCATTCTGGTTACGGGCGGAGCCGGCTTTATCGGATCACACCTGTGCGCCCGCCTTGTCGAACAGGGCCACCACGTTCTGTGCGTCGACAATTTCTTCACCGGCACCCGAGCCAACATCGCGCCACTTTTGAGCCATTCCAATTTCGAGCTCATGCGCCACGACGTGACCTTTCCGCTCTATGTCGAGGTTGACGAGATCTACAACCTTGCCTGCCCCGCCTCGCCGGTCCACTACCAGTTCGATCCGGTCCAGACGGTCAAGACCAGCGTCATCGGCGCAGTCAACATGCTGGGACTGGCGAAGCGCCTGCGCATCCCCGTGCTGCAGGCTTCCACCAGCGAAGTCTACGGCGACCCCGATATTCACCCGCAGGTCGAGGAATATTGGGGCAATGTGAACCCCATAGGGCCGCGCAGTTGCTACGATGAGGGCAAGCGTTGCGCCGAGACCCTGTTTTTCGATTATCACCGCCAGCACGACTTGGCGATCAAGGTTGTGCGCATCTTCAACACCTATGGTCCGCACATGCACCCCAATGACGGCCGGGTGGTTTCCAATTTCATCGTTCAGGCTCTGCGCGGCGAGGATCTCACCATATACGGCGAGGGGACGCAGACGCGCTCGTTCTGCTACGTGGACGATCTTGTCGAGGGTTTGATCCGGATGATGGGGACGCCGCGTGACGTGTCGGGACCGGTCAATCTGGGTAATCCCGGTGAATTCTCGATGCTCGAACTGGCGCAAAAGGTAATCGAATTGACCGGAAGCGCATCGAAGCTGGTTTTCCGCCCACTCCCGGCAGATGATCCAAAGCAGCGCCAGCCAGACATCTCCAAGGCCAGACAGTTGTTTGATTGGGAGGCGCGAGTGCGTCTGGACGAGGGGTTGGCCCACACTGTCGCCTACTTCCGCGAAGTACTGGCTGCCCAGAGGGGGGCCAGATAATGGCGCGCGGCCTGTACGGTTCGGACCGGTGCAGGTTCCATCGGGGAGGCTGAATTGTACGAAGCTGCGCTCGGATTCTCGGTCGTGACATTTATTGTTGTCGTCATTAGATATATACGACACCGAGCATTCAGCATATATCATCCGATAACCATGTATATATGCTTTCACGGAATATTGTTCGTATTCCGCCCTATTGTGGCTTTTTATAGCGAATTCAATATAATATATAGATTCTTTAGGTTCATGCCGTCACCCGAGGACAAGCTTACTGTAATACTGGCGTCAAATCTGGGCTTCGTCGCGTTCTTCTCTGCATGTATTTTTTTCGGCAATGCACCAATGCAGTTCAAGCATGACCGTTTCGTTGAAAATGAAATGCAGTCTCTCCGCCAGATTTTCCCTAGGGTACTAGCGATTTGCTTGCCTATAGGTGGGTACTCCATGTTTCATTTCTGGAGTTCGGTTAATGATTTTTCCGCTTTTTCTGGAATGACCCTGGATTCCAATACCGGTATATTTATCAATACCACACAAAATGGCTACCTTCTCGAGGCGCAGACCATGCTGGCCTCAGCCGTGGCTCTGATTGCGTGGGTCTATCGCTTTCGTCTTCTCGCCCTGGTTCCTTTTGCGGCATTTTTCGTGCTGCGAGCCGGGACCGGCGGCCGCGGTCCGCTCGTTGCTTCGATGGCCATGCTGATCCTTCTTTACTTCTTCGATAGACGTCAAAAATTTCCTAACATCAGATTGATATTATTGGTAGCAATTGGACTTTCTGTATTTACATTTATTGGTGTAAACCGAGGGGCTGAAATCAGATATGTACTTGGTCTCGGAGAGAAGACCTACGTAGAAAATCAAGTCGACGAGAAATTTCTTGAAGGCATGGACTTCGGCAATCTAGAATTCTTCGAATACATAGTATATGTTGTGCCGCAGCGAAGTGGTACCTATGATTATTTCCTCGATAACCTGCAGCTATTGACCGAGCCTATCCCTCGGGCGCTTTGGACCGACAAGCCCGTCGGACCGCCCATCCAGCGCGTCAACCTGCTGGACTATGGACGGCCGAATGGCATGACGCGATCCTTGCCGGGCGAAGGCTGGTATGCGTGGGGGGGGATCGGGGTCATGATCTGGTGTGGGTTGTGGGGTGCGGTCCTGGGCCGGATTTATCAAGGCTTCGCGGCAGGGCCGCAAAATTCTCTGCATACGGCCACTTACATGGTATTTTTGCCCATCCTGATAGTTGCCTTCCGCGATGGCTCGATCGTCACTGTTTTCCGGCAAGGGGTATTCTACTTCTTTCCTCTCGTGCTTTGGTTTGCCTTCTCCCGTTATATGGGCCTGCCAACCGCCCGAACCATGCGATTTGCCGCCTACCGCAAGTGGCGCAGTATGAAGGCGAAGCAGTTGAGGAGGCCAGAGCTCCTGGCCGGTTCCGATCCTTCCCGCATGACGACGTCGAGCAACCCGGCACGCAGGTATTGATGTCATTGCAACTCTCTGGTCTCCGGATCGGGCTGCTGACTTCGTCGCCTTCAAGGCTTGGCGGCGGTGTGTTCGAAGCTGTTTCCGCGCAGGCCCGGATTATCCGCCATCTCGGTGGCGAAGCCATGATTTTCGGCATTGCCGATCAATATGTGCAGGCGGATAAAGGCCGTTACGCCCCCAGCACGGCTGTGACCAGTCCGCGTCATGGCCCCAGGCAGATTGGCTTTGCACCCTCCTTGTTCAGCAGTCTCCTCGAAGCCAGGCTGGATTGCCTCCATCTGCACGGCATATGGATGTACCCCTCGCGCGCGGCCACCTTGTGGGCAAGGTCGACTCGCCGGCCCTACATCATTTCGCCCCATGGCATGCTCGAGCCATGGATCGTTTCGCGAGGCCGCTGGAAGAAGGCTCTGGCACGGCTTGGTTACGAGAGGGGCAGCTGGCGAACAGCTACAGTGTTTCATGCGCTTACGCATCGCGAGGCGCAGGACATTGCACGAGAAACCGGCAGGTCGGATAGCGTGGTGATCGCCAACGCGGGTCCGGAGACAGGTCCTGTCCGCCGTCGCATGCCCCCGCCCGTTGTGGCCTATGTCGGCCGCATTCACCGGAAGAAAAACCTGGCTGCACTGATCGCAGGCTGGAACCAGGCGCGATTGCCTGAGGGGGCAAGACTGGTTCTGGCGGGCTGGGGTGACGATGCCGACGTCGACGATCTGCATCAAAGGGTGGCCGTGTCGATTCCGGGCGTTGAATTCGTTGGTCCCTTATTCGGTACCGAAAAGCAGAGCCTCCTCGATAGCGCGCGGTTCGTGATTTTGCCTTCGCTCAGCGAGGGCTTGCCCATGGCCGTGCTAGAGGCCTGGGCGGCAGGCACGCCCACGATCATGACGGGGGAGTGCAATTTGCCCGACGGTTTCGTCGCCGGGGCCGCGATAGAGAGCGGTTACGATGCGCAATCCATAGCGGCTGTGCTGGAACGCGCGATGAAGCTGCCGGAACAGGAATGGCTGGCCATGTCCGCCGCCGCGATGAAGCTGTCTGCAACCAACCATTCGCCGGACCGGATCGCCAGTGATTGGGAGAGGGCGTATCTAACCGCCTTGAGCACCTCAGCCGCTGCGAGGTAAGGAACCCGGCGCGAACTGGCCAAGGGTTTCATTTCTGCGCGGTGTGCGCATCACGGCCGGATTTCCCGAATAGATATTTCCGCCTTCCAGGTCCTGCATCGCAACCGCTCGGGCCCCCAGCACGGCGCCATCGCCTATCCTGACGCCCGGGCCTACGAAGGCCTCTGCCGCAATCCATGCATTGCTGCCGATCTCGATGGGCCGGGTAACAAGGGGAAATGCCGGGTCTTCGAAGTCGTGAGTGCTGCTGCACAAAGTAACGCCCCACGAAACAGTGGTTTCCGGCCCTATGGTTATGCGGCCCTGATTGTAGCAATAGCAACCACGGCCGAGCACGGCGCCGTCCCCCATTTCCAGGTTCGCCGGTAGCCATATCCTGACGGAGCCATAGACCCGGACCCGCTTGCCTATACGGGCGCCAAACGCGCGAAGAACGAAGCGGCGCCATGCCCAAAGGGGAGGTGGGGTGAAGCGAAAGAGCAGGTTCCAGGCAAATCCCCACAGAACCCTTCGAAGCTTGTTGGCAAGCGAAAAGCTTGGTGCGTGCTTTGTGCTGGCTGGCAAAGGTTCGTTGGACAAGTCGGGTCTCCGCACCTCGGGCGAGTGGCCAAACTCTCAGCAAGTCATCGCTAGGCGCATGAGATGGCGGAATTCCGGGCCAGTCGCTCTCAATTTCTGACAATGGCCACGTTGTCTATAGTAGCGGCTCTGGCGCCTCCGGCGATGCGAAGGCTGAGCCACTGCGCTGGACATTCGGCCGGTACTGTAAAGGGCGCTTCCCACCGCGCATCGGTTGTATCGCGCAGTGTAGCCCTCTGGTTTAGAGGAATGTCCTTGTCGCAGGAAATGGACAGGGCAATGTCGGCAGCCGGCTTGCCATCGTTGTCCCGTGCCTGCCAACTGGCGGTATAGTTGCCGGGAGGCAATACCGTCATCTGGGAGGCGAAGGCGGTTTCGCGGGCTGACGAACTTTCTACTCTCAGCGCGCGACCGGTAAAGCCGGGCTTGGGCTCGGCGACCAAGTCTATCGCACCGTCGTCGCTCCAGATCCAATCGAAATCGGTTGCGCGACGGGTCGTGTCAGCCCTGGAAAAGCCGGCATCGGATAGAAATGGGCCATCATCCGGGTGCCTGCAATGCATCTGCCATACCTGGTGCGCCGTCTCGAACGCATGCGTCATCAAAAGGCTTGCGACGAGTTGGGAAAGTAGTCGGCAGTCTCGAAGGCCGTGCCTTGCCGCCAGGCGCCTCGCCACATCCGCTCGCAAGATTTGCGATGATGCGGACAGGCTGTAGGAATCGGAAAAATAGGTCTCTCGCCAGGAAGGGGCATCTGCCAGCCTGTCGGCGAGCTGATCCCGTCCCTCGGGGTAGGCTTCGAAACCCGCAAGAAACTCGACGTGACCAGGATAATCGGGCGCCTGCCGGAGAACGGCATCGAGCCGCTGCGATGCGACGCGGAAATTGCGTTCGTCCAGAGCGGCAGACATCCAGTAGAGCTGGGTTAGCGGCTCACGCCACCCCATGGCCCCCGAAACAGCAAATGCCCGGCGTGCCTCGACCGGCCTGCCGGACAGTTGCAGCGCTGCGGCGTACAACCCGACCGACCGGGCGTCGGACGGGTCGTTTGCAACACTCCTTCGTGCCATTGCGTGGGCCAAGGCCGGCTGGCCGCCGGCCAATTCGTTGACCGCAAGCGCTCGAGCCGCACTGGCACGGAATGGTTCGGGCACCCAATGTGCCGCACCTGGCCTGTATTCAGCGGCGCGGTCAAGGCCGCTCACTACGGCGGCAATCGAGAATAATACCAACGCGCCCAGTGTGCAGACCTGCCATGTTCGGGCGCGCATCACTGGTTTCAACCCCGACGCCAGCCTTGCTGCCTGCCTTCGGTTTCCGATGCATATTGATAGTATTCGTCGTTGGCATAATAGCGGTGGATCGGCTTTGTTATGTCGAACTTGGTGAGGACCGCGCCAAGAATGAGGGGGCGCATTGCCCGTAGTCGGCGAAGTGCCAACTTGAGCGCTCCCCTACGGCCGCGATCCGCTTCGATCACCAGAACTACGCCATCCGACAGGGCGGCCAGCAGGGGGGCATCGGCCAAACCGAGGACGGGTGGACTATCGATCACGACCAGATCGTACTCACGCGAAAGCTGGGCAAGAACGGTTTGCATGCGGCTGGACCCGATCAACACGGTCGGGCTGGGTGGCAGAGGTCCTGAGGTGATGATCGAAAGCCCTGGCTGATCCGTCGCGCCCAGAACGGAGTCGACTGGTTCGGTCGAAACGAGCAGACTGGCCAAGCCCTTGTCGTTGGATAGGTTGAAGCGTCTGTGCAGTGATGGCCTGCGCAGGTCGGCATCGACCAGTATGACGCGTTTCCCGATGCGCGAAAAACTCGAGGCGATGGCGCAACTGGTCGTCGATTTGCCTTCTGCCGATTGGGACGAGGTGACCAGCAAGACCTTGGGAAGGCCCTCGCTGGTTGCATAGAGAAGCGATCCGGCAAGCGAACTGTAGGCTTCGGACAGCGGCGATTTCGGATCGACCAGTTCCAGGTCCAGCGCTTTCGCTGCAACGGGGATGATGCCGAGAAGCGGGAGGTGCAGCTTGTGCTCCACGTCCTCGGGTGCACGTATGGAGTCGTCGATAAGCACTCGCAGCAAGACCAGCAGCGCAGCCAGGCCGGCGCCGATGAAAAGCGCCTTGATGACGTTGGAAAACAGGTTGGGCGAAATGGGTCCGCCAGGCGGACTGGCGGAATCGATCATGGAGATATTCGAAACACTAATGCCAGCGGCAGCGTTGAGTTCCTTGTATCGCTGAAGCAGTCCGTCATAGAGCGCGCGGTTGGTGCTCACTTCCCGCGCCAGGATATTGTACTGGACCGAGCGGTCGCCCTCGTCCATCGCATTCTTCTTGAGCTCATCTACCTGCTTTTGCAGTTCGCGCTCCGTATTCATCGTTGCCTGGTACTGGCCGCGAACGGAAGTGCGGATGCTGCCGATCAGCAAATTCATTTGCCTTTCAGTCTCATCGGCCTCGGCCAGGAGCTGGATGACTGCGGGATGGCCGTCCAGATGCCGCGCCCGTTCCAGTTCGAGTTTGCTTCGCAGCTCCGCCCTTTTCTTTATCAAATCCTGAACAGCCGCGTTGGTCAGGACTTCGGGTGTGGCTGTCGGCGGGCTGTTGGAAAATGCACGCCATTTGGCTTCCGCAGCGATTCGTGCGGCGCGCGCTTCCACAGCAACAGTATTCAGCTGTCCGAGATCGGCGCTCGTGACCGTCTGTTCCTGTGAGTTGCCGTCCTTGCCGATCGTGACCGTGATCCGCTGTAAACCTGCCTGCCTGGCATAGTCGTTGAGGGCCAATTCAGACGTTTCGAGCCGCTGTTTGGTTTCGGCAAGCTGGTCGGCAATGAAGCTGCGTGCGTAGGCGGAGCTGTCGTATTTGCGCTGAAGGTTGGCAGCAATGAATTCCTTCACATAGGCATTGGCCAAACGCGCCGCTTGTGTCGGTGAGTTGCTGACAAAACCCACCTCCAATATACTTGAATCGTTGTATGCGATCGGCCTGAGGCCACCCATCAACAGATCGACAGCAAACTTTCTCGAAGCCTGCGGAGGCGAGCCGGCAGCAGGCGGCTCCGAACCCATCGCACGAAAGAATTCCGGATCGCTGTGAAGCTTCAGGCTTTGCTCCACCCGTTCGGCCAGGCTCCGACTTTTCAGGACGCCCATTTGCGTCATCTGGAACTTTGCGGGGTCCAAGGCGGCCGTCGCCGAGATGTCGTCACCCTTCTCCAGAACTCGGTCGCTTTGCGCGTTTACCTGCAACGTTGCCGACGCTTGGTAGATAGGCGTTTGCAACATGGTCCAAACTACCGCCACGCCGACCGCTGCCAGCAATATTGCGACAACAAACAGCGCATTGGCCTGGAGTACGGCAACAATCTGCCGAAAATCCAGAAACTTGAAACCGGCCGGGGCCGGAGGGGCGTGGATCGCCTCTTCGAACTGAGCGAATTCCAGATCGAGGTCACTGGGGCCATTACGTCTTGCCGAGGTAGCCATGTGCCCTCAGTTCCTAAGGAAATAAAAGAAGTTGATCAGAGGAAGCGCTTCCAGGAAATCCCGATATGCTGCCTTGGGCCCGGATTCGGCGACAATGATCACGTCGCGACCCACAAGCTTGGGGTCGGGCGCCCGGCCAGACCGAATGTCGTTAAGATTGAAGCGTGCTGCCAGCCGTTCATTGCCGAGGGTGCGGAAAATAACGATTTCATTGAGTCTCGCGGTCTTGCTCGGACTTTTGGCCCTGGCAATCACGGAAAGAAGCGTGGAATTGTCATCGATTTCGTAAACACCTGGAGCAGTGATCTGGCCTTCGATCGTCACGAGCCGGGGAGCCTGCCTGACGATAGACACGATAACCTGGGGGTTGACGATGTAGCGCGTGCGCAGTCTGTCCGCGATCACCGACCCGAGTTCGTCGGCGGTCTGCCCTGCTGCAGTGAGCTTGCCGATGAACGGGAGCTGGATGTTACCCGTGTTATCCACGCCGAGCTGTTCCCGGCTGAAATCGGGCTCACCGAACACCTCGATGCCCAGGACGTCGTGAGGGGTGATCACATAAGGAGTGGCCAACTCCCCCGGAGTGCCGGCTGGAATTACCGTGTATGCCTCGTTACCTTTGGGCATGGATACGACGGGATGCAAACCGCCACAGCCGCCCAGCATGAGGGACAACGCAGAAAACACGGCAATTGCGGTGATTCTCGCCCTTTTCACGCTGCCGGAATCCCCCCTTGATCGTCCCTTGGCACGGCCGATAACAGGCCCACCGCGGCACCGGCAATGCATGCAATCGCCATTGATCGAAGCGGATAATCGACGACCGAGTGCGAGGCAATGATTATCAGAGCCGTCGTCGCGAAGACCGTCTGCGCCTTCCCTTCGAGCGATCTTGTCAGCAACGATCGATACATCATCAAGGCAATGAAAAAGGATATGGCCGCCAGCAGGACAAGTCCTATCAGGCCTCCTTCCAGCGCCAGCTCAAGATAATCGTTGTGCGCGCTGGTCGGGTAGAAAATATCGACGAATTCAAGTCGTTCGTTTGCGATGAAGATAGGCTTGAAGCTGCCTATCCCAGTACCGAAAGGCCAATACTGGGAAATTGCGAACACGGTGTCGGCCCAGATGTTCTCACGCGGATCGTGACTGAAGACAAATCGGTCGATCACATGAGCCGCGCGATTGTTGTGGCGGTAAAGTAAGAGCACGGCGCCAATCCCGACCGCAACCGCAATTGCGCCTCCCAAAAGCGTGCCGCGCAGCCCCGGGCGACGCCGGATCCAGATTATCGCCACGGCAATGCCGCACACCGGCAAGAGCGCAACACCCGTGCGAGAACCCGTGGCCAGGCAGCCCAGGCCAAGCAAAATGGTTCCGAAAGCAACGCTTGTGCTTGCCAAACCTTCCCCCAGTGACTGCCTGTAACTGGCAATAACGGCGGCGAAGGCAACGATGCCGAAAAGCAAGATGTCTGCTGCGCCGTTCCGGTTCGCCTGGAAACCGAACGGATAACCGCCGTTCTCCGCCCCGTACGGACGCCAGGCATTGCTGTTTCCTGCGCTGAGCTGGAGTGCGCCCAGGACTAGTGAGGCAAACGAGACCGCGGCGATCGTCGCAATGACCAGGCTGCGGGCCCGATGGCCCAGACTGGCGACCATTATCATGGCGAGCACCGCAGGTAAAATTGATAGCAGCGAGGCAAAAGTCAGGGATGGCGTCATCGACCATGGCATCCAGCTGGTATCGGCGCCGACGAGCTTGAGCGCCGCTATTTCATTCTCGCGATTCGGCAATGCTTGCCAAATCGCCGGAGGCAGCGGCAGCAATTGGAGGACGGGCAGCGCGAGAGCCAATGCGGTAATCACCCAGACTAGGCGATCTTGCGGTTGGCTTACAGTCTCTCTGCGTGATCCGGCGAAGAGCCAGCCCGCCGCGGCGATCGCCGCCACAAGTTCGAGCAACAATTCCGACAGCGGGGCCGAACTGCCGCCACCTCCGAGCAGCATTGCCAATGCCATGTACGCAACGGCAATCGCTACCTCCAGCTTATTGCGGGAAGCCAGGCGGTCGGCATGCTGCAGCTGGCGGGCAGTGGGCATCAGTCGATTTTCAATACACTGACGACGAATTCAAGCACCGGGACCAGTTTAGCCGGCAATAGGAAGCTATTGCCCACGGCGAATAAAAGGCCCGCGATTGGCGGGCCTCTTATTCGCCGTGGACCGGGATTTAACGGCCCGTGCTGCCACGGCCACCCTTGGTCAAGCCGGCTGTCAGGCCGCCGCCTGCTACCGCCGCGATGATAAGTGCCGTCGTGCCGAGGCCGCCGCCATGGCGGACAGCGCCGGTAGCCTTGGCGCCCTGGGCCGACGCCAGGTCGGGGTTGGCGAAACATTCACGCGACTGCAGCAGGGCGGAAAGCGCCGCCTCGGCCGAGCCACCCTGGTTTGCCGGTCCGGTCCGCGCATTACAGACGCAACTACCGTCCTGAAGAGTTTCGCGCTGGATGCTGAAAACACCGGGAGCTTCAGAGCGGCGGACCTGGACATTGCAGGCCTGCACGCGGCTGCCGCCCTGGACCGTTGCGTCAGATGAACGGGTAACTCCGGCTTGGGCCGTGGCTGCGATAACCATGCCCGGGATGGCCAGAGCCATCGCGACCGCACTCATCCTGCCCATGGATTACCCCCAATTCAGCAACAATTTCGCGTAACAGCATATTGACGTTAACACGGGTTTATTCGTGAAATCAAGCAATCATCTATCTGTTGGCGGCATGGATGCACCCCGGCGCCGTTCAGACGCTGACATTGCCCCAGCGCCATAGGGCCGTAAGCCGCGCTGCCCGATGAAGCGGGAAAAGCTACCCGCTTCGACGGTGACGACATCCGTTAAGGGTCCCTCGCGAAGTACGTAAGCTATCGCTGCAAGGCGATGCGAAGCGGTTTCGACGAGGATTTTCTGGCGAACAAATTCCGAGCGTTCGGGTTCTCCCGGATAGAAATTTTCATAACGGTCAAGTGCCGCGAGGTCTTTTGGGCTGAAGCGCCCGGCGTTTCGTGGAGGAAGCCATGCACTAGATCGCCGCTCGGGTCGGGAATTAAGCACGGATACCAGCCCTGCTTGTCTTCGATCGCATAGAGATGCCCGCGGGCCGTCGCGGCCACCCCCGGTTTCAACAGGGTGTGCAATCGCCCGGCGACATCGTTGTCGCTTTCCGGGCTCAGTGTGCCGTAGAAAAAGAAGCTCACCCGCCGCCGGCTCAATGCGCGCAGGCGAGCGCTTCGACGACGTCCTCAAGCCTTGCCGGATCGCCCAGCGCCAGCACGTGACCGTCCGAGCCAGCATGCAGCGGCTGGCCGTTCCAATCGCACATGGTGCCACCCGCACCCTCGATCACCGGCGCAAGTGCCGCCCAGTCGTGCAGCTTGAGGTTGGCTTCGCAGACAATGTCGATGTGGCCGGACGCCAACAGGGCGTAATTGTAGCAATCGCCGCCCATTACCATGCGGCGATGGTCTGTCCTTGCCGCCAGCGCCATGAAATGGCTGCCCTGGTGGTCGTCGAAATAGTGCGGGCCGGTCGTGGCGAGGGTTGCATCGGCGAGCGAGGGGCAGGTGCGGGTGTGGATGGATTGTCCGTTGAAGGTGGTCGGCCGCCCGGTCGCGCCGATCCAGCGCTCTTTGAGGATGGGCTGGTCGATCAGTCCCAGCACCGGCCAGCCCTCGATCACCAGGGCAATGAGGGTGCCGAATATCGGCCGCCCAGCGAGGAACGAAGTGGTCCCGTCGATCGGGTCGAGCACCCAACTGCGTTTCGAGGTGCCGGCCGTGGCGCCTAGCTCCTCGCCTATCACCGTGTCGCGGGGCGCTTCGGCCTTGAGGATGCGCCGCATGGCTTCTTCGGCCGCGCGGTCGGCGAGGGTGACCGGCGTAGCATCGCCCTTGCGCTCGCTGGCGACACCGGCGCGAAAATAGGGTCTGACGGCTTCGGCGGCGGCATCGGCCAGGCGCTGCGCGAGCGCGATATCGGCGTCCATATCCATGTGCCCGGCTGTGCCTGTCCCGGCGGGACCGGGTCAAGAGACTTTGCGTGTCGCGTTTTTACAACTTTTCGCGTGCAGCGACGCGTAATGGACTGGTAACAGGGTTGGAACAGAACCTGTGTCCGGTCCAATCAGACCGGGTCGCACATCGGGATTGGGGCATGTTGAAGCGGCGCAGGCCGGGAATCGATAGTCGGATAGCACCCGCCCAGGGAGTGACTCGCGATGGGCAGCCCATGGGATACAGCAGGGCGGCCGCGCCGGACCTCGCCCCATGGATCGCAGGGCTCTACGCTACGATCGTCGAGGCGCCGGCCGATCACCAGCTGCGGTGCGGACTGCTGAACGACAATTCGCTGATCCGCGTCCAGCTCAAGGGCGACTGGACGGCAATCGGCGTCGACGGCGAGATGCACATGGGCAGGGCGGCTTTGCTGTTCGGCCCGCAGACCCGGCGCATACCGGTAACCGTCACGGGATCGTTCACGAGCGTCGGCCTTTCGCTCCGCCCCGGCACCGGTCATGCCCTAAAGCGGTTCTCGACAGCCGATTACCTCGACAGGTTCGTGCCCGCCGAAGCGCTCGGTCTGCCCAGTGAAGCCACGCTGAGGATGCTGGAGCAGTGTAACTCGCCAGAGGAGTGGCTGCTGATCCTCGAACGAATCGCCCGGCGGATCATCGAGGAATCCGGCGGTCGCAAGCCCGATCCGCTGACAGTGCGGTTCGAGGAACTGGCCTATGCCGACCCAGCGGCCAACATCGGCGAGTTCGCCCGCGAGATCGGCGTCGACCAGCGGCGGCTCGAACGCGTGGTGCGGCGCGATTTCGGCCTGCCTCCCAAGCAGGTCCTGCGGCGCGCCCGCGTGCTCGACATGGCCAGCCACCTGCGCGGCGTTGCCGATGGCGAGGAGGCCGACGAACTGGCGCTGCGCTACTACGACCAGAGCCACATGATCCGCGACTTCGTCGAATACTTCGGCATGACGCCCAAGCAGTTCGTCGAGACGCCCCAGCCGATCCTCACCCTTGCGCTGGAAACCCGCCAGGCCAGGCGGCTGGAGGCCATTTCGCGGCTGGAACCGGGCGCTCCCAAGCCTTGGGAGATGCCGTATTAATCGAACAGCGAGCTGACCGAGCTTTCGTCGGCAATGCGGCGGATCGCCTCGCCGATCAGCGGTGCGATGGAAAGGATGCGGATGCGGTCGGAAGCCTGCGTGGCATCGGTGGGCAGGATGGTGTCGGTGATCACCAGCTCCTTGAGCGCCGAGGCATTGACTCGCTCGACCGCCTTGCCGGACAGCACGCCGTGGGTGATGTAGGCCGAAACGCTCGCCGCGCCCGCCGCCATCAGCGCCTCGGCGGCATTGCACAGGGTTCCGCCCGAATCGACGATGTCGTCGATCATGATGCAGGTGCGGCCTTTCACGTCGCCGATGATATTCATCACCTCGCTCTCGCCCGCCCTCTCGCGGCGCTTGTCGACGATGGCGAGCGGCGCGTTGTCGAGCCGGCGGGCCAGCGCCCGCGCACGAACCACGCCGCCGACGTCGGGCGAGACCACCATCAGCGATCCGCCGCCGCAACGGCGGCGGATGTCCTCGGCCATGACCGGGGCGGCATAGAGATTGTCGGTC
>CAZVWP010000013.1:76640-80422 GCA_964630805.1 uncultured Novosphingobium sp. | reverse complement strand
CCATGAATCAGACATCATCCCGTTTGGGAATCCTCTGAATGTCGATACAGCCTAGTATTGCCCGCCAGGCTCCGCTGTGGAGGCTGGCGGCACTTATGCCGCTGTCAACACCTGCCTAGGCATCGGGCCGCGCCGTCAGGTGCGGCCCTTCGTCATAAGGCCCCTTTACCTGTAGCCCCACCCCGAGCCCAGCATGTGCTCAATTAAGTGCAATTCCCGCAACCGCCATGCGCCCTTGCATTCGCGCCGAATTCCGCTATGCGCCCGGCTTCCCCGCGACCATGGGGAAGAAGAAAGCCGGAGGGGCCCCTGCGATCCGCGCAGGACGTCAGCGATCGGCATGGACATGAAAGGAAAGCAGCCGTGCCGCTTTACGAGCACGTGTTCCTGGCTCGCCAGGACCTCAGCCAGGCGCAGGTAGATGCCCTGGCCGCCGCCGCCACCGAGATCGTCGAAGCCAATCAGGGCAAGGTCGTGAAGACCGAAACCTGGGGCCTCAAGAGCCTCGCCTACAAGATCAAGCGCAACCGCAAGGCGCACTTCGTGATGCTCGACATCGATGCCCCCGCCGGCGTCGTCGCCGAGCTCGAGCGCCAGACCTCGATCAACGAAGACGTCATCCGCTTCCTCACCGTGCGGGTCGACGAGCATGAAGGCGGCCCCAGCGTGATGATGCGCAAGGCCGAACGCGACAAGGCCAAGCGCCGCGACCGCGAGGAGTCATTCTGATGAGCCGTGCATTTTTCCGCCGCCGCAAGAGCTGCCCGTTTTCGGCCAAGAACGCGCCGAAGATCGACTACAAGGACGTGCGCCTGCTGCAGGGCTTCATGTCCGAGCGTGGCAAGATCGTCCCGAGCCGCATCACCGCGGTTTCGGCCAAGAAGCAGCGCGAGCTGAGCCAGGCGATCAAGCGCGCCCGGCACATCGGCCTGCTGCCATACCTCGTGAAGTAAAGGAGGACCGGAACATGGAAATCATCCTTCTCGAGCGTGTCGAAAAGCTCGGCCACATCGGCGACGTCGTCCAGGTCAAGGACGGCTACGCCCGCAACTACCTGCTGCCCAACAAGAAGGCGCTGCGCGCCAATGAGGCGAACCGCAAGGTCTTCGAAGCCAACCGCGCGAAGATCGAGGCCGACAACGCCGAACGCCGCGTCGAAGCCGCCGAGCACGGCAAGACCGTCGAGGGCATGACTGTGGTGCTGATCCGCGCCTCGTCGAACTCGGGCCAGCTCTACGGTTCGGTTTCGGTGCGCGACATCGTCGATTCGCTCAACGAACAGGGCGCCAAGGTGTCCCGCTCGATGGTCGTGCTGGAGCGCCCGATCAAGACCATCGGCATGTTCGACGTGCGCGTCGCGCTGCACCCGGAAGTTTCGGTCAACGTGAAGGTCAACGTCGCGCGTTCGCCCGACGAGGCCGACCAGCAGGCCCAGGGCATCGACGTTCTCGCGGCGATGTTCGAGGAAGAAGCGGTTCCGACCGGCTTCACCGAGGCTTTCGATCCCAATGCCGAACCCGGCGAGATCGCTGCCGAGGAAGCTCCGGCCGCCGAGGGCGCCGCCGAAGCCTGATCCGCCTCCGGCCACTGCCGACAAGTTCAGGGGGCGCTTCGCGGCGCCCCCTTTGCTTTGTGGCGGCGCAGGCATTATCTGGCTTGGCATGAACACAGGCCAAGTGCTCACCGCGCTGACGCAAATCTACGACGAGGCCGTGGCCTGCCTCCAGGCCGACATCGCGCTCTTCGCCAGCGACGGCACCGTGCCGCCACCCGAGCGCCGCACCGAGCGCGCCTGGTGCTATCCGGAACTGCGCCTCACCTATGAAGGCAAGGCCCACCACGGCGATTTCACCCGCGCCTTTGGCCGACTCAGCCGCCCGGGCACCTATGCCTGCACCATCACCCGCCCGGCGCTTTTCACCGATTACCTGATCGAGCAGCTCGAACTCCTCAGTGCAGACTATGACGTGCGCTTCGAGGTTGCCCGGTCGGCGCAGGAGATACCCTTCCCCTACGTGCTCGAAGCCGGAATAATCGGCACGGTAAGCGCGCCGGAACTTGCACGCCATTTCCCCGCGGCGGAGCTGTCGCACATCGGCGACGAGATCGCCGACAGCGTGGACCTCGACATGCCGGGAAGACCAATGCCGCTGGCCCTGTTCGACGGCCCCCGCACCGATTTCAGCCTCGCCCGACTGGCGCACTATTCCGGAACCTCGGTCGACCACTTCCAGCGCTTCGTGCTGTTCACCAACTACCACCGCTACGTCGACGAATTCGTCAACTGGGCTGGCCGGCAGGTGGGCTCGGGCATATACGAGGCGCTGGCCGGCGCTGGCGGGCTCTATATCGACGAGCCGGTTGAAAACGCCCACATGCTGCTGTCCGACACGGCCTGGCGAAAGCACCAGATGCCGGCCTATCACCTTACAGCGCCCAACCGCGAGGGCATCACCCTGGTCAACATCGGCGTCGGCCCGTCGAACGCCAAGAACATCACCGATCACCTCGCCGTGCTCCGCCCCGAGGCCTGGCTGATGATCGGTCACTGCGGCGGCATCCGCGATTCGCAGCGGATCGGCGACTATGTCCTCGCCCACGCCTACCTGCGCGATGACAACGTGCTCGACGACGTACTGCCCCCTGAAATCCCGCTGCCGGCCATTGCCGAAGTGCAGGTCGCCCTCGCCAAGGCCGCAGAGGACGTGAGCGGCACGGGTGGCATCGATCTCAAGCGCCGCATGCGCACAGGCACAGTGGTCACCACCGACGACCGCAACTGGGAGCTGCGCTACACCGTCAGCGCCCGCCGCCTCAGCCTGTCGCGCGCCGTCGCCATCGACATGGAGAGCGCCACCATCGCGGCCCAGGGCTATCGCTTCCGCGTGCCCTACGGCACCCTGCTCTGCGTCTCGGACAAGCCGCTCCACGGCGAGATCAAGCTGCCCGGCCAGGCCAACCTGTTCTACGAGGCGGCCATCGGTGCCCACCTCGCCATCGGCCTCAAGACCTGCGAGCTGCTTCGGGCTGAGGGCGCCCGGCTGCATTCGCGCAAGCTCAGGGCATTCAACGAGCCGCCGTTCCGCTAAGCAGGCCCCTTGCAGGGCTTCTCGCCTTGCACCTTCCCCCCTCCCCTGCTAGCCGCGCCCCGCCTCAATTCTTTCGGGAAATAGCATGTCGGACATCAAGCGCCCAGATATCAAGAAGGTGGTCCTCGCCTATTCGGGCGGCCTCGACACTTCGGTCATCCTCAAGTGGCTCCAGGTCACCTACAACTGCGAGGTGGTGACTTTCACCGCCGACCTCGGCCAGGGCGAAGAGCTGGAGCCGGCACGCGCCAAGGCGCAGCTGATGGGCGTTCCCGACAAGCATATCTACATCGACGACCTGCGCGAGGAATTCGTTCGCGACTTCGTTTTCCCGATGATGCGCGCCAATGCCCGCTATGAAGGCGATTACCTACTCGGCACTTCGATCGCCCGCCCCCTGATCTCCAAGCGGCTGATCGAGATCGCGCACGAGACCGGCGCCGACGCCGTCGCCCATGGCGCGACCGGCAAGGGCAACGACCAGGTACGCTTCGAGCTGTCCGCCTATGCGCTCGATCCCAACATCAAGGTCATCGCCCCCTGGCGCGAATGGGATCTGACGAGCCGCACGGCGCTGATCGCCTGGGCCGAACAGCACCAGATCCCGGTGCCCAAGGACAAGCGCGGCGAAAGCCCCTTCTCCACCGACGCGAACCTGCTACACACCTCCAGCGAAGGGAAGGTTCTGGAGGA
>CAZVWP010000013.1:0-76630 GCA_964630805.1 uncultured Novosphingobium sp. | reverse complement strand
GGAGGATCCGTGGGAAGAGACGCCCGACTACGTCTATTCGCGGACCGAGAACCCAGAGAACGCTCCGGACCAGCCGGAATACATCACCATCGATTTCGAGAAGGGTGACGGCGTCGCTCTCAATGGCGTGGCAATGAGCCCGGCCACCTTGCTCGCCGCGCTCAACGATCTTGGCCGCAAGCACGGCATCGGCCGGCTGGACCTCGTCGAGAACCGCTTTGTCGGCATGAAGAGCCGCGGCATGTACGAGACGCCGGGCGGCGAGATCTATGCCCGGGCCCACCGCGGCATCGAGAGCATCACCCTTGATCGCGGTGCGGCGCACCTCAAGGACGAACTGATGCCCAAGTATGCCGAGCTGATCTACAACGGTTTCTGGTTCGCGCCCGAGCGCGAGATGCTGCAGGCGGCGATCGATCTCAGCCAGAGCCGCGTCAACGGCACGGTCAGGCTTAAGCTCTACAAGGGGCTGGCCCAGGTGGTCGGCCGCAAGAGCCCTGATTCGCTCTATTCGGAACGCCACGTGACTTTCGAGGACGATGCCGGCGCATACGATCAGAAAGATGCGGCGGGCTTCATCAAGCTCAATGCCCTCAGGCTGCGGCTCCTGGCGCAGAGGGATCGCTGATTCTCGCTTGAGAGCGGAAAATCGAGTGCGGGAAACCAGTTGGCGAATTCGTCAACAGGCAGCCCACCTGTTGTCCACCGCAGAAAAGGCACGCTGTGGAAAACATCCACAGATTCTGCTTGCGCGACTCGCTTTCGGGGCGCAGCCTCCACTTGTCGAAAGGGAAGAATTCGACGGACTTTTTCAGGTCTAACCACCTGAAAAGGAAGGGAGAATTTCGACCCAATCGAGGTGACTGCGATGCCCGCAGCAGCGTTGGAAAACACGCCTCGCAAAGTCTTCGGACCGAGCCCGGCGAACCGCAGATGCAGCGAGAGGCGCACAGTCATCGGGAGGCTCGAATGCAGCTTGGAAGGAGCTTCGTCTTGCCCGGATCCGGCCTCGGCCGATAGGGCGGAAGCAGACTCCAGGCAATCCAGGCCCGCCGCCTGAAAGGGTCAGCGGCCCGGAGAAAAGCTTCGAACCTCTTGGAACCGCCAGGCGTTGGGATGGGCTCCCCCGGAGCCGGCCCAACGGCCTGACGGTACCAACCGCCGGCACGAGTTGGCGGGCCATGGCAGACGGCAAGCGTACACCGGAAGGTGAAGTGCAGGCCGGTGAGCCGGAATTGACGACACGGTCGTGGGCGGGGTTTACTCTGGTCCGATCGGGCCTGATGCGACGAGCATCACGATGCGATTGCACCCTAGGTGCTTGTCACGCGAGGTGCTCGACCAGCGCATCACGAACGGCCAGTCGATGATCCGACGAAAGCTTTCGGCAACGGAAGCGGTGCCACTGTCGGTCGTGCAGGTTGTAATGGGGTCGGCAGCGATGCCGGCCCCATTTGCTTTCGGGCACACGCTCCGACAGCTTGCCGCCAGGCTGCCAGCGGGCCGGCCTCCAAAGAGTTGCTCGCAATGGTCAGCCTGATCGTTGGCCAAACCCCTGCCTGGCAGCGGCCTATTTCGCTGCCAATTGCCCCCTGATAGCCCCGGCCGGAAATTCGGCATTATGGATGTTGACGTAGTAGTTCCCGGGCGCCGCGACGATGGCCTTCAGCACTTCGGAGTCCACCGCGACGCACTCGTCATTGGCGACATCGATGGTGATCACCGGCGGGCCGTTCGCTCCGGCGGCGCCGGAGTGGATATGCGCCATGGTCGCCTTGGCGATCTTGCTGGCAGTCAGCGTATAGCAGAAGTCGCCCGAATTGGCGTCGACGTCCGCAGTAAGGCTCCCGGCGCCATCGGCGTCGCCGCCGCCGGTCTCGTTGGCACCGTTGAGTGTCGAGACAAGTGTCGCTTTGGCTGCGAATGCCGGCACCGATGCGCCAAGCGCACAGGTGCTTAAGACAATTGCTAGAATGCGCAGAGTCCGCATGGCCTTCCTCCTCTTGGCTCCCGCGGCACGGGGCGCGCCGCACTGGCCACATCTAGAATGCTATACCGCATGCCTTCCCAAGGAAAGGCCGCAAGCGTCAGGCGAACTGCGACATGTCCGATTCGCATTCCTCGACAATGGCCATGCGCATCGTCGGCCGGTGAAACAGATTCATCTCGTCGTTCACCACGGCATCGTTCATGATGGTGGTGGAGAGATATTCGACCGTTCCGCGAAACACTGCCTCGTCCTCGAACCACAGTTCGCTGACGACATCGTAGGGCAGTTCCTCGTTGGTACCCGATTCCGCGTGAGGGAGTGGCGTCAGGTAGCGGCGCATGTAGCGCGTGATGCCGCTCTCGCGTCCGCCACCGTTGGCCATGGCGAGCGGCACGTGGTTATTCTCGTAATAGTCCTTGAACGCCTCCATGCTCATGCCGGGCTTGCGCTTCATCAGCAGAAGGATCTTGTAGGCCATTGAACTCTCCTATCGGGTAAGCAGATTGCGCCGCAGCGCGGCGACTTCGCGCGGACCGACGCCCAGTTCGGTCCGGAGATAGCCTTCGACCGAGCCATGATCCTTGCGCAGCTGGTCGAAAGCGGCGTCCAGATAGCTTGCATCTACTCCGCCCAGCGCCGCCTGCACGTCCGGCGGCAACGATGCCAGTGCGGCGAAGCCGCCGGCGTTATGGCCGAGAGATGGCCGACTTGCGCGATTGCTCAGCAGAAAGTCCTGCCGCACCGTTTCGTAAGGCACCCCCAGCGCCGTCAGCACCAGCGCGGCGGCAATGCCGGTGCGGTCCTTTCCGGCCGTGCAGTTGACCGCCGTCGCGCCCTTGCCTGCGATCAGCCGGGCGAAGAGCACGCGATAGGACGGCGCCATGGCCTTGGGCATGCCGCGATAGCCCTCGGCCATCATCCGGTGCACGGCCTCGACCGACAACATCTTCGGATCGCCGAACATGCCGGCGAAATTCATCGAGCCCATTGTGTAATCGCGCGCCCAATAGCCCTGGCCCGATAGCGCGAGCCAGTTGTTGCTGTCGAGGCGGCGCTCGTCGGTGGAGCGAAGGTCGATGATCGATCCAAGGTGCAGCGCCTGCAACTGGACCATGCCGCGCGGCGTCAGGTTCGCCATCGAGGCAGAGCGGAAGAACCGGCCACGTCGCACCACATGGCCGTCGGCCGTGCGATAGCCGCCGACATCGCGAAAATTGCTGCCGCCCTCGATGTGGATGAAGTGCGGATCGGTCTGCGTCACGACAGCAGGTACCGCATCGGCCCACAGCGGCGGTGCCAGCAGCAGGGCGCCGAGCGGCAACAGGCAATGGCAGATACGCATTCGCTGACTCCTCTTCCTCAAGGACATATTCCTGCCGCAGCCGAAGAGCCTGCGCAAGACGTCAGCCTGCCCCGCCCGGCGGCTTTTCGTGGTAGAATTCAACCTGCATCCGCATCGGCCCCGTCACTTCGACATGGTGCCATGCCTGAGGAGGTATCTCACCCGGAGCATCGGGCGTTACCAGCACCTCTCGCGCCGGATCGTGGAACACCAGCCGCACTTCTCCTTCCAGCACGCGCAGCAGGCCCCAGGTACCAGCCTTGGTATTGTGCGCGCTGCGGATCGCCTTCGGCAGGCTGTCCTGGTCCCAGACGGCAGTTGTCTTGTATGGCTCTGGCATAGGTCAGCCAATCTTCTCGAAACGCCCCTCGCGCGGCAGCAGCAGGAACAGCACGCTGCCTATGGCGATGGAGCCTGCCAACACCCAGAGGAAGGGCGTGAAGCTGTCGTAGCGCGCTAGGGTAAAGCTCACCGCCACGCCGCCGCTCGCGGAGGCGAGGAAGCTGACGCAATGCACCAGGCCCAGCGTGGTTCCATAGATTGACAGCTTGAAATAGCGAGCGACAAGGAAGCATATGAGGTCGCTCTCCGCCCCCACCGAAACGCCGACGAGGAACATGGCGACCGTAATCACCGTCACCGTATCGAAGCTCGATCCGAGCATGGCGAAACCGATCGCCGGGATGCCCATCGAGACGGCCGTGACCAGCCGCGTCGGCCAGTGGTCCAGCGCGATACCGCACAGCACGCGCCCGACGATGGTGCCGAAAGCATAGACCGAGGCGATCATCGCCGCGCCCTGCCGGGTCATACCCTGGTCGATGATCATCAGGTTCATCTGTGAGGAATGAAGCTGGGTCTGCAGCAGACACAGGAACATGGCGACGACGATCACCCAGAACACCTGGCTGCGGAGGATCAGCCCATAGTCCTCGCGCGCGCGTGGCGAGGCGAGACCCGGGGCCGTATGCGGCGCGGCGTCTTGCGGCTTTTGCGTTTCGGTCATGGCGACCGCGATAAGCCCGGTGACGGTCACGAAGGCGCCAAGCCCGACATACGCGGCCCGCCAGCCATAGTGTTCGATGCACCAGTTGAGCAGCGGGATCGCCGGAATGGCGATCACCGCCGGCGCGCAGTTCATCACGGTCAGCGCCAGCCCCTGCGCACGCTCGAAGCTTTGCGCGATCAGCCGGGAATAAACGAGGGTGCTGGTCAGGCTGGCGACAGCCAATGTAACGGTAAATACCAGCGCATAGACGGTGAAGCTGCCTGTCTGCAGCGCATAGGCAGCGAAGCAAATCGGGATCAGCAAGGTGCCCGCCAAGGCCACTCGGCGCACGCCAATCTTGTCGGTCAGCCGGCCGATCACCGGCAGCACGAACAGGGTAGTCAACATGGTCAGGCTGATCAGCGCGAACTGGGCGCGCGACCAGCCGAACTCCTCGATCAGGTGCGGCGCGAAGACCGAATTGGTATAGGCGAACAGCGGCAGGCTGGTACCGACGCCAAGGCCCGCCGCCGTCAGCGGCTTGATGTGCTGGAGGAGCTCGCCCCAATAGCTGGAGCTCGCCCCCGTCTCTCCCTTTTGCGCGGCTGTTGCCATGGCAGGGTTGTCGGGGAAAGCGGGGCGATTGTCGAGAGGGGGATTTTCGCCGATAGGAAAGAGATGGCAAACGACCACATCCTTACCGCAGCAGCGGACGGCATCCTCACCGTAACCCTGAATCGCCCCGACAAGATGAACGCGATCACACCCGCCATGCACCTGGCGCTGGAGGCCGCGTTCGACCGCTTCGCCGCCGACGATGCCTTGCAGGTCTGTATCGTCACCGGCGCCGGCGAGCGGGCGTTCTGCGCAGGGAGTGACCTTGCCTTGTTCGATGCCAAGGCGCCCTATCCCAAGACCGGCTATGCCGGGATCGCCCAGCGCTATGACCTTGCCAAGCCGGTGATCGCGGCGGTCAACGGCATCTGCCTTGGCGGCGGTTTCGAGCTGGCGCTGTCCTGCGACCTCATCGTCGCTTCGTCAAAGGCGGTGTTCGGCCTGCCCGAGCCCAAGGTCGGCCTGATCGCCATCGGCGGCGGCATTCACCGGCTGGTCCGCCAGACAGGCCTCAAGCGCGCGATGGGCCCGCTGCTGACGGGGCGCAACATCAGTGCCGCGGAAGGGCTGGAAATGGGCTTCGTCAGCGATGTGGCCGAAGGCGATGCAATGACCGCCGCGCACGCCCTCGCCAGCCAGATCGCCCAGTGTGCTCCCTTGGCCGTGCGCCTCACCAAGGCGCTCGCGATGTGGGGGTTGGATCAGCCGACGCTGGCGGATGCCCTGGCGGGGCAAGCGGGCCACCCGCTATTCGAGCCCTGGCGCGCGGCTGAGGATACGTCGGAGGGACCGAAGGCCTTCGCCGACAAGCGCAAGGCGGAGTGGAAAGGGCGCTAGAGCTTTTCCGACCTGGATTGATCCACCGGGACGGAGCCGATTGTGGCTCAGTTCAAGGAGCGAGGAGGGGGCTATGCGAGCATATAGTGACCGACGAGCGATGCCGAACCAAGCCAAAAGCGGCCCGCCCCTGCGTAGTTGCCCCTGGAAGTCCGCCGGTCAGCGTCACGTCGCTTGGCCGGGTTCCCGACCCGATCTGCGCGACGCTCCTTGCCGGCGAACTTCCAGGGGCGATCACGGTGATTCAATCCAGGTCGGAAAGGCTCTAAGCCGCCCGCTCCCGATCCCAAGCCAGCCGCAGCCCGAAGTCGCACTCCAGCCGGTTGCGCCCCTTCGCCTTGGCCATGAACAGCGCCATTTCCGCGCGCTGGATGGTCTTGTCTAGGGTGCCGGCGATGCGGGCCACGCCAGCGCTGGCGGTGATCGCAAGGCTCTCGCCGCAGACCTCGTGGCGCATGTCGGCTAGCGCGGTCACGATGCGCTGGCAGTTCGCCTCGGCCTGCATGGTGCTCGATCCCGGCATCAGCAGGCCCAGCGTCTCCCCCCCGACCCGCGAGACGATATCGCTGGACCGCGCCAGCCGCCGTACGAAGTCGGCGAACAGCACGAGGACCTCGTCGCCTGCTGAATGGCCCAGCTTCATGTTGATCGCCTTGAAGTGATCGAGATCGAGCAGGGCAAGGCTGCCGGAAAAATCGCTCTCGATCATGTGCTCCAACATGGACATGAATGCGCGGCGGTTGGTCAGGCCCGTCAGTGGGTCGGTCATCTCCGCGGCAAAAAGTTCCTGTTCGTGCCGCTTGCGCAGGTCGATGTCGCGTAGCAGACCTATTGCCCCGTAGGGTGAGCCGCCCGGGTCCGTGAGGGCTCGCAGGCTGAGTTCGAACCAGCACTCTCCGCCCGATCGCGGGTGGGCGGGAAACTCGATGCAGCCGCGCACCCCGCGGCCTGCCATGACCGAACTGTGCGCCCGGCGAACAACTTCGGATCGCCTCGGATGGACGAGATCGGCGATGTGCGGCCCGAACAGCATTCCCGGCATGCTTATGCCCAGCCGGGCCAAGGCATTCGAGGCATCGGTAATGAAGCCATCGCGATCGGTCTTGATCACGATATCGCCGCTATCTTCGGCAAGCAGGCTATAGAGCTGCGCGCTCTCGGCCCGCGACAATTGCACCCCCATTCGAGTCAGCCCCCTGAAACGTTATGCCTCCTGACGCCTCGGTTAGTCCCCACTAACGAACTCGACAGGAAAAGCATATATATAGCAAACAGATTCTCGTTCTCCCTTAGTTTCGTTAGTTAAGTCCAACTAACGAAACTAATATTGGATTATTGCGACTCAACACCTGCAATAATTACTGTTGATAAATCTATTTATGAGCTTGCCAAGGCTGAAAATATTACGTCGATTTCCTAAAGTTCGATCCAGATCTTCACGTTGTCCGGATGCACCCCATATGCGGCCGCAACCTGCTCGCGGCTCTGATCTATCAGGCCATTGTGATTGGGTGCCAGCGCGCCCCGCACAAGATCTCCGCGCGACACGCCGAGCAGTTCCGCCAGGCTTGCCATGCGGCTTTCCACCGGCCGCGCCTTGCCGTGTTCCCAAGCCCATACTGTCGGCTTGCTGACGCCCAGGGCGCCCGCAATCTGCGCCTGTGTCATGCCCCGCTCGGCTCGCAGGCGCTGCAGCCTGACCCCGAAAGCGGAATCGGGCACGACTTCCGTTCTTTCTACCGGGGCAGCCTCGCTGCGCAGTTCCACGGCCGCCAGCGCGGCCTGCGACAGCGGCGTATGAAACTGGCAACCGAAAAACCCGTCACTGCGCCACACCACCCGCGCCGGGCATAGGCCGGCAAGCGGCAGTTCGACCGCCAGTTCCTCGCTTTCGGCAAGCTCCGCCGCGGTTTCCAGCAGCAGTCCGTTGGCCGAGATGTTATGTATCGTCACCTCCGCCGCGCTGCCGGTGGCAAGCGCGCCGGTCGTGTCGAGCCGCAGCGTACGACGCGCGTCGCGGCCGGGGAACTGTTCCTGCTGCTCGAAATGTGCCGTTATCGCCATGGCCGCCTATCCGATCTGGCCCGGCGCGCGCCGAGGCGCGGCCATGAGCATTGTGGCGCTGATCGCAGCGCGCGTAACGGGCGCTGCGAATTCGCAGCCATGCAAGGTCACCCGCTTCCAGACGACTCGTGCCTCGACCGGGCCGGCTTCCGGCATTTCCACAGTAAACCGGTCGCCGACCGAGAGCGACTGGCCGGTGTGCATCAGGAAGCCGGCAAGCGAGAGGTCGAGTACCACTGCCGACGAAGGCCCGCGGGCATCGTCGAGGCTGGCCTCGAACCGCAATTGCAGCCGTTTTTCGCGCCGCTTTTCCCTGCGCCCGGCGCGCACCGGCGCGGGGGCATCGGACAATTCCGCTATCAAACCGTTCCAACCCATCTTTCGACTCCGTGCCCCGGAGCGAAAGTTGCGGACTGGAGTTAACAACGGGTAAAGTCCGGGAGTTAACCCGGTGGGCCGTTGCCGGGCAGCGTCAGACCGGCCCCTTGCCGCCAAGCTTGCGGTGATCCCAGCTGATCGTCTTGTCGGCGTGGACCACCACGACGATGCGCTTTTGCGCCATCTGCGCGGCCGTCGCCACGACCTGCTCCTCGCTCTGACCGGCGAAGTGATGGTTAACGAGAACGCGCATCAGCTGTTGCAGGCGCTCACCTTCCTCGACCAGCTCGGCCCGGCCCTGGATCGAGACGCCGCGCAGCTGGTCATAGGTCTCGCCGGCCTCGCACAGCACGGCGATGCGCGGATCGCGGCGCAGGTTCACGACCTTCTGCGACTTGCCGTAAGTCTCGAAGATCACCTTGCCCTCGTGCAAGGTAAACCACAGCGTGGTCAGGTGCGGTTCACCCTTCGGGCCCAGCGTCGCCACCTGCAGGCTCTTGCACTCTGCGAACAGCGCGGCGATTTCGGCCTCGCTCATGCGAATTGCGTCTCGGGATTTTGCCATCGTCCACCGCTAGCGCGGTGCATTGCATTTGGCCAGATAGTCAGACTACATGTTGTTTCAGCCCCGGCTGGTCGGGATAGACCGCAGAGGCAACTCGAGCGGGTTCAAGTCCATAATGCCGTGCGAGCGCACCGGCGATGACGCCTTCGAGAGGCACGGTTGGCTTGAGGTCACGCCCTTCAAATAGCGAAGATTGCGCAAGGCCGGGCCAGTCGGCTACGACCCGACCGCCCCCCACCAGCGCACCGCCCAGCAGCAGCGCCGCACTGGCGGTACCATGATCGGTCCCTTGCGTGCCGTTGACGGCGGCGGTGCGCCCGAACTCGGTGGCAACCAGCACCAGCGTGTCGTTCCACGCCGGACCTAGCCCGTCGGCAAGCGCCCCGATCAGCTTGTCGAGGTTGCCAAGTTGCGCATTCATCCGGCCGGCCTGAGCCGAATGTGTGTCCCAACCGGTAGTCTCGATCATCATCAGGCGGGCGCCATCGGCCGGGGCGAGCAGGGAGGCGGCGACTCGGCCCGTCTCCGCAGCGTTCTGCCCGGCCTTGGCCCCGTCCATGGCGCCGGCGAGAGCCCGCGTTTCGATGGCGCTCTGCCACAAGGCGGACAGCTGCGGATCTTCCGCGTAAAGCCCGCTCACCCGCTGCATTAGGTCGTCGCTCGCCGAAGGCAGGTGCGACGGCGCATAACTGCTGACCGGCGCCGGGCCACGCAGTGCCGTCGGCACGTCAGGCGCATAGGCAAGCGCCTTGCTCTCGCCGGCCGGCAGCAGGCTTGCCAGCCGGTTCATCCAGCCGCGTCGTTCCGCATAGGCGTGCCGCGCGCCGGTCTCGAGGATGTCCTGCCCGTCGAAATGCGATCGGTCGCGATAGGTGGAAGCTACTGCATGTACGGCCATCACCTGTTTTGTCGCGAACATAGCAGCAGTCCGGGGGAGCGCCGGATGCAAGTAGAAGGTATCGTCAAGCTTCGTTGCGCCCTGCAGCGCGCCGAGGAACGGCCCGCGCAACGCCGCATAGTTCGGATCACCCAGCGGTGCGACGATGTGCAACCCGTCGGCCGCACCGCGCTGGATGATGAAGACGAAGCGCCTGGCGACCGGCGCCGTGGCCCAGGCGAGCTTCGGCGCGAAAGCGGTGGCAAGGCTGGCGGCTCCGGCGGCCAGCAGGTTGCGGCGGTCGATCATGGTCAGCACCTCAGCATTTCGGGCGACACAAGCAGCAGCGCCAGCCCCTCGCGGGCATTTTCGGCGCGGGTAACGGCTTGGCGAGTGGCGTCGGTCAGGCCGGGACCGAAAACTGCGGCGGCGACCTGGCGGGCGTCGGCAGAGGCTGGCGCCTGCGCAGCGATCCGGCCCGCCATTTCCACCCGGCGATAGAGGGCATCGGGCGCGGCCCAGCTTGCAGCGATATCGTCGAAACCGGCGGGCGATCCCGGCCGCCACACGGGCTGGCCAAGTTCGTTGAAGATACCGGTCAGTGCCCGATCGGGAATAGCCGGGAAGCCAGCCTGATCCCTCGGCGACACTGCCCTGAACACGGCTACGGTCCATTGCCAGGGTGTGCGGAATTTGGCCGGTGCGGGTTGCCAGGCTTCCGGCGAAGCAATTAGCGCGCGATAGACCGCGGGCAAGTCTCCGCCCGATGACATCCAGGCCCTCTCGAGCCGCGCCACCAGAGCCGGCGGCGGATCGTCGGCAACGAAATGCCGGGCAATCTTTGTGCACAGGTGATGGGCTGTCGCCGGGCTGGCGGCAAGATCCGCTAGCACTGCGCGCGCCTGCGCCTGTCCGTCCTGCCCGTAGCTCTTGCCCACGATCATGCGGGTTCCGGGCTCGTGCAACAGGTCGGCGAAGACGAAATCGCCCGGAATGGCGCCCCTCTCCAGCAGCCGCACTGCCGGCGCGCGCCCCAGCCCCGCCACGGTCCAGCCGGTCAGCGCCCTGGCGAACTCGGTGACGTCGGCCTGACTATAGTCGCTGCGCACGCCCAGCGTGTGGAGTTCGAGGATCTCGCGAGCCAGGTTCTCGTTGAGGCCCAGCTTGCGCCCGTTTCTGGCGGCTTGCTGCCCTGCCATGCTGCCTGGCCCCACCGATTGCGCCTGGTCGAGATAGAGCAGCATGGCAGGATGCTGTTCAACTGCCATCAGCATGTCCTCGAACCGGCCCAGCACATGCGGGCGGATTGCTTCGAATTCGAGCAGGCCGCCCATGGCGACGGACACCTGCTTGTCAGCCGAGATGGCGAAATGGTTGGACCAGAAGTGGACCAGCCGTTCGACGAAGGGCGTCTCGCTCGCCACCGCACAGCGCAGGCGCAAGGCCACCTGGGCGATGTGCTGCTCACGCGCGAACTGGCGAGTCTCTGCGCGCATCTGCCTCACGGCGGAGGGTAGTGGCTTGGCTGTTTGCAGCTGGCCAGTGGCAGGTGGCTGCGCCGGCATTGGCTGGCCCGGCGCCGGTCTCCCCTGCAACTTCGCCGTGCGGACTGCTTCGCGCTGCGCGACGATGTCATCGACGACCTGCGCGCGCGTCGCCAAGGTGTTCGCCCCGGATAGCTCCGGGCGGTAGCTTGCGAACTGCGCCGTCAGCCATGGGCCGGCCTGGGCAGGAAGCGGCTCCCAGGCGCGCTTGCCCAGACCAAAGCGATTGAGTGCGATTAGCCCCGGGTCCATTGCCATCTGCCAGTGCTCCAGCCGCAGGCCGCAAATGCGGCCATGCGTTCGCCCAACGAGACGAGCTTGGATTCCCTTTGTCGCAGAATTATCTTGGGACGATCAAACGCACTTTATGTGCGACAGACCGTTGAGGGCTTCAACCGATCGCCTTCAGGTAATCGAGCCGTCCTTCGGCCCCCTCCCGCTTGAGCGAAACGAGGTCGAGCTGGAATTCGATCTCTTCCATCGGGGTCTGCACCCTTGGATTGCCGGTCCAGTAGATTACCCGGCAAACCCGCCTCGCGATACGCCATCCGGCCGGGGTCATCAGCCAGGTATCGTCGTAATAGCCAGTCCCGTCCCATACGGGCGGGTCCCCGGCGGCATGGCGGATCAGGCGCCATGATCCGTAGGTATGCGAATGGGCCTCGCCGCCGTGCACCTGGACCAGGTGATTGGTCATGACATGCTGGGTTGCGTCGAACAGCTCGTGGAACGAGCCGAAATCGCGCTTGAAGCTGGCTCGGTCGGTCCAGTGGGACGTCGCGCCGTAGTCGGCATCGACGTCCTCCGCAAAGATCCGGTCGAACAGGTCCCAGCGCTGGGTGTCCATGGCCAGGCCATAGAGGTTGATCTGCTGGATGATGTCTTCGCGGTCTGACATTCGGCCCTCCTGCCCTTCCCGTAAACGGGAGTGAATTAGTAGGGCAAGCTCACTTCCGCCGTCCCCTTGAGAATCGTCTCACCCGTCTGTGTCGTCATCTTCGTCTGGACCCTGACCAGCGGGAAGCCCAGTTCCGACTTGTCGATCTTCTCCACGACCTCGCCGTCGACATAGGCGACGTCGCCTTCGAAGGCAGGGCTGCGGAACTGGGTCTTGCTATGCCAGACGTAGCCCTGATGGCCGGCCCAATAGGCGATGTAGTCCATGTGCCAGGCATTCATCGACGAGCCGTAGCCATAGATGCCGCCCATGCCGACGTTCTCAGCCTTCTCGGCATTAATGTGGCCAGACGACGGTCCGTGATAGAGCCCGTCGCCATGGCGCGGGTCGAACTTGCGCATATCGTGGTCGTAGGTCATGTCCTCGGCGAAGCCGGCGTCTTCCTTGGCCGGATCGTGGACGCCTTCCGGCACGTTCCAGCGCCAAGTGCCCCAGATGTTCTGCCGGTGCGCCCGGCATTCCAGCGCGAAGGTAACACGGCTGTGCGGGCCGACGACGCGGCGCGGCAGGACGTCGCCGACCTTGACGTCGCCATAAGCCGGAGACTTGCCCTCGCGGTTCGACATGATCCATTCGAAGCGCTGGCGATTGACCTCGTCGAGCTCTTCCTTGGTCCAGAACTTGGGGCTGCGGTTTTCCTTGCCGTAGACCTTCCGCTTGTTGGCCTCATCGACAAGGTAGCGGATCGAGGTAGCCCGCTCCTTGGCGATCAGTGCTCCGTGCTGGTTACGGTGCACGGTGTCTCCGTCGGCGAACATGGTCGGGCCTGCAAAGGCGGTGTCAGTCACCTTGTAGCCGGCGAAATAGCGCTGCTGGGTCAGGTGGTCGCCGGGGCGGACGTGGTTGCCGTAGAACCACCACTCCTCGCCCGCGAAGATCAGGTGCGAGCCCGGGATCTTGCCGACGCAGGAAGGGTGGCAGCCATGGCCATAGTCCATCGCGACGGTGAAGCTCTGCGGTGCGACGATGCCGCCGAACTGCGATTCCGCGGCGAATTGCTGGTCCCAGTGCAACGGGTTGGCATAATCCATCGCCTGGACCCACCTGCGTATGTCGGTCGCGTTGCAGGGATCCCACATCTCGGCGAAGACGATGGGCTTGCCGATCCACTTGTCGACGTCGCTGGTATCGAGCGCGGTATTGGGAATGCTCATGAGAAAACCTCTCCTGGAATGCGCGCGACTATGCGCGGGAGGGGGCTGCGCGCAAGGCTCATTCGGCTGGACAGGTCCCGGCAGGCAACGCACAAGCGATATCGGGAAGCGAGGAGAGTCGAACATGCCCAGCAGCGAAGTGGCAATCGCCAACCTGGTATACCGCTATGCGGAGCTGATCGACTCCGGCGACCTGGAAGGCACCTCGCGGCTGTTCGAGCATGCCCGGGTCTACATGGGGCCCGAAATCGGCGAGATCGACGCCGCGGGCGTGCTGGAGATGTGGCGCAAGAGCTTCATCTTCTACGAAGGCGGGTCACCGCGCTGCAAGCACGTCATCACCAACCCGATCATCGAGGTGGACGAGAACGCCGGAACCGGCACCTGCCGATCCTATTACACGGTGATGCAGCAGGCTGGCGACGGGCCGCTCGAGGCGGTGATCTGCGGTCGCTATCACGACGAATTCGTGCGGGTGGACGGCAAGTGGCGGTTCTACCGTCGCGACTACAGCCTGCATGACCTGCCCGGCGATCTCAGCCGGCATTCGAAGACCTTTGCGGCGAATAAAGGAGAGTAAGAATGGCGACTGTCGCGAAACTGCGGAGCATGGGCGAGGAAGAGCGCAAGGCGCGCGTCGAACTGGCCGCCGCATTCCGTCTTGCCGCGCTGTTCGGCTGGGATGACCATGTCGCCACCCACATGTCGGCCCGCCTGCCCGACGGCTCGTTCCTGAT
The DNA here is from genome assembly GCA_964630805.1 of uncultured Novosphingobium sp. GTDB lineage: Bacteria > Pseudomonadota > Alphaproteobacteria > Sphingomonadales > Sphingomonadaceae > Novosphingobium. The sequence goes on along the minus strand of CAZVWP010000013.1, from coordinate 62,581 downwards.
GAACCCCTTCGGCCTGCTGTTCGAGGAGATCACCGCCTCCAACCTGATGCGCATGACGCTGGATGGCGAGGTGCTGGAAATTCCCGAGGGGCTGCAGCTCAACCCGGCGGGCTACGGCGTGCACAGCTCGGTGCTGATCGGCCGGCCAGACGCCAATTCGGCGATGCATTTCCACTCGCGCGATGGGGTCGCCGTCTCGGCGCTCAAGGAAGGACTCCTGCCGCTCAGCCAGAACGCGCTCAACATCTGCATGGACGTTGCCTACCACGATTTCCAGGGCGTGGTGGACGCCGCGCGCGAACGCGAGAGCCTGGGCCGCGATCTCGGCACCAAGAACATGATGATCCTGCGCAATCACGGCACGCTTAGCTGCGGCCGATCGATCGCCTCGGCCTTCTACCGCATCTATTCGCTGGAATGGGCCTGTACCGCACAGGTGCGCACGCTCTCGATGGGTCGCGAACTGGATCTGCCGAAGCAGGACGTGATCGACAGCATGCTGCAGGTACAGAACCCGGGCTGGGTCAACGGCTTCGCCGAGGAGCGTTTCTTTCCCGCCATGCTGCGCAAGGCGGCGCGGGAATGCCCGGGCTTCGACGACCTTTGATCAGCGCCGCCGTCACGGTCCGCGTCCATCCGGACAAGGCCGAAAAGTACGAGGCGATGCTGCGCGAAATCCTGCCGCTGATCCGGCAGGAGCCCGGCGTGGTCTTCTGGGATGCCGGCACCTGCCGGGGCAAGCCGGACTGCTTCAGGATCGTCGAGATCTACCACGACGAGGCCGGGCTCGCCGCCCATTACCAGACCGCGCATTTCCAGGCGGCGAAACCGGTGATGGAGGAATGCGTCGCCTCGATCGAGAGCGAGCGCTACGACAGCTTCCTGGCCGACGAATAGGTCAGACAGCCATTCCTTCCGGAAAGGCACTCAACTCGAACCGCTGCCCGATCGCCAGCGAGCCTGCCGAGAGAATGTCCGTCCAGACGAACGCCTGAAGGAACGGCGCCACCGCTCCGGCATCGCCGGGCCGGTAGCAACAGGCCAGCTTGGCGCGGCCGACCAGTTCCGGCGCCTCTTCATTCAGTCTAGCGAAGCGCTCCACCGTGGCTTCCCAGGCGGCCACGCTGTTGTAGTGGATGCCGGTGTGCATGCCGCTGGTCGGATCGCGGTCGAGCCGGTCCTGCCAGGCGGCGAAGCTCTCGCCCATCGCGCTGCCTTCCATCGCGGCGATCAGCTGGCTTTCGAAGTCCCACTGCTCCTTGTGGACTTCCGAGCCGCCGAAGAAGTTGAAGAAGGCGGCAGGCTCGTAGGTCTCCGGCTCGACCACCGCCATCATGAAGCGGCCGCCCATGGCATCCTGCAGGCTGATCCCCATCAGGCCAAGGAACGACTCAGCCAGCTTCCGCTCGCCGGGACGGTGGACGATCTCGATGTGGCTGAGGAAGCGGCCGGGAATGCGGGTCTGGAAGCTCATCGCTTGCCTCCTTGCGGCAGGGCATAGGCGACAACATAGTCACCGATCTTCGTTCCGAGAAGCTGGTGCCCGCCTGCGGCGATCACGACGTACTGGCGGCCAGTCTTCTCCGAAACGTAGCTCATCGGCCCGGCCTGGCCGCCGGCGGGCAAGCGCGCGCGCCAGACTTCCTTGCCCGTGCGGGTGTCGTAGGCACGGATATAATCGTCGATGGCGGCACCGATGAACAACAGGCCGCCGCCTGTCGCCACGGACCCGGCGATGTTGGGCGCGCCAGGCACGGCAATGCCGAATGGCGCCTTGTCCTGCGTCGTACCGAAAGGTTGCTGCCAGCGGATCTTGCGGGTGGCGAGGTCGATGGCCGTCAACCGGCCCCAGGGCGGCGCGTTGCAGGGGATGCCGAGCGGCGAGAGCATGTCGATCGGCAAGGCAGCAAAAGGCGTTCCGCGTTGCGGGGAGAATGAGCGGTGTTGCGACGGCGCCCCGGGCTGCACATCGCCCTGCGGGATCAACTGCATGGTCATGGCGAGGTGCGAGCTGTTGACGAACATGGTCCTGCCCTGGTCGCCGATCGAGACGCTGCCCCAGTCCATCGCGCCGAAGTTGCTCGGGAACTGCAAGTTTAGCCCGGTGGAGGGTGGGGTGAAGCGCCCCGCGTAGTTGGCCGAACGGAAGCGAATACGGCACCATAGCTGGTCGAGCGGCGTAATTCCCCACATGTCGCTTTCGTGCAGCACATCGCTGGGCAGCGGCGAGGGAAAGCCGGTAGAGACCGGCTGCGTCGAGGAATAGCGTTCGCCCGGGACATTGCCCGTCAGCACTTTGCGCTCGGTCACTTCGGTAAGCGGCGTTCCCGTGCGGCGGTCGAGGATGAATATCTCGCCCTGCTTGGTCGGCACCGCGAGCGCTGGAACCTTGCTTCCACCAGGCATCGGCATTTCGAACGCTACCGGCTGGGAGCCTATGTCATAGTCCCACAGGTCGTGGTGCACCGTCTGGAAATGCCAGCGCGGCTTGCCGGTGCGGGAATCGAGCGCCACGACCGAACTCGAATAGCGCTCGTCCTCTGCGGTGCGGTGCATGCCGACGTAGTCGGGCGTGGCATTGCCCATCGGCAGGAAAATCAGGCCAAGTTCCGGGTCGGCGCTCATCACCGTCCAGCTGTTCGGCGAGCCACGGGTGTAGTGCTCACCCGGCTTCGGCAACCAGTTCACGTCCTTTGCCCCGGCATCGAACGACCAGACCATCTTGCCGGTCACCACGTCGTAGCCTCGGATCACGCCGGAAGGCTCCCTGGTCTCCTGCCCGTCGAGCACGAAACCGCCGATCGCGGCGACGCCGTTGGCGATCGCGGGCGGGGAGGTGACGGTGTAATAGCCCTGCTTGGTGACCCCGAGGCCGTCCTTGAGCTGGACCACGCCATTCTGCCCGAAGGTGCTGCACGGTTTGCCGGTCAGGGCATCGAGCGCGATCAGCCGGGCGTCGAGAGTGCCATAGAGGATTCGTTTGGCACACTCTCCGCTGCCGGCGGTCTCGGCATAGGATACGCCCCGGCAGGCCATCAGCGCGGCGGCCCCGGGATCGAGCCCGGCATCGTAGCGCCAGACCTGCTTGCCGGTATCGACATCGGCGGCGATGACGTTGTCGTGGGTCGTGCAGATGTAGAGCAACTGGCCCACCTTCAGCGGCGTCGCCTCGAACACATGCGGAGCGAGAACGTCGCCAGACGGCAAGTCCCCGGTGCGCAGTGTCCAGGCCACTTCCAGCGAGCCGACGTTCCCGGGGGTGATCTGGCTCGCCGAGACGAACCTTGCCCCGCCAGGGGACTGGCCGAAGGCGGTCCAGTCTTCGGGCGCGGCAGCGGCGAGCGGGCCGGAGAGCTTGCCGCCGATGACTGCGGGCAGGCCCGTCAGCGACACCATGAATGCGCCACCGGCAAGGACGCCCAATCCGGTGAGCGCCAGCCCGCCATTCCGGGAGCCGCGCAGAAACAGCGCGTGGACCGCAGCAATCACGGCGAACACCAAGGGCCCGGCCACTCGCGGCAACAGTTGCCAGAAATCGCTTCCCACCTCGGCAAATGCCCAGAAACAGGTGGCGAGGAAGACCAGCAGGTAGACCTGCATCCCACGCATCGCGCGCCCGGTCAGGTAAAGCCATGCGGCAGCCAGGCAGCCCAGGCCGGCGAGCAGGTAATAGGGCGACCCGCCCAGCTTCAGCAGCCAGGCGCCGCCACCGGCCAGCCACAGGCCAACCAGCGCGAACAGCAAGCCCAGCAGCTTGCCGCCCCAGCCGCGCTGCTTCTGCGGCGCGCGCGCCTGAACCTGAGTCGCCATGCTATCCTCCCAGCCTCTCCTTGCCGCATGTCTTCCTCATCCCGCCGCCAAATGCAAACGCGGGTGGAGTTGCGCGCTTGACAGACCTATATCCGCGACATGCCCCGTCATCCGCACCACGAGAACCCGAACCCGACGCCCGCCGAAGTCCATGCCCACGCCAAGGCGGCGCGCGAGAAGAAGCGGGCCGAGGCCGAAGCCAAGGGCATCGATGCGGACTACATCTCGCACTTCGTCGAGAGCTTCTACGCCCGTATCCGCGAAGACGAACTGCTGGGCCCCATCTTCGCCGAGAAGATCACCGACTGGCCCCTGCACCTTGGCCGGATGAAGACCTTCTGGCGCTCGATCTTGCACAACAGCGGCGAATATTCGGGCAACCCGATGGCCAAGCACCTCGCGCTCGCAGGACTGGAAGAACGCCATTTTGCCCACTGGCTGACGCTGTTCTACGCGACGCTGCGCGAGCTCGAGAACGATCCTGAGGCGACGAGCGAAGTTGGCGCCCGCGCCCGCATGATCGCCGACAGCCTGCTGACCGGCATCGCCATGCGCGAAGGCGGGCTAAGCGGTGCGCGGGCCGGCGAAAACCTGCCGCGCGTCTGACGCTTGCATCCCGCCGCTCGCCCATGCATGGCGCTCTCCATCACATCAGGAGAGAATGCATGGACCTCGAAGTCGCGATCCTTTCGGCCAAGGACGGAGATTCCGCCGGCCTCGTCAATGCAATGCGCAACGGCGGCGGCTGCGCGGCGCTGGAAAGCTGCCCCGGCTGCATTTCGGCCAAGGTGATGCCCGGCGTCGAAGAGCCCGGCAACGTCCTGTTCCTGGTCGAATGGGAATCGGTCGAGGCGCACGCTGCCGCCAAGGAAACGCCGGGCTTCCAGAAGTTCAAGGAAATCGCGGGGCCCTGGTTCGGCGGCCCGGGCGGCGGCTCCATGCAGCATTTCAGGGGCAACTGAGCCGCATCGGCGATAGCCCACCGCACACCTTCGACATGATGCCCGCGTTCGGCTAGGCGCGGCGCGGAATTCGAATCGTCCTTTTTCGGGAGCAATCAGATGAAGATTGACAATACCATTGCCGCGGTCGTCACCGGCGGCGCCTCGGGCCTCGGCCGCGCCAGCGCCCAGGCGCTTGCCGATGCCGGCGTCAAGGTCGCCATCTTCGACATCAACGAGGAAGCGGGCGAGGCCTTCGCCAAGGAAATCGGCGGCATTTTCTGCAACGTCGACATCATGAGCGAGGAAAGCTGCGAAGCCGGCTTCGCCAAGGCCCGCGCCGCCCATGGCCAGGAACGCATCGTGGTGCACTGCGCCGTCGTCGCGGGCGGCGGCAAGACCGTCGGCTATGACAAGACCACCGGTGGATTCAAGCGCGCGCCGACAGCGGGAATCGAGAAGGCCGCGCTGGGCATCTTTGTCGCCTCCTACCGCATCGCGTCCATCGCGGCGCTCGGCATGGCCAATGCCGAACCCCTCAACGAAGACGGCGAGCGCGGCTGCATCATCCTGACCTCCTCCGCCGCCTCGCAGGACGGCCAGATCGGCCAGGTCGCCTATGGCGGCGGCAAGGGCGCGGTGAACTCGATGGTCCTGCCCATGGCGCGCGATCTCATGGACCTTGGCATCCGGGTCAACGCGATCCTGCCGGGCACCTTCGCCACCCCGCCGATGCTGGGCGTCAAGGAACATGCTCCCGCCGTCTTCGCCGGCCTCGAGGCCGCGGTGCCCTTCCCCCGCCGCCTCGGCAAGCCGGAGGAATTCGGCAGCCTGGTGATGGAACTGTCGCGCAATACCTATTTCAACGGCCAGCTGATCCGCCTCGACGGCGCGATCCGCATGCCGCCGAAGTAAGAACCCGGCCGCAAGGCAGGTCGTCACCCATCTCCCCTCCCGCTTGCGGGAGGGGAACTAGAAATCCGCTGTTACGGTCAGCATGAAGCGCCGCCGCTCTTCCGGCACCACGGTATTGGCGGCGACGATCTTCCAGCTGGCCGCATCGAACGCGTTCATCAACACCATGCGGAAGCTCGCCGGCACCTTGCCCAACCGGAACTGCTGCCGAGCGCCGATATCGAAGGTGGTATGGCCCGGCACCATCACCTGCCTGCCGCCCAGCGAGCCGAAAGGCGCGGCACTGGCGGCGCGATTGCCGGTGTGGGTGACCGAAAGGGTCGGCGTCAGGCCGCCAAAGATGTCGGTGCGGTAATTGGCATCGAGCCGTGCATAGAAGGTGGGCGTTCCAGCCGGCCGCTCGCCAAGGAGGCCGGCATCGCGTCCCGCTCCCGTCACCCGCGGCTGCATGAAGACGGCTCCAGCGAGCAGGTTCAGCCGCTTGCCGAAGCGCCCGGATAGCGACGTCTCGATCCCGCGGATCCGCTCGACGCCCTGTTCGGTAAAGACATTGGCCCCATCAAACGAGAAATAGGGCTTGGTGATCTGGAAGGCGTTCACTACCAGCTGGCCGCCGTGGAACTTCCAGCGCAGGCCGCCCTCGTACTGGGTTGAGCGGGTCGAAGGCAACTGGGCATTGGCATTGACCGCGTTGTTCGGCGCGATGCCGCTGTCCTCCAGCCCCTTCTGGGTACCCAGATAGAGCGAGAGCGAGCGAGACAGGGATATCCCGAGCGACACATTGTAGAGCCAGGGATCGTCGCGCGAGGTGCTGACCAGCCCGGTGCGCCCGTCGCGGTTGGTCGCCCGGTAGCGGGCCTTCTGCAGGCCGAGGTTGATAGAGCCGACACCGTCGATGCGGCCCGTATAGCCCAGCAGGATCGCGCTTTGCTTGACGCGTCCGACATTGACCGGGCTGAACACCAAGGGACGCTCGGGTATCGAATCGAACTCGCCGTAGATCGGCTGGCGGGGCGAGAAGAGCACGTCCGAACCGCCCGATTCGGTATAGCGGTTGCGCGCGCGGAAGCCGGCGAAGACACGGTGCTGCACCCGGCCCGAGGCGAAGCGCAAGGCGAACAGGCCTTCACCGCTGGTCGAGTGCACGTCCTGGTCGGGATCGGCGGTCATCAGGTGGATAGACCGGCCTGTGTTGTCCTGCAGCAGGTAGACGTCGCTGAAGGCCTTGAGCCGCCTGCCGCCCGAATGGAACAGGCCGCCGCGAAAGGACAGGCCGCCGGATATGGCCGCCTTCAAGGTGGCGCCCGCCATGTAATTGGTGAACTTCGCCTCGGTCCAGTCTTCGCCGAGGTTGCGCCGCACTTCGGGCAGCTTCGGCAGGCTGTCGCCAGCGATAACTGCCAGCGCCTGCGGCTTGCCGTGCGGATACCAGGCATAGTGATAGAACGGCGAAAACTCGACGCCGCCCAGCTTGACGATCGGCCGCACGGTAAAGCCCCAACTGAAGCTTTCGGAGCCATCAGTCATCCGCTGGTCGGCATAGGAAATGCCACCGGTAAGCGCGACGCGGCCTGTGGACACCGGCAGCCGGAAGTCCAGCTCGCCCACCGAACCCCAGAAGGGCGCCCGGCTGAGCGACAGGCTGGCGCCGGCCTTGCTGGGGAACGGACGGAACTTGTGATCGACGATCCCGGTCGGTGCCTGGAACGGATAGGTCTCGGCCGCGAAGCCCACCCGAATCGAGGTGCTTTCCTTCAGCCGGCCGGTGACGTTCGATACCTGGTCGAAATAGATGCCATCGATACGGACATTGCCCGCCTTTTTTGGGCTGAAGCCGCGCGCATCGTTTTCCGAATAAATGCCGGTCTGCTCGGAACCCACGGTGCTGCCGAATGCATCGTCGGCATTGGCGACGGCATTCTCCGCAGCGCGCTGCGCATGGGCGGCGACAGGTAGCGCCAAAGCCGTGGCGACAGCGGCAAGGCAGCTTGCGCAGCGCATCAGAAGTCGGCCGCCACTGTCAGGTTGAAGCGGCGGCGCTCCTCGGGATAGATCGTGTTCGCGGCGACCACCTTCCAGCTCGCCGCGTCGAATGCGTTTACCACCACCGCGCGGAAGCTGACCGGCGTCTTGCCGACATGGAACTGCTGGCGCAGGCCCAGGTCGACTGTGGCATAGCCCGGCACTTCGAGCTGCCTGCCACCCAGGCTGGCAAGCGCACCGGGGCTAATGGCCCGGCTGCCGGTGTAGATGAGCGACATGGTCGGCGTCAGGCCGCCGAAGATGTCGGTGTGGTAGTTCGCATCGATCCGGGCGAACAGCGAGGGCGTTCCCGCCGGACGCAAGCCACCGGCGATCCTGGGCTTCATCGCGACGATCCCGGCAAGCAGGTTCAGCCGCTTGCCGAAGCGGCCGGACAGCGAAGCCTCGACGCCGCGGTGCCGGACATCGCCGAGCTGGATGAAGGGATCCGGGCTCTGCGGATTGCCGTCGCCAAGAAAGGTGAAATAGGGCTTGGTGATCTGAAACATGTTCACCGCCAGCTGGCCGCCGTGGAACTTCCAGCGCAGCCCTGCTTCGTATTGCGTCGCCTTCGTGGCGGGGAGCTGCTCGTTGCGGTTCTCGGCATTCTCGGGCGCCGCGCCGCTGTCTTCCAGGCCCTTCTGGGTCCCGATGTAGAACGAAAGGCGCGGCGTCAGGCCCAGCCGCAGAGTCGCGTTGTATAGCCAGGGATCGTCCTGCGAGCGGCTGGTCCGGTTCTTGACCGCGTCGAAAAAGGTCGCCCGGTAGCGCGCCTTCTGCAGGCCGAGCTCGATCGAACCTACGCCCTCCAGCTTGCCCGAATAGCCCAGCATGATCGAGGATTGACGCACCTCGCCGCGATTGGGCTGGCTGAACTGGGGCGCGAATTCGGGCTCGGGATCGAGATCGCCAAAGGTCACCGTGCCCAGGTTGCGGATGTCCGATCCGCCCGATTCGGTAATTCGCCGCCGCGCGCGAAAGCCCGCGATCAGCCGGTGCTGCCACGTGCCGCTGCCGAAACGCCAGCCGAGCTGCACCTCGCCGCTGGTCGAATGCAGCGCTTGCCGGGGATCGGCGATGAACAGGTGCCGCGCGCTGAAATCGCCATGTGGATCGGCATCGGGTTGCAGGGTGAAGAGTTCCGAAAAGTTCCGCTGCCGGGTACCTTCGGCATAGAACAGGCCTGCGCGCAACGACAGGCTGCGGCTGAGCGCCGCCTTGCCCATGACGCCCATCTGGTGGTTGCGCCGATAGCCCACGGCCCAATCCTGACCAAGGAATTGCCGCACCTTCGGCAACCGGGGCAGCTTGTCGCCGGTGACCTGGACCAGCGGATGATTCACGTCCTCGTTGAACCAGGCGACAGAGGCGAATGGCGATATCTCGACCGCGCCGAGACGGGCGATCAGACGGCCGGTAAAACCGTATGCGCGATTGCCCGAACCGTCGGTGGAGCGCAGGTCCGAATGGGCCGCGCCGCCGACGAAGGCCAGCTTGCCCGGCACGAAGGGCGCCCGGATGTCGAGCTCGGCGATGTGCCCGCCGAAAGCCATGGTGTTCCAGCCCGGGCTGATCCCCCATTTGTCGGGAAAGGGCTTGAAGCGGTATTCGATGATCCCGGTCGGCGCCTGGAAGGGATAGTCCTGGGCGGCGAAGCCCACGCGCACGACATTGCCTTGCCGCAGGCGCGCGGAAAGGCCGCCGACCGGGTCGTAGTAGATCCCGTCGATGCGCGCATTGCCCGCCTTGGAAGGGCTGAACCCGCGCGTGTCGGCTTCGGAGTAGATGCCGGTGCTTTCTAGCCCTACCGAGGAGCCGAAGGCATCGTCCGCGCTGCTGACCGCGTTTTCCGCCGCCCGCTGCGCCGGCGCCGCGCAGGGCCAGGCCAGGGTGGCCATTCCCGCCAGGAACAGGCGCGCGCGCATCAGAAGTCCGCCGTCAGCGAGATAGTGAAGCGGCGGCGCTCTTCGGGATAGAGCGTGTTGGCGGCGACGACCTTCCAGCTCGCCGCGTCGAACACGTTCTGGGCGACGGCGCGAATGCTGGCCTGTGTCGAGCCAAGCTTGAATTGCTGCCTGAGGCCAAGGTCCACGGTGGTGAAGCCGGCAACCTCGAGCGTCGGGCTGACCAGCCGGCTGCCGGTATGCACCACGGAGAGCGTCGGCGTCAGCCCGCCGAACACGTCGGTGCGATAGTTGAGATCGGCACGGGCGAAGAACGAGGGCGTACCCACCGGCCGCCCCCCGGTCGACACCCGCGGCCGCATCGCCATGGCGCCCGCGACCAGGTTGAACCGCTTGCCGAAATGGCCCGACAGCGAGGTTTCGATGCCGCGGTGCCGGACCGTGCCGAGCTGGACGAAGGGGTCCGCGGTTGCATCGTTGCCGTCGCTGAGGAAGGTGAAATAGGGCTTGGTGATCTGGAACATGTTCACCACCCATTGGCCGCCGGGAAACTTCCAGCGAATGCCGCCTTCGTATTGGGTGCTGCGGGTTGGCGGGAGCTGCTCGTTGCGGTTGAGCGCGTTCTCGGGCGCGGTGCCGCTGTCTTCCAGCCCCTTCTCGGTGCCGGCGTAGATCGACAGCGATGGCGTGATGTCCAGCCCAACGGTGACGTTGTAGAGCCAGGGATCGTCGCGCGAAGTGGTGAGCGCACCTGTGCGCCCGTCGCGCGAAGTGCCCCGAAAACGGCTCTTCTGCAGCCCCAGGTTGATCAGGCCGAGGCCGGTGAGCTTGCCGGTATATCCCAGCATGAACGAACTCTGCGTCACCCGGCCCGCATTGACCGCACCAAAGGCGAAGTCCGGCTGGGCAAGGGGATCGGCCTCGCCATATACAAGTTGCCGGCTGGAGGTCAGCAGAGCCGATCCGCCGGTCTCGGTATAACGGTTGCGATGGCGGAAGCCCGCAATCAGACGGTGCTGCCAGCGCCCGCTGTCAAGGCGCCAGGCAAGCTGCGCCTCGCCGCTGGTCGAATGGACGTTCTGGCGCGGATCGGCGATCAGCCGGTGGCTGACCAGTTCGGATTGCGGCAGTTGCGCATAGATCTCGGTAAAGTTGGACAGGCGGTTGGCCACCGAATGGAACAGCCCGGCGCGCAGCGAAATCCTGCCGCTCAGCGCCGCCTTGGCGGTGATGCCGTAATTGGCCGTCCGCTGCTCTGCCTGCGCCCAGTCCTGGCCGAAATAGCGGCCGGGCTTTGGCAGGGCGGGCAGGCTGTTACCCGACGCCGTGACCAGCAGCGCGCGCGCGCGCACCTTGTGGAACCCCCCGACCGAGGCGAAAGGCGCCACTTCCACGCCGCCGAAGCGGATGATCGGCCGGATCGTGAAACCATAGCCGTGATTGCCCGATCCGTCGGCCTGGTTCTGGTTGGAAAAGGCCGCGCCGCCAGTCAGCCCGACATGGCCTTTGGCCAGCGGAACCCGGAAATCGAGTTCGGAAATCCATGCGCCATAAGCCTGCTGGTGCCAGGCGATGCTGGCGCCCAGTTTGGTCGGCATCACGCGGAACTTGTGGTCGACGATCCCGGTGGGCGCATGAAAGGGGTAGTCCTGCGCCGCGAATCCCACGCGAATGGCAGTGCGATCGCGCAGGCGGCCGGCGGTGATCGCGACGGGATCGAAATAGACGCCATCGATGCGGACATTGCCCGCCTTGGTCGGGCTGAAGCCGCGGGTGTCGAATTCGGTATAGATGCCAGTGCTTTCGAAACCGATGTTGGTGCCGAAAGCGTCATCCGATTCATTGACGGCATTCGCTGTGGCATGCTGCGCGAAGGCCGTGCCGGGGAACGCCAGCATCACTCCCATGGCCGCGCCCGTCAGTATCTGGAACCGTCTTGCCCTCATTGCCGCAGCCCAAAGCAAGGAGGCCGCGCGAGTGCAAGGGAAAATAGTAAGCTAGCTTAGAAATCGGCGGATATGGTCAGCATGATGCGCCTGCGGTCGTCGGTCAGAAGCGTATTCGCAGCAACGACCTTCCACGCCGTCTCGTCGAAAACGTTGCTCAGCATGAAGCGGACGCTCGCCGGAACCTTGCCGAGAAGGAAGCGGTGGCGCAGACCAAGGTCTAGCGTGAAGTGCGGCGGCAGCATGACCTGCGGCTGGCCCGGCGCGGGCGGCGGGCCGACAGCGCGCCGGCCGGTGTAGGTCAGCGCTGCAACCGGTGTAAGGCCGCCAAGGATGTCGGTGCGGTAATTGAGGTCCAGCCGGGCGAACAGCGACGGTGTGCCGGCCGGGCGCGTGCCGACCAGACCGGGGTCGATCGGCGGATCGATCACCCGGGGCTGCATCAGGACCCCGCCCGCCAGCACGTGCAGCCTCTCGCCGAAATGCCCGGCCAGCGATGCCTCGATGCCGCGATGGCGAACCTTGCCCAGTTCCACATAGGGCTTGAGCACGCCCGGCACGGAATTGTCGAAGCCGAAATAGGGCTTTGTGATCTGGAAGGCGCTGAGCACCAGGTGGCTCTTGCCGAAGGTCAAGCGCATGCCGGCTTCGTATTGCGTCGAGCGGGCAGCCGGAAGCTGCTCGTTGCGGTTCACCGCGTTTTCGGGCGCCGCTCCGCTGTCTTCGAGGCCGGTGGCAGTCGCGGCATAGAGGGCGAGGAACCTGGTCACGTCCGCCGTCACGCTGATGTTGTAGAGCCATGGCCGGGCACGCGAGACGGTGGTGTTGCCGGTTACCGCATCGACGAAGGTCGCGCGATAGTCCGCTTTCTGCAGGCCCAGGTTGAGGCGCCCCAATCCATCGATCTCGCCGGAATAGCCCAGCATGATCGCCGATTGCTTGACGCGGCCCTGGCTGACGGGACCGAAAGCGAAGCTCTCCGGCGCCTCGAGGTCGCGCTCGCCATAGGTAACTTCGCCATAGTCGCGGAATGCCGAACCGCCCGACTCCGTATGGCGGTCGCGGAAGCGGTAACCGGCAAACAGGCGGTGCCGCCCGCCCACCTTCCAGGCCAGCATGGCCTCGCCGCTCCAGCTGTGGACGTCCTGCTTGGGATCGGCGATGAAACGGTGGCGCGCCGGCGCCGTTTCGGAGCCGACTACGAAGAACTCGGAAAAGTTGCGCTGGCGCACCGTGCGCGAGAGGAACACGCCCGACCGCAGCGACAGGCTGCGCGTCAGCGCCGCCTTGACGGTCATGCCGATATTGTCGTTCTGGCTCTTCCCGCGAGCCCAATCCTGACCGAGGTAATGACGCGGCCGCGGCACAGTCGGGATGTAGCTGCCCGTAACAATGGTCAGCGGCCGGGTCGAGGTCGCATGACCCCGCCCGATGGCGGCATAAGGGCTGATCTCGATCCCGCCGACCCGGAGGACCGGTTTCAGGGTGACGCCATGCGCGATGTTCAGCGATCCGTCCGCAAACTCGTTGCGCGCACCGGCATACCCGAGCAGCAGGCCGAACTTACGTCCCGCGAAGGGCATCTGGGTATCGACCTCGATGATCCAGCCGCCGTGCTGGGCGAAGGTGAAAGCCGGGCTCGCGCTCCATTCGCCAGAGAGCGTCTTCATCTTGGTATCGACGATGCCGGTGGGCGCGGGAAAGGGATAATCGGTCGCCGCATGGCCGACCCGGATCGCCGTGCTGACCTTCAGTCTCGGCGTGACGATCGCCACGGGGTCAAAATAGATCCCGTCGAGCCGGTAGTTCCCGGCTTTGAGTGGCGAGAATCCCCGGGTGTCGCCTTCGCTGTAGATGCCGGTGCTCTCCAGCCCGACCTGGGTGCCAAAGGCATCTTCCGAGGCGGTGACAGCGTTTTCTGCGCTGCGCTGAGCATGGGCCGAAGCCGGCAGCGCCGCCGCCACAATCGCCGCCAGACATGTCCTGCCCCATTGCATGACTTGCCCAAAGCAAGCATGTCGCCGCCTTGCAACCGGAAAAGCTAAGCTAGCTTATAATTTTCCCGACTTGTGGCTTTCATGCCAGTTGCAGCCCCCCATCGACAGTCAGCACCTCGCCGGTAATATAGCTCGCCCGGGCCATGAACAGGATGGCTTCGACACATTCCTCGACATGGCCGATGCGACCCAGTGGCACCTTGCGCTCCATGTCGCCCTTATATTCCGCCAGCAGCCCTGCGGTGTCGATATAGCCGGGCGAGACGGCATTGACCCTGATGCCCTCCCCAGCCCATTCGATGGCGAGGGTCTGCGTCAGGTTCACCACCCCTGCCCGCGCCGCCGCCGAATGGGCCATGGTGGCGGCGCCGCGCTGCCACAGGTTGGCGACGACATGGACCACCGCACCCTTGCGCTTCGCCAGCGCCGGATAGAGCTGCCGCGAGAGGAAGAAGGCGCCGTCGAGGTTGGTCTCAACCACCGCCTTCCAGCCACCGCGCGACAAGTCCTTGGCTAGCCTCGCGAATTGGCCTCCGGCGGAGTTGACGAGGAGGTCTAGACCGGTGTCAGCGACCAGCGCTCCCAGTTCTCCTATCCGGTCCCAGTCGCGCACGTCGGCGGGGAAGCACTCGGCACTGCCGCCTTTCTCCGCGATCAGCGCCTCGGTCGCCACGAGCTTGTCGGAATTGCGGCCGACCAGCACCACGTGCCAGCCCTCCGCCGCGAGCTGCAGCGCACAACCTTGCCCGATGCCCGAGCCGCCCCCGGCGACTACTGCAATACGCTGCGTCGCCATGACTCAGCCCTTGGCCAGCGCCTGGGTTTCCATCGCCGCCTCTGCCGTCTCCTCGCGCGGGCGGATGGCGTGGGCGCGGACGACCTCGGCCCGGTTTTCCAGCTGCGATACGCGCTGCACCTGTTCGAGGTTGCCGGGTGTGCTGACGATCCACATCGGCCCGTTGGCGATGTTCTCCAGCCCCTGCCGCGCGACATTCTCGCAAGGCTCGGCATATTCGATCGGCATGCCGAGCCGCGCCATGGCGGGCGTCGCAGTGAAGCCGATGTTGAGATGGAGCACGTCGACGCCCAACGGCTCCATTTCCGCCCACAGCGCCTCGGTGAAGATGCGGCTGAAGGCCTTGGACGCGGTGTAGGCGGCCAGCGTCGCCGAGCCGAGATAGCCGCCGAGCGAGCCGGTGAGGATGATGCCGCCGCGCCCGCGCTCCTTCATCAACTTGCCGTAGTGGCGGGCAAAGGCCATCTGGCCGAGCACGTTGATCGCCACGACCCCGTCGGGCACTTCGGCGGGCAGGTCGACGAACAGCCCGCGCGTATCGTTGGCCCCGGCGTTGTAGACCAGCAGGCCGATCTCGACATCGTCGGTCGCCTTGCGCACGATATCCAGCACGTCGCTTTTCTTGAGGTCGGCGGAGACGACGCGGACTTCCGCGCCCTTTGCCTCCAGTTCCGCCTTCAATTCCTGCAGCGGCTCCGGCTTGCGCGCGGTCAGCACCAGCTTGAACCCGTCCATCGCCAGCTGCCGCGCGAATTCCGCGCCGACGCCCTCCGAGCCGCCGACGACGAGCGCCCAGGGGCCATACTTGCCAAGGTCCATTTCACTCTCCCGTTTTCTCTATTGCCCGATTGTGACATGCTCCTCGCCATAAGCAAGGAACAGGACCGCGAGTCCGGTCCGGGAGAGACAGGCATGGAAATCAAACGCCTCGGCGGTCATCTGGGCGCCAACGTGACCGGAGTGGACCTGTCCAGGCCGCTCAGTGCTGGCGAGATCGAGCGGATCAGGGAAGCCCACCTCGAACACCTGGTGCTCTTCTTCCGCGAGCAGAAGCTGCTTTCCTTCGAGGAGCACAAGGCGCTGGCCGCGCAGTTCGGGGAGCTGGAAACCACCACCTACAAGCGGCAGAACCTGGACGACAAGATCCAGATTCTCGAAGGCGGGATCGAGGGGATGGAATACCCTACCTGGCTGCCGACCTTCCACGCCGACAGCTCGTTCCGCGACAACCGCCCGCTAGGCTCCTTCCTGCAGGCGCATGTGTTGCCAGAGGCCGGCGGCGATACCTGCTTCTCCTCGATGTATGCCGCCTATGACGAGCTTTCCGCGCCAATGCGCGCGTTCTTCGACGGGCTCCATTGCTTCCACTCGGTCGGCCACATGCACAAGCGGCACATCGGCAAGCCGGGCTTCGACCTGCGGCTCGATCCCAACGAAGTGCCGCTGCGCACGCCGGTGGTGCGGCTGCATCCGGATACCGGCCGCAAGTTCCTCAACGTCAACATGATCTACACCTCGCACATCGAGGGCCTGCGCGAGGATGAGAGCGAGGTTCTGCTGAGCTTCCTGTTCCAGCACATCCGCAGGCCGGAATTCGAGGTGCGGATGTACTGGAATGTCGGCGACATTGCCTTCTGGGACAACTGGGCCTGCCAGCACTGTGGCGTGCCCGACTACAAGGGGTACCGCAAGATGCAGCGGATTTCGGTGCTGCGGCCGGAAGTGGCGGTGCGGGCGGAGGCGGCTTAAACCGCCTCCCAGACCAGTGGCAGCCTCGGGTCGTCCGGCACCTCCCCATCCGCCCAGGGGGCGTCCCGCATCCACTGGTGATAGACGCACTGCTTGCGGTGCCAGCCGACATCGTCGCCGAACAGGCGCACGGTGATGGTCCGGCGCGGGCCACCGACGGGCATGCCCCAGCCCTGGTGCAGGCAGGTGGGGTGGAAGAATACGACATCGCCGGGATCGGTCTCGATAACCGTCACGGGAAAGCGTTCCGGATCGGCGTTGACATCCGGCATCGGGCCGCCGGTCCAGAGATGCCGGTCATGCTCGAAGGCCTCGCGGCGGTCCTCTCCGATGTGGCCAGGCTCGTAGAACGGGCCCTTGTGGGATCCCGCCACCAGCCTGAGCGCGCCGCTGTCGGCCTGCACCTTTTCCAGCGTGAACCACACGTTGACGAACTGGCTGCCCTGCAAGGGCCAGGTCGGCGTGTCCTGGTGCCAGCCGCCGCGGTCGTCCCAGCCTTCCTCGACATAGACCAGCACGTCCTCATAATAGCGCATGGTCCGCGAGCGGGCGAGCGCGGCGGCAGTGGCGGCGATGGGCGATTCGAACATGGTGCGCCGGAACAGCGGGTACTTGTGCAGCATGTCCTTGTTGCCGCGCTTGCCCGGCATGGCCGCGAAGTGGACGAAGCTGTCGGCGGCGATATCGACCATCGCCTCGCGCATCACGTCCATCCAGGCCGGCGAAAGCAGCCTGGGCACCTTGGCATGGCCAAGCGTGTGGAACTGCTCGATCATCGCCTCGGTCACCACACCGGCGGGCAATTCGCGTGACTCTCCCATGGGCCACCTCTTTGTGTGCTTGTCCAGGCATTGTGTCACGCAGGACGCAAATGGCAATCGCCCTCATCGCCAAGGTTTTCCGACGGCGCCGGTTTCGTTAGACACTTGACGGAGATGACGGGAATCGGATCGGGGATCGCCGGGAAGGCTTTGACGGCGCTTGCGTTCGTAACATCGGGTCTGTCGGCGCGGGCGCAGGACCTGCCGCCTTTCCAGATCAATCCCGAGCGGGTGCACTACATGTCGACCCAGCGCTGCGCGGGCGCTCGCACCTACATCGTGCCGAGCCTCTATCTCAATATCCTGGCGCGCAGCCGCACCGCGAAGGAAGGGCGGTCCAGCCGGCGCATCTTCGTCCGGGGCCTGGACAAGGCCGAACTGCAGGCCCTCTCGCGCGCGCTTTACGACGACCTCGTGGCCAGGCTGCGCGCCGCTGGCGCCACGGTCCTGACCTACGACGACATCAAGCCCGACCTCGCGCAACTGCCCCGCAAGCGGGCGGACGAGAGGCTGGGCGTACCCATCCGCAGCGGCCGGGCGGACCTTCTGGATTTCGCCATCGCCGCGCCCAGTGACGAGCAGGCGATCGACTGGGACCGCAAGGGAGTCACCTGGCCCTATCGCGCCTTGGCGGAGAGTCGCATCGCCTCGGTGATCGTCCCGGAAATCTCCTTCACCCTGCCGCAGTGGGGCATCAAACCGGCCAAGAACGGCCGGGACGGGATCAAGATCAGCCCGGCCCTGATGTTCTCTTCCGGCATGATGAACGGCATGCCGCAGGACCTGCGCTGGTGTAACATCCATGTGCAGGAGCATACCTTCCGGCTGGCGACGCCGGTGGCGGGGACGGCTGCGCTTGTGACGCAGGCCGATCCGCGGCGCGGCTCATGGTCGGCGCGGCGCGGGGACTACGACTTCGTCGTCGACCGGCATGCCTTGCACGATGGGGTGCTGCGCGTCGGGCAAGCCTTCAACAACCTGATGGCCGAGGCGCTGAAGGGGCAAATGGTAGCGAGCCACTCCGAGTAAACTGGAGCGGAAAGGGGGGTGCCGTGACACCCCCTCGCCTCAAGCCGCCTGCCTGGCCCGCTCGGTCGCTTCCAGGTTGAGCATGTCGGCCAGAAGGAAGGCCAGCTCGATCGACTGCGCCGCGTTGAGGCGCGGGTCGCAGTGGGTGTGGTAGCGGTCGGCCAGGGCCTCGTCGGTGATGGCAACGGCACCGCCGGTGCACTCGGTGACATCCTGCCCGGTCATCTCGATGTGGATGCCGCCGGCATGCGTGCCCTCGGCGCGGTGGACGGCGAAGAAGCCCTTCACTTCGGCGAGGATGCGCTCGAACGGCCGGGTCTTGTAGCCCGAGGCGCTCTTGATGACGTTGCCGTGCATCGGATCGCAGGACCATACCACCGGATGGCCCTCGCGCTTCACCGCGCGAACCAGCTTGGGCAGGCCGTCTTCCACCTTGTCGTGGCCGAAGCGGCTGATCAGCGTCATGCGGCCGGCCTCGCGCGCCGGGTTCAGCGTATCGAGCATCTTCAGCAGCGCGTCCGGCTCGAGGCTGGGGCCGCACTTCATGCCGATGGGATTGCCGACACCGCGCAGGAACTCGACATGGGCCGAGCCCTCGAAGCGGGTGCGATCGCCGATCCACAGCATGTGGGCGGAGCAATCGTACCAGTCGCCGGTCAGCGAATCCTTGCGGGTCAGCGCCTGCTCATACGGCAGCAGCAGCGCCTCGTGGCTGGTGTAGAAGCTGGTGCCCTGGAGCTGCGGCACGGTTTCCGGATCGACGCCGCAGGCAGCCATGAAGTCCATCGCCTCGCCGATGCGGTCGGCTGTCTCGCTGAACTTCTTCGCCCAGGGGCTGCGGCCGATGTGGTCCAGCGTCCACTTGTGGACCTGGCGCAGGTTGGCATAGCCGCCGGTCGAGAAGGCGCGCAGCAGGTTGAGCGTCGCGGCGGACTGCAGGTAGGCCTGGATCATCCGCTGCGGATCGTTGCGGCGGGTGGCGGGATCGAAATCGATGCCGTTGATGATGTCGCCGAAATAGCTCGGCAGTTCCTGGCCGCCGATGGTCTCGGTCGGAGCGGAGCGCGGCTTGGCAAACTGGCCCGCCATGCGGCCGACCTTCACCACCGGCTGCTTGCTGGCGAAGGTCATGACAACCGCCATCTGCAGCAGCACGCGGAAGGTGTCGCGGATGTTGTTCGGGTGGAACTCGGCAAAGCTTTCGGCACAGTCGCCGCCCTGGAGCAGGAAACCCTTGCCGGCCGCCACATCCGCGAGATCCGCCTTGAGCGCCCGCGCCTCGCCGGCAAAGACCAGCGGCGGATAGGTGCTCAGCGTCCGGGCGACGGCGTTCAGCTCGTCTTCGCTCTCGTAGCGGGGCAGGTGGCGCGCTTCCTGCGCGCGCCAGCCTTCGGGTGTCCAATTGGTAGCCATACGATAATCCTTGTGAAGCGGCGGCCCTTAGCCCCGCTTGGACGGGAATGCAAAGGTGCAGACTCCCCTCCCGCTTGCGGGAGGGCGGCTACCGCGTCGCCCGCGTATCCGACAGCTTCTGCCCCTGCGGCAGCACCGCCAGCCGCCACGCCTTGTTCTGGCCGAAATAGCGCTGCGCCATGGCCTGCATCGCCTGGGGCGTCGTCTGGGTATAATCCGCCAGGAGGGTGCGTAGCGCGGCAAAGCGGGCGGGCTGCTCGGTCGCGCCTTCCAGCTGCCCCATGAAGAAGGCCGAACTGGTCGCGGCGCGCGTGACCTGCTGGCGCAGGGGTTCCGTCACCAGGGCGAGCTCGTCGGCGCTTACCGGCCTTGCGGCCAGATCGGCGGCGATTTCCTGCGCTGTGCTGAAGAAATCCGGCACTGCCGCCGGCTGCAGCTGGGCAAAGGCCGTCACGGCGCCGCCATCGTCGAGATCGAGCGGCCAGTCGGAAATCACTTGCGGGGCATAGCTCGCACCCAGCTTTTCGCGCATGCGATCGAGCAGGCGGTTGGTGAACAGTTGCGTGAGGATCTCGAGCTGGCGCGATTCATGGATGCCGTCATAACCGCCGCCGGTCGGCCAGGAGATCACCGCCGCCGCCTGGTTGGCAGCGCCACGGTGGGTGACCACGACCGGCTCCGCATTGGCGGCCGGGAAGCGCGCGGTCGCCGGTGCCGTGCTGGCCGGCAACGGCGGGCGCGGCGGCAAGGCGCCGAAGGTGCGCTGCAGCGCCGCGATGGCGGAATTGCGGTCGAAATCGCCATAGAGCTGAACTTCGATCGGTCCCGAGGAAAGGGCCCGCTGCCACACCTGGCGGAAGCCCTCGGGCGTAGCCTTGTCGATCTCGGCGGGTGACGGGGTGCGGAAACGGGGGTCGCGATCGCGCTGGAGGAACTTGAGATCGCGTTCGAGCACGCCCTGGGGCGAAGTCTCGTAGGCCTCGTATTGCAGGCGCGCCGCAGCCTTGGCCCGCAGGACCGGATTCACGTCCCAGCGCGGCATGGCGAACTTGGCGGCGAACAGATAGAGCTGGTCGGCAAGGTCCGCCTCGCGCGTATCGGCCGAGAACTCGAAAGAAGCGTCCTCCACCTTGAATTGAAAGCCCATCTTGCGCCCGGTCGAAATCCGGTCGAGCTCTTCCTGGCCCAGCGTTGCCTCGCCCGATCCCACCAGGGCCATTTCGCCCAGGGCGATGTAGGCCGCATCGCCCGAGGCAAAGGTGCGATAGCCGCCGCCGAAGCGGACCTTGACGGTGAGCCGCCCGGGCTCGTCCCTGACCGGCCAGATCAGCGCCTTGACCCCGTTGTCGAAATCGATCTGCTCGATGTCGAGCAGGCCGGTGGGCGTCAGGCCGGTGACCTTGCCCGGCTTGCCGATGGGCGGCAGGTCGTCGAACTTGATGGGGGCAGATGCGAGACGCACGCTACCGTCCGGCTTGACGGGCGCGAGCATGGCCTGGCGCAATGCCTCGTCGTTGGCCTCGCTGCGGTTGGGGGTGATAAGCATGGCGCGGGTAACGGCGCCGGTGAACAACCTGCGCGTGTGCTCCGCCACGGCCTGCGGCGTGAACAGCGGCTTTGAGCTGCGGAATATCTGCAGCACATCATCGGGGCTGGCGACGGTCTCTCGGATGTCGACGGCGGTGACGAGGTCATCCGCCACCTTGGAACCCGCCAGCAGCCGCTTCTGCTCGACCGGCACCTGGAAGGCGATGTCCATCTCGGCCGCCTCGCGGTCGATCTCGTCCTGGGTGGGCGGGTTGGCGACAGCATCGGCGATCACCGCTCGGACATCGCGCAGCGCGGCCTGCCAGTCCTCGCCAAGTGGCGTGATCGCGACATAGGTGCCGTCGACCGAGCGGCTTACATCCTGCTGCTGCACCTCGGCGCGCAGGAAGCTGCCCCCGGCACGCGCCTTGGCCTCCAGCCGGCGGTTGATGATCGCGGTGGAAAGCGAATCGATCATCAGGCCCTGGTTGTACTTGATGTTGTCGGTAATCTGCTTCCATGGCCGCAGGATCGCAAAGGTCACGCCGCGCGGCAGGTCAGGCTCGACCAGCGTCTTGACCCCGCCCAGCGGGCTTTCGCCAGTTGCTCCGGCAGGTGGGGCAGGCTCGCCGAAGCTGGGCTGCGGCACATGCGGTCCCTTGCCCTTCCAATCCGAAAACCACTTGCGCACGAGGCCTGCCAGCACCGCCGGATCGGCATCGCCGGCAACGACTATGACGGCGTTCTCGGGGCGATACCAGCGGGCATGGAAGGCGCGGACAGCTTCCTGGTGGGCATTGGTCAGGGTCTCGACCGTGCCTATGGGCATCCGTTCGGCCAGCGGCTGGCCTTCGTAAAAGGCCTTCTGCGTCGCTTCCTGCACCCGCTGCGCGGCCCCGCCCCGCTCGCGCATTTCGGCGAGCACGATGGGCACGTCGGTGCGGATATTGGCGTCCGAAAGTGTCGGCTCGGCCATCATGCCCGAAAGCAGCTTGAAGCTTTCATCGAGCCCGGCCGATGTCGCCTCGGGCAGGTCGATCTTGAACACGGTATGGGTCGGCGTCGTCTCGGCATTGGTATCGCTGCCGAATGTCGCGCCAAGGCGCTGCCAGGTGGGGATCGCCTGCGCCTCGCCGAGGTACTTCGACTGGCGGAAGACAAGGTGCTCCAGCAGGTGGGCAAAGCCGCGCTCGCTGTCCTTTTCGTAAAGCGACCCGGCATCGATGCGGATGCGGATCGAGACCTGGCCCGGCGGCACGCCGTTCTTGCGCACGGCATAGCGCAGGCCATTGGGCAGTTCGCCGAAGACCCACTCCTTGTCCTGCGGAACGTCGCTGCCGCGATAGAGCCAGGGCTCCTGGCTCTTGGCCGTCGCGGTTGTGGTCGTGCTCGAGGCGGGCTTCGCCGGCAGCGGCGGTCCGGCAAGCAGCAGTAATGGAAGGGCAAACGCGAACGGACGGGCGAAACGGCGCAGAAGGTTCATGGGGGCGGGGTATAGGAGGGTGATGGATTAAGGGCCAGTGAATAGGTATAGTCCGTCGGCCGATCGCGGCGCGCCTAAAAGTCCGGATGGCGAGTGTGAAAATCCGACTCCCGCTGGAACGCGGCTCCGGCGCGGACCAGCAAGGGCTCGGAACGCCAGGTTCCGGCGAGTTGGATACCGATGGGCAGGCCCTCGGCCGTGAAGCCTGCCGGCAGGGTGATCGTCGGCGTCCCCGCCATGTTGAACGGCGAGGTGAAGCGGACAACCTCGGTATCAAACGGCTTGTCACGGCCCATGCCATCCATGAATTCCCATGTCGGCAGCACCCGGCCCAACGCGGGAACCAGCAGCAGGTCGATATCTTCGAACATGGCCCGCACCCGCCCGCGAAAACGATCCCGCTCGTTCATCGCGGCGACCACGTCCACCCCGCGAATGCCCTGCGCCGCTTCCAGCGTGCCGCGCAGCCAGGGGCCATAGCCCTCCGCCTGCTGCGGGAACCATTCGGCGTGTGCCAGCGCAATTTCCGCGCCGAAGGCAGCCTGGCTGCGCATGCCGTCCTCGGTGCGCCAGGGGAAAGTAACTTCGCTGACATTCGCACCCAGCCTCTCCAGCACTTCAAGCGTCGAGTGCAGCGAGGCGACGACTTCCTCCTCGATGCCGCCCGCCGCATAGTCCCAGTCGATGCCGAGCCGCACGCCGGCGATCCCTTCATTCGCCTCGGCGAGGTAATCCGGGACCGGATCGGTCAGCGTCGTCGGGTCTTTCGCATCGTAGCCAGCGATGGCCTGCAGGATCGCCGCCGCGTCCAGCGCCGAACGCGCCATGGGGCCAAGGTGGTCGAGGCTTTCGGCAAGGTGCATGATACCGTGGCGGCTGACCCGGCCCCAGGTTGGCTTTATGCCGGTGAGGTTGTTGGCCGCGCTCGGCATGCGGATCGAGCCGCCGGTGTCCGAGCCGATGGCGCCGAAGCAGAAACCCGCCGCCGTCGCCACGCCCGAGCCGCTGGAAGAAACTCCCGTCCAGTGCGCCGCGCTCCACGGGTTGACCGGGCGCGGGAATAGCGGGTGATGGTCGAAGGTCGCGCCCTCGGTCATGTGCAGCTTGGCGATGAGGACGGCGCCTGCCTGCTTCAGCCGTTCGACGACCGTTGCGTCCTCATCGGGACGGAAGTCGCGGTGGATGTGCATGCCGCCGGTGGTCGGCAGGCCCTTGGTCCAGAGCAGGTCCTTGATCCCGATCGGCACCCCGTGCAGCGGCCCGCGCCAGCGGCCTTGCGCCATTTCGGCATCGGCGCGGCGGGCCTGTTCCATGGCCTCGTCGGCCATGACCAGAATGGTGGAATGCAGCCTGCCGTCGTAGGTTGCGATGCGATCCAGAAGAGCAGAGGTTACCGCGGCGGACGAAACCTCGCCCTCGCGAATGCGCCGGCTGACGTCCAGCAGGCTGTCGTAGTGCAGCATCCCTTAAATCCCGTGCCATCGCCGCAAATCGCGGCGGTAGAGGCAGAGACTAAAGCGCTCCGGAAGCTGGGCAAGCCGCAACTACTCCCCTCCCGCAAGCAGGAGGGGAAAAGAGCGTCTCAAACGAACGGAATGTCGGCGAACTCGCTGCCTTCGGGGTGATGCTGTGCCTTGGCCGGACGGGCCGGGCCCTTTTTGCGGGGCGGCAGGTCGCGCTTGGGTTTGGGCGCCGCCTTGGCCAGCTTGTCCTTGGGCATGGCGGCGATCGACTTGCGGATGAAGTCGCGGATCACCGGGTAGATTTCGGCCTGGAACTTCGAGCCGGAGAACACGCCATAGTGGCCGACGCCGGGCTGGATATAGTGGCCGCGCTTGTCGTCCGGCACGCCGGTGCAGACGTCGTGCGCCGCCTCGGTCTGGGTCGGCGGGCAGAAATTGTCGTTGGCGCCCTCGACGGTCAGCAGGGCGGTGTCCTGGATCGCCTTGAAATCGACCTTGTCGCCACGGAACAGCATCTTGTCCTTGGCGATGTGCTGGTCGAAGAACACCCGCTCCAGTGTCTCGACGTAGAAATCCTCGGCCATGTCGAGCACGGCGAAGTATTCGTCATAGAAGTCGCGGAACTTTTCCAGCGCCTCGTCATCGCCCTTCACGGCGTTCTTGAGGAACCGGTAGTGCTGCTTGACGTGCGGCACCGGGTTCATCGTCATGAAGCCGTTGAGCTGCAGGAACCCGGGATAGACGCGCCGCCCCTCGCCCGGGAAGCCCTTGGGCACCTTGTGGATGTTGAGCTTCTTGAACCACTTCAGGGGAATGGTGGTGGTGATCTTGTCGAGCAGGTTGTTGGGGCTCAGCCGCGTGTCGACCGGGCCGCCCATCAGGGTGAGGCTGACCGGCGTGCAGGGACTGCCGCGCATCGACATAATCGCGGTTGCGACCATCGCCGGCGGCGCCGCCTGGCAGGTCGCGACCATGTGGGTTCCGGGGCCCATCGTCTCAAGAAAGGAGATCAGGTATTCGACATAGTCGTCGAAGCCGAACTTGCCGGCTTCGGCCGGGACGGTCCGCGCGTCCTTCCAGTCGGTGATGTAGGTGTCGAAATCCTGAGCGAAACCGCGGACGGTGTCCTGCAGCAGCGTCGCGTGGTGGCCGGAAAGCGCGGCGGCGATCAGCACCTTGGGCTGGCCGTCGCTGCCCGGCATCGGGAAGCGCAGCAGATCGGCGAAGGGCAGGCTCTGGATCACCTGCTCTTCCAGCTCGATCTCCAGGTCGCCCAGGTGCTCCCAGACGAGGTAGCGCGGCTTGGCGTAGGTCTTGAGCGCGCGGGCCTGGAATTCCCAGACGCCGGCGAGCGTGCGCATGGCGACCGTGTTGCGCAAGGGATTGTATTCGTCGCGGGCCAGTTTCTGGCCGGCGTCAAGCAACTGGTACACCGGCCGGGTGGCGCGGCGCACGATGTCATAGGCAGCGTAGAGCAAAGTCATGTCCCCTTGGCGGCGCGGCCTATTGTACCGCACTGCACAATAGTCTTGCCGTTACCGACAAGGCTGTAAAGAGCTTTTCGCACCTGCAACAAGATTCGCCCCCGCGATATCCCCGGCTACTGATGCACGTAGGTGCCCGGCGCATCGGCCAGCGGCTTGTGCTTCTTCGATCCCAGCGACTTGGGCGCGGGCACCTGCTTGCCGCTGCGCTCGGCCGCCCACTTGGCGTAGCTTTCCCACCAGCTGCCGGAGAGCTTTTCGGCGCTTTCCTGCCAGGTATCGGCATCGGGCGCAGTCGCCGGGGCGATCTGGTGCCAGGCCTTGGGATTGCCCGGCGGGTTGACCAGCGCCGCGACGTGGCCGCCGTTGCTCAGCGCGAAAGTCACCTTCCCGCCAAGGTACTTCGAGGCGAGGTAGCAGGCCTTCCACGGAGTCAGGTGATCGGTCACCGCGCCGACCACGAAGGCGTCGCACTTGAGCCTGCCGAGGTCCATCGGCTCGCCCATCACCACGGCCTTGCCCGGTTGGACGATGGCATTGGCCTCGAACAGGTTGAGGAAATCGTCGTGCAGGTGCGAGGCCATGTTCGTGCTGTCCTTGTTCCAGGCAAGGATGTCGAAGGCCGGCGGCGTATCGCCCATCAGGTAATTGTTGACCCAGTAGTTCCAGACGAGATCGTTGGGCCTGAGCCAGGAGAAGATCTTGTAAAGATCCTGCCCCGGCAGGATGCCCTTCATCGAGCTCTGCGCCTTGGCCACCTGCAGCAGCGCCGGGAAGCGGAAGGCGCCGAGCGAGGCGTCCACCTTGAAATCGAGCATGGTGACGCAGAGCGCCAGGCTGTTGACCCGGTCCTGCTTCTTGGCCGCGAGGTAGCCCATGACCATGGCCGTGGTGATGCCGCCGGCGCAGAAGCCGACGAGGTTGATTTTAGGAGTGCCGGAGATGTCCGCGATGGCGTCGATCGCCTCGAGCGCGGCGGCGGCATAGTCGTCGAGGCCCCAGTGGCTCTGTTCGGGGGTCGGGTTGCGCCAGGAGATGGCGAAATAGTGCAGGCCCTGGCTGACGATGTATTCAGCGAAGCTGCGGCCCGGCGCGAGGTCGGTGAAGTAATAGCGGCCGATCTGCGGCGGGATCAGCAGCACGGGCACTTCATGGACCTTGTCGGTCGAGGGCTTGTATTCGATCAGCTCGAACATCTCGTGCCGCAGCACGATCTTGCCCGGCGTCACCGCGAGGTTGCCGCCGACCTCAAAGCCCGAATCGTCGACCTGCGAAGGCAGGCCGCCGTTTTCCTTCATGTCCTTGAGGAAATTCTGGAAGCCGCGCGCCAGGTTGGAGCCGCCGGTTTCCAGCGTACGGGTCAGCGCCGCAGGATTGCCGAGCAGGGTGTTGGTCGGCGCCATGGTGCTGGTGACAATCGAGGCGGCAAGCTGTGCGCGCTGCTGGTTCTCGACCGAAAGATCGTCGGGAATCATCGCCTCGACCGCGTCGGTCATGGCCAGATAGGCCTGCGCGAGGCGCTTGTAATAGGGGTTTTCCTGCCAGGCCTTGTCCTTGAAACGCGCGTCGCGCGGATCGGGCGCGATGTCGGACTGGCCCCAGGCGATCTGGAACAGATTCCTGGTCAGTTCGATGCCCTGTTCGGCCATCGTCTTGGGATTCATGTTGCGGATGAAGGTCGCGAAGGGGCCCTCCGCGCTGAACAAGGCCTCTGCGTCCAGCTTCGGATCGCCTGCGCCGTCTTGTTGGCCGGCAGCTTTTTTCTTTGAAGTCATCGCAATCCCCGCGATTGAATCCGTCCCTATGTCGCGCCCTATATAGTCACTTTGCCAGAAAGCCACAATTATTTCGCAGATGCAGCATTAATTTGTTGCAACGCAATATGCCTTGACCGCAAGCCCGGGAAACCTACATGCTTCCCATCATGTTCATCGAAACCGAAACCACGCCCAATCCCGCCACGCTGAAGTTCCTGCCCGGGCAGGAAGTGATGGCTTCCGGCACCCGCGATTTCGCCAGCGAGGATGAGGCAGCCGCCTCCCCCCTCGCCGAGGCGCTGTTTTCGCTGGGCGACGTGACGGGCGTGTTTTTCGGGCGCGATTTCGTTTCGGTCACCGCGGGGCCGGGCAGCGACTGGAACCAGCTGAAGCCGCAGGTCGTCTCGATCCTGCTCGATCATTTCGTTTCCGGCGCGCCGCTGTTTGCACAAGGCACCGCGGCGGGCATTTCCGTTCCCGCAGAGGGTGACGGCGCCGATGAAACGTGGGGCGACGATCCTGCCGATGCCGACGTGGTCGCGCAGATCAAGGATCTTATCGAAACGCGAGTGCGCCCGGCCGTCGCCAATGATGGCGGCGACATCGTCTACCGCGGTTTTCGCGAAGGCGTGGTCTACCTCACCATGCAGGGCGCCTGCTCCGGCTGCCCCAGCTCAAGCGCGACGCTGAAGCAGGGGATCGAGGGTCTGCTCAAGCATTATGTGCCCGAAGTGACAGAAGTCCGGGCCGCCTAAACCTTCCACATGCGCACGCTGGTGATCGATAGCGCGACCGAGGCATGCTCGGTGGCTCTTTTCGAGCATGGCGAATTGCTGGCCGGCGAATGGCGGCAACTGGGGCGCGGGCACGCCGAGCAACTGGTGCCGATGATCGCCGCACTGCCCGAACGGGGCAAGGCGGAGCGCATTGCCGTGGCGCTGGGGCCGGGAAGCTTTACCGGCGTGCGGGTCGGGCTCGCGGCGGCGCGAGCACTGGCGCTTGCCTGGGGATCCGAACTGGCCGGCTATCCAACGCTGGACCTGGTCGCCGCCATGGCCCGCACCGAGCGGCAGGGCGAGCCTATTGCCATCGCCATGCCGGGCGGGCACGGTGAATGGTTCGTCCAGCGCTTCGACGAACGGGGCGGCGCGCTCTCCGCCCTCGCCTCACTCAAGCCTGCGCAGGCCGCCGAACAGGCGCGCGAGCACCTTGTCGCTGGAGGCGAAGCCGCCGCCCTCGTCTCTTTGCGAGGCTGGGGCAAGGCGCTGCCCC
This sequence comes from uncultured Novosphingobium sp., assembly GCA_964630805.1. Taxonomy (GTDB): domain Bacteria; phylum Pseudomonadota; class Alphaproteobacteria; order Sphingomonadales; family Sphingomonadaceae; genus Novosphingobium. The sequence continues at coordinate 34,252 of CAZVWP010000013.1, read as the reverse complement.
TGTTGCCCGACGCCCGCGCCTTTGCCCAGCTTCCGCTCGCGGCCCTGACCGGCGAAGTTCACCCGCTCTATGGCCGCGCGCCGGATGCGCGTCTACCGCAAGCCGCGCCATGACTTCGCCGACGGACGATGTCGACCGGATCATGGCAGTGATGAATGCCGCGTTCGATCCTGCATACGGCGAGGCCTGGAACCGCCGTCAGGTAGAGGACGCGCTGACCATGGGCAATTGCCATTACTTTCTGATCGCGCCCGATGGCCGCGTGCCCGAAGCGGGTGAAACGGCCGCGGGCTTTTTCATGTCACGGACCAGCTTCGATGAAGAGGAACTGCTGCTTTTCGCAGTCGATCCCGCTTATCGGCGGCAAGGTCTTGGCGAGGTCATGCTGCGCAACTTTGCCCAAGCTGCCCGGCAACGCGGGGCGACGCGACTTGTACTGGAAATGCGCAAGGGCAACCCGGCGGAGTCGCTCTACCGCCGATTCGGTTTCGACCAGATAGGCGAAAGACGCGATTATTACCGAGTCCCTGACGGCAGCCGGATCGATGCACTGACTTTCGCCGTCGATCTCTAATTTTCGAATTATTGCTGCCATTTGAAGAAATTGCGCGTTTTTCCCTAAAACAGCTTACTCCCGTGTCAATATTCCTGTAAAAGGCGCTTGTCTGAGCAGGAATTTTGTTTCAGGGACCTCTCATTGCGTCGGGTCGCGCAATGCCAGGCAGATGTTCAACGGGTCGCACATCGAACAAGGAATGTAAGAATGGATACGCCCGAAAACGATATGAAAGAGACACTGATCACCCTGACCTCGGACATTGTTGCAGCCCACGTCAGCAACAACAGCGTTTCGGTTGACGACCTGCCTTCCTTGATCACCAATGTATTCGGCGCCCTTGCCGGTCTTGGCCAGGCCGCCGCCGCGCCCGAAAAGGCGCCTGAGCCGGCAGTATCGGTGCGCTCTTCGATCAAGCCCGATCACATTGTCTGCCTTGAGGACGGCAAAAAGCTGAAGATGCTGAAGCGTCACCTCATGACGCATTACAACATGACCCCCGAACAATACCGCCAGCGCTGGAACCTGCCGGCCGACTATCCGATGGTCGCGCCCAACTATGCGGAAAAGCGCCGCGAACTCGCCAAAAAGATCGGCCTCGGCCGCAAGCCCGGCCCCCGCCGCGGCCGTCCGGCCAAGGCGAAGCCTGCGAAGGCCTGAAAGCCATCCCCAAAGGTTGAATATTCGGCCTGTCGGACTATGATCCGGCAGGCCGTTTATTTTGAGTGAGCAAGGCGTGCACCAACCGATCGACATTGAGGCGCTGTGCGCCGAACGCGGCCTCCGGATCACCGAGCAGCGCCGCGTGATAGCCAAGGTCCTGTCCGAGGCGGAGGATCATCCCGACGTCGAGCACCTGCATGAGCGGGCGGTGGCGATCGATCCCGGCATCTCGATCGCCACGGTCTATCGCACCGTGCGTCTGTTCGAGGATGCCGGCATCCTGGACCGCCACGATTTCGGCGACGGCCGCTCGCGTTACGAGGCTTCGCCAGAAGCGCATCACGACCACATGATCGATGTCGAGACCGGCAATGTCATCGAATTCGTCGATCCCGAGCTGGAAGTGCTGCAGCGCCGCATTGCCGAGCGGCTGGGCTTCCGCCTGGTCGACCACCGCATGGAGCTGTTCGGCGTCAAGCTCGACCGCGAGCAGGCACCCCGCGACGACTGATGGCAACGGGGGCCGCCGCCGCCGTTGCCCGGCCCATTTCGGCGCTCGGCTGGGCGCGTATCATCCTGAAAATTTCGGCGATGGTGCTGTCACTGCTGGCCTGCGTCCCGCTGTTCTACCTGTTCCGGCTGTCGGGCGCGCACAATCCCGTGCCCCGCTTATTCCTCGGCAGCATAGCGTGGTTTGCCGGGGTAGAGGTCCGGGTGACCGGGTACCGCAACGAGGGCGGCGAATTCCTCCTGGCCAACCATGTCAGCTGGATCGACATCCCGGCCATTGCCTCGGCCAATGGCGCGGCTTTTGTCGCCCATGACGGCCTGGCCTCGGTGCCGCTGATCCGCTGGCTCTGCGCGATGAACGACACCGTCTTCGTCGCTCGGCATGATCGCGCCAGCATCGCGGCGCAAGTCGAGCAGGTGCGCCAGGCGGTCCGCGAGACCGGGGCGCTGGCGATCTTCCCCGAAGGCACAACCAGCGACAACACCGGCCTCCTGCCGTTCAAGAGTTCGCTGCTCTCCGCGCTCGACCCGTTGCCACCCGGCATCGCCGTCCAGCCGCTGCTGCTCGACTATGGCCCGGACGCACCGGAAGTGGCCTGGGTCGGGGAGGAAGGCGGTCTCGACAATTTCCTGCGGATCCTGGCGCGGGCTAGGCCGTTGGTGCTCGATGTCCACTTCCTGCCGCCGTTGTCTGGCGAAGCGCTGGCCAACCGCAAGACCATGGCGGCGGCGGCGCGGGATGCGATCCTGGCGGAATTGCAGCTGCGGCGTGGGGGATCGTGATTTCGCGTGAAGCCCTTCTGGCGCAGCAGACGCAGTACGGCGCCCGCTGGCCAGCGCGGGATAAGGCCCATGGGGAAAAGAAGCGACGGGCGGCCGGCGCCAGGAATGCCTGGCACGACAGGCTTGGCTGTGGTGACATCGTTGCGAACGGCCGGCGAGGGTCACGCATGTCTCGCCGACTCAGCCCTGCGTGCGAGGCGGTAGCGGGACGGGCTCGCTCCCCTGCCGCTGACCTGCGGGGCATACCCCGCAATTCCGGGCCGGAAGATCGTCCGACCGCTCCTCGCATCCTTGACTTGCGGCGCATCCGCTGGGGAGTGGCGCCGGCCTGAAGCGGGAGTGGAGGCACAGCGCGCACTCGCACCCCCGCAACCCGTCGAGCGTGGAATTATCCTATATGGTTATTTTTGTCAAGAAAATTCCATCGACAGCGGCAGGTGCTTTTGCAAGAGGAGAACCATGAGCACCTTCTCCATCCCCAGCTTCGACCTTGATGCCTTCGTCGCCGCCACACTGGCGGAAGACCTCGGCATCGGGCTGCCGGGCGGGGGACGCGACGTCACATCGGAAAGCGTCATTCCCGCCGACGCGCGCTTTTCGGGCGTGATGGACAGCCGCGATGCCATCGTCGTCGCCGGGCTGCCGATCGCCGCTGCCTTCTTCCGCACGCTCGATCCCGAAATCGAACTGGAATTGCTGGTTTCAGACGGAGATTCCGTGCCTGCGGGGACCGATCTGATGCGCCTTTCCGGCAAGGCCCGGGCGCTGCTGACCTCCGAGCGCAGCGCGCTGAATACCGTGCAGCACCTCTCCGGCATTGCCACCATGACCCGCACCTATGTCGAGGCCATGGGCAACACCAGGGCGGTGCTGCTCGATACCCGCAAGACCATCCCCGGACTCCGGCACCTGGAAAAATACGCCACTCGCATGGGCGGCGCGCAGAACCACCGCATGGGCCTGTGGGATGCGGCGATGATCAAGGACAACCACGTCGCCGTCGCTGGCGGTGTCGGCGAGGCGGTGCGACGGGCCAGGGCGGCCGGGGTCGAAATGGTTATCTGCGAGGTCGACCGGATCGACCAGATCGAACCCGCATTGGCGGCGGGGGCGAACCACCTGCTGCTCGACAACATGGATTGCGACACTCTGCGCGAGGCCGTCGGGCTTGTGGCGGGGCGAGCGCCCTGCGAGGCCTCGGGCGGCGTGCGGCTTGACACCATCGGCGCGATCGCGGCAACCGGCGTGGACTATGTCTCCGTCGGCCGCCTGACCCAGAGCGCGCCGGCGGCGGACATCGGGCTGGATTTCACCGCGCTGTGAGGTTGGCGCTCTCGCTGGCGCTGGCGCTTCCTGCGCCGGCCCTCGCCCAGGCCTACCAATGCACCCTGCCGCAACGGCTCGATCCGCCAAGGCCGGTGGTCCAGGATGGCCCCAGCCGCCATGCTGCCATTGCCGGCTATACCCTCGCCGTCAGTTGGTCGCCGGAATTCTGCCGGGGCGAAACCGGCTCGATGCAGTGTTCCGGGCGCAACGACAGTTTCGGCTTCGTGCTGCACGGTTTGTGGCCCGAGGCGCGCAGTGGGCCGCCGCCGCAATGGTGCGCCATGGAGCCGCGCCCCTCGCCCGCACTCATCCGCCGCAACCTGTGCATGACGCCGGTACCCTGGCTGCTCGAGCACGAATGGGCCAAGCACGGCAGCTGCATGACACGAACGCCAGAGGCTTATTTCCGCACCAGCGCGATCCTGTGGCAATCGCTGCGCTGGCCCGATGCCGACCGGCTGTCGCGAAGGCACAGGCTGACCGTGGGCGACCTGCGCGAGGCCTTCGTCATCGCCAACCCGGAGTGGCAGCGCGAGATGGTAGGCGTCGAACTGTCGCGTAATGGCTGGCTGCGCGAACTACGGCTTTGCTATGGGCGGGACTTCATGCCCAGGGCCTGCCAACGCGGCAAACTGGGACCGCCGGACGGGGCGGAACTGAAAATCTGGCGGGGTATGTAATTCCTCCCCCTTCGGAGGAGGATTAACGCCGCTCCCGAAAAAATCCGCGCAGCAGTTCCCCCGCCTCCGCCCCGCCGATGCCGGAATAGACCTCGGGCCGGTGCAGGCACTGTTGCTGCTCGAACACCCGCGCGCCGTGCTCCACCGCTCCCCCCTTCGGATCGGCAGCACCGTAATAAAGCCTCGCAATCCGGGCGTGGGCGATGGCGCCGGCACACATGGCGCAGGGTTCCAGCGTGACCCACAGTTCGCAACCGTCCAGCCGTTCGTTGCCCAGCACCCGCGCGGCCTCGCGGATGGCCAGCACTTCGGCATGGGCCGTGGGATCGGACAATTCGCGCGGGGCATTATGCGCGGCGGCGATCACCGCACCGTCCCTGACCACCACCGCGCCGATCGGTACCTCGCCCGAAGCCCCGCCCTTGCGCGCTTCGTCGAGCGCCAGGGCCATGGACTCGGGGAGCGGCCAGCGGCTCATGGGGTGCCGGATGGTCCGGAACGATGATCCGGAAAATTCATGCGCGGCCGACACTGACGTAGGTGAAGCCGTGCCCGCGCACTTCATCCGGGTCATAGACGTTGCGCAGGTCGACCAGCACCTTTCCGTTGGCGACCCGGGCAATCCGCTCGAAATCGAGCGCGCGGAAGGCGTCCCATTCGGTGACGATGACTAGGGCATCGGCACCTTCGGCAGCCGCATAGGCATCGGCCTTCATCGCCACCTCCGGCATCATCGGGGCGGCGAGCTCCATGCCCTCCGGATCGTAGGCCGTCACTTCGACGCCGGCATCCGCCAGCGTCTGGGCAATGGCGATCGAGGGCGCGTCGCGCATGTCGTCTGTATTGGGCTTGAAGGTCAGGCCGAGCAGGGCCACCCGCTTGCCGCGCGGGTTATCCCCCAGCGCGTCGATCACCTTGCGGCCCATCGCACGCTTGCGGCTGTCGTTGACCTTGGCCACCGCCTCGACGATGCGCAGGGGGCTGTCATGGTCCTCGGCCGTCTTGAGTAGCGCCAGCGTGTCCTTGGGGAAGCAGCTGCCGCCATAGCCGGGGCCGGCGTGGAGGAATTTCGAGCCGATCCGGTTGTCGAGCCCGATGCCGCGGGCCACGTCCTGCACGTCGCCGCCGGCCTTTTCGCACAGGTCGGCGATCTCGTTGATGAAGGTGATCTTGGTGGCAAGGAAGGCGTTGGCCGCATACTTGATCAACTCGGCGCTGCGGCGGCTGGTGAACAGGATAGGGGCCTTGTTGAGGAACAGCGGGCGATAGACCTCGCGCATCACTTCCTGCGCCCAGGGATCGTCGGTGCCGATGACGATTCGGTCCGGCCGCTTGAAGTCGCCGATCGCCGCGCCTTCGCGCAGGAATTCGGGGTTGGAGGCGACGGCGAAGTGCTGGTCGGTGCCGGAATCGCGCAGGATGCGCTCCACCTCGTCGCCGGTGCCGACCGGGACAGTGGACTTCGTCACGATCACCGCGGGGTGATCGAGGCTCTGCCCCACTTCCTCGGCCACGGCATAGACATAGGAGAGGTCGGCATGGCCGTCGCCCCGACGCGAGGGGGTGCCGACGGCGATGAAGATGGCCGAAGCGCCGCTGATCCCCTCGGGCAGGTCGGTAGTAAAGGTCAGGCGGCCGGCCGCGACATTGCGCGCGACCAGTTCGGCCAGGCCCGGCTCGTAGATAGGCATCTGGCCCGCTTGCAGCCGGGCGATCTTCGCAGGGTCCTTGTCGATGCAGACCACGTCATGGCCGAAATCGGCAAAGCAGGCTCCAGAGACCAGCCCGACATAGCCCGAGCCCGCCATGGCGATCTTCATGCGAAATTCCCCTTAATTCCGGATGGTTTAATTTGCAGCGCCCTTCGCCTCTAGACCGGGCGCGACGCCGTGACAATTTTCCCGTCGCCTTCTTCGGTTTCAATTACCCAGCGTTCCTCGCCTTCCAGACCCAGGGCGGTCAGCCGCCCGGTCATGAAGGCCCCGGTATCGATCCCGATGCGATTGTGGAGCAAGACCGGCTCGTCGTAAATCGTATGACCGTGGACGACCACGTGGCCGTGATCGCCGGAATGGCTGAGGAAAGGCTCCCGTATCCAGCGCAGGCGCTCATGCGTTTGCCGTTCGAGCGGCACCCCGGGCTCGATGCCGGCATGGACGAAAAGGTAGTCGCCGCAAAGCACCTGGTCCTCGAAATGCCGGATGAAGGCGATGTCCTCCTGCGGAATGACGATGCGCATGAGGCGCTGCGCTTCCTCCAGCGTGGCGCCCTCCCACACCTGCCGGTCGATGGGATAGGACAAGGCCGTTTCACGCCCGCCATAGCGCAGGAATCGCCTCAGGAGGTCTATATCCTCGAGACTTCGCAGCAGCATTTCCTCGTGATTGCCGCAAAGAATCCGGACATTTCGCCGGGAGGCCAGCGCGCGGGCGGAAGCGATGACGCCGGCGCTGTCCTCGCCGCGATCGATAAGGTCGCCCAGCAAGACGATGGTGGTAGCGGCAGGGCAGCGGCATTCATCATCGCGCTCGACCGCCGCGACCAGCGCATCGAACAGGTCCCGCCGCCCATGAATGTCGCCTACCGCATAGATCCTTTCGCCGGGCGGAACCGTGGGCGGATGTCTCTCCGGCTCGGACCGGAACAATTTGCGCAAGGCTTGGATCATGTCGGATCACTGCGTTGCGATATAGAGAGGCCCGTGCGCGTCTACAAGCGTCCTCGGGCCCGCCAGGCCTGTTGCCCACGGGCCACAGTAAGGCTGTCTTCGGGGCCCATCCGTCAATTATGCCTTGTGCGATGCAGCAAGCTTGCGGAGTCTTGCGCAGGATGGCGGGGCCGAAGCACTTTTCGTGAGGTAACAGGATCATGCTTACGTCCATTCGTGGCCTTGCGGCCGCCACCTTGCTTGCCGCATGCGGGCTTGCCGCCAGCCCTGCGCTGGCCGACGAGACCGCCCCACCGGGAGACTTCACCGTCTCGGCCAGCGTCGCGGTGGTTTCGCAATACAGGTTCCGCGGAATCTCGCAGTCAGACAACAAAGCGGCGGTTCAGGGTTCGATCGCGCTCAGCCACAAGTCGGGCTTCTACGTGGGAGTCTGGAGCTCCAGCACCTCGGGCGATCTCGCGAGGACGCCGGTCGCGCCGGGCGGGTCCGAAATCGATGTCTATGGCGGCTACTCCCACACCTTCAGCGGCCCGGACGTCACTCTCGACCTTGGTGTCTACGGCTATCTCTATCCCCAGGCGACGATCAACAATTACTACGAGGTCTACGGTTCGCTATCGAAGACCCTTGGCCCGGTCACGGCCAAGGCGGGGATCAACTATGCTCCCGGACAGGCCTATTTCAGGGACTACGGCGTCACCGACCACAACGTCTATGTCTATGGCGAACTGAGCAGCGGCATTCCCAACACGCCGGTCTCACTGCACGCGCGCCTTGGCTATACCGACGGCGGCCTGCGCTACATCAAGAACTACATGGACTATTCCATCGGCGCGGCCGTGAAGTGGCGCATGCTGACGCTCGACGCGTCGCTTGTCGGCACCAATGTTTCCAGGGGCGATGTCGACCGGCTGGTCGGCTGCGCTTCCGCTTCGGCCTGCGAGGCCTACTGGCACCGTCCTGCCAAGACCACGGCCGTGGTTTCGCTGACCGCCAGCTTCTGAACGCCTTGGTGTCTGATCCGAAACTCCGTTTCGGATCGTTCGGCACCGGCCCGCTCCCCCGCCCGGCCACCCAACGAAATGGTATGTTTGGGTGGCCGGGCGGGGGAGCGGGCCGGTGCCGCCTCGAAATTCGCCCTTTCGCGAATTTCGAATCAGACTCTTACCGCAGGTAGAAATCCACCGTCGTCACCACCCGCACTCGCTTATAGGGTGAATCGATGGCGCTGCTGCCGCCGCCTTCACCATCGCCGCTGGAGGCGGCATCGCGCGGGGTGATCGAGAAATAGCCCTGCGTGGCGCTCTTGATCTGGCCGACCGACGTGCCGCTGTCGCGGGCGAACTGCTCGGCCGATGCGCGTGCGTCCTTGGTGGCCTGGGCAATCATCGCCGGCTTGATGACATTGAGCTTGGTGAAGCTGAACTGGACGCCCGAACCGTCTTCCATAACCACGCCGCGGCGCACCAGGTCGAATTGCCTGCGCGCCGCTTCCTGGGCGCGGGGGATGTCGTTTGAGCGCAGGACCATGGTCTGTCGCACCGTCACTTCCTGGACGCCGTTGTTGGTATATTGCGAGACGTTGACCCCGGCCGGCTGCAGCGCATCGGCGGGGAAGCCCTGCTCGCGGAAGAAGGCGCGAATGGCCTGGCTGTCCTGGTCGGCCAGGGCCTGGGCGCCGGAAAGGTCGCCGGCCTTGGCAGAATAGGTGAGCGACCAGGTGGCAAGGTCGGCCGTCACGTCGCGCTCGGCAAGGCCGCGCACGGTAACCGAACGGTCAGCATCGCGGGCACGCACCAGGCCGTTACCGAGGGTATAGCCGCCCACGACGAGGCCAAGCGCTAGCACGGCGGAGGAGGCGAGCCAACGGCGGTTGGTGGGATCGGCAAAGAATGCTCTGGCGGCGCCTTGGCTATCGGGGCTAGTGTCGGACATGGCGAGACTCCCTGTTTCCAGGTGAGACTGCGCCCTTCCGGATGTATGCACGATGAACCGTGCTTGAGATACGATGAATGGAGAGAGCGTGACCAAGTACCTGCACACCATGATCCGCATTTCAGACCCGGAGGCGACCATCGCATTCTTCGAGCTGATCGGCGTGAAGCTGGTCAACCGCTACGACAACGAGCAAGGCCGGTTCTCGCTGATCTTCCTCGCCGCGCCGGGGCAGGAAAGCACCGCACAAGTGGAACTGACCTGGAACTGGGACGAGAAGGGCTATGCGGGCGGCCGCAACTTCGGCCACCTCGCCTATTCGGTCGATAACGTCTACCAGACCTGCCAGACGTTGCTCGATGCCGGCGTCACCATCAACCGTCCGCCGCGCGACGGCCGCATGGCCTTCATCCGCACGCCCGACAACATCTCGATCGAGCTGCTGCAGAGCGGCGACGCGCTTCCCCCGGCAGAGCCCTGGGCGAGCATGCCGAACGTCGGTGAGTGGTAAGCGCTAGGCCGTCCTTCCTCCCGCCAGCCGTAGCACCGCAAAGCCCGTGATCGCGGAAAGCAGCGATCCCGCCAGAATGCCAAGCTTCGCCTGCTCCACCAGCTCAGGCGCCGAGGGAAATGCCAGCGCGGCGATAAACAAGCTCATGGTGAACCCGATGCCGCAAAGCAGCGCCATGCCCCAGAGCTGCACCCAGCTAGCACCCGCGGGCCGATGGGCATAGCCGCTACGGTCGGCCAGCCAGATCGCCCCCATGATACCCACCTGCTTGCCGATGAAGAGCCCTCCCGCAATCGCCAGCGGGAGGGGGGCGAACAGCGCCGAAAGGCCGGCACCGTGGAGGCTGGTCCCGGCATTGGCGAAGCCGAACAACGGCACCACCAGATAGGCCGTCCAGGGCGCAAGGGCATGCTCCATGCGCAGCAGCAGGCTGTCGCCATGTCTGTCGAGGCGCATGGGCATGGTGAATGCCGCCGCAACGCCGGCAATCGTCGCATGGACTCCGGAATGGAGCGTGCAATACCACAGCCCCACAGCGAGGGCCGCGAAGGCCCAGCCGTTGCCAAGGCGCAACCGGTTGAGCGCAACCATGGCCACCAGGAACAACACGGCCAGGCCCAGCCAGCCGAGTGCCACGCCCGAGGTGTAGGCCACGGCGATGATCGCCACGGCGCCAAGGTCGTCGGCGATGGCGACCGCCAGCAGGAACAGGCGCAACGATGGCGGGGCGCGCTTGCCGAGCAGGGCGAGGACGCCCAGCGCGAAGGCAATATCCGTCGCCGCCGGGATCGCCCAGCCAGCGCGCAATTCCGGCGCACTTCCCCCCAGCGCCAGATAGAGCAGCGCGGGGAACGCCATTCCGGCCAGGGCCGCCAGGACCGGCAAGCGCCGCCGCTGCGGCGTAGACAATTCGCCGTCGATGGCCTCGCGCTTGATCTCGAGCCCGACGGCGAAGAAAAACACCGCCATCAGGGCATCGCCGATCCATTTGTGCAAGTTGTCGAGCTTGGCAATCGGCGTCCAGGCCAGATCATGGTGCAACAAACCGTGGTAAACCGCCTCCCAGGAGGAGTTGGCCAGCACCATCGCTGCCGCCGCGGCCATGAAAAGCAGCACGCCGGCCGCGCCTTCGCCTCCTAGAAGGCGGAGAATCACAGAGGCTATCCGGCTGGCAAAATGACTACGAGCATGCATTCATCAATTGTCCACTATTCAGAGCTTCTTTTGTAAATCCGCAACATAGTGTTGCAACTTCTTTCGAATCGCATATCGTGAAAGACTGACATCAGAGCTACGGGAGGCTCGTCGGGTCGTGTCCATGTGGACGGAGGCAGTTTTTGCCGATGCTTTGCGCTGCCTGTCGGTGGCGGAAAGTGAATTATTGATGTTCGCCACCTTCTGGTTCATCGTCAGTGCGATCGACGAGGCGGCGATAGACCTTTCGTGGCTATGGCTGCGATTGAACGGTCATGCCGGGGCAGGAAAGGTTCCGGCCAACTTGGCGCGATCGCCCCTGCTCGGCCGAGCGGCGATTCTTGTGCCAGCCTGGCACGAGCACGACGTGATCGGCGAGATGATCGCCCACACGCTGCAAGCCTGGCCGCAGCGCGAATTCACGCTCTATGTGGGCTGTTACCGCAACGACCCGGCGACCATCGACGCGGCGATACGGGGCGCCGGCAACGATCCCCGGGTTCGGGTGATCATCAACCCGCGCTCCGGGCCCACGACCAAGGCAGACTGCCTCAACCGGCTCTATTCCGCCCTGCGCGAGGACGAGGCGCGCAGCGGCACCACCTATCGCAACGTCATCCTCCACGACGCGGAAGACATGGTCCACCCAAGCGCGCTGGCGGTGATCGACCGGGCCCTGGCGGAAGTCGACTTCGTCCAGCTTCCGGTCCGGCCGGAACCCCAAAGTTCCTCGCCCTGGGTCGCCGGGCATTATTCCGACGAGTTCACCGAGGCTCATGCCAAAACCATGGTCGTGCGCGATGCGCTGGGCGCGGCAATCCCCGCGGCAGGCGTCGGCTGCGGCTTTTCCCGCGACGCGCTGAGCCGGCTCGCCGCCCTGCGCATGGCTGCGGGGGCAAGCGGTCCCTTTGCCTCCGACTGCCTGACCGAGGACTATGAACTGGGCCTGCTGGTTTCGCGCAATGGCGGGCGCAGTCGGTTCCTGCGCATGCGCGATTCGGACGGTTCGCTGGTGGCGACGCGCAGCTTCTTCCCGCAGACGCTCGATGCCGCCGTGCGGCAAAAGGCGCGCTGGATCCACGGCATCGCGCTGCAGGGTTGGGAGCGGCTGGGATGGAGCGGCCGGCCGGTCGATATCTGGATGGCGCTGCGCGATCGCAGGGGGCCGCTGACCGCCATTGTCCTGTTCGCCGCTTACCTTCTCCTGGCGATCGACAGCATGCTCACCGTCGCCCGGCTGGCCGGTTGGGACGTTGCCATGCCGCCCTCGCCGCTGCTGGACTGGATGATCGTCATCGCCTTCGGCAGCCTGCTGTGGCGCGCCGCATTCCGCTTCGTCTTCACCACGCGTGAATACGGCCCCCTGGAAGGCCTGCGGGCCGTGCTTCGCATCCCCGTTGCCAATGTCATTTCGATCATGGCCGGGCGCCGCGCCTTGCTTACTTATGTCCGCACCCTGGGCGGCGCCGAAGTCAGTTGGGACAAGACCAGCCACCACGCCCATCCCGCCACCCAAGGGCTGGCCGTCAACGTGCCGCAACCCGCACCCCTGAGACTGGCCGCATGATCAGGGGTTTCAGCCGGCGCGGGCAGCCGCTTGCGGTACTTGCCCTCCTGCTGGGCTGCTGGGTCTCGGCCCGCGTGATGATGTGGGATGCCAGCGCGATGCCTACCGCCGCGCAAGGCGGCCCGGCACAGGCGATCACGGTCGGCGGCCCGGTCGCAGCACCCTCCATGCGCGAGAGTGCCGCACCCATGGCGCAGGCCCCGATATCCGTACCGGAAGCGGCCATGGCCTACGTGCCCAAACCCATCCGAAACCTTGGCATCACGGCGCAAAAGCTGTCCGGCAAGGTCGGCGTGGCCGTTGCCTACGAGCTCGCTGCGCCTGAAGCTGCGCCGGTCAATGCCTACCGCCCGCAGGCCCGGGCGCCGGCAACAACGCCGCAGCCGCGCGGCGACATGCGCGGGGCTCGTTCGATACCGGCGAAGTTTGCCTGGTCCGCCCCACCCCCGGCGCGCGGGCCGATCGTGTTCCAGCAGTCCTATGCTGCTCCCTGGACCCAGGACCTCGCACTTCCGGCCGACAACCGCCAGGCGCCGAGCCGGTACTCGCTGTCCTCCGCCATGTTCCCCACCCAACCGGGCAGCCCCTATATTCATGACGCGCCTGTGGCCCATCCCCAACCGGCCAGGGCACGGCGCTGGTCCATGGATTCGTGGTACTACTGGCGGCGCGGATCGTCCGTAGGGATTTCCGCAGGCGCCTTCGCACCAAGCTATGGCGCCAGCCAGGCCGGCGGGGTGCTGCGCTACCGGATCGCGATGGCGAGCGGACACAAGCCAAGTGTGTTCCTGCGCACGACGGCGGCGCTGAACGGATCGGGTGAGCGCGAGGTTGCACTGGGGCTGTCGGCCCGGCCGGTGCCGCGGGTTCCAGTCATGGTCGCCGGCGAGGCGCGTTACAGCCAGACGCCGAACGGCAGGGAGGTCCGGCCCGCCGGTTTTGCCTATACTGAACTGCCGCCCTTCAAGCTGCCGCTGGGCCTTCGCGGCGAGGCCTATGCCCAGGGCGGCTATGTCGGCGGCAAGAACGCGACGGCCTTTGTCGATGGCCATCTGCGGGCCGACCGCGGGGTGGCAAGGCCGGGCAAGGCCGTAGTGCGGATGGGCGGCGGCATCTGGGGTGGCGCACAGAAGGGTGCCGCACGGCTGGATGCAGGACCGTCGCTGATCGTGGTAACGCCGGTCGGCAACAGGGTGTCGGCACGCGTCGCGGCGGACTGGCGCTTTCGCGTCGCCGGCGATGCCGCGCCCGGATCGGGGCCATCGGTTACGCTGTCCGCAGGTTTCTAGGTACTTGCAGCTTTCGCCGGCCGCCGCTCTCGGTTAGTTCTCGGGGCGACGATGAGTGTCTACCTTCCCATTGCCAACCTGTCGGTCAGTGGTCTGGTGATCGTCGCGCTCGGGGCGCTGACGGGCGTACTTTCGGGTCTCTTCGGAGTGGGTGGCGGCTTCCTCACCACACCCTTGCTGATCTTCTACGGCGTGCCGCCGACGGTCGCCGCCGCCTCCGCCGCCAGCCAGGTGACCGGCGCCAGCATTTCCGGCGTCTTCGCCCATCGCCGTCACGGCGGGGTCGACGTGCAGATGGGCGCGGTGCTGGTCGCCGGTGGCGTGGTCGGCACAGGCGTCGGCGCGATCCTGTTCCGCCTGCTGCAAAGCCTTGGCCAGATCGATACCGTCATCAACATCCTCTACGTGCTGCTGCTCGGCTCGATCGGCTGGATCATGGCGAAGGAAAGCCTGCAGGCCCTGCGCGCGGCGCGCAGCGGAATGCCCTTGCCGGCCCGCAAGCGCCGCCACCACCCGCTGGTCGCCAGTCTGCCGATGCGCTGGCGGTTCTATCGTTCGGGCCTCTACATCTCGCCGCTGGCGCCGCTGCTGCTCGGCGTGGCGACAGGGATCCTCACCATGCTGATGGGCATTGGCGGCGGCTTCGTGCTGGTGCCGGCCATGCTCTACATCCTCGGCATGAACGGCAATGTCGTGGTCGGCACCTCGCTGTTCCAGATCCTGTTCGTCACCATGGCGACGACCATGATGCATGCGCTTACCACCAAGGCGGTCGACGTGGTGCTGGCGGGACTTCTGCTGCTCGGCTCGGTGTCCGGCGCGCAGATCGGCGCCCAGTTCGCGCAGAAGGCAAAGCCCGAATACCTGCGCCTTGCCCTGGCGGCGATCGTTCTGCTGGTAGCGCTCCGGCTGGCCCTGGGGCTGACCTACCGGCCAGACGAGATCTACACGGTGACGCCGCTTTGATTGTCTTATCTGAAACTTCGTTCCGGATAGTCCGGCACCGGCCCGCTCCCCCGCCCGGTCACCCAACGAGATGGGATGCTCTGGGTGGCCGGGCGGGGGAGCGGGCCGGTGCCGGACCAGAATTCGCCCTTTCGCGAATTCTGAAGGAGAAGCTAAGGGTGTTTATCGCCCTCCTCGCCTTGCTTTTCCTCACCGCGGCGCGCGAGCCGATTCTGGTGCCGGAAATATCGCAGCACGAAGTGCAGGTCCGCCAGGGCTTCACCGGGGCGGAACTGCTGCTGTTCGGCGCTATCCTCGACCCGCAGGGTACCCGCGCCGCGCGCGACTTCGACATCGTGGTGGTGCTGAAGGGCCCCACCGGGCCGATTCTCCTGCGCGAAAAGCGCCGGATCGCCGGCATCTGGATCAATGCCGGCAGCACTGAATTCCTTTCCGCCCCCTCCTATTTCGCGGTGGCTTCAACGCGTCCGATCGACAAGATCGTCGATGGCAAGACCGCCGCGATCTACGAATTGGGCCTGCCCTGGCTGCAGCTTTCGCCCAGCGGCACGATCGACCCCAAGAAGCTGGCACGCTATTCCGCCGGCCTTGTCGACCTGATGGGCCGCAAGAACCTTTTCCAGGAAAAGGTGCACGGCGTTAAGGTAAGCGAACAGGTGCTTTACCAGGCGCGGATCAACCTGCCTTCGAACGTGCAGACCGGGCAGTACACCGCCGAAACCTTTGCCATAAGCCGTGGTCGGGTGGTCGCCTCGGCGATCAGCACGGTGGACGTCCGCAAGCTCGGCTTCGAAGGGGCGGTCGCGCAGTTCGCCGAGAACTATGGCTTCCTCTACGGCCTGCTGGTGATAGCCATGTCGGTCCTTCTGGGATGGCTGGCCGGACGGGTGTTCGCCCTGATCTAGCATAAATTCGGAACGATTACATTCCCGGGTAACCGCCTCCCCGCGCCTGACCAGGCTTACTTTCATTTTCTTGTCCCCACCTGAAAAAGTGGTCTTTTGCCCTCCGGCAAGGGATAGCGGTGGAATGCGGGCATTTCGGGCGGGGGGATCCCGGTCGAGTCAATTTCCCTCAGACCACGCGGATTCCAATTTCTGCATTCATGCACGAAAATGCTGTTTTCCTCCATCCGGTCCGCAAAATCGTCGGTGTAGTCTGCCGGCCCGAAAAAGCTGTCCGGGCGGCCGCGGACACTGAAGAACCAGTAGCCTTTATACCCCAAAGGTTCCAGAATATCGCGGGCAGACATCGGGATACTGCGATCGACAGCCTCCACATAAATTGCCGGTTTGTGCTTTCGAATGGTTTCTATCGCTCCTTCAATCACCCGGACTTCCGCGCCTTCCGTATCGAGCTTGAACAGATCGACCGTCGGTAACTCGGCAACATGCGGATCGTCATCGATCCGATATGCAGGAACGTAGTCCCTCGACGTAGTCCCGGTGAACCGATTTTCGTCGCTGTAGCCCTTTTCGACCGAGTAGTTCCCATAGTTCCAACTTTCACTATAGTCGCAGATTTCCAGTTCCAGAACGGTATTCTCGTCCCATCCGCAGGCATGCTTGGCGATGACGTTGGTCCTGCAATTCAGCATAAGGTTTGCGCTTAACACAGCGTGCATAACCCGCTGCGCCTCATATGCAACGACCTTTCCATTACAGCAAATGCGGGAAATGGGGATAGTGTGCGATCCAATGTGCGTGCCAACCTCGATGACATTGCTATCGGCAGAGAGAATATCTCGATAAAGGTCAACTTCCGTTTCGCTCCATTCTCCAAACTTTTCTAGATACTCACAAACCATGTCGCCATCTATCAGCAAGAATTCTCCATGCCTTAGAGATTTTAGTTTCGTTCTCATTGATTTTACCTCAAATGCATCGCGATCAGGGCCATTAGACTCTCAGCGATTTGCGAGATTACAGCCCGAAAGTGCTCTGCTTGATTGCTAAAAAACCGTTCTATGGCAAGGACACCGCCCAGCTGCATGCTGGGAGAAGATTAGCCGGAAATTAACTCCTCCTGCCTAGGTTACCGCCAATTAACCGACCCGGGAATTGGCAAACTTCCATGTCAGACATGCACGATTTCGGTTTCGACGACCTGCAGCAGGCCGACAGGCAAGCCATGGCCAGTTCGCAGAGCGCTCCGGCGATCGACAATGCGCAAGAGCCGATCGGCATCGTGCTGGAAGTCACCGGCGCGGGCGGCCATATCGCCATCGACCTGCAGCGTCTCAACGAATGCTCGGGCGATGCGGACCCGTCAATCTCGCTTGCGGGCCAGGTCGGCAACCAGGTGAAGATCCGCGTCGGCAAGACCTGGCTGCTCGCCACCGTTCGCAATCAAAAGCAGGACAACTCCATTCCCGGCGGCATCCTTGCCGCCGCCGACTTCCTTGGCGAAGGCGTGGAAGAGCGTCTGACCGGGCGCATCCACAGCTTCCGCCGCGGTGTGACCCGATATCCGATCCCCGGCGCGCTGGTCTATCCGGCCACCAGCGCCGACCTGCGCCAGATCTATGCCAGCGACGGCCGTTCGACCGTGCAGATCGGCACAGTCTACCCGACCCGCGACATCCGCGCCGGCATCTATGTCGATGCCTTTCTCGGCAAGCACTTTGCCCTGCTCGGCTCGACCGGCACCGGCAAGTCGACCAGCACCTCGCTCATCCTTCACAAGATCTGCGAGATGGCGCCGGAAGGCCACATCATCATGGTCGACCCGCACGGCGAATATGCCTCGGCGTTCCGCCAGACCGGTGTGATCCTCGACGTCACCAACCTGCAAATGCCCTATTGGCTGATGAATTTCGAGGAGCACTGCGAGGCGCTGCTCACCGTTCATGGCCCGGATCGGCAGACCGATGCTGAAATCCTCGCCAGGTGCCTGCTGCAGGCGCGAATGAAGAGCCGGGTGGCCGAGAACCTCGGCAAGATCACGGTCGATGCCCCCATTCCCTACCTGCTCTCCGACCTGTCGAACATCCTCCAGAACGAGATGGGTAAGCTGGACAAGGCCACCACCACCGCGCCCTACATGCGGATAAAGACCAAGCTCGACGAGTTGAAGGGCGATCCGCGCTACCAGTTCATGTTCTCCGGCATGCTGGTCAACGACACCATGGCCGAATTCATCAGCCGCATCTTCCGCATGCCGGCGCGCGGCAAGCCGATCACCATCATCGACGTTTCGGGCATCCCGTCCGAAATCATCTCGACCGTGGTCGCGCTTATGAGCCGGCTGGTGTTCGACTTCGCCATCTGGTCACGCGACGAGAAGACCCGGCCGGTGCTGCTGGTCTGCGAGGAAGCGCACCGCTACGTGCCAAGCGAGAAGACTGTCGAGGGCTCCTCGGTCGGCAAGATCCTCTCGCGCATCGCCAAGGAAGGCCGAAAGTACGGCGTCGCCCTGGGCCTGATCACGCAGCGCCCGTCCGACCTTGCCGAAGGCGTACTGTCACAGTGCGGCACGATCATGTCGATGCGCCTCAACAACGAGCGCGACCAGGCCTTCGTCAAGTCGGCCATGCCGGAAGGCGCGCGCGGCTTCCTCGATTCGATTCCCGCATTGCGCAACCGCGAGTGCGTGATCTGCGGCGAGGGCGTTTCCATTCCCATGCGCATCAGCTTCGACGAGCTGGAGGAATTCAAGCGGCCGAGTTCGGAAGACCCCTCCTTCGCCCATTTGTGGAATTCGAGCGGCGGCGAAGAGGAAATGGTCGAGCGCACCGTCAGCCGCTGGCGCGCGCACGGCCGATAAGCCCTTTCCCTGTTCGGGCAGGATTACTCCGCCGGCACCATGCCGGGCCGGCCAAGCGCTCCCTTGCGCCACCCTCCCAGCAGGTAATAGCCCACACCCAGCAAGGCCGACGACATGCTGCTCGCAATGAAGGCCCACCAGATCGCATCGGCGCGAAAAACGGGATAGAGGCCAAAGCCCACCCCCATCCGCACCCCGATGACTGAAACCAACAGGATCAGGAATGGTGCGAGCACCGCCCCGTTGGCGCGGACGACCGATGTCATCACCATGGAAATGCCCATGGGAACGAACGTCCATCCGATCATCAAGTTGATGTGCTGGCCGATTGCGATCGCTTCGCTGCCATGGGGCAGGAACAACCCGAGCAGGAAGCGGCCGGCAAGCAGCAGGAAGACGACCAGGACTCCGGTCATCGCGACATTCGCCATGACGCCCGCGCGGGCCAGTTGCCCGATGCGATCCCACCGGCCGGCGCCGATGTTCTGCGCAGCCATGGCAGAAACCGCACTGCCGACGGCGAAGGCGGGCATCTGGATGTAGTTCCACAATTGCTGCGCAGCATTGTAGGCCGCCGAGGTATCGACACCCTCACGGTTGATCAGGCCCAGCATGACGACGGTCGAGACGGCCATGATCGCGGTGGACAGGCTCATCGGCAGGCCCATGACGAGGATCGGCTTCAGGTGCCCCCAATCGGGACGCAGCAAGTGCCATTCCGCACCCCGCAGGCGGATCGGCAAGTCGCGCGAGTAGATGCGGATCAGCACGAAGACCAGGCAGATCAGGTTGGTCACGGCCCCTGCTATCGCAGCGCCCGGCAGGCCCATCGCCGGCAAGGGCCCCAGCCCGAGAATGAAGATGGGATTGAGCAGGATCGAGAAGACCAGGTTCAGGATCGTGCTCCACAGCGGTGTCACCGCATCGCCTATGCCGCGCAACGCTGATTGCAGCAGCATCGTGATGAACACCAGCGGCAGGGTGAAGAAAACAATGTGCAGGAACGACAGCGCATGTGGAAATGCCGCTGCCGGGGTCGCCAGCACGCGCAGGATCGGTGGGGCCAGCAGGCCGCCGAGTAGCGCCAGCACCACGCTCGCGATCAGGAAGGCACCTGCCGTGGCGCCGGTGGTCCGCCGGACTTCCTCGAGGTCGCGCCGTCCCATGGCCTGGCCGATCAGGATGGTCGCCGCCATCGACAAGCCGAAGACGCTGGAGAAGATCAGGAACATCACCATGTTGGCGATCCCTGCCCCAGCAAATGCCGCCTCGCCGAGGAACTTGCCCACATAGATCGCGCTGATCGAGCCGTTGAGCGATTGCAGCACGTTGGCGCCCAGCGTGGGCAGGGTGAACATCAGCAGGGTCTTGGCGACAGGGCCTTCGGTAAGGTCGCCGCGCAGGTGCGCGTGCTGCGCCCGGCGGCGCGGTGCTTCCTCTCCCTGGGCTGGTCTGTTTTCACTCACGTCCCTCTCGTGTCGCCATAAAGGTGGATATGCAAGCGATCGGACAGGGAAAATTCGTTTTCCGAACAAATTTGCGCCAACCATCGTGAGCGCGTCCTAATGGTCTCGCTGTCCCTGCCTTCGGGCATCAGCATGATGCGGGCGGCGGGGATCGAATGGGCCTGCTGGATGGAGATAACCTCCGAGAGATCCTCCGGGGTGGCGATGACGAACTTGAAGTGCGCTTTAGGTTCCCCCGTCCAGTGAGCGAGAGCCTTGGGATTCAAGGCAATGTCAGCCGCATTGCCGCTGTGCGAGAGCTTGGGGCTGACGTTGTACTGCCCGACCAGCGCATCGAACGCGGGTGGCGGGATCACGGTGCCGTTGGTCTCGACCTCCACCGCCATGTCCGGCAGCAGCGCCAGCATCCGCGCCAGCGCCGGGGCCTGGAGCAAGGGTTCCCCCCCGGTAACCACCAGGCGCGACTGGCCGAGCGCGGCAATGCGGTTGGCGGCGTCTTCCTCGGAGAGAGTTACCTGGTTGGCGGCGCGGTCGAAGGAGAGGTCGTCCCGGTGCGGGCGGTTATCGCCGGTGAAGCGCCAGGTGTAGGCAGTGTCGCACCACTCGCAGGCGAGGTTGCAGCGCGACAGGCGGATGAAGGCGCAGGGCTTGCCCGCAGAGCGGCCCTCGCCCTGCAGCGAGGCGAAGATCTCCGGCTCGCCGGGCGTGGTGGCGGCTAGGGTCAGCATCCTGGATCCTCCCCCACCGGGGAAGGGGAACCGCCAGCGAAGCTGGTGGTGGAGGGGGTGCTGAGCGCACTACGTTCCCGCCAGGCCGCGCCCCCTCCATCAGCCCTGCGGGCTGCCACCTCCCCCGGAGGAGGAGAATTTTGAAACATGGTCACCCCAACCGCGCCAACGCCGCGGCCAGCCGTTCGGCCTCGGCAGCGTGGTGGGCATGGTCGACGCGGGCCTTTTCGACCGCCTCGGGCTTGGCTTTTTCGACGAAGGCCGGGTTATTGAGCCGGCCTTCGAGCGACTTCGCTTCCTTCTGCGAGGCCTCCAGCGCCTTGGCGAGACGGGCCTTTTCGGCGGTGATGTCGATAATGCCTTCCAACGGAACGATGAGGTTCGCGTCCCCTGCCCCGATCTGCATGGCGGCACCGGCGGGCGACGCTTCGAAGCGGATCGCGTTGAGCCGAGCCAGCCGGTCGATTGCACCGGCATTGCGCTCGATGATACCGCGCGTCGCCGCACTCGGCTCCGGCAAGTAGGCATCGAGCCGCGCGCCCGGGGCAATCCCAAGCTCGTTCTTGGCGGTGCGCAGGTTGCCGACGAGGGCGATCAACCACTCGACCTCGCGCTTGGCCTCCGCATCGACGCTCGCCCCGGGTTCCGGCCACTTCGCCGTGATCAGCGGATAGTTCGTCCGATCTCCCAACGCGCCCCACAGCTCTTCCGTCACGAAGGGCATGAAGGGGTGCAGCATGACCAGGATCTGGTCGAGCACCCAACCAGCTACGGCCTTGGTCTCCTCGTCGAAGCTGCCCTTGATCAGTTCGATGTACCAGTCGCAGAACTGGTCCCACACGAAGTGGTAGATCGCATTCGCCGCCGCATCGAAGCGCAGGTCGGCCATGGCCTTGTCGAGTTCGGCGAGCGTCTCGACCACTTCGCCGACGATCCACTTGTTCACCGCGCTGACGGCGGCCGGGGCGGCGATCGACGTGCTCGCCGCGATGCCGTTCGACTGGCAGAAGCGCGCGGCGTTCCACAACTTGGTGGCGAAGTTGCGGTAGCCTTCGACCCGGCGCTCGTCCATCTTCACGTCGCGGCCCTGGCTTTCCATCGCCGCCATGAAGAAGCGCAGCGCGTCGGCGCCGTACTTGTCGATCAGGCCAAGCGGGTCGACGACGTTGCCCTTGCTCTTGGACATCTTCTGGCCATCGGCGGCGCGCACCAGGCCGTGGAGGTAGAGCCGTCTCCACGGCACCTCGCCCATGAAGTGCATCCCCTGCATCGCCATGCGCGCATCCCAGAAGAACAGGATGTCGAAGCCGGAGATGAGCAGGTCGTTGGGATAATGGCGCTGCACCAGCGGCGCGTCCTGATCCGGCCAGCCCAGCGTGGCGAAGGGCCAGAGGGCGGAGGAGAACCAGGTGTCGAGGACGTCCTCGTCGCGCGTGAGCTTGCGGTTGCCAGCGAGCGCCTGCGCCTCTTCCTCGGTCTCGGCGACGAAAACTTCGCCGTCCTCGGCATACCACGCCGGAATCCGGTGCCCCCACCAAAGCTGGCGGCTCACGCACCACGGCTGAATGTTCTCCATCCAGTTGAAGAAGGTCTTCTCCCAGCTCTTGGGCACGATCTCGATCCGCCCGTCGCGCACCGCCTGCATCGGCGGCTGGGCCAAGGTCGCGGCATCGACATACCACTGGTCCGTCAGCCAGGGCTCGATCACCACGCCGCCGCGGTCGCCATAGGGGGTCTGGATGGTGCGCGGCTCGGCATCGTGCTCGACCGGGTTGCCTTCCTTGTCCTTCGTCACATGCGGCACCAGCATGCCTGCCGCCTTCATGTCGGCGACGATCATTTCGCGCACGACAAAGCGATCGAGGCCCAGGTACTTCTCCGGGATCAGCCCGTCCGAAGTCTGCACGACCTTCGCCTCGGCATCGAACATGTTGAGCATGTCGGCGGGCTTGATCCCGGCGCGTTTGCCGACTTCGAAGTCGTTGAAGTCATGCCCCGGCGTGATCTTCACCGCGCCCGAGCCCAGTTCCGGATCGGCATGCTCGTCCGCCACCACCCTGAAGCGGCGACCGGTCAGCGGCTGGAGGATCTCCTTGCCGATGACAGACTTGTAGCGCGGATCGTCCGCATTCACCGCCACGGCCATGTCGGCCAGCATGGTCTCGGGCCGGGTGGTGGCGACTTCGATGTAGTCCAGCCCGTCGTCGCGCTTTACCCCGTCCGCCAGCGGATACCTGAAGTGCCAGAAGCCGCCCTGCACCTCGCGGGTTTCCACCTCGAGGTCGGAAATCGCGGTCTTGAGCTTGGGGTCCCAGTTCACCAGGCGTTTATCCCGGTAGATCAGGCCCTGGTTGTAGAGGTCGACGAAGACCTTCACCACCGCGCGGGTGAAGTGCGGGTCCATGGTGAACTGCTCGCGGCTCCAGTCCATCGAGCAGCCGAGACGGCGCAGCTGGCGGGTGATCTGGCCGCCGCTTTCGGCCTTCCACTCCCAAACCTTCTCGACGAATTGCTCGCGCGAATAGTTGGTGCGCTTGTCCTGCCGCTCCTCCATCTGCCGCTCGACGACCATCTGCGTGGCGATGCCGGCATGGTCCGTGCCGACCACCCACAGCGCATCCTTGCCGCGCAGGCGTTCATAGCGGATCACGATGTCCTGCAGCGTGTTGTCCAGCGCATGGCCGATGTGCAGAGATCCCGTCACGTTGGGCGGCGGGTTGACGATGGTATAGGGCACGGCGCCGGGCCGCTCGGGACGGAACAGGCCGTTCTTTTCCCAATGCTCGTACCACCGCTTCTCGATGGCGGCGGGGTCGAATGTCTTGTCCAGCTGGGCTTCGCTCATGGCCGTGGCCAATGCCAGCGGCAGGCATCGCGCGCAACCCGCAGAGCCCCTCCCCTTGCCGAACAATGCTTTTTCCCGCATCACTCGCCCCACGATGCGCGAACTGGCAGACTTTTCGCTGGAGGGGGGCGAAGGCGGCGCGGTAAGCGTGGCGCTTTCCGGTCCCTTGCGCGTCTTTTCGATCGGCGATCTCGAACCCCGGCTGGCCGCCGTTTCGGATCCGGTTGCGCGGATCGACATATCCCGGGTCGACGATATCGACACGGCCGGCGCCTGGCTCGTCCATCGCTTCTCGCGCGACTGGCAGGCGGAAGTGACTGGCGCCAGCGACGAGGCCCGGCGGCTGATGGCCGCGGTCGGCAAGGCCAGCGGCGAGGACGAGGATACCTCGAGCAAGCCTGGCTTCCTTGCCTTGGCCATGACCTTCATCGGCTCGCATATCGAAGGGCTGGGCCGCGGCACTTTCGAGGTAACCGGCTTCCTTGGCGCCACGCTGATCGCCTTCTGGGGTGTGATCCGCAATCCCGGAAGGTTCCGGGTCAACGCGCTGGTCCACCAGATGGAGCTCGTCGGCGTCACCGCGCTCGGCATCATCGGCCTGATGAGCTTCCTCGTCGGCATCGTCATCGCCCAGCAGGGCGCGGTGCAGCTTCAGGAATTCGGCGCGGAGATGCTGACGGTGAACCTCACCGGCCGCATCGCCATGCGCGAACTGGGCATCCTGATGACGGCGATCATGGTCGCCGGCCGCTCCGGATCGGCCTTCGCCGCGCAGATCGGCACGATGAAGCTGACCGAGGAAGTCGATGCGATGCGCACCATCGGCGTCTCTCCGATGGAAGCGCTGGTCGTGCCGCGCGTGCTGGCCGCAATGATCATGATGCCGTTCCTCGGCTTCTATGCCGCCGCGATGGCCATCGTCGGCGGCGCCTTCATCTCGACCTTCCAGCTCGACATCCCGTTCATGACCTTCCTGCGCCGCATCCAGGAAGTGGTGCCGGTCCACGATTTCTGGGTGGGCATGATCAAGGCTCCGGTATTCGGCCTGATCATCGCCATCGCCGGCTGCTACAACGGCATGCAGGTCAAATCGAACAGCGAGGAAGTGGGCCTGCGCACTACCATGGCCGTGGTCGCGGCGATCTTCGCGGTGATCGTGCTCGACGCCTTCTTCGCCATCTTCTTCAGCGAGGTGGGCTGGGGATGACCGAGGCGAAAGACTTCCCCATCGTCGTCGAAGGCCTGCGCAACAGCTTCGGCGAACACATGATCCACGAAGACCTGTCGCTGAAGGTGCGGCGGGGCGAGATCCTGGGCGTGGTCGGCGGATCGGGCACCGGCAAGTCGGTGCTGATGCGCTCGATCATCGGGCTGCAGGTGCCCGATGCGGGCTCGATCAGGGTTTTCGGCCACGAGATTCTGGACGTCGGCCATGAGGAAGACGAGGGCGTCGACATCCGCAGTCGCTGGGGCGTTCTGTTCCAGGGAGGCGCGCTGTTTTCCACCCTGACGGTCGAGGAAAACATCGAAGTTCCGCTGCGCCAGTTCTACCCGGAGATTAGGGACGACCTGCGCGAGGAAATCGCCCGCTTCAAGGTCAAGCTTTCGGGCCTGCCCGAAGAGGCCGCCTTCAAGTATCCGGCCGAACTTTCCGGCGGCATGAAGAAGCGCGCCGGCCTTGCCCGCGCGCTGGCGCTCGATCCGGAACTGCTGTTCCTCGACGAGCCGACCGCGGGCCTCGACCCGATCGGTGCCGCCGCCTTCGACCAGCTGACCCGGGAACTGCAGGAAACGCTGGGCCTCACCGTGTTCCTCATCACCCACGACCTCGATACGCTCTACGAGATCTGCGACCGGGTTGCGGTGCTGGCCGACAAGCGGGTGATTGCGGTGGGCACCATCCCGGAACTGCTCGCCACCGACCATCCCTGGATCCAGGAATACTTCAACGGCCCCCGCGGGCGGGCCGCCAAGTCCTCGCTGGAACGGGCGAAGGGCCCGGATTCCAAACCCATGGACAAGCCGATGAATGGAAAGGCATAGAGCAGCCGATGGAAACGCGGGCCAATCATGTCTTTGTCGGCGCGGTAACGCTCGCGTTGCTGGTTGCGGTCGCGGCCTTCTTCATCTGGATCGCGCGGCTCAACGAAGGCGCGCAAAAGCACTTCGACATCTTCTTCAAGCAATCGGTCAGCGGACTGTCCAAGGGCGCCGGCGTCACCTTCAGCGGCGTGCCGGTGGGCAAGATCGAACAGATCGAACTGTGGCCCAAGGACCCAAGCTTCGTGCGCGTGCGCATAGCGGTGGACAAGAAGGTGCCGGTTCTGGTGGGCACCACCGCTTCGATCCAGTCGAGCTTCACCGGCACCGCAAATGTCCAGCTGGAAGGCGCAGTGCGGGGAGCAAAGCCGATCGTCTGTCCGGAGGACGACCCGAAAAGCCTTTGTCCCGAAGGCGCGCCGGTGATCCCGGCCAAGGTAGGCGGCTTCGGCGCGATCCTGAACTCCGCGCCGGTTCTGCTGGAACGGCTCTCGACCTTGACCGAACGGCTCAACATGCTGCTTTCGGACGAGAACCAGCAGTCGATCACCAAGATCCTGCACAACACTGACCGGTTGACCGGCAACCTTGCCGACGCCTCTCCGCAGGTGAAGACAACGCTCGCCGAACTGCAGGTGACCCTGCGGCAGGCGACGACCACCCTGCAAAGCTTCGACAAGGTGGCCGGTAGCGCCGACCACCTGCTTGGCGAACAGGGCGATTCCCTGGCGCAACAATTGAAGGCGAGCCTGCGATCGGCCAAGAACGCGGCCGACGAATTGCAGGCGACGCTGAGCGACGCCCGGCCTGCCACCCGCCAGTTGTCCTCCTCGACCCTGCCCGCGGCCGAAGCGGCGCTGCGCGACCTCGGCGCGGCCTCGCGCGAATTGCGCAATCTCATCGAAAAGGTTCAGGACCAGGGGACCGGGGCGCTATCGGGCGGCAACAACCTGCCGGACTACAAGCCGTGAGGGGAACAGGCGCAATGCACTTCAAAATGGGCCGAAGCCTTGCGGCATTGGCGGTTCTCGCGCTGCTGGCGGGCTGCGTCAGCCTGGGCGGAAAGCCGCCCAGGCAGCTGATCGGCCTGACCGCGGACGCCACGGCTCCCGCGGGGCCATTGCCCGATGGCAAGCTGGGCCAAACGCTGATCGTGCTCGATCCGCAGACCGAGCGGCGGCTCGATGTGCAGCGCGTGGCAGTACAGGTGAACGACACTGACATTGCCTATGTCCAGGGCGTGGCCTGGGTCGAACGCCCGTCGCGGCTGTTCCGCCACCTGCTGGCCGAAACCATCCGCGCGCGGGGCAAGCACCTTGTGCTGGAGGCCAGCGACCAGTCGCCGGGCGGCAACCTGTCGCTCTCTGGCCATCTGGTGGACATGGGCTACGATGCGCGCAATCGTTCGGTCGTCGTGCGTTTCGACGCGATGCGGGTCAATGCAAAGGGCGACATCGAAGCCCAGCGGTTCGAGGCGATCGAGCCGGGGGTCCGCCCGAGCGGCGAAGACATCGCACCTGCCCTCAACCGGGTGGCGAACAAGGTGGCTGCGCAAGTGGCCGACTGGGTGGGCTAGAGCCAGATGACATAAGATTGCACCACCGCGACGGAGCCGATTTTGGCCCAGCGCGAGGAGTGAGGAGGGAGCTATGCGGGCATATAGTGACCGACGAGGGACGCTGCGATGGGCCAAAATCGGCCCGCCCCGAAGGGGTTACCCTGGGCAGCTCCGTGGCAGCGTTGCGTCGCTTGCAGGGGCTCCCGACCCCTGCTGCACGCCGCGCCTCCCCACGGAGCTGC
This sequence comes from uncultured Novosphingobium sp., assembly GCA_964630805.1. Lineage (GTDB taxonomy): Bacteria > Pseudomonadota > Alphaproteobacteria > Sphingomonadales > Sphingomonadaceae > Novosphingobium. The sequence goes on along the minus strand of CAZVWP010000013.1, from coordinate 6,960 downwards.
CCAGGGTAATCTCGGTGATGCAATCTTATGTCATCTGGCTCTAGCGCCTACTCCGCGAACTCGAAGATCACTCCGAGGTTCGCGTCGGCAGGGACCATCAACGAAGCGTCCATTGCTCCGGTGACGGTTGCCAGACCCCTTTCCGCCAGGAACCGCCCGGCTGCGGCGATATCCTTCACCTGGAACACGGTAGAGCGGATACCCTGGCCATAGCGGTGGAGGTGCTGCTGCAGTTCGCCCGGGCCAACCGGCGCCTGCAGCTCAATCACCCCATCGGCCACCTTCAGACCGGTCGCCCGTGCCGCCAGCAAGGGCCGCTCGGCTTGGTAGACAACTTCGGCGCTGAGGAAACCCTGAAGGAAGGCCCTGGCCGCGTCCAGGTCTTCGACCGCAAGCGTGTAGCACTTGAGGCCGGTGATCCCCAGCGGGTGCTCGCGCCAGCATTCCGCGGGATGGATCTGCCGCCCGCCAAGCTCGTCCCACTCGCGCCAGTGGAAGTCGCCATCGTAGAATTCGAAGGCGACGCCCAGTGTGTCCTGCGGATGGGTGTGGAGCGCCAGGCCGATGTCGCGCACGATGCGGATGCCCCGCTCCGCCACCGCCGCCCGGACTTCCTCGATGTTCGCCCTGTATTCGACGCCGACATAATGTGGTCCATAGCGGGCCGTCAGCAGCCAGGCGCGGGGCACGAAGATCTCGAAGATCGTCCGGCCGATCTCGAACAGCCCGGCCTGGGTTTCCGCATTAGGGATATCGACCATGAATTCGGCGTCATAGCAGCGCCGGAAGTGGTCGATGCTGGGCTGGAAGTCCTCCAGCACCAGGTTCATGTGGTTGAGCAGGGTCGGACGGATGGATGTCATGCCGGCTCCTCGCTGCGCGTCAGCACGGCAAAGCGCATGGCGGCCTGGAAGCTCTCGAAATTGCGCGCACGGCGGGCTTCGGCCTCGGCGTCCCGGCCCCACAGCCCTGCCTGCCAGCCTTCCTCGAGGATCGCCGCGTCCCACAGCGTCTGCGCATCGGCGTCCGGCTCGACCGCCGCCAGGGCGATCAGCAGCGAGGCAGCGAGGTTGGCCAGCTCGTTGATCGCCGCCAGGGTGAACGCATCGTAAGACGTCAGCGCCGCGTGCAGCCGGGCCAGCGTCTCGGCGGGTTGCGGGCGGTGGATGATGCCTTCGATGCGCTCGAACGACACATCCCAGCGCGCCTCGGCAGCAGAGACCAGCGGCTCCCAAACTTCGACCTGCCGAGTATAGAGGGCATCGACCCGCTCGGCGCGGTAACATAGGGTATCCGTTTCGGCGAAGCGCAGCATGTCGCGGACCGCATCGTCGGCACAGGGGGCGACGATATCTATCGCATAGTCGGCAAGGTGGCGCAGGCTGAAGGCCTCTGCATCGATCTCCTCGCCCTGCCCGGACCATTCGGCCGCCATGGCCTCGGCGAGGGCGCGGGTGGGGACCAGTTGCGAGCGGCCGCCGGCCGTCTTGATCGGCCTGCCATCGAGAAGGACCCGCCAGGATCCCTCCGACGGCGCGACGGTCACTTCCCGGTAGAAACGTTTCATGAGGGCGTCTTCCAGGTCCTTGCCAGCACGATCGGCATGACCAGCGCGTCGATGGCCCCGGCGGCGATCAGGAGATAGCCCACGAACTCGGGCAGGGCGATCGCTCCCGCCGTGATCGCCGCTCCGAATGCAGCGATGCCGACACCGGTGAGCCGCACCACGTTCATCACCATGAAGCGCTTGCGGGCGATGTCGTCGTCGAATGGATCGGCACTCATCGTGTCAGGTACTCCCCAAGCTGTGCCGGCGTCATGGCCACATAACTGGCTCCCGCCGCTGTCAGTTCCGCTGCATCGTGATAGCCCCAGTCGACGCCGATGCCGCGCACGCCGGTGTTCGCCGCCATTTCGATGTCGAACACGGTATCGCCTATCATCACAGCCTCCCCGGGCGCGGCCGCCGCTTCGAAAAGCGCGGCTTCCAGCATGGCGGGATGGGGCTTCGACGGGTGACGGTCGGCCGTCTGGATGGTGACGAAATAGTCCGACAGGCCATGCGAGGCGAGGCAATGAATGAGACCCCGGTCCGACATGCCGGTGGCAACGCCTAGCAGCCAGCCCTGCCCGCGCAGCAGGTCGAGCAGCGGGGCGATCCCCTCGATCAGCGGCTGTTCGAGCACGCCGGACGCACGCGCGGCGCGGAAGTGGCGCTTGTAGGCCTCCGCGATGTCGCGGTGAAGTTCGTGCTCGTTATTTCCCAGCAACCGCCGCACGGCCTGTGGCAGGCTCAGGCCGACGGCGCGACGCACTTCGTTGCGCGGCGGCAGGGGCAGGTCGAACTCGGCGAAGGCCGCTTCCATGGCGCTGCAGATGCTGGCCTGCCCGTCGATCAGGGTACCGTCGCAATCAAATACGGCGAGACGGACGCTCATGAGATGCCACCGCCAGTGCCCACCCCGCTGCGACTAACTGCGGCTGCGCCGCAGCAAGTCTCGCTCCCCTCCCTCTTGCGGTAGGGGTTGGGGGTGGGCGACTCAAGGCAAGGCCTCACGGCGCCAATGTCCTCATCAACTCGGCGATCGCCCGGGAACCCTGTTGTTCCAGGCCCTCGGCAATGCGGGCGCGCTCATCGGCGTTCTTGTTCTGCGAGAGCTTGAAGGTCGGGCGCCAGGCCTGCACTTCCATCTCGAAGCCGACGATGCCTTTCAGCATGGACCGCAGCTTGTCCTCGGGCATCTTCGCCATGGTCCACGCGTCGCCTTCCGACACGCGCGCCTCCTGCCGGGCGACAAGCGTTTCCAGCAGCCCCACCAGCCCGTCCTGGTCCATTCGCCGCACCCGGCCTTCGAGTTCCAGCGAGATGTAGTTCCAGGTGGGTACCTGCTGAGGGTCCTCGTACCAGCACGGGCTGACGTAGCCGTCCGGCCCATTGACCACGATCAGCGCAATCATGCTGTCGAGATATCGGGTCAGCGCGTTGCCGCGCGCGAGATGGAAGTGCACCGCGCCATCTCCCGTCCACTGCAGTGGGGTGTGGGCGACGCGCGGGCCGTCGGGGGTCGTTGCGAAGACCATGCCGAAGCCGATCTCGTCTATAAGCGCTTCCAGCAGCGCGCGGTCGTCGTGTCGAAATGCGGGATTCGGGTGCATCAGCGCGGCCTGCCCTTGCTCCCCGGTCCGGGCTTGCGCGTCGGCTTCCCGCCGGGACCGGGCTTGCCCTTCGCCTCGGCCCTTCCCGCCGGCCCGCGCTCGCCGCTCTTGCGGCCGCGTCGCTCGCCTCGCCGTTCCTTGCGGTATTGCTTGGCGTGAGCCTTGGCCGCCTGCTTCTTCGCCTCGCGCGAGGGCGCGGGCGGCGCTTCGGGCAAGGCCTCGCCATCGGCCTCGTCGAAGCCGAGCTGCGCCATGGAGTTGGCGAAGTGCGCCGGCAGCGGGGCGACCACGTCGATCATGTCGCCGTCCGGATGGTCGATGATCAGGCGGCGGGCGTGGAGGTGCATCTTGCGGCTGATCGTGCCGGTGAGGAAGGCCCCCTGCCCGCCGTACTTGCCGTCGCCGACGATGGGATGGCCCAGCGCCGCCATGTGGACGCGCAGCTGGTGGGTGCGGCCGGTGAGCGGACTCAATTCCACCCAGGCGGCGCGATTTCCGGCGCGGTCGAGCACGCGATAGCGGGTGCGGGCGCTTTGGCCCTGCTCGCTGTGATCGACCATCATCTTCTCGCCGCCGGTGCCCGGCTGCTTGGCGAGCGGCAGTTCGATCAGGCCCTCGTCGCGATCGGGCACGCCGACCACCAGCGCCCAGTAGATCTTGCGGGCTGAACGGCCGGAGAAGCGCTTGGAGAAGAAGGCGGCGCTGCCCGGCGTGCGGGCGACAAGGAGGACGCCGGAGGTGTCCTTGTCGAGCCGGTGAACGAGGCGCGGGCGTGGGCCATCCGATACGAAGGCGTCGAGCAGGCCGTCGACATGCTCCTTGGTGCCGCTGCCGCCTTGCGTGGCAAGGCCCGGCGGCTTGTTGAGCACGATGGCCGCTCGGTCTTGCGTTAGCACCATGGCCTCGGCCTGGGCGACCTGCTCCTCGGTCAGCGGCTTGCGGGCGCGGGGAGCGCGTTCGGGCGTCTCTCCACCGGGAGGCACGCGCAGGACCTGGCCCGCTTCAAGCCGATCGGCCGGATCGGCGCGCTTGCCATCGACCCGGATCTGCCCTGTTCGCGCCCAGCGGCTGACCATGACGAAGCTGACCTGCGGCAAGTGACGCTTGAACCAGCGGTCTAGGCGAATGCCGTCGTCGTCCGGTTGGACGGTGAACTGGCGGACGTTCTCGCTCATCCGATGGCTCGCGTCACGGCAAGGCCGGCAAACAGGCCTGCGAGACCAGCCATGACCGACAGGATGGAATAGAGCCCGGCCTGGGCCAGCGCCCCTCGTTCGACGAACAGCGCGACCTCCAGACTGAAGGCGGAAAAGGTGGTGTAGCCCCCCAGCACACCGACACCGAGCAGCAACCGCCACTGCTCCCCGCCCGAACCGTGCCGCGCCAGCCAGCCGGCCAGCAGGCCCATTGCCATGCTGCCCAGCACATTCACCGTCAGCGTGGCATAGGGAAAGGCGCTCGCCGCCACTGGCCCGATCGCGCGGGTCCAAAGCACCCCGGTGCCATAGCGCAGCCATGCGCCGAAACCGCCGCCAAGGGCGACGTAGAGCGATGCGGCAGGAAAGGACGGCGGCGTCATGGCCATCGCCTTAGCCAGCGAAACGCAATTAGGCCACCCGTGACGAGGGCTCGGGCAGTCAGCAGTCTACTTCCCGCTTGCCACCCGGCCCGCCTGAACGTTCGCACGATAGGTCGCCATCAGCGAGCGGAAGGTCGGCGCGTCGATCTGGTCCTTCGCCCAGGCAGCCGCCACCTGCGCTCGGAACGTGCGATTGGCGGCGAGGAACGCCTGGGTGCCGGGGAAATTCTTCATGTCCGGCGAGACCGGTGCGCCGGCCGCCAGAGCGGCAGTTGCCACTGGCTTGGGCGCGGCAGCAGGCGCCGGAGTGTGGGCAGGCGCAGGCTTGGGCGCGGTTGCTACCTTGGCAGCCCTGACGTTGGCATCATAGGCCGTCATCAACGAGCGGAAGGTCGGCGCATCGATCTGGTCCCTCGCCCATGCGGTCGCCACCTGCGCGCGGAACGTGCGATTGGCGGCGAGGAACGCATCGGTGTCGGGGAAATTCTTGATGTCCGGCGGGACCGGCGCGCCTGCCGGAGCGGCAGAAGCAGGCGCGACGGCGACAGGCTTCGGCGCAGGAGCAGGAGCCCGAGTGGGTGCGAGCGTAGGCTTGGGCGCGGGTGCCGGAGCGGGTGTCGGCGCCGGAGCGGGCGTAGGCACCGGAGCGGGCGTAGGCACCGGAGCGGGCGTAGGCACCGGAGCGGGCGTAGGCACCGGAGCGGGCGTAGGGGTGGGCGCAGGTGCTGGCTGTGGCGCCGGAGCAGGAGCGGGTGTCGGTACCGGCTTTGGCGATGGCGTCGGAGTGGGCGCAGGCGTCGCAGCGCTTGCCGGCAGCGGGGTCGTGTCGACAATGAGCGGGCCCGAAAAGGCCAACGCGTGTGCAAGCAGAACCTGCCCGCCAAACAGAGCAATGACCCCTACGGTCCGATGAAATCTCGACATCTCGATATCCCCTGATTCGCCCGAAGCGAAATTAAGAAATTGTCCCGATAGCGAAAGTCGAATTGTCCGGCGTGTCGCGGGCGTTGTCTTGGCTTGCCAACCTGCATGGCCTCTGCTAGCGGCCCGCCCATTCGAGCCGATCCTTCAAGGATTCGGCCCGTTCTCCATTTTGATTGAGGTGTGGCTTTTTATGCAAATTCTCGTGCGCGACAATAACGTCGATCAGGCCCTGCGGGCGCTCAAGAAGAAGCTGCAGCGCGAAGGGGTCTACCGCGAGATGAAGCTGCGCCGGCACTACGAGAAGCCCAGCGAAAAGCGCGCCCGCGAAAAGGCCGCCGCCATCCGCCGCGCCCGCAAGCTGGAGCGCAAGCGGGCCGAGCGCGACGGCGCCAAGTAAGTTTTGCCCAGCGTCATCCCGGACTTGATCCGGGACCGCTGGCCGCTTAGGCGATAAGGGCGCGGATCGATCCCGCGCCCTTTTGCATGTCCAGCCAGGAAGACCAGATGACCGAGATCACCCGCGTTCCGCTGCAACCCATCGCCCGGGGCGCGCTGCCCAAGCTGTGGCTGGGGGTACTCGCCGCGATCCTGGCAGCCGTCGGATTTGCCTGGGCAGCCATGCCGGTGAGTGTCAAGGTGGAGACCCTGATCAAGGGCAGCGGTGCCTCGCCCACCATCGATGACGTCGCGCTGATCGCCTACAAGGGCACCCTGCCCGACGGCAAGGTGTTCGACCAGCAGGCGCAGGCGGTGATGCCGCTGCAGGGCGTGATCCCGGGCTTCAGCAAGGCGCTGATGCAGATGCAGCGCGGCGGCAAGTACAAGATCCACATCCCCGCCTCGCTGGGTTATGGCGACAAGCAGGCCGGCCCGATCCCGCCCAACACCGATCTCACCTTCGATGTCGACCTGATCGACTTCAAGAGCCGCGCCGAGATCGAGGAGCAGCAGCGCATGATGCAGCAGCTCCAGCAGATGCAGGCGCAGCAGCAAGCCCAGGGCGGTCGGCGCGGCCAGGGCGGCGCTCCGGTCCCCGGCCCGGGCGGCTTGCCGGAAGGCGTGCTGCCCGAAGGCACAGCGCCCGAAGGCGTACCTGCGGGCACCAATCCCTGATAGCCGGGAGCATTCCGATATGTCGGTCGATACCGCCACCGTGGCCAAGATCGCCGCACTCGCCCGGATCAAGGTGACCGAGGCCGAGCTCGAGGCGATGGTCCCCGAACTCAACGGCATACTTGCCTGGGTGGAACAGCTCGGCGAAGTCGACGTCACCGGCATCGAGCCGATGACCGCCGTGATCG
>CAZVWP010000012.1:0-84160 GCA_964630805.1 uncultured Novosphingobium sp. | reverse complement strand
CGCCGGCGCCGACCTTCTCGCCGATATAGAGCATCGGCGCCTCGTCGCGCTCGCCCTCGCCGATCACCACTGTGCCATCGATGGTGAGATCGTCGAAGGCCTTGCGCATCGCTTCCACCGCGGCGTGGTCGGCAGCCTTCTCGTCGCCGCGCCCGACCAGCTTGGAGGCGGCGATGGCGGCGGCTTCGGTCACGCGCACCATTTCGAGCACGAGGACGCGGTCGAGGGTCTTGCTGGCGGGAGCTTTGGACATGGGCATTCCTCTCTGAACCGGAATTTGGCTGGGCCCCTATCGGGCGCATATGTCAATGTCGAGACTGCTTGTGGCGTTGCTGATCACGCTCCGAGAATATGCATCACCAGCGGCGGCGCCGTCAGGCTTGCCGAACCCTCGAGCAGGCGCAGCGCCTCGACCACCGCGGCTTCGGGCCCTTCGTGGGTGACCATGGCGACCAGCACTTCGCCGCCCTCCTCGTTGCGGCCCTTCTGGATCAGGCTTTCGATGGAAACGCTGGCATCGCGCATGGCGGCGGTGATCTCGGCCAGGACGCCAGGCCGGTCGGCCACGGTGAAGCGGATATAGGCGCGGCTGCAGCGGCTACTGGAATCGGCGGGCGCCATGTCCTCCAGCCCCGCCACGGGGATCGAGAAGGCGCGGTCGGCCTCGAAGCCGGTGTCCATGCCGCGCGCTATGTCTATGATGTCGGCGACGACGGCGCTGGCAGTCGGCCCGTCGCCGGCCCCCGCGCCCTGGAACAGCAGGCGGCCGGAGAAGTTGCCCTCGACGACTACTGCGTTAGTCGCGCCGTCGACGTGAGCGAGCAGGTTGTCGAAAGGAACGAGATGCGCCTGGACGCGCTGGAACAGGCGGCCGCCCTCCGCTTCGGCCATGCCGATCAGGCGGATGACATAGCCGAGCGCCTCGGCCTGGGCGATGTCGGCGGCGAGGATGTGCGAGATGCCGCTGACTTCCACCGATGCGAAGTCGATCTTCGAACCGAAGGCGATGGCGGAGAGGATCGAGAGCTTGTGGGCGGCGTCGGTCCCCTCGATGTCGAAGGTGGGATCGGCCTCGGCATAGCCCATGGCCTGGGCCTCGGCGAGGACTTCGGCAAAGTCGCGGCCGGTGTCCTCCATGGTGGAGAGGATATAATTGCAGGTGCCGTTGAGGATGCCGTAGAGCCGGTTCACCTTGTTGGCGGCGACGCCTTCGCGCAGGCCCTTGATAACCGGAATGCCGCCGGCGACGGCCGCCTCGAACCGCAAGGGCGCGCCGTGTTCCTCGGCCAGCGCCGCCAGTTCCATGCCGTGATGGGCGATCATCGCCTTGTTGGCCGAGACCAGCCCCTTGCCGTGGCGCAGCGCGTTGCGCGCCAGCGTGAGCGCCGGGCCGTCCGAGCCGCCGACCAGTTCGACGACGATGTCGACGTCCGGCCTCGCGGCCATGGCGGTCATGTCGTCTTCCCAGGCGTAGGGCGAGAGGTCGACGCCACGATCCTTGTTGCGGTCGCGGGCGCTGATCGCGGTGATCGAGATCTTCCTGCCGGCGCGGCGCTCGATCAGCGCGGCGTTGGCCTCGATCAGGCGGATCACGCCGCCGCCGACGGTTCCGAGGCCCGCAAGGGCAATGCGAAGCGGTTGTGCCATAATGTCCGCGCCCTAGGACAGCGGGGCCGGAAAGGCCAGTGGCTAACCTCTCGTGCGCGGGCAGGGGCCTAGCGAAGCCATGACGAAGCGATAGTCGAGCTCTGCCTGGGCGCGATCCTCGGGCGTTTCCGAAAGATTGGTTCCGGCAGGCAGCGCCTGCGGCAGGAAGCAGGCGAGGCGATACCAGGCCAGGGTGTTCTGCGCGGGGGGAACGCCATTGTCGGTCAGTTCGGAAAAGGAGGCGCCCCATTGCGGCGCCTCGCCCGGCTTGCGCTTGACCGAGATCGAGGCGGCAGAGCCGTCGGGCGTGGCAAGGAAGATCTGCGTCTCGCCCTCGCCCGCGAGCGCTCCGGGAACGTGGATCGCCTCGCGCAGCCCGGATATGCGGCCGGGCGAGCCCGGGGCGAGCAGTTCCTGCAGGATCGGGCGCAGGCTCGCCTCGGTTTCGGGATCCCACGGGAGCTGGGCATCGCGGGCCACCGGTTGCAGCACGCCGGGTTGGCCCGGCACGGCCCGCGCGAACAGCAGCACCTGCTTTTTCGCCAGCGGCGGCGGCTTGCCCCTCGCGTCGAGAGGCAGGTCTATAAGATAGCGCTGCGCCTCGCCCAGCGTGGCGTTGCCGGCGATCAGCGCCTTGACCCGCACTTCCGCATAGAAGCGCCCCATGCCCGGCTGCACCCCCGGCGCCCGCTCGGGTTCGACCCGGGCCAGTTTCCTCACTTCGACGCGCAGCACCAGGGGGGCCGAATCAGCGAGATCGGCCAGCACGGCATAGGATGGTCTGGCCGGGGCGGGCGCGCCAGCCGCAGGGCGCTGGACTGTGGCGGCAGCAGGCTGCGCCGATGCCGGCGCCAGGGCCACCAGGGCGCTCGCGGCCCAGGTCACGGATCGGGTGGTGGATGCCAAAATCACGGATTTTCGCCTGTTTATGCGGGGTTCGCCAAGGCTGACCCGGCCGATTGCTTAGCGATAGTCATATTAACTTCCGTGAATCAAAGCTTAACATCGATTCCGTGCCGATAAGACATTGCGCGCCTCCGGCATCGTCGCTAAAGCAAGGTCAAATCCGGGCCGGATCAGCACGAGAGCCCGGTTGTGCGCCTTGTAGGGTGTCGGGGCTCGCGGGCGTTCCGATCGAACCGGCAGGGTGGAGAGTTAACGTTGTCCTTGGGAGGGGCTGCGCCATTCCCTCGGCTGGTGCCGGGCTAAGGCCGGTGCCTTGAAATGGAGTGATCCGTCTGAATGGCCTATGCTGACCAATCGATGAGCGGCAATCGTATTACTGCCCTCATCATCGTAGCCATCATCCATATCGTCGTGGGCTATCTGCTGGTGACCGGCCTCGGATATGACATCGTCAAGAAGGCCGTCCAGCGCGTGACGACCATCGACGTCAAGGAAGAGGTCAAGAAGGAACCGCCGCCGCCGCCGAAGAAGGTGGACCTGCCGCCGCCGCCGCCCATCGTGGCGCCGCCGCCGAAGGTCAACCTGGCGCCGCCGCCGCCGGTTACCGTCGTCACCGAACCGCCGCCGCCACCGCCGCCCGTGCTGGTGCCGCCGCCGCCGGCCGCACCGCCGCCGCCGCGCTTCACGCCGAAGGCCGCCGTGCCCAAGGGCAATCCCGGCAGCTGGGCGACTACCAGCGACTATCCCTCCCGCGCCCTGCGCGAGGAACGCCAGGGCGTCACCAGCTTCCGCGTCACCGTCGGCCCCGACGGCAAGGTGACCAGCTGCCAGGTCACCGGGTCCAGCGGCAGCCCCGATCTGGACGAGGCCACTTGCGCGAACGTCACCCGGCGCGCGCGCTTCACGCCGGCGACCGATGGCGAAGGCAATCCGACCACGGGGAGCTACTCGAACCGAATTCGCTGGGTTATTCCTAAGGACTAGACTTTCCCCGGCGGCGGGCCGGATGGGACCGTCGCCAGCCACCGCATTTATCTTTGAGAGGACCTACGCATGCAAATCATCAACCTTCTTCAGGCGGCAGGCGCGCAGGCGGCTCCGCAGAACTCCTTCGGCTTCAAGGACGCGCTGTTCCCGCATGGAGAGCCCAACTGGATCGGCATCATCACGGTGATCATCCTGGGCATCATGTCGTTCGGCTCGTTCTACATCCTGTTCACCAAGTGGGTCGAACAGTCGAAGATCATGAGCCAGGGCAAGGACCTTGCCGGCCAGTTCTGGAAGGCGGCGACGCTCAAGGACGGCGCCAACAAGCTTCCCGCCAACAGCGCATGGCGCCAGATCGTCGACGACGGCCTGACCGCCGAGCACGCCGCGAGCCAGCTCAAGGATCCGACCGAAGCGCATGACTGGCTGCACGGGTCGCTCGCTCGTTCGGAAGCCTCGATCAACGCGCGCCTCGCCGGTGGCCTGCCGTTCCTCGCGACCACGGGTGCTACCGCGCCGTTCATCGGCCTGTTCGGTACCGTCGTCGGCATCTACCGCGCTCTGATCAGCATCGGCGTCGCCGGTTCGGCCTCGATCGACAAGGTCGCCGGCCCGGTCGGTGAAGCTCTGATCATGACCGCGCTCGGTCTGCTCGTCGCCGTTCCCGCGGTGCTCGCCTACAACTACCTGCAGAGCCGCAACAAGCGGATCGCCGAACTGCTGACCGGCTTCTCGACCGACGTGCTGGCCAACATCGCTTCGGGCGGCACCGTCAAGCCGGCGGCCCTCGCTGCCGCCAAGGCCCCCGCGCCTGCCGCCAAGCCGGCCGCCCCGGCTGCTGCACCCAAGGCGTAAGCAAGATCGGATGACGGCAGTCCCCGGGTCTGCCGTCAATCCAGCACAGGCGGTGAGTTGCGGCATGCGGGCTCACCGCCGGAGAGCGAAGCAAGGATAGGATAGTACCATGGCTGTTGCAGTAGGCGGCGCCGACGACACACCGTTGTCCGACATCAATACCACGCCCCTGGTCGACGTGATGCTGGTGCTGCTGATCATCTTCCTGATCGCGGTTCCCATCGCGATCCAGACGATCGAGAAGCTGAGGATTCCGATTTTCGTGTCCCAGGAATCGAAGGACAAGGTCGAGAATCTGCTGCTGACGGTGAGCACGACCGACCAGGCCGGGCGCAGCCCTGGCGAAGCGGGTTACGAAGGCCCATCGCGCTACGGTCAGTGCCGGGTCTATTTCAACAACATCACCCCGGTGAACTCGGATGAGCTGCGCGACATGGCGTTCAAGCGCCTCGACAACATCGTCAAGCGCGCGGGCGGTGCCGAGGCCATCAAGAACGATCCGGAAAAGGTTCCGCAGGTTCATATCCGCGGTGACGTGAATGCGCCCTGGCGTTGTGTTGCCGGCACGATCTACAACATCCAGATCTCGGGTTACCCGACCGTCGGTTTCCTCTCGAACCCGGTCGATCCCAGCGGCAACTAAGCACCCGTCGGACGAAAAGAATTCAGGAGTAAGTTCTCATGGCAATGTCAGGCGGCAAGGACGATGGCTCGCCGATGATGGAAATGAACACGACGCCGCTGATCGACGTCATGCTCGTGCTCCTCATCATGTTCATCATCACCATCCCGGTCGCGACCCACTCGGTCGATATCGACCTGCCCGTGCCCAACCCCAACCAGCCGCCTCCGCCTCCGGTGAAGCCGACGGTGAACAAGGTTACGATCACGCGCGACAGTGTCGTGCTGTGGAACGGCGAGCCGCTGAACAACAGCCAGCTGGTGCAGAACCTGAAGACCACACTGACGATGACGCCGGAGCCGGAGCTGCAGTTCCAGCCTGACCCCGAAGCCGGCTACGACATGGCGGCCAAGACGCTGCAGGTGATCAAGGCCTCAAAGGTCACGAAGTTCGGCTTCGTCGGTAACGAGCAGTTCTACCAGTTTGAAAAGGCCGCCAGCGCGCCCCCCGCGAAATAGCGCAGGCCCTTTGATCAAAGACAGGAAGGGGCGGGATTTTCCGCCCCTTTTTGTTTGCGCGAAGGACGCGATGCAGCCCGGCTTGGCACGTCCGTCCCGCAGGCAACCTCCGCCGCACGCAAAGCTGAAGACCGCATTTGTGTGGGACCCGTCACTGTCGGCCCAGGGCAAAAAGGCTCTTGGCCGTTACTTGTCGAAAAGCGGATCGCCTTCCGGCTCGGTCCGCATGGCCGCAGCGGCAAGGCTCTCGGCCTCGACCAGCAGCTCCTCGTCGGCCATGCCGGCGGGCAGGCTCTCGCGCCCGATCATCGACAGAACCGGTACGGCCAACGGGCTGACCCGGTCCAACCGGACGTGGTCGATGCCCTTGACCGCCCGGTCGAGGAGGTCGCCGATGCGCGAAACGTCGGTCATCCTGGTGCGGGCATCGGCCCAGGCGGCCTGGATCAGCAAGTGTCCGGGCTCATGCTTCTGCAGGACGTCGTAGATCAGGTCGGTCGAGAAGGTTACTTGCCGCCCGCTCTTCTTCTTGCCGGGATGCTGGCGTTCCACCAGGCCGCCAATCACCGCAACTTCGCGAAAGGCGCGGCGCAAAAGGTAGCTTTGCCGCACCCAGTCGACGAATTCATGCGCCAGGATCTCGGAGGATAACAGCGACGCAGGATCCTCGATCGCCTTCAGTCCCCAGACGGCCAGCGCATAGTCGTTGGCGACGAAGCCCAGTGGCCCCAGGCCCCGGTCCTCCATCCGCCGGGTGATGAGCATGCCCAGCGCCTGGTTCGCGTTCCAGCCCTCGAAGGTGTACCAGGTGGTGTAATCGAAGCGCTGGTGCGGAAAGCTCTCGACGAGCAGGCGTCCGGGCGCAGGGAGCCGCGAGCGCCAGTCCTGCACTTCCAGCCATTCGCGCACGTCGTCGGGAAACCGCGCCCAGCCCGCCCGGTCGGCAAGCAAGCCGCGCACTCGTTCACCCAGATGCGTGGTCAGCGGCATGCGCGCGCCCATGTAGCTGGGGATCGTCGCCGAATGTTTCGCGGCGCGCACAATCAGCTCAAGGTCGCGCAGCATCTCGACCTCGAGGTCCATCCCGGCGAAGCGGAGGGTGTCGCCGGGCTTCAGGGTGGCGCCGAAGTTCTCCTCCACCCTGCCTAGCGAGCGCCCGTTTCGGAAGCGGACATCCAGCATCTCCGCATCGACGATGATGCCGGCGTTCATCCGGTGCCGATGCGCCATCTCGGGATGGGCCAGCCGCCAGGTCCCGTCGGCTTCCTGCACGATGCGACGGAAGCGGTCGTAGGCACGAAGGGAATAGCCGCCGGTGGCGACGAAATCGAGCACGCGGGCCCATTCGGCGGGCCCGATCGCGGCATAGGGCAGGGCGGACTGGACTTCGGCCAGCAGTGCATCCTCGCGGAAGGGCCCGGCGCAGGCCATGGCCATGATGTGCTGCGCCAGTACGTCGAGCCCGCCGGGGCGGAAGTCCTCGCCATCGCGCTGGCCCTGCTCGACGGCCTCGGCGGCAGCGAAGGCTTCGAGGAATTCGAAGCGGTTGCCTGGAACGATCAGCGCCTTGCTGGGCTGGTCGAGCCGGTGGTTCGCCCGCCCGATCCGCTGCAGCAGGCGCGATGAGCCCTTGGGTGCCCCCATCTGAACGACAAGGTCGATGTCCCCCCAGTCCACCCCGAGGTCGAGGCTGGCGGTGCAGACCAGCGCGCGCAGTTCCCCGCGCGCCATGGCCCCTTCCACCTTGCGCCGCGCCTCCTTCGACAACGAGCCGTGGTGGATGCCGATGGGCAAGGTATCCTCGTTGGCGTCCCACAGAAGTTCGAAGAGGTATTCGGCGAGGAAGCGGGTGTTGGTGAAGACCAGCGTGGTGCGGTGTGCGCGGATCTGCTCGTAGAGCTGCGGGATCGCCCAAGTGCCGGCATGGCCGCTCCAGGGCACGCGCTGTTCCTCGGGCAAGAGGATGGAGACGTGCGGGGCCGCGCCCTTCTCGCCCTCGACCAGCGCGACCGAACCGATGTCTCCCCAGGGCGCGAGCCAGGCCCGGAAGTCATCCGGGTCGGCAACCGTGGCGGACAGGGCTGCGCGTCGCATTTGGGGCGCCAGCGCCTGCAGGCGCGCCAGCGACAGGGCCAGCAGGTCGCCGCGCTTGCCGGTGGCGAAGGCGTGGACCTCGTCGATCACCACGCGTTTGAGACCGGCAAACAGGTCCGCGCTTTCCGGATAGGACAGCAGCAGCGAGAGCGATTCCGGCGTGGTCAGCAGCACGTGCGGTGGCCTCGCGCGCTGGCGGGCCTTGCGGTCGCTGGGGGTGTCGCCGCTGCGGGTCTCGACCCGGATCGGCAGGCCGATCTCCTCGATCGGCGCCATCAGGTTGCGCTGCACGTCGTGCGCCAGCGCCTTCAGCGGCGAGACATAGAGCGTGTGCAGGCCCTCGACCGGAGGCGGGCCGCGCGAGGGTGCGAAGTCGGCCAGAGTCGGCAGGAATCCGGCGAGCGTCTTGCCCGCGCCGGTGTCGGCGACCAGCAGCGCGTGCCTGCCGGCCCGGTCCGCCGCCAGCATGTCCGCCTGGTGCGAGCGGATGCGCCAGCCCTTGCCGGCGAACCAGTCGGCCAGTTCGGGGGGGAGGGGCGGCGATGCATCCATCGCCCGTAGATCGCCCCGGATGCGCGCCGCTGCAAGGGGCTCGGCAGGCAAGGCTTGCGTAAGGGACACGCCTGTCCGATGTGCTGCACCATGACGTTCGGCGCGATTGGGGATCTTCGGCAGCTTACCGGCTTGGCCATAGCCTTGGCGCTCGGGCTGCTCGTCGGCGTGCAGCGTGGCTGGGCGCACCGCGACGAGGCGGCGGGGACACGGTTTGCCGGGGTACGAACCTATGGCCTGCTGGGGCTCGCCGGGGGGGTGGGCGGCGTGCTGGCCGGGATCAGCGGGCCCTACGGCGCGGGCGTGATGGTCGCCACCGCGGCACTGGTGCTGATCGGCTACTGGCGCACGACGCAGCGCGGCGGACCGATCAGCGGCACGGCGAGTGTCGCGGGGTTGCTGACGCTGGCCAGCGGATTCCTCGCGGCGACGGGCGATACGCTGGTGGCGGTCGCCATTGCCGTCAGCATGATGCTGCTGCTGGCGATGCGCAGCCAGCTCCACGGCCTCGTCGCGCGGCTGAGCGAGCAGGAAGTGCTGGCGGTAGCGCGCTTCGCCCTGATTGCGGCGGTGATCCTGCCGCTGCTGCCCGACCGGGAATTCGGCCCGCTGGGCGCCTGGAATCCGCGCCAGCTGTGGATGGTGGTCGTCCTAGTCTCGGGCTTTTCCTTTGCCGGCTATGTCGCCGCGCGCCTGCTGGGGCCTGCGCGCGGGACGATCGCGACAGCCGCGGCCGGATCGGTGGTATCTTCAACGGCGGTTACCGCTGTCCTCGCCAACCGGCTCAAGGATGGGCAGGAGAACGAGGCGGTGATGCATGCCGGCGTGGCCGCGGCATCGGCGGTGATGTTCGGCCGGGTGATGGCGTTGGTGGCGCTGCTCGCACCCTTTGCGCTTGGCCACTTCGCCGTGCTGGCGGCGCCCGGGCTCGTTGCCAGCGCGGTGTTCGCGGCGGGATTCCTGTGGCACGCGCGCAGCAAGCACCGCGGCGAAGCCAGCGACATGCCGGTGAAGAACCCTTTCGACATCGGCCCGGCGCTGCTGCTGATGGCGCTGGTCATGGCGACAACCCTCGCCGCGCGCTGGGTCCTGTCCGCTTATGGCAATGCGGGCCTCGCGACTGTGCTGGCCGTGACCGGCTCGGTCGATGTCGACAGTGCGATCATCACCATGGGCAACCTGCCGAAGGGCACGCTTTCGCCTGATATCGCGGCGCTTGTGCTGTTGCCGCCGATCCTGCTCAACACCCTGTTCAAGGCCGGCGTGATCATCAGCATCGCCGGCTGGAAGCGTGGTTGGCCAGGGGCGGCATCGCTGGTGGCGAGCGCGATTGCCTGCCTTGCGGCCCTGCCGCTGGTGCTTTGATTGCTTGATCCAGAATTGCATTTTGGATCATTCGGCCGGTGCCGTACCGAAATTCGCTCTTGCGCGAATTTCGTATTTGGCCCTGGCCTCAGGTCGCCCGGGTATTGCCGCCGTCGATGCGCAGCAGCGCGCCGGTGGTGAAGTCCGAGCGCGGGCTGGCGAGGAAGGCGACAGCCGCGGCAATTTCCTCGGCGCGGCCAAGGCGCGGGACGGGCTGCCCAGAGCGTTCGACGCAGTAGATCCGCTCGCGTGTCGCGAAGTCCTTTGGCCAATCGTTCTGGTTGCCCAAGGTCTCGATCCAGCGAGCGGCCTGCGGCGTCATCACCGTGCCCGGGACGATCGCGTTGACCGTGATGCCGTGCCCGGCGAGGCGGCGCGAGAGGTTTCCGGTGACATGGTCGAGTGCCGCCTTGGCGCTGCCGTATTCCAGCAGGTTGCCGGAAAGCTGCTTGCCGCCGACCGAGGAGATGTTGATCACCCGCCCCCAGCCGCGCTCGATCATGCCCGGGGTCAGCTTCTGGGCGAGGCGCACGCCGGAGATGACGTTGAGCTCCATCGAATGGACCCAGTCGCCCCAGGTCATGTCCATCCAGTCGGGATTGCCGTCCTTGACCACGCCGCCAGCGCAATTGACCAGCACGTCTATGCCGCCGAGCGCCGCAAGCGCGGCTTGGGCGATTGCATCGCAATCCTCCGGGGCCAGGATAGAGCCGAGCACGACTTCGGCGCGAACGCCCATGGCGCGGCAGTCGACAGCCACGGCTTCGGCGCGATCGCGATCCCTGCCGTGGATGGCGACATCGACGCCCTCCGCCGCCAGCTCAAGCGCGATCGCCGCGCCAATGCCGGAGCTGCTGCCGGTGACCAGCGCGCGCTTGCCCTTGAGCTTGAGGTCCATTCGCCCTTTACTCCTTCGCCGCCACGAAATGGCTGTCGGGCGAATTCCACTCCGTCGTCACCTTGCGGTGGGCGATCAGCCAGTCCTCGCCGACCTTGCGGAAGCTGTCCTGGTAGACGCCGCAGTGATCGGGCCCTGCGTCGGTCATCACCAGCCAATAGGTACGCGCTTTCGCCGTGTCCGGGCCTGTCAGCTCGATCTTGCAGGTGGTGAGGTTGTGGCGGGCGAAGCGGGCGCTGCGGGGGGCATTGGTCTCCACCGGCTTGTCGCGCCAGCCGCCCTGCCAGGCGAGGATCTCCGCGCGGCTGTGCAGGTCGAGCCCCGCCGTGCCTTCCGGTCCCTTGGTCTGGAGCATGCCGTCCTCGGTGAAGCAGGCGGCATATTCCTCGGCACGCAAGGAATCGCCGGCCTGGGTGCACTTGGCCATGGTTGCCCGGATGCTCTCGCGGGCGAGGAGTTCGTCGAGCGTCAAATCGTGAATCCCGCGTCGACGTTGATTCCCTGCCCGGTTATCGTCCGCGCCTGGTCGGAGGCGAGGAACAGGGCCATGTGGGCGATGTCCTCTGGCGTGCTGATGGTCTTGAGCGGCACTTCCGCGGCCGCCTCGTCGCGCACTTCCTCATAGCTGATGCCGCGCTCGCCGGCTATGCGCTTGTGGTAGTTGACCAGCAGGTCGGTGGCGATGGCGCCGGGGACCAGGCAATTGGCGCGGATGCCGAAGGGGCCGACTTCCTTCGCCAGCGTCTTGGTGAAGATGATGAGCGCGCCCTTCGCCGCGCTGTAATGACTCTTGCGCGGAATCCCGCTCCAGCCCGCGCCGGAGGAGAAGGTGACGATAGAGCCCTGCTTCCTCTCCAGCATGGAGCGGTTGAGCACGTGCTTTGAACACAGCATCGCCGCCATGCAATCGACCTTGTAGGTCTCGATGAAGTTTTCCGGCGTCTCTTCCCAGACCCACAGGTCCTTTCCGGGCTGGGCGGCGTTCGACATAAGCACGTCGACCTTGCCCCACTTGTCCATCGCGGCGCCGACCATCTTCGCCACGCTGTCCTCGTCGGTGACGTCGGCATGCATGCCGATGGCATTCTCGCCGATCTCGTGGGCGACTTCCTCGCACAGGTGCGCCTTGCGGGCAGCGAGCACCAGCTTGCAGCCTTCCGCCGCCATCATCCGCGCCATGACGGGACCAAGGCCCGTGCTGGCGCCGGTGATGATCGCGACCTTTCCTTCGAAGCGGTTCATATGTTCAGGATCCTCTTCATGACCTCGTGGCTCTCGTCCGAACCGTCGAGCGTGCGGTTGTGCTTTTCCTGGACGCGCCAGCCTTTGGCCGTGCGCAACAGAGTCCAGTGGTTGATCGCCGCGCGCCAGACGAACCAGCGGTCTCCCTCGCGCTTGATGACGAGGCTGTAGCCCACGGCATCTGCCTTATCGCCATGGACCGTGATCTTGGGAGTGGCGGCCATGTGGGCGGAGCCGATCCTGGTCAGTTCGACATGCCCGGCCTGCTCCCAGACTTCTCTCAGCGCCGAGGGGGCCTCCAACCGCCTGGTGCCGCCGCCCGGCGTGCCATAATTGTAGCCGCCACCTGGGACCCATTGGTCGACGCAGGCATCCACCGAACAACTGTCGGCCAGCGGGCCATAGGCGCTGATCAGGTTGAGGATCTCCAGGTGGTCCTCGGCGGCCTGCAGACGCTGTTCAAGTGCGGCGAGACGGTCTTCGGTGCTCATGGGTTCAGTCCTCCAGGGGGCGCTTGCCGGGCATCAGCGGAGCGCCCGATGCGGTCTTGAGATCGAAGCCGATGGGATCGTCGCCCTCATCGACCGGAATGCCCATCGAACCCGCTGCCCAGCCGAGTATGACGTAGTTTCCGATGGTGAAGAGGATGTCCATGATCTGACGCTTGTCGAAGAATTTGCCGAGCGCCGCCCAGGTCTCGTCCGACAGGATCGAGTTCTGGATCAGCTCGTCCACGGCGGACAGCACAAGCCGGTCTTCCTCCTTGCCTTCCCATACCGGCGAAGAAGGCCCATCGCGGACCGCGCCGATCTCCTCGACGGTGAGGCCGGCGGCCAGGCCGTATTTCACATGATAGTGCCACTCGTAGCCGCACTTGAGGTGCCAGGCGCAGCGCAGCACGATCAGCTCGCGCGGGCGCACGGCGATGGTGGAGGTCAGCAGGATGTGCTTGCCGAAGGTGTTATAGGCGATGGCGAGCTGCGGGTGCTGCGCCATGGTCATGGTCATGTTCTTGGCGGAGCCGTTCTCCCAGGCATCGGGCTCGCCCCAGAAGGCGAAGACCTCGCGCGCCTCGTCGGTCCATTCCTCGCGCGGCAAATTGCCGATGCGCGGCGGCTTTGTCTCAGACATGCATTCTCCCGATTCTGGTTGCGGGGCAGTTCAACCGGGGGAAGGGGCCGGGTCAAGTCCCGGGTGAACTTAATGCAACGGGGCGCGCGGCAAAAGCAATTGCCGGATCGGCTTGCGGCGGATAGTGGAACTTCAAATTCCACTTTCAAGGGAGGACTTCCAAGTGCGTACCGCCACTGAACATGCCAAAGCCATCGTCAAGGCCACTGCCCCTGCCATCGAGAAGCACGGGCTGGAAATCACCAAGGCCATGTACGAGCGCCTGTTCCAAAATCCCGATGTCGCCGCCATGTTCGACAAGGCCGCGCAGGAAAGCGGCGAGCAGCCCAAGCGGCTGGCGAACGCGATCCTCGCCTATGCGAAGAACATCGACAAGCTGGAGAACCTGGGTGCCGCCGTGGAGCGCATGGTCGCCCGCCATGTCGAGACCGGCGTGAAGCCGGAGCATTATCCGCTGGTGGCCGAAGCCTTGCTGCCGGCGATCCGAGACGTTCTCGGTGCCGAGCTGGCCACCGACGAGGTGCTGGGCGCCTGGGGAGAGGCCTACTGGATGCTCGCCGACATCCTCATTTCTGCCGAAGCGCAGGCCTACGAGGATGCCATCGCGGCATAGGTCTATTCCACTTGCGTGGAAGCGGCACCGGCCCACTCCCCCTCCCGGCCTCCCATTGCATACAATCCCGTGGGAGGCCGGGAGGGGGAGTGGGCCGATGCCACATGTTTCAGCGTAGCTGAAACAGAGACTAAAGCTTGGGAAGCGTGACGCCCTGCTGGCCCATGTACTTGCCCGCCCGATCCGCATAGCTCGTCTCGCAGGGTTCGTTGCCCTGCAGGAACAGGAACTGGCACGCGCCTTCGTTGGCGTAGATCTTGGCGGGCAGGGGCGTGGTGTTGGAGAATTCCAGTGTCACGTGCCCTTCCCAGCCCGGCTCCAGCGGCGTGACGTTCACGATGATGCCGCAGCGGGCATAGGTGCTCTTGCCCAGGCAGATCACCAGCACGTCGCGCGGGATGCGGAAGTATTCGACCGTGCGGGCGAGCGCGAAGCTGTTGGGCGGGATGACGCAGACGTCGGTCTTGCGGTCGACGAAGGAGTTGGCCGAGAAGTCCTTGGGATCGACCACGGCGCTGTCGACGTTGGTGAAGATCTTGAACTCGTCCGCCACCCGCGCGTCGTAGCCGTAGCTCGAGAGGCCATAGGAAATGCACCCCTCGCGCCTTTGGCTTTCGACGAAGGGTTCGATCATGCCCTGTTCCTGCGCCGCGCGCCGTATCCACTTGTCGCTGAGAATCGCCATGTGGGGGTGATTAAGCCCGCGTCGTTGCAGGGCAAGCGGGTGCTCCTTCTTTTCCCCTCCCGCTTGCGGGAGGGGAGTATAGGGGCAAGCGGCCTTTGGCGCTTGGCGCTCCTCTACCTCTGCTTGAACCCCTCGTTGCCCGGGATCAGCCCGAAGCGCATCGTATTATAGAGCATGGCTGTCAGCGTGTAAGAGCCGACCAGTCCCGGCAGCTCGATCAACTGCGGTTCGGTCCAGGTCTTTTTCAGCACATCCCAGGTTGGCTGCGAGACCGCATGGTCGCCCAGCAGTTCCTCCACTCCGCGCAGCACCGCGCGGTCATGCTCGTTCCAGCCGGGGGCGGAGGAGCCTTGCGTGATGCGCTCGATCTCCTCGGAAGTCAGGCCGAGCCGCTTGCCATAGGTGACGTGCTCGCCCCACTCGTAGGGCGAGCGCACCAGCCAGGCCGTGCGCAGGATCACCATCTCGCGTTCGCGCGGCGGCAGTTTGCCGTTCTGGTTGAGCTCCAGCCCCAGTTGCATCTGCGTGCGGTAGAGGCCGGGGTGCTTCGAGATCGTCGCGAAGGTCTTCGGCACGCCCTTTTCCCGCGCACCGAAGAAGGCCGCCAGCGATGCGGCGATCTGCCGCGCTTCGGGGGAATATTCCTCCTCCTTCAGCGGCTGGATGCGCTGGTCGCCGCTGGCGACCTGCCGCTCGCGCGCATCGAGGTCGAACGGCGTCGGGCCCGACTGGACCCGCTCGCAGGGAGGCCGGGCGGCGATTGCGGGCGCGGCGAGCGCTAGTGACAGGGCCGTGCCGAGGCATGCCGAAAGAAGTTGCATGGTGATCTTGTCCTCTCAGGTTTTCTTGCTGTCAGCCGCCGCGCGCCCTGTCGAAGCCGTGCTGCTGCGCCTTTTCGGCATCCTGCTGGCGTCGCTTTTCGATGACTTCCTCGATGGAAATCTCGCGGTTGATGTTGCTGCCGTGGAAATGCGGCATCACATAGCGCGCGATCAGCTCATAGCTGTCGGCCGTCGCCCGGCTGTTGGCCCAGTTATGCGCCATCAGCATGGCGCAGCCGAAGCCGCCAGTGGTCTCCAGATAGCGTTCGATGGCGGCGATGGCATCGTCGGGCGTGCCGATCGTCGCCGCCCCGCTGTCGATGAAGGCCTGGATCAGGTCGTCCTTGCTGCTCCCCTTGGGCGGCATCGGCACCTCGCTGATGCCGCTCAGGTAATCGACCCACTGCTCGAAGCCGAAGCGCACGTCTTCCATCGCCTGCTCGCGACTTTCGGCAATGTGCATCTGCAGGACCATGCGCCATTGTGAGCGCTCCACAGTCTTGCCGTGCTTCGCCGCGGTCTCCTGCGTCAGCGCCCACATATCGGCCAGCGAGGGGATGATGAAGGTGCCGACCGAGAGGAACTGCAACACGCCCAGCCCGTATTTCCCGGCGGCAATCGCGCTGTTCTGCGAGGCCATGGCGGTGATCGCCATTTCCACCGAGGGGCGGGTGTAAGGCAGCATCTGCAGCCGCGCGTCCTTGAGGGTGAACCAGCCGGCATCCGCGCTGACCGTCTCGCCGCGCAGCAGCGGGATCAGCACGTCGAGCGCCTGCTCCATGCGCGGGCGCAGCTCCTCCACCGGAATGCCCATCATCGAGGCATCGCTCGGCAGTGCCCCTGGCCCGACCCCGAACATCACCCTGCCGCGCGTGATATGGTCGAGGTAGTTGATCCGCTCCGCCAGCATCAGCGGCTGGTGATAGGGCAGCGAGACGACGCCGGTGCCGAGCCTGATGTTGCGCGTCCGTTCGGCGGCGGTGGCGATGAACATCTCGGGCGCGCCGATGTTCTCGAACGAGGCGGAATGATGCTCGCCCACCCAGACCTCGTCATAGCCCAGCCGGTCGATGTGCTCGACCAGCCACTGGTCGCGGTGCAGCGCCAGCGTCGGGTTCTCGTTGCGCGCGTGATAGGGGGGCAGGAACATCCCGAAGCGCAGCCTTTCGGCCATTGTCCTCTCCTTGACACTATTCGTGTTTGGCGGCGTTAGACCATCGGGCGCGTGCCGAGTCCAGCGGGCCCAGCGGCTTATTTCATGGTTAACCCTGGGGTGGTAGGGGCAGACGCATGACATCGCCCGCCACCATCCTCCCCCAGAAGATACTGGTCGTCTTCGGCACCCGGCCCGAGGCGATCAAGCTGTTCCCCGTTGTCGCCGCGCTGAAGGCGGATGCGCGGTTCGATTGCAAGGTCTGCGTCTCGGCGCAGCACCGGGGCATGCTCGACCAGGTGCTGGAGATCGCCGGGATCGTCCCCGATTTCGACCTCGACGTGATGAAGCCCGACCA
This sequence comes from uncultured Novosphingobium sp., assembly GCA_964630805.1. Classification (GTDB taxonomy): domain Bacteria; phylum Pseudomonadota; class Alphaproteobacteria; order Sphingomonadales; family Sphingomonadaceae; genus Novosphingobium. The sequence continues at coordinate 67,713 of CAZVWP010000012.1, read as the reverse complement.
GTCGCTCGATGCGCTGACGGCAACCCTGCTCACCGGCCTCGGGCAGGTGATGGATGAGGTGCAGCCGGCGCGCGTCATGGTGCAGGGCGATACGGCGACGGCGATGTGCGGCGCGCTGGCCGCCTATTACCGGAAGCTGCCGGTCGACCATGTCGAGGCGGGGCTGCGTTCGGGCAATATCTACCATCCCTGGCCCGAGGAGATTAACCGCAAGATCATCGGCTCGATGGCCAGCCTGCACTTCGCCCCGACGGAGACGGCGGCCAATGCCTTGCGGGTCGAGAACACCGATCCGGCGCGGGTGCATGTCACCGGCAATACCGTGATCGACGCGCTGCACTGGGTGACCGGCAGGATCGACGCCGAGCCCTCGCTGGCCTCCGGCCTCGCCGAGCTCGAAGCGCGCTTTGCCGGCAGGCGCATCGTCGGCGTCACCAGCCACCGGCGCGAAAATTTCGGCGAGGGGATGGAAGGTATCGCCAGCGCCATCCGCCAGATCGCCGAGCGCCCCGATGTCGCGGTGATCTTTCCGGTCCACCTCAATCCCAACGTGCGCAAGGTGATGAACGAGCGGCTGGCGGGGTTGGACAACGTCGCCCTGATCGAGCCGCTCGACTACCCGCATTTCGCCCGGCTGCTGGCCATCAGCGAGATAATGCTGACGGACAGCGGCGGCGTGCAGGAAGAGGCGCCCGCGCTCGGCAAGCCGGTGCTGGTCATGCGCGAGACGACCGAGCGGCCGGAGGGTGTCGAGGCGGGCACCGCGAGGCTGGTTGGCACCGATCCAAAAACCATCGTTACCCAAATGTTTACCCTGCTCGACGATAAGGCGGCCTACGAAGCCATGGCGCGCGCGCACAATCCCTTCGGGGATGGCCATGCCGCCCGCCGGATTGTGGAGCTGCTGGGGAATGAAATCTGACACCAAGCCTGACGTCTGCGTAGTCGGGCTCGGCTATATCGGCCTGCCGACTGCCGCGATCATTGCGCGGGCCGGCTGCAAGGTGCTGGGCATCGATATTGCCCCGAAGGTGGTCGACACGATCAACCGCGGCGAGATCCATATCGAGGAAGTCGATCTCGATGGCCTTGTCCACGGCGTCGTCTCGCGCGGGCTGCTCTCCGCATCGACCGAGGTTGCTGCCGCCGATGTCTTTGTCATCGCGGTGCCCACGCCATTCGACAAGAGCCACGCGCCGGACATTTCCTATGTGCTTGCCGCAGGCCGCTCCGTGGCCAAGGTGCTGAAGCCGGGTGACGTGGTCATCCTCGAATCGACTTCCCCGGTTGGCACCACCGAGCAGCTGCGCGACCTGATCGCCGCCGAGCGTCCGGACCTCAAGTGCCCCGGACTGACGCGCGAAACGCCGGATATCGCCGTGGCCTATTGCCCCGAGCGCGTCCTGCCCGGCCGCATCCTCGAGGAGCTGACCAACAACGACCGCTCGATCGGCGGCGTCACCCCGCGCTGTGCGAGGAAGGCGCTGGCCTTCTACAAGCGCTTCGTGCGCGGCGCCTGTGTCGTGACTGATTCGCGCTCGGCCGAGATGACCAAGCTGGTCGAGAACGCCTACCGCGACGTCAACATCGCCTTCGCCAACGAACTCTCGATCGTCGCCGACCGCATGGGCCTCGACGTCTGGGAGGTGATCCGGCTGGCCAACCGCCACCCGCGCGTCAATATCCTCTCGCCCGGCCCCGGCGTCGGCGGCCACTGCATCGCGGTCGACCCCTGGTTCATCGTCCACGGCGCGCCCGAGGACACCCCGCTGATCCGCACCGCGCGCGGGGTCAACGACGGCAAGATCCACCACGTCATCGCCCGCGCCGAGGAACTGGTCGCGGCGCACCCGCACGCGAAAGTCGCCTGCCTTGGCCTCGCCTTCAAGGCCAACATCGACGACTTCCGCGAAAGCCCGGCGCGGCTGGTGGCGGGCACGCTCGCTCGCAAGTTCGGCAGCCGCATCAGCGTGGTCGAGCCCTATGCGGCCGAGCTGCCGATCGAATATACCGATACCGGGGCCAGCCTGATCGACATCGATACGGCGCTGGAGGAGTGTGACATTTTCATCGTGCTGGTCGATCACGACGTGTTCAAATCCGTCCCCCTGGCCGAGCGCGAGGACAAGCTGGTCTACGATACGCGCGGCATCTGGCCGGACCAGCCGAAGCCCGCCCTCTCGGACGAACCGGAACTGCGCAAGGCGGGCTGAGGCCTACAGCCGCGTCAGGAAATCCAGCGCATCCGCCTGCGCACCGGGCGTCGCCGCGCAAGTGATCTTGTCGTCACCGCCCTGCAGCTCGCTGAAGCGCTGGATCTTGCGCGAGAGGTGGACGGTGGTGCGGCCGCAGAGGCAGGGCTCGTAGCCCGCTTCCACCCGGTCGCCGGAAACGATTCCGCCCCAGGATCCGTCGTGCGTCATGTCGAAGAAGGCGGCGCGGCCGGCCTGTTGGCCCTCGCGCGGCAGTACCGCTCCGGTCTGGGGATCGAGCAGGAACAGCGTGGCCCAGGGCGGAACGTGGAAGCGGCCTGCCTCGCAGCTGACCATGAAGCTGTTCTGCTCGGTCATGCCATAGCCGTCGTTGAGCCGCTCGACCCCGAAGAACTTGCAGATGGTCTGTTCGTAGTCGTCTGGCAGCACGATGCCCTTGCCGCCGCCGCCGCCCATCACCGCTGAACCCGGCGCGAAGCTGGCGTGAGCGCCCTGCGCCAGTCCGTCGCGGGCGATTTCGAAGAACATGGCAGTGATGCCGAGCGCGATCACGCGCTCGCCGGTCAGCTGGGGGATCAGCTTCCTGATGAAGTCCGCCTGCATCTGCGGGATCTTCGCGTTGAGCTCTTCCCACTCGCCCTTGCGGGCGAGCAGGCTGTCCGGCACGTCGACTTTCGAGCCATCGCCCTTGGCCTGCGCCGCGCGGACGCGGGCGGAAAGCCACATCAGGTCGGCGCTCGCCTTGAAGGGTAGGGCGGTGTGCAACAGGCTGTCGTCGCCCTTGCAGAACAGTTCCTTGAAATAGACCGGGATGCGCGAAACGGTGCTGTGGCCGTCGTTGTAGAACGGGGTGAGCGCATGGCGCGGGGCCTCGAACTCTTCCCAGTTCACCGGCTGGCCGAACTTCTGCAGGAGCTGCACCTTGATGGCCGTCGCGGCGATCCAGTAGTCCTTCTTGGAGCGCGGGAAGAACGACATGGTACCGCTGGTGCCCGACGAGGTGGCAACATCCAGCTCCGTGTTGTCGCGCAGGAAGACCAGCCAGTCGTCGATCGATCGGCACGCCGAGACATCCAACCCGGAAAGATCGTGCGGCGTCAGCCGGTCCAGCCATTTGGTCAGCTGGTCGAACCGCGCCTTGGCCAGCAGCGAGACCGGGTAGCTCTTGTAGACGTCATGGTTGAACAGCACCTTCGCGCCGTCGTCGAGCTTGGCGATCTCGCCGATCCCCTGGGCATCGACGAACTTCGCCAGCGTCTGGATCTGCTCGCGCCGCTGGGCGAGGCGGATGTTGAGCCCGGCGAGCTGCACGGCTTCCGCTTCCTCGCGCGGCACGGAGTGGATCGCGGTGACCGAGCGGCCAAAGGCGCCGTAGGGGTCTTCCATCCAGGCCTGCGCCTTGCGTTCGATTTCCGAATCCCGCGCTGCGCTGACTTGCGCCATTTCGTTCATCGCGACTCTCCTCGAGCCCGATCCTGCCGCGCCCACGGGCAGATAACAACGTTTGGTTTGTCGCCGGCGCGATGGTGTGATTGAATGGCGCAAAATCCGGAGAGCTTGCCGTGGCGACGAAAACAGCCAAGTCCTATTGCCGCATCTGCGCCGCCAACTGCGGCGTGGTGCTGACCGTCGATACTGAAACCCAGGCGATCCTCTCGGTCAAGGGCGACAAGGACAATCCGGTCAGCCAAGGCTATGTCTGCTTCAAGGGACTGCAGGCCGAGGAATTCCACCATGGGCCGCAGCGCCTGCTCCGCCCGCTGAAGCGCCAGCCAGACGGTTCCTTCGTGGAGATCAGTTCCGAACAGGCGCTGGACGAGATTGCCGACAAGCTGCGCAAGATCGTCGCCGAGAGCGGGCCACGGGCGGTTTCGGCCTTCAAGGGGACAGCGGGGGTCAATGTCACCACCCACATGATCCAGCTCGACTTCATGCAGGCCCTCGGCTCGGACCAGTTCTATTCGGTCAACACCATCGACCAGTCGGCCAAGATCGTCTCCTTCGAGCGGCAGGGCGGCTGGATGGCGGGGCAGCAGAGCCTCGACCAGTCGGAAGTGATCCTGTTCTTCGGTTGCAACCCGGTGATCTCGCATTCGACCATGCCCGTCATGGGGCCCGACCCGCACCGCACCCTGAAGAAGGCCAAGGCGCGCGGGCTTAAACTGATCGTCATCGACCCGCGCTTCACCGAGACGGCGCACGAGGCGGACCTGTTCCTCCAGCCCATGCCCGGCCGCGACACGGCAATCGCCGCCGCAATGGTGCGCGTGGTGCTGGACGAGGGGTGGGAGGACAAGGCGTTCGTCGCGCAGCATGTCGGCGCGGATCGCATCGCCACGCTGCGCGAGGCACTTGAGCCGTTCACCCCGGAAATGGCTGAGAAGGCGGCGGGCCTGGAGCCGGGGCAGATCCGGGCTGCGGCGAAGCTGTTCGCGCACGATTGCAAGACCGGCGGGGCCTTCGCGGCGACCGGTCCTTCGATGGCCGCCTTCAGCAACACCATGCAGCACATGGTCGATACGCTGAACATCGTCTGCGGGCGCTATCGCCGGGCCGGGCAGAAGATCGTCGCCGACATGATCAACACCGCCTTCCCGGTCCACGCCGAGGTGATCCCGCCGCAGCGAAACTACGCCAAGGCGCCGCCGAGCCGCATCCGCGGCGCCGGCATGCTCGGCTTCGACCGCATGGCGAGCACCCTGCCGGAAGAGATCCTCACCCCCGGTGAGGGGCAGATCCGCGCCATGCTGGTCAACGGCTCCAACCCCGCATCGTGCCTGCCCGACCAGAAGAAGGCGGTCGAGGCCTTCCGCGCGCTGGACCTCCTGGTCACGGTCGATCCCTACATGACCACCACTGCGCAGCTCTCGCACTACGTCCTGCCGCCGATGATGATGTACGAGCGGCACGACCTGCCGATCAGCGACCCCAACTTCAACATTGGCACCACCACCTGGTCGGCCCACGCCGCGCCGGTGATCGACGTGCCGGAGGGCTCGGACCTCGTGCCGGACTGGTATCCCTGGTGGGGCCTCGCCAAGCGCATGGGGCTGGCGATGACCTTCTCCGGGCAGGAACTGGACTTCACCGTCAACCGCCCGCCCACGACCGAGGACATGCTGCGCCTGCGCTGCGCCACCGGGCGGATCGGCTTCGACCAGCTCAAGGCGGACACACTGGAGCAGCCCTCGGGCCGGCTCTACGACCATCCCTCGCTCGAAGTCCTGCCCGCGCGGCCGGAATCAGGGGGCAACCGCTTCGACGTCATGCCGGATGACGTCGCGGAGGAGTTGCGCCAGTTCCTCGTCTCCGATTGGGCGCGGGATGCGCGGCCCGCCAATGGCTTCTCGCACCTGATGATTTCGCGGCGGATGAACCGGGTGATGAACACGCTGGGCAACAACCTGAAGGCCACCCTGCGCCACGATCCCGGCAACCCCGCCTACATGCACCCCGACGAACTGGCGAGCCTGGGCGTCGTGGCCGGCGACAGGGTCGAGGTCGCCTCGGCCCACGGGCGGATCGAGGCCGTCGCCCAGCCGGACAAGGCGCTGCGCCGGGGCGTGGTGTCGATCTCGCACTGCTGGGGGGGCCTGCCGGGCGAGAAGGGAAGCGGGGCCAACACCAACCTGCTGATCGCCAGCGACAAGGACGTCCAGCCGATCAACGCCATGCCGCTGATGAGCTCGCTGCCGGTGAATGTGCGGAAGGTGGCTTAGGCCTTCTCCGCCACCACCTCCCGCCGCCCGAGGCCATAATCGCCGACGATCGTCGTGCGGCGCATGATGCGCTGCTCATCGGGCGGGCAGCCCAGTGCGCAGTGGAGCATGCGCCAGTTGTCCCACAGCAGCATGTCCTCGAGCCCCCACTTGTGGAAATACATCAGCTCCGGATCGAGCACGTGGGCGACCACTTCGGCCAGCAGGGCGTCGCCCTCCTCGTTTTCCACCCCCTCGATCCCGTCGGCGAACCAGGGGGAGACGTGGAGGATCTTCTTGCCGGTCTCGGCCTGGGTATAGACCAGCGGGTGGATCGCGCGGACCTGCACCGAAGGGTGGTTGCGGCCGCTGGCGAAGAGGCTGGCCATGCGGATCAGCTTGTCCGGCCGGGTGCCGAACTTTGCCTGGGTCAGGTCCGGCTCATAGCGGTATACCACGCTCAGGCCCTCGATCCGCGCCTTGAGGCTTTCGGGCAGGCGGTCCCAGGCGGCGATCTGGTCGATGAAGCCGGTCTCGCCGCCGTGCGCGGGGAGCACCACCGGACGCAGGATGCCGCCGTGGTTGATGCGGTCGACGTAGGCCCCGTCGAAATGCCAGGGGAGATAGCCGCCGCGTTCCTCGCCGTTCACCAGGTAGATGTTGCCGTCCTCGCGGTCGAACTCGATCGGGGTCAGGGCCTTGTGCTCGGTCTTGATGTCGGTCCCGGCCATCATCGGGTGGACTTCCGGTTCGCCGTAGATTTCCGAAAGCGCGAGCTGGTGTTCCGGGCTGGCTATGCCCTTGAACACGATCAGGCCCTTGTCGATCCACAGGCGGTGCAGATCCGCGCGCACTGCGGGATCGGCGATGGCCCCGGGCGTCAGGCCGGAGACTTCGCAGCCGTAGTGGAACTGGCCGGTGAGCGGGCTGACGGTGAATGCTGCCATGATTACTCCGCTGCCCGGGCTTGCGCGCTGCGCTCGGATATCAGCTTGCCGAGCTCGTGCAGCTTGACCTTGCCGGTATCGGTGCGCGGGATGTCGCCCTCTTCGATGAAAACGATGAGGCGCGGCACCTTGTAGCTCGAGATTTCCTCGCGCAGCGCCTTGCGCAGCTCCTCAGCATCGGCCTTCGTGCCTTCGGCCGGAACTACCGCCGCGGCGACGATCTGGCCGAACTCGGCATCCTCCAGGCCCGTCGCCACCGACATGGCGACCTCGGGCCGGGCATTGAGCGCCGCCTCGACTTCCAGCCGCGAGACGTTGGCCGCGCGGGTCTTGATCATGTCGTTGCGGCGGGCGACGAAGTAGAGATAGTCGTCCTTATCGATGCGGCAGAGGTCGCCGGTGGGGTAGAAGCCGTCGGCGGTGAACACTTCCTCGCGCCGCTTCTTGTAGAACCCGTCCATCAGCGCACCGCCGCGCAGTTGCAGCTCGCCCACTTCGCCGGTCGGCACTTCCTCGCCGGTCTCGGGATCGACGATGCGGCGCTGGTAGCCATTGACCGGGCGGCCGCAGCAGAACTTCTTGTCCTCGGGCATGCGGTAATTGAGCGGCTCGGCGCTGTGTGGAGCGAAAGTCTCGCTCATCCCCAGCATGCCGCTTTGCAGTTCCGGCGGGATCAGCTCGCCCTTCTCGTCGCGGAAATAGTCGAGGCCGACGATCTTCGTGATGTCGATGCCGCGCTCCGGCGCGAGCTTGCGCATGCGGGCCAGGCCGTCGCCCCAGCCATTGAGCCGGTTGACCTTCAGCGCCTTGATAGTTTCGATCAGCATTTCCAGGTCAGGCGAGCCGGGATAGACTAGGCATGCCCCCTGGCTCAGCACTTCCAGCGCCATTGCCATGCCGCCCAGCCAGAAGGAAGGCAGCATCGGCAGCATGCGGTCGTCGGGCTTGATCAGGAACAGCTGGGCCAGCACCGGCGGGTGTCGGGTTATGTTCCACTGGGTGTGGAGCACCGCCTTGGGCAACGAGGTGCTGCCGGAGGTGTAGATCACCACCGCGTGGTCGCTGGGAGCGACCTGCGCCTCGATAGCGGGAAGCAGCGCTTCGGGGATGTCGTCGGCACGGGCGAGGAGGTCATCGATACTGCGCGCCCAGGGCAGGCTGTCCGCATCCTCCAGCCAGACCGAGCGCAGGAATGGCGCATCCTCTACCATCAGCGCGTCGGGGGTGCCGCCGGCAAGGCCCGGGAAGGCGACGGCGAGCTTCTCGCCATAGTCGTGGCTGAGGAAGCGGCGCGCGCCAATGAAGAACTGCACGTCGCTGTGGCGGATCATGTGCGCCAGTTCCTTGGGCGCGGCCAGCGTCGAGCAACAGGTGACCGTGGCGCCGATGCGCAAGGCCGCGAGGAAGGCGGAAACCCAGAAGATCCCGTCCGGCGCGAGCAGCGCGATCCGCGCGCCCTTGCCCGCACCTGCCGCCAGAAGGGCGCGGGCGAGACGGGCGCTGCGCCGGTCGAGCTCGGCATAGGTCACCGTCTCGTGCATCATGGCGACGGCATCGCGGTTCCCCCGCGCGGCGACGGTCTGGGCGAAGAGGGCGGGGATGGTGCTGGGGGGTTCGCTCATTCAGGCCGCCTTCGCCTGCAGCGCATTCATCGGCATGGTCCTGGTATCGCGGCCGGAGCGCAGGACAGTGCCCGGCAGCTTGCCGGTGTGCTCGCCATGGCGGACCACCTCGACGCCGTTCACCAGCACATGGTCGATGCCGATGGCATCGGCATAGAGCCGGTACTGATTGTCGCCGGGCACGTCGAAACGCTGGTAGGTCGGCCCACGCCCCACGGTGGCGGGATCGAATACGACAATATCCGCATGTGCGCCCTCGTGGATCGTGCCCCGGTCGACGAGGCCGAAATAGCGCGCCGGCCGCCCGGAAAGCTCATGCACCGCCTTTTCCAGCGGCATGATGCCCTTTTCGCGCACCGCCCGGCTTAGGATCGTGGTCGAGAAGGCGAAGCTGTCGAGGATGTCGAGGTGCGCTCCGGCGTCCGATGCACCCAGCAGGGTGCGGTCGTCGGCATAGAGGCGGCGGCGCTGGTCCCAGCTCTCCGCGTCCTCGCCGCCGAGGTCGGGCTGGAAGATGGTCTCGAGATCGTCGGCGATGGCAATGTCGAGCAGGGCGTCGAGCGGAGTCTTGCCCTCGTCGGCAGCGATCTCGCCGATGCGTCGGCCTTCGTACTGCTTGTTGGCCTCGCTCTTGGTCGAGACGACGAGATGCCGCTCGAATTTCGACATGGTCTTGAGTGCGGCCTCTTCCGGCATGCTTTCCACGTCCGCGGCGAGTTGCCTGCGCACCTCTGGCTTGCGCAGGGTTTCGATCCGCTCGGGCACCGGCTGCTTGAACAGTTCGCGCCACAGGCCGGGGAAGGCATCGAAGGTGACGCCATTGTGCAGGCTCTTGAACACGCTGGGCGTCACCGGCGCGACGAGGGCGATGACTTCGCCGCCCTTCGACCGGGCAAGGTCGCTTACCGCCAGCTGGCGCGAGGCGACTTCCCAGGCATTGGCCTTGCCGTTCAGCATCAGGATGTTCCAGTTGACCGCACGCTGGCCGGCCACCGAATAGTCCGCCATCAGTTCGGGCGTGCCTTCGGGGAAATCGAGGTTCGGCAGCAGTTCGAGGCCGGTGCCTTCGTGCTTCGACACGACGCGGGCCAGTTCGAGATGCTCCTCGCGCGTTGCCCAGCGCGACGGCACCGGGCGTCCTTCACCGTCGTTATGTGTCGGCGAGATTGTGGTGGAGAGCCCCAGCGCTCCCTCTGCCAGCGAGGTGTCGAGCAGCGCCTTCATCGCCTCGATCTCTTCCACCGTCGCTTCTTCGCCCACGGCACGCTCGCCCATCACCGCGCGGCGGATGGCGGAGTGCCCAGCGAAAAAGCCGCAGTTGAGCCCGACCCTGCCGTCGATGCGGGAGAGGAATTCGCCGAAGCTGCGCCAGTTCCAGGGCACCGCCGTCTCCAGCGTTTCGAGCGGCATCCCCTCCACCCGCGCCAGCATGCGCTGCAGGTAGGGCGCGCCTTCGCGCGTCAAGGGCGCGATGGAAAAGCCGCAGAAGCCGCCGACCACGGTGGTGACGCCGTGATAGCAGCTTGGCGAAAGCGCAGGATCCCAGAACACCTGGGCATCGTAATGGGTGTGCGAATCTACGAAGCCCGGCGCGACGACCTTGCCGGTCGCGTCGATCGTCTCTCGCGCGTCCTCGTCCACCTTGCCAATGGCGACCACGCGGCCATCGCGGATGCCCACATCGCCGGCGAACCCCGGCGCTCCCGTGCCGTCGACAATCGTACCGCCTGCAATCTTCAGGTCGAGCATGGCCTTTCATCTCCTCTGGGCGGAAGGGTAGCACAGCTTTTGCGCAACGCCAGACAGAGCAGCGGCAGCCCCGCCATGCCCCGCCGCTTTTCAAACGACTGTTTCATTGACGGAGGCCGGAATTGGCGCAAGGCTGCCGGAATCGGCATAACATGGGAGAGCAAGGGCATGGGCCAGAAGGTCGCATTCGTCACCGGAGCTGCATCGGGCATCGGCCGCGCCACCGCGAAGATGTTCGCGGCCAGGGGCTACAATGTCGCCGCGGTGGACTTCGCCGAAGAGGGCGGGCGCGAGACCGAGGCGCAGATCAGGGCGGCCGGCGGCGAGGGCTTCTTCATTCGCTGCGACGTGTCCGAAGATGCTTCGGTCAAGGCGGCGGTGGATGCCACTCTCGCACGTTACGGCGGCATCAACGCGGCGTTCAACGCGGCGGGGATCGGTGGCGAGGTCGGCAAGACGGTCGGCGATTGCACCATGGACAACTGGCATCGGGTGATTGCCATCAACCTGACCGGCGTATGGCACTGCATGCGCCATCAGCTTCCGGTCATGCTGGCCAATGGCGGGGGGGCCATCGTCAACTGCGCTTCCACCGCCGGTATCGACGGCGCGCAGTTTTGCGGCGCCTATTCCGCGTCCAAGCATGGCGTAGTCGGCCTCACCAAGACCGCCGCGCTCGAGTACGGCAAGCAGGGAATCCGCGTCAACGCAGTCTGCCCCGGCATGATCCGCACGCCGATGACCCAGGTCGACGGCATGCGCGAGGTCTGCGATTCCCTTGCCGCCGCCAGCCCGGCCGGGCGCCTGGGCGAGCCCGAGGAAATCGCCGGGGCTGTGTTCTATCTGTGCAGCGACGATGCCAGCTTCGTGAACGGCCAGGCCCTGCCGGTGGACGGAGCCTGGACATCGCAGTGAACCGGAGGTGCCTGCCATGACTTTCATGAACCCGATTGCCGCCGATGCCGGCATGATTGTCGACCGCGAGCCGCAGCGGCTGGACGGCGTCAAGCTGCCCGAGGGCCTGCGGATCGTCTCGGCGGACAACCACATCGAGCTGACGCAGGACATCTTCTTCGAGCGCTTCCCGCCCGACATGCGCGACAAGGCGCCGCGCGTGTGGTTCGACCATTACTGGAAGGTCGGCTTTCCCGAGGCGATGCAGGCCTATCCGCAGGGCACCGAGATCGACAAGGCGCTTGCCCGCTCGGTGATGAACGACGGGTTCGAGCTGGGCCTGCGCAACCGGCACCTCGATGCCGAGGGAATCGCGCAGGAGATCGTCTATCCCAACAGCCTGATGGCCTTTACCCGCTACCCCGACCAGGCGCTGCAGGAGCTGATGTATCGCACCTACAACGAGCACATGGCGGAGTTGGGTGCGGCGTCGCCGGGACGGTTCTTCGGCGTCGGCATCCTGCCCAACTGGTGGGATCCGGCCAAGCTGGAAAGCTCCGTACGACAGGTAGCGGACCTTGGCCTCAAGAGCTTCATGCTGCCCTTCTCGCCGGGCAAGGATACCAGTGGCGAGCTGATCAATTATGCCAGCGATGTCATGGACCGCCTCTGGGGCGCGACCTGCGAGGCCGATCTTACGGTGAACTTCCACATCGGCGAAGTGCCGGGCTCCGGCGGGCGTGGGGGCTTCGGCACCTTCTTCATCGTCCAGGCCGATCCCTTCCGGCGCACTTTCGGCCAGCTGGTGTTCGGCGGCGTGTTCGACCGGCACCCCAGCCTGCGCACCGTCTTTGCCGAGGGCGGGATCAACTGGGTGGCCGGCGCCCTGCAGGACTGCGAGCTGACCTACGGCGCGCACCGCGAGCTGTTCGACTGGGACATGAAGCACCGGCCGAGCTGGTATTGGCACAATAACATGTACGCGACCTTCCAGACCGATGCGCTGGGCTTGCGCTTGCTGGACCAGATCGGCGCGGACCGGGTGCTCTGGGCGCAGGACTATCCGCACAGCGAAGGCACATTCGGCTACACCGCCGAGGCCATTGCCGACATCCTTGCCGCCACCGACGAAGCCGGGGCCCGACTGATCCTCGGCGATACCGCCCGGCGCATCTACAAGCTGGATTGAACCCGATGGACCCACTCCGCTTCGACGGCCGCACGGCCATTGTCACCGGCTCCGGCGGCAACCCAAGCCTCGGCCGCGCCCATGCCATGCTGCTTGCCAGCCGGGGGGCGAGCGTCGTGGTCAACGACATCGGCAGCCACCCGGAGATGAAGAACTATCCCGGCACCGCTTCCGCCGAGGCCGTCGCCGAGGAGATCCGTGCCCTTGGCGGCAAGGCCGTGGCCAACACCGATTCCGTCGCCGAGCAGCCCAGCGCCGCGCGCATAATCGAGTGCGCGCTCGACACCTTCGGCTCCATCGACATCCTGGTGAACAACGCCGCCATCTCGATCACCGCCCCCTTCGACGAGATGACCCCACGCGATTTCCAGCGGCATATCGACATCAACCTGATGGGCGGTGTCTGGACCAGCCATGCCGCCTGGCCGCACATGAAGCAGGCGGGCTATGGCCGCATCGTCAACATCACTTCCAGCTCGATGACCGGCTTTTCCGACCAGGCCGCCTACGGCACCAGCAAGGGCGGCCTGTGGTCGCTGACCCGCTCGCTGGCGGCGGAAGGGGCAGGCCACGGTATCAAGGTCAATGCGGTTAGCCCCGGGGCCTTCACCCGGCTGGTCGCCTCGACGATGTACGAGACCTCGCCCCTGCTCCAGCACGCCCGGGCCAACCTGCCGCCGGAACTGTCCTCCCCCGCCGTGGCCCTGCTGGCGCACGAGAGCTGCCCGGTGAACGGCGAGTGCATCGATTCCGTCGGCGGCGAGGTCTGGCGTACCTATATCGCCCGCACCAGGGGCATTGCCGACCGCGAGCACACGATCGAGACGCTTGCCGGACGATGGGACGAGGTCCTGGCCGGGGCGGAAGGGGATATGATCGGGCTGGCCTCGTTCGACACTTCGGACTGGCAGATCAGGAAATACGAGGGAAACCGGTGATGAGCGACTATTCGGTTCTGGAATTGAAGGGCGGGGAAAGCCGGCTGCAGGATGCGATCCGCAACAACCCGTTCCCGTTCTACCGCGCGCTGCGCAAAGAGGACCCCGTCTATTACGACCCTGGCCTCGATCTTTACCTCGTGACGCGGTACGAGGACTGCAAGACCGTCCTGCACGACGATGTCACCTTCTCGCTCGAACACGGCTACCAGGACCGCTACGGCGGCGAGAACCTCGCCGAATTCATCGAGATCATGGAGCGAGAGGGCGGCGGCTTCATCCGCGACCTTGCCATCGATCCGCCCGGTCACACACGCCTGAGGAAGCTCACCGAAAAGGCCTTCACCGCGCATCGGGTGAAGGACCTCGAGCCGCGCATACGCCGGATTGTCGTCGACCTGGTCGAGGCCATGGCCGACAAGGGATCGTGCGACGGAATCCTCGATTTCAGCGGGCCTCTGACGGCGCACATCATCTGCGAGCAATTGGGTTTCGACTGGAACGAGGTCGGCCACGCCAAGGTGGCCGCCTGGACCAAGGCGGTGCTCGACCAGATCGGCCGCATGCAGGACCGCGAGGCCATGCTCGAGAATGCCAAGGTGATGTGCGAGCTGCAGAACTTTATCGCCCGCTATGTCGACCTGCGCACCGCCGAGCCGAAGGAGGACATGATTTCCGACCTCGTCCACGCGGAAATCCCGGGACAGGAGGATCCGCGCCTCTCGCGCTACGAGCAGATTTCGCTCATCCGCGGTTTCCTTATCGCCGGCAACGACACTACCGCGACGGCCATCGCCAACCTGCTGCTGGTGCTCGCGACCACGCCGGGCCTGGCCGACCAGCTCTACGAGCAAGTCGACAACGAGCGGGTGATGATGCGTTTCGTCGAGGAGATGCTGCGGCTGCTTCCGCCGGTCCACGGCCTGTTCCGCACGGCGATGAAGGACACGATGCTGGGCGGAACGAAGATCCCCGCCATGTCGCAGCTCTGCATTCTCTATGCCTCGGCCAATGACGACGACAGCCACTTCCCCGACCCGCGCAAGCTCGATATCGAGCGGCCGAACCTGGGCACGCACGTCACCTTCGGCTCGGGCATCCACCGCTGTGTCGGGCTGGCGCTGGCGCGGATGGAGATCAAGGTCGCGGCGCAGGAGGTGATCCGGCGGCTGAAGGACATCAAGCTCGCCATGCCGGTGGAGGAGCTGACGTACCAGCCGACGCTGGCGAGCCAGACGGTGGAGAAGCTGCCGCTGACGTTCGGGCGGAGGTAAGGATCCAAATCCCGCCTCTCCCTTCAACGTCATCCTGAACTTGTTTCAGGATCCACTCTCCGCCCGCTCCTGCGCCGCATGGCAAAAGCAAACTTCACGGTTCGGTTGTTTCCGGCAAGCCGCGGGAGGATGGTCGCGGGGGATCCTGAAACAAGTTCAGGATGACGTCTTTTCTGGAAGGGTGCGTTTCACATCGCAAAGGCCGCCGCCTGTCCGTGCCGCCGCCCCTCTGCATCGATCAGGTTCCACACCGTCGCATTCTCGATCCGGAACCGCCTCCCGTCGAGCCTGACCCGAACCCCGGCATAGTCGTCGATGAAGCCCTGCGCCGTCACCCGGTCGAGCAGGGCCTGCCGCTCGGCACGATCGGGCGCCTCGGCGGAGAGGCGCGAGGGCATGCCGACGAACTGGTCGAGGCTGGCGCCGAAGGCCGTCAATGCGGCGCGATTGCCGAAGAAGAACAGCGGGTCCGCTTCGATGCCGTGTGCCACCACGGCGAGAGGTGCATTCCACAATGCGTCCGCAAGGTCCGGCGCGTCGACCAGCGCCCTCCCCGTCAGCCGCTCGTGGCTCTCCGCGATCAGGGCAATGCGCCGGCGCAGCTCGGGCGTTTTGAATTGCGGAGGGAGTGCTTCCATAGGGGCCGTCTAGCGCGCACCGCCATGGCATGGAAGTTCTTGACCGCCCGCCCCGCTCCGATAGCCTCCCGCCCGAGAGGAGAGGTAAATGTCCGGACAGGTACAATTCGTGAAGCTGCGGGACGACCTCCCCTTCGGCGCAAGGGTGCTCGGCGCGACGCCGGAAAACCTCGCAGATGCGGGCATGCAGGCGGCGGTCAGGCAAGCCTTCGTCGAACATGGCCTGCTGCTGTTCGAGGATGTCGAGCAATCGCCCTACATGCAACTGGCCATCAGCAAGGCGATTGGCCCACTCAAGGATCATCCCGTCGCCGCCGTCCACCGCTCCGAAGACGGCCTTGCCCCCGGCGTGATCGATATCAGCAACGACCTCGACGACCAGGTGCTGATCGAGATCGACGGCAAGTGCCTCGCCTCATGGCTGCCCTGGCATTTCGACCATGCCTACAACAACGAATTGAACCGCGCCGGCGTGCTGCGCCCGGTGGTCATCGCCCCGGAAGGCGGCATGACCGGCTTTGCCGACGGCATTGCCCTCTATCACAGCCTGCCCGAGGACCTGAAGCAGCGGATCGAGGGGAAGAATGTGCTCTATCACCTCGGCACGATTCTCCTCAACATGCGCTTCGGCAGGCCCGCCACGCTCAGGGGCATCCGCAATTCGACTCAAGGGTTCCAGGTGGAGGAAGAGGCGAAGAAGGTGCCCCGGTCGGTCCATCCCGCGGTCTGGACGCGCGACACCGGCGAGAAGGTGCTGCACGTCAGCCTGCTGCACACGGTCGGCCTCGAAGGGCACGAGGACCCGGAGGGCGAGGCGCTGCTCGAGGAGGTCTGCCGCCACATCAATGAAAACGCGCAGGCCTACATGCACCAGTGGCAGCTGGGCCAGATGCTGACCTGGGACAACTGGCGCATGCTGCATTGCGTTTCCGGCTGCGACGCCAGGGTGCCGCGAAAGATGCACCGCACGACCATCGCGGGGGATTACCGGCTCGGCTATTTCGAGGCTGCTCAGGCTTGAAGGAGGCGATCATGGCCGGGGGGTGCACGCCAATGGATCTGCCAGTCGGCGAAGTGCGGGGCGACCTGTGAAGGGACCGACCGCACCTGCCCGCAATGCGGCCGCACGGCGGCGCCGGCAGCGACGATGAAGGTGCGCGGCGGTGCGGCCATTGTCGCCGGGCTGGTGCCGAAGAGCTAGAGCCTAGCTTACGCCGAGGTACTTCATCCGCTTCACCCCCGCGGTGGTGCAGCACAGCAGCAGGTCGCCGTTCGGTTCGCGGCGAAAGCGGTGGAGCAGGCCGTGGATGCGGCCGAGGTTGTCGTCGCCTTCGGTCGCATGGCTGACGCTGGCCCAGCCGAGCACCTGCAGGCTGGCGAGATCGAGGCTCCAGACGCGCAGGTTGGAACCATCGGCCACCAGCATGTAGTTCCCGCAAGGGGTGAAGGCCATGTCGAAGGTGGATCCGAACATCATGGTGCCGAGCCCGACCATGACCTCGCGCAGGTATTTCACCCCGCCGGGAATCAGCTCGAACTCCTGGATGCGGTTCTTGATGCGGTCGGCCACGTAGAGCAGGCCGTTGGGCCCGCGCACGATCTTGTGGACCGGGTTGCCATAGCCCTCCTCCGGCGAAAGCTCCGCTGGATGCTTGCCATAGGCGCCCCACATGCGGGTGAACGCGCCGGTGTCGGAATGGAAGGCGATGACGCGGTGGTTGGCATAGCCGTCGGTGAGGAACACCTCGCGCGTTTCGGTGTCATGGAAGCAGGACGTGGGGCAGCCGAGCAGCGTGGTGTCGGCATCTCCCCCTGTCTTGAGCCGCTGGCCGAGGCGCAGGAGCAGTTCGCCGTGAGGGGAGAACTTGTGTACGGCATCGTCGCCGGGGGTGTAGCCGAAGATCCATATGTTGCCGTCGGCATCGCACTCGATGCCCTCGCGCCCGGCGGGCCACTGGTCGACGCCGTGTATGGCGGGGAAGTAGCCCGGTCCGCCCCAGGCCTCGATGAAAGTGCCGTCGGGCGAGAACACGGCCACGTCAGGCAGGTAGTCGTCGGGGTTGAGGTGGCTGACGTCCACGCCCGGCGGGTTGAACTGGTGGAGGACGACGAGGTTGCCTTCGGGCGTCAGGTCGCAGGCAATGGCTCCGCCCAGTTGCTTGCCGGGCGGGCAGCGAAGCTCGACCTGTTCGATGACGGACGAAAATCGTGGACGCGGCGCCATGACGAACTCTCCCGATTGCTCTGTTCTGGGGAGGGAGTGAACGGCAATGCGGCGGCGAGGTCAACGGGAAAGGAGTGCTGGCAGTAGACGAATCACACCGTCGGCGGGCTCCCCTCCCACTTGCGGGAGGGGAGCAAGGAAATCGGGAGCGACGACCTTGGGGAGCGACCCTAGTCGATAAAGGAAAGGAATTCTTGCCCTTCCGCCGTGTTGAACTGCGGGTGCTT
The DNA here is from genome assembly GCA_964630805.1 of uncultured Novosphingobium sp. GTDB lineage: Bacteria > Pseudomonadota > Alphaproteobacteria > Sphingomonadales > Sphingomonadaceae > Novosphingobium. Next base: position 50,100 of record CAZVWP010000012.1, on the reverse strand, counting down.
GGCCTTCCAGGCCTTGTACCACTCCTGGGCTTCGTTGAGCGAATCCTCGGTGGGTACGCTCTGCTCCCAGTTGTCGATGGCGTGCTGGACGGAATCGATGGCAGCGTTGTCGAGGCCCTCGCGCTCGACCCTGTCGGCCAACTCGGCTTCCCCGGCGCGGCGCAGGAAGGACGGCAGGCGGTGGCGGATGGCGGCAAACGACCAGTCGATCATGGGGCCATTGGCGTCGGGGTCGTAGCCCCAGACCACGTTGGTCTGCGACTGGTTGAAGATGTAGTGGTAGTGGGGGAAGCGGTCGAAGCAGTCGAAGCGGATGTATTCGGTCGTGCGGTCGTTGCCGAAGATGTGCAGGCTGATGCTCTTTTCCTTCGGCTTGCCGTCCTTGTCGTTGAGCACGCGCAGTTCCAGCGCGAGGGAGACCGGGCCGAGTTCGAACCAGCGCACGTGATGCGGGATCGGCGGCAGCAGCATGAACTTGTGATGGGTGCCGCGCACGGCGGGCGTGGCGCGGGGCGGTTCGGCGGTGGTGGACATGTCGCTCTCCATAGGTTTTGCGACAGCAGGGCGCGGGCGGGCATGCAAAGTCAAGCCTGTGCGCGGAAATTCAGACTTGCTGCAAGGCCGCCGCGACGATGGGTGACAGGGCGGAGCGGTCATCCGCCTTGAGGGCGGCTTTCATCCGGGGGTCCCAGAACAGGCGGATGTGCTCGGCGGTGGCGGCGATCGCCTCGGCTTCGCCCTGCGCCTTGAACTCGCGGGCGATCTGTTCGGCCATGTAGCGCAGGCGCTCGATCTCCATGGCTATTCCGCGGGCTCGGCGGGAACCACGCGGCGGGAACGCTCGGCGAAGTCCTCGTAGTCCTCCTGCCATTCGCTGGGGCCGTTGGAAGGTGACACCTGGACAGCAGTGACCTTGTATTCCGGGCAATTGGTAGCCCAGTCGCTGAACTCGGTGGTGACGACGTTGGCCTGGGTCTCGGGGTGGTGGAATGTGGTGTAGACGACGCCCGGCGCGACCCGGTCGGTGACTTCGGCGCGCAGGGTGGTCTCGCCCTTGCGGCTGGCGAGGCGGACCCAGTTGCCATCGCGGATGCCGCGGTTTTCGGCATCGGTCGGGTGGATCTCCAGCAGGTCCTCCTTGTGCCAGACCTGGTTCGGTGTGCGGCGGGTCTGCGCCCCGACGTTGTACTGGCTGAGGATGCGGCCGGTGGTGAGCAGCAATGGAAAGCGGGGGCCGGTCTTCTCGTCCGTGGGGATATAGTCGGTGATGACGAACCTGCCCTTCCCGCGCACGAAGTGATCCACGTGCATTATCGGGCTGCCATCGGGATGAGCCTCGTTCACCGGCCACTGCAGGGAGCCTGCCTGCTCCAGTCGCGCGTGCGACACGCCGGCGAAGCTGGGAGTGAGTCGGGCGATCTCGTCCATGATTTCGCGGGGGTGGGTATAGTTCCAGCCAAGGCCCATGGCGTTCGCGAGGGCCTGGGTGACCTCCCAGTCCTCCATTCCGTTGGCGGGCTCCATGACCTTGCGCACAAGCTGGATGCGGCGTTCGGCATTGGTGAAGGTGCCGTTCTTCTCGAGGAAGGTGGAGCCGGGCAGGAAGACGTGGGCGTAGCTGGCGGTCTCGTTGAGGAACAGGTCGTGGACGATGACGAGGTCCATCGCCGAAAGGCCCTGCGCCACGTGGCTGGTGTTGGGGTCGGACTGGAGGATGTCCTCGCCCTGGATGTAGATCGCCTTGAACGAGCCATCTATCGCGGCGTCGAGCATGTTCGGGATGCGCAGGCCCGGCTCGGGATCGAGGGAGACGTGCCATTCGTCCTCGAACAGCTTGCGCGTGGCGGCATCGGAGATGTGGCGATAGCCGGCCAGCTCGTGGGGGAAACTGCCCATGTCGCAGCTGCCTTGCACGTTGTTCTGCCCGCGCAGGGGATTCACGCCGACGCCGGGGCGGCCGATGTTGCCGGTCGCCATGGCGAGGTTGGCGATGGCCATCACGGTGGAGGAGCCCTGCGAATGCTCGGTGACGCCAAGGCCATAGTAGATCGCTGCATTGCCTCCGGTGGCGTAGAGCCTTGCGGCGGCACGGACTTCGTTTTCCGGGACGCGAGTGACCGGCGCCAGCGCTTCGGGGCTGTGGCGGGGATCGGAAACGAAGCGCGCCCAGTCCTGGTAATCATCCCAGTCGCACCGCTCGCGGATGAACTCCTCGTCGGCGAGCCCTTCGGTGACGACGACATGCGCCATCGCCGTCAGCACCGCGACATTGGTGCCCGGGGTCAGCGCAAGATGATGCGCGGCCTCGATATGCGGCGAGCGCACGAGGTCGATCCGGCGCGGGTCGATGACGATCAGCTTGGCGCCCGGTTTGCCATTACTGGGCCGCAGCCGCCGCTTCATCCGGCTGGCGAAGACCGGATGGGCATCGGTGGGATTGGCGCCCATGACGAGGATGACGTCGGCCTGCATCACGCTGTCGAAGTCCTGCGTGCCGGCCGAGGTGCCGAAGGTGGTCTTGAGGCCATAGCCGGTCGGCGAATGGCAGACGCGGGCGCAGGTATCGACATTGTTGGTGCCGAACCCCGCCCGGACCAGCTTCTGGACGAGGAACGTCTCCTCGTTGGTGCAGCGGCTGGAGGTGATGCCGCCCAGCGCGTGGGCCCCATGTGTCGCCTTGATCGCCGTCAGCCGGCTTGCCGTGAACTCCAGCGCCTCGTCCCAGCCGACCTCGCGCCAGGGCTGCTCAATGCTCTCGCGGATCATCGGCGAAAGCACGCGGTCCTTGTGGTTCGCATAGCCCCAGGCGAAGCGCCCCTTGACGCAGGAGTGGCCGCGATTGGCCTTGCCGTCCTTCCACGGCACCATGCGGACCAGTTGGTCGCCCTTCATCTCCGCGCGGAAAGTGCAGCCGACGCCGCAATAGGCGCAGGTTGTCACCACTGCCCGGTCGGGCAGGCCGATCTCGATTACGGACTTTTCCTGCAAGGCTTCGGTCGGGCAGGCCTGGACGCAGGCGCCGCAGGAGACGCATTCGGAGGCGAGGAAGTCGTCGCCCGCCTGTCCGGCGCTGACCTGTGAGGCGAAGCCCCGGCCCTCGATGGTCAGCGCGAAAGTCCCCTGCACTTCGTCGCAGGCGCGCACGCAGCGCGAGCAGACGATGCACTTGGCGGGATCGAAGGTGAAATAGGGGTTGGAGATGTCAGGCGCGGCTTCGAGGTGGCTGGCGCCCGAAAAGTCATAGCGTGTACCGGAGAGGCCCATATGCTCGGCGTTTTCCCGCAGCTCGCATTCCGTATCGCCGCCCGCGTCTTGCGGGTGGTCGGACAGGTAGAGTTCCATCACCCCACGCCGGAGCCGGGTCAGGCGTTCGCTCTGGGTGCGGACCTGCATGCCCTCGGCGACGGGCGTGGTGCAGCTGGCGGGAGTGCCCCTCACGCCCTCGATTTCGACGAGGCACAGCCGGCAGGAGCCGAAGGCGGCGAGGCTATCGGTCGCGCAGAGCTTCGGGATGGACTCGCCTGCCAGCGCGGCGGCGCGCATGACGCTGGTTCCGGCGGGCACGGTGATCTCGCGCCCGTCGACGGCGAGTGTCACTTGCGTCTCGGCAAGGACTTCGGGCGTGCCGAAGTCTACCTGCCGCTCATAGCCCATGTCGCTTCTCCAGTTCCGCGAGGTCGGCGGGCGTGTTTACATTAGCAGTTTTGCCGGCATATTTCACCGGTCTTGCGCCGATCGCCCCGGCAAAGCGCTTCATCGAATGCGTGTCCTCGCTCTCGAGGATGGCCTCGATCGCGCCGACGGCGCTGGCGGGCCAGAGTCCGACGACCGGCTGCTCCGCGAGGTAGGCGGGGGCGGGTCCGAGGAGGTCGAGCAGGTCCTCCGGCAGCACGGCGGAATCGACACCGCAGGTGAGCACGGCCTCGTAGTCTTCGTCCCGCGCGAGGTGCAGCGCGGCGGCGATGCCGGCGAGCGGGCCCATTCCGGGGTGGGGCCAGTCCGGAATCGTTGGCGCTGGCGCATATTCCCGACCTGCCACGACGACATGTTCGCACCAGCCCGAAAGCGTATCGACGGCCCGGGCTATCAGCGTTCGCCCGCCCAGTTCCGCCAGTGCCTTGTCGCTGCCGTAGCGCGAGGACTGTCCACCCGCAAGAACGCAACCCAGGATCATGCGAAGTCCTCCCGCCAGTTTTGCAGTGCGCTTATCACGGGATAGGGCGTGAACCCGCCCAATGCGCAGAGCGACGTTTCCTTCAGCACTTCGCACAGGCCCTCGAGCAGGGCCACGTCGGCCTCCTGCCCCTCCGCGCGAATGCGGTCGATGAGTTCCACGCCGCGGGTCGAACCGATCCGGCAAGGGGTGCACTTGCCGCAGCTTTCGGCGGCGCAGAACTGCATGGCGAAGCGGGCCATTCGGCCCATGTCGGCCGTATCGTCGAACACCACCACGCCGCCGTGGCCGATCAGGGCGTCGGCCTGCGCATAGGCTTCGTAGTCGAAGGGAAGGTCGAACTGGTCGGGGTGGATATAGGCCCCGAGCGGCCCGCCGACCTGCACCGCCTTGACCGGGCGGCCGGAGGCGGTGCCGCCGCCGATGTCGTGAACCAGTTCCCTCAACGTGATGCCGAACGGCGCTTCGAACAGGCCGCCGTGCCTGATGTTGCCGCCCAGCTGAATCGGCATGGTCCCCCGCGATTTGCCGTGCCCCAGCGCGGCATATTCCTCCGCCCCGCCCTCGCGCAGGATGTGCGAGACGGCAGCGAGGGTAAGCACGTTGTTCACCAGCGTCGGGCAGCCGAACAGGCCGGATATGGCCGGCAGCGGCGGCTTTGCGCGCACTTCGCCGCGCTTGCCTTCGATGGAGTTCAGCAGCGAGGTCTCCTCGCCGCAGACATAGGCGCCCGCGCCCACGCGCAGTTCGATCCCGAATGGCGCGATGTGCGGTGCCGCCAGCGGGATGGCCGCGCGCAGCTTTGCAATCGCATGCGGATATTCGCTGCGGACGTAGATGTAACCCCTGGACGCGCCAACGGCGTGCGCAGTTATGGCCATGCCTTCCAGCAGGGCGAATGGATCGCCTTCCATCAGCATGCGGTCGGCGAATGTGCCACTGTCGCCCTCGTCGGCATTGCAGACGACGAACTTGCGGGCTGCCGATGTGTCGGCGACGGTCTTCCACTTGATCCCGGCGGGGAAGCCCGCCCCGCCGCGGCCGCGCAGGCCGGACTGCAGGACTTCGGCGACAATCTGTTCCGGTGGCAGCGCGAGGGCGCGGTGCAGGCCGGTCCAGCCTCCTGAGGCGGCGTAGTCATCAAGGTTCACCGACCGCGTCTTGCCGGCGCGGGCGAAGGTGAGGCGGGTCTGCCGGGCAAGGAAGGGGTGGTCGGCGATGGGCCCGATACACAGTGCCTCCCCCGACCCGGAGAGAATTTCCGGAACCTGCGCCGGTGTCACCGGCCCCCAGCCGATACCGTCGATCTCCACCAGCGGCTCAAGCCAATGCATGCCCAGGCTCGACACCCGCTCCACCGTGCAGCCCTCGGCCTCGAATGCGGCCGCCACGGCATCGGCCCCGCAGGCCAGGGCCAGGGCATCGTCCGGGATGCGCACGACAGTCATGCCGCCTCGATCAGCCGCACCAGCGCCGCCTCATCCAGCCGCGCATGAACTGCGTCACCCACCCGCGCCGCCGGTCCCGCGCTGCACATGCCGAGACAATAGACCGTGCGCAGCCGCACCCTCTCCCCCGCCGCCTGCTCAGCGGCGCCGACCAGCGCTTCCACCCCCCGCGCCTGGCATGCCTCGGCGCGGCACAGGTCCACGCAGGGACGCGGGTCCGCTTCGGCGGTGAAATCGTGATAGAAGCTCACCACGCCGTGAACTTCGGCCCGGCTGAGGTTCAGTGCCCCGGCAATCGCAGCTTCCGCTTTCTGGTCGACGCAGCCGAACTTCGCCTGAACCTCATGCAAGATCGGCAACAGCGCCCCTTCGCGGCCCGCTTGACCGGCCAGTATCTCCTGAAGGCGCTGTTCCCGCGTCAAAACACCACCACGCTCCGGATGCTCTCGCCCGCATGCATCAGGTCGAAGCCCTTGTTGATCTCTTCCAGCGTCAGCACGTGGGTGATCATCGGGTCGATCTCGATCTTCCCGTTCATGTACCACTCGACAATCTTGGGCACGTCAGTCCGTCCCTTGGCCCCGCCGAAGGCCGATCCTTTCCACACCCGCCCCGTCACCAGCTGGAACGGCCGCGTGCTGATCTCCTTGCCCGCCTCGGCCACGCCGATCACGGTCGAGACGCCCCAGCCGCGGTGGCAGGCTTCCAGCGCCTGGCGCATCACTTCGGTGTTCCCGGTGCAGTCGAAAGTATAGTCCGCACCGCCGTCGGTCATGGCGACGATATCCGCCACCACTTCGGCCGTGCTCTTGCCCCTGGGGTTGTAGAACTGGGTCATGCCGAACTTGTGGCCCCACTCCGCCTTGCCGTCATTGATGTCGACGCCGATAATCTTGTCCGCCCCGACCAGCCGCGCGCCCTGGATGACATTGAGGCCGATGCCGCCGAGGCCGAAGACCACGACATTGGCCCCGGGCGTCACCTTGGCGGTGTTGATCACCGCGCCGACACCGGTGGTGACGCCGCAGCCGACATAGCAGCACTTGTCGAACGGCGCGTCCTCGCGGATTTTTGCCACCGCGATCTCGGGCAACACGGTGAAGTTCGAGAAGGTGCTGCAGCCCATGTAATGAAAGATGGTCCGGCCCTTGTAGCTGAACCGGCTGGTGCCGTCCGGCATCAGCCCTTGGCCTTGGGTCGCGCGGATCGCGGTGCACAGGTTGGTCTTGCCGGAAAGGCACGACTTACACTGGCGGCATTCGGGGGTGTAAAGCGGTATGACGTGGTCGCCCGGCTTGACGCTGGTGACGCCCGGGCCGACTTCGCGCACCACGCCCGCGCCTTCGTGCCCGAGGATCGAGGGGAAAATGCCCTCGCTGTCGAAGCCGTCGAGGGTATAGGCGTCGGTGTGGCAGATGCCGGTCGCCATGATCTCGACCAGCACTTCGCCGGCCTTGGGTCCTTCGAGATCGAGTTCGACGATCTCCAGCGGTTTCTTCGCTTCGAAGGCAACGGCGGCGCGGGTCTTCATCTGGGGGTGACTCCTCTCAACGTCTGCTAACGACTTGCCGTTCCCGCCCGGACTTGGCAAGCCGGGTACGCAATGAAGACGCTGCGCGACCCCCAACATCTTCTGGCCGATGGGCTCGCGACGATCAGGGTGCAGTTCCAGGTGCCCGAGGGCTTTCCGTCGGAGGTGTTGGAGGCAGCGCAAGCAGCCGCGAAGCGCGTCCCGACCCAACATGCCGACCGTACCGCGATGCACTTCGTGACGCTGGACCCAGCCACTTCGACCGACCTCGACCAGGCCTTCGCCATCGAGCGCGCGGGTGCGGACATCCTGCTGCACTATGCCATCGCCGATGTCGGCTGGTTCGTGGCCGATGGCGATCCGATCGACCGGGAAGCCTGGCAGCGCGGCGCGACCTGCTATCTGCCTGATGGCAAGGCGGGCCTCTATCCCCCGGTTCTGGCCGAATCTGTCGCGAGCCTGCTGCCCGATGGGCCACGGCCTTGCGTGATCTTCACCGTGCGGGTGCAGCCGGATGGCAAGGTCGGGCTAGACGGGGCCGAGCGCGCCGTGATCCAAAGCCGCGCCAAGCTCGCCTATGACAAGGTGCGCGACAGCGACCTGCCCGGGGAATTCGGTGAACTGGCCCGGCGCATGTCCGCCGCCGAAGAGCGGCGCGGCGCGGCGCGGGTCGATCCGCCGGAACAGGAAGTGGAGCGCGAGCCCGACGGCAGGTTCGCCCTAGTCCTGCGGCCGCAGCTGCCTTCCGAGTTGAACAATGCGGCGCTGTCGTTGGCCTGCAACCTGGCGATCGCCGATGCGCTCTATTCCGCGCACACGGGCCTGTTCCGGGTCATGGCGCCGCCGGACGAACGGGCGGCCACGCGCCTGCGCCACACCGCGCGCGCCTTCGGGCTGGACTGGCCGGACGCCATACCGCTGACCGAGTTCGAGCGCAGTCTCGATCCCCGCGATCCACGCCAGAGCGCCTTCATGCTGGCTGTGCGGCGCGCGGGTAACGGCGCCTCCTATGAGCCCTACAGGCCGGGCGTGAAACCCTGGCACGCGGCCATGGCCGCCACCTATGCGCATGGCACCGCGCCCTTGCGCCGCCTGGCCGACCGCTATGTGGTGCGCGCGGCGCTTGCCGTGGCAAATGGCCAGCCGGTTCCGGATACCGTGACCGAGGCCTTCGCGCGCCTGCCGGCCGTCATGGCCAGGGCCGACCAGCGCGACGGCCAGATCGGCCGCGCCGTGATCGACCTTGCCGAAGCCGCTTTCCTTTCTGCCCGCGTGGGCGAGGTGTTCGAAGCGGTTGTCACCGACCTTGCCGAAAGCAGCGTGCGAATCCAGCTATGCGCCGCGCCCGTCGTGGCGCGGGTCGCTGCGCATGGCGTGGAGCCGGGTGATCGCATCCAGGTCAAGCTGTTGCAGGCCGATACCGAGCGCAGACAGCTGCAATTGCAGCGGGTGTCCTGAATCGGATTGCACACCGGGTCTGGCCCCGCTATGCGCGCGCCTCGACTTGCTCCGAGGCCCGATGGCGGAGTGGTGACGCAGCGGACTGCAAATCCGTATACGCCGGTTCGATTCCGGCTCGGGCCTCCAACCACCCTTCCACTACCGGCACCGGCCAATGCGGCGCGGTCAGCGCGGATCGGTCGTCGAACGGGTGATGATCATCGCCTGGCGAGACACCGCGTGCTGCGGCTCCATTTCCTTGTGGATCTCCACCGCCATAGACGCGTGGGCGAGGCTCAGCATCAGGTCCATCAGCCGCTGTTCCTTGCCCGCAAGTTCCTTCACCGGGAACGTGTCGAGATAGGCGAGCGCTTGCCCCAGCAGCGGCTGGCCGGCGTCGTAGAAGGCCTGAAGGTCCTCGAATGCGCTCTCGCCGCGCGCCTTGTCGCGTTCGCGGGTGGTGCGGATCGCCCAGCGCTCGACGAAGGGTTCGAGCGCCGAAAAGCCTTCGGGAAGCTGTGCCTGCGCCGTCATTTCAGTGCTCCCGCCGCTTCCTGCTCTGTCTTGTAGGCCTCCACCATGTCTCGAGAGGTGTTGTAGAGGTGGCGGCACAGCCCTTCCATCGCCTGGAAGTGGATGTGCGTCAGCGCGCCGCTGTTGAGGCCGCGCTGGCCGGCCTTGATCACCTGGACGTCCTCGGAATGGACTTCGCGGGCGATGACGAAACTGTATTCGCGGGCGAACTTCTCGCTTGCCGAAGCCTCTTCGCCGATCCAGTAGACCCGGACGACCCCGCGCGATTTTGTTGCCGAGACCGGGTAGACGACATGGCTGAAGTGCTGGGTCGGCGATCCCTGGAGAAAGAAGGCCGGGAAGAGCGCCAGGTAGTGTTTGTTGGTCGGCTGGGGGACCAGCTCGTGCTGCATGACATACTGCCCCTGGATCGGGAATGCGGCCATCTGGAGAGGGGTGACGACGTCGTCGCGGTAGTGCGGATAGAATTCCATCATGCGGTGGGGGCCGTGGAAGCTTACGTGCTCCGGATAGCCGAAGGGGTTCTCGGGTACGAAAGTCGCCGCGCCGGTCCGCGGGTGGATGAACTTGAGGTGATAGACCTCCTGGAAATTGTCGTAGTCGGCCTTCCAGTTGGCATCGAGCTCGTAGACATATTCGCTGAATTCGGTAGCCCGGGCCGCCGGCATGGCTTCCATCTCGGCTACCATGCGCTCGCCGAGAAATTCGTGCAGGCTCTGGGCGGGGGCCGGGTCAAGGTTGAGGAAGATCATCCCGCCGCAGGTGTCGACCGAGGCCTTCTTCAGCGCGCAGTCTTCCTTGGTGGTATAGAACCGCTCGAAGTCGGGGGCCGAAAGCAGTGCGCCATCGGTTCCGAACGTCCACATGTGGTACGGACAACTGAAGGTGTTCTTCTTGCCGCTTTCTTCGCCGGTGAGTTGCGTGCCGCGGTGGGTGCAGACATTGTGGAAGGCCCTGATGACATCGTCCTTGCCGCGTACGATCAGGATCGAGGCCCTGGCGAATTCCAGCTCCCTGCGGATGAAGCTGCCCGGCTCCGGCAATTCGCAGACATGGCCGATCACCATCCAGCTGCGCATGAAGATCGCCTTGCGCTCAAGCTCGAAATAGTCGGGATCGCAATAGGCGCTGACGGGTATCGGCTCGGTGCCGAGCCACTTCATCTGGTCTGCGGGCGGATCGAACGTTCTGGCTTCGACATTCATGGTGGCGACTCTCCCGGGATGGACTTTGGGCGCCAAACTATCAGCCCGTGCATCAAATACAACACCCCTGTCGGAAAAGTGTGCATTGCGCTATACGATTCGTGCACCCGGCAAGAGCGGGCACTAGAAAAGAGCAAGCCCGCGAAATCCGTGGCGGAAATGGGAGAATGGACATGAAAGGCGATGATCTTGGAACACCGCACCTGCGGTTCGAGCGGCGCGGGCCGATCGGCTGGTGCGTCATCGACCGCCCGGAGGCGCGCAATGCCTTCACCAGCCGGATGTATTTCGGCATCCGCCGCGCGGTAGACCTCGTCACCAACGATCCGGACCTGCACGCACTGGTCATCATCGGCACGGGCGACGTCTTCAGCCCGGGCGGCGACCTGCGCGGCGATGTCCAGAACGCGGACCTCGGCCAGGGGGAAATGAATATCGCCGAGCTGATCGGCAGCGACATCCTGCCCTGGCACACCCTGCGCAAGGCGCGGATCCCGGTGATCAGCGCGGTCAACGGCATCTGCCAGGGCGGCGGCCTGTGCGTCGCCATGCTCTCCGACATCGCGGTGGCGAGCGACCGGGCGACCTTTCGGGGGCCCGAACTGCTGCGCGGCATCATGGACGCCTGGTATGCCGCCGTCATGCCCAGGCTCATCGGCGTCGCGCTGACCCGCGACATGATGATCACCGGCCGGCGGCTGAATGCGGCCGAGGCGCTGCAGCACGGGCTGGTCTCGCGCATGGTCCCGCATGACGAGCTGGAAGCGGCAGCCGAACAGGCCGCGCGCGAGGCGCTGCAGAGCGCGCCCGAGGCGCGCGAGCAGTTCAAGCGCATCGTTCATGGCGAATTCGGCGTGGTTGACGAGGCCACCTTCTTCGCCTCGCTGCGCGGTCCCGAAGCCCGCGAGGGGATGACCGCCTTCGCCGAAAAGCGCTCGCCCAACTGGGTGCCCGAGGCATTTCGGACGGGCCGGCTATGAACGGCGCGGAATACCGGGACCGCTATGGCCCGGTGGCGCTGGTCACCGGCGCCTCGGCCGGGATCGGCTGGGCCTTCGCCGAGGAACTGGCGCGCCGGGGCTTCGACCTGATCCTGACCGCGCGGCGGGTGGAGCGGCTGGAGGAACTGGCCGCGCGATTGGCCGAGGCCCATGGTGTGAAGTCCACGGTCGTCGGCGCCGACCTGTCCGATCCTGCCGCACCCGAGCGGATTATTGAAGGCGCTGCCGGCTCCGATGTCGGCCTTCTGGTCAGCAATGCGGGCTTCAACATGAAGGGAGCGTTCGAAACCAAGTCCGCATCGTCGCTGACCAAGCTGCTCATGGTCAATTGCCATGCGCCGATGCAGCTGGCGCGCGGCTTCATTCCCCGCCTCAAGGCGCGCGGCAAGGGCGGCATCATCTTCACCAGTTCGGTGGAAGGGTTCATGGGCAACCCCTATTCCACGGCCTATTCCGCCTCGAAGGCGCTGGTGAATGCCTTGGCCGAGGGCCTGCTGGGCGAGCTTCACGACAGTGGGATCGATGTCCTGTCGCTATGCCCGGGAGCCACCGAATCGGAAGCCACCCGCTTGCGCCCGTTCGGCGGCGAGCCGATGCAGAACCTGCAGCCGGCGGAGGATGTCGCGCGGCTCGGGCTCGACAACGTGGCCAACGGGCCGGCTTACATCCCTCGGGAGGATTACCGGGCGAGCTTCGAGGTGCTGCTCGCCAAGCCGCGGCGGCATGCCTTGCTGGAAATGGCGGAGAACATGCGGCGGTTCGTTTAGCGACCGCCGGTCAGCTCACCACTGCGGCCGTTCGAGATAGGCCCGGCGCCGTTCGCGCACGATTTCCTGCCGCTCTTCCGGCGTCACCGTGGCGACGTCGGCAGGCAGCGCGCCGCGCAATTCGGCGAGCTTGACCTTGCGTATCTCCGGCATCGGCTGGCTGTCACATTCGGTCCACCGCCCCTGGATGACGCCGCGCGGGTGCCCGGCGGTGTCCAGCCAGTTGCGCACGCCCGGGTCTTTCGGCGAAACGACGATGCGCAGCTTGCCGTCGCTGTCGGGCAGGGCCTGTGCGTCGTTCAGGCTCGAATGGTTGTTGTACCAGTCGATCGTCTCGAAAATGTCGTTGGTGAGGATCAGCGAGCGGTACTGGCAGCGCGACGGCACCGGCGACTCGATGACCAGCGCCTCGTCGTCGGCAAGGTCGAATGCGCACTCGTAATAGAATTGCCCCTGCAGGGCGCCGAATCCGACATCGAACACCTTGAACTTGTGGACGTAGCCTTCCTGGCGCAACTGCTCGACGTGGTCGGGGAACATCAGCGCCATGAAGTCGGTCTGTTGCCGAAGGCCGCGCAGGCGCTGTTCCAGGTCTTCCGGCTTTTGCCGATAGCGGCGCACCGGCTGGTCCACCCGTTCGATAGCCAGTGTCGATGCTTCCTCGCCGCCCCAGTCGGAACTGACCTGTCGGCTCATCAGCATCGCCGCCGAGGGGTCGAGCTGCCACCAGTCGCCTTCATACCCGGCGGGGCGCTCGGCCGAGAGCAGGACATCGTAGCGTCCGTCCTTGTCCGCCTTCAGGCTGGAGAGATGGAGATGCGAGCGCGAACCCGCATTCGGCGCTCCCTGCGGAACGACCTGTGCGATGACGGTGTGGTTGAGCGTGCCGCGCTTGCCGCGAATGCGATAACTGCCTCCCGGTGTCAGCCTGGCGCTGCGGTAGATCGTATCCGCGTTCGGCTGGCCGACGTTGAGGATCTGGCCGATCGAGGGCATGAATTGCGGGCAATCGCCATCCCCCGCCAGCGCGCTCAGGCCGGAGCCGACCAGCGCCTCGAGCGCCAGACGTGCGATTTCCTGCTGAATCTGCGGATCGGACCGCATTTCGTCCGGCAGCTTGGCCAGCATCCGGTCGGGCAGGGTCTGCAGGCTTTCGACAAGTTCCTGCCAGGCGGCGATCGAGGATTTTTCAGGCAAGTTCATTCTCCTTCCGGCACGGCTACAGGTGGCTCCGGCTGCAGGTTGTCGTCGGCATGCGGATCCTCGATGAAGCGTCGTAATGCGCGGTGGAAGTTGGTTATGGCGCGTTCCTGCACCGGGCTGGGCCGAGCCCCCTTGAACGCGCGCGATTTCATGCCGCGCTGGACCTTGGGCACGTTCTGGAAATCCTGCGCGTAGATCAGCGGAAAGTCGCCATCGCGCCAGTCCTCGAACACCTGGTGCTCCACCTCGGGCTCCTGCCCGGGAGGATAGCGTTCCAGCGACCAGATATCGAAGATGGCATGGGTATGGTCATCGCCATCGGGGCGGAAGCGGTACCACAGCACCGCTTCGACCGCGGGGTGGAGGAAGACCGTGTTGGGAAACACGTGCCAGTCGAACCCGCTTTCGGACATGTATTCGGGCGTCAGCTTGTCCGGCCAGCCGGCGCCGGATTCGATCGCCGCCTCGTGGATGAACTGGAACCAGGTGCCGAGCACTGTTTCCGGCGGGGCGTCGGCGGGCAGTTCGGTGCGCAACCGCTGCGTCGCCTCATAGGCGCGCTGCGTCTGCATCGCGGAAAGGTCGTCACGGAACTGCTGGGCGTATTCATAGAGGTATTCGCGGAAGTCCGGCACTTCCTTGGGCGGCAGGCGCGAACTGCGGCCGACCGGCAGGCCGGCGCCGGTGGCGTAGGAGATCCAGCCATGCCGGCCCATGGCGCGGCTGACCGAATAGTCCTGCGTATAGGTCAGCATCTGCGCGTGGGTCGTCTGGACGTGGTAGAATTCGGTGAATGCGCCGACGGTGGTCTTCCAGTTCGCCGGCACCCGCACGGACTTGTACCAGGCAGGGTGCAGTTTCTCGAACTCGAACAGCTCGCACATTTCCTTCATCGGCGAGAGGAACTGGTCCAGCGGCTGGCAATCGGGATCCATGTTGATCCACACCCAGCCGCCCCAGATGCCGACCTGCACCTGCACGAGATCGGCATCCTCGCGGGTCAGGCAGTCGCCCCAGTCCTTGCGGTCGACGATGTTGACGCAGCGCCCGTCGTTGCCGAAGCGCCAGCCGTGGAACGGGCAGACGAACTGCCGGGCATTGCCTCGGCCCTCGGCCAGCAGCGTGCCGCGGTGGGTGCAGAAATTGTGGAAGGCGCGGATTGCGCCGTCGCTGCCGCGCGCGACGATGATCGAATCGTCGACGATGTCGTAGACGACATAGTCGCCCGGCTGCTTCAGCTCGTCCTCGCGCGCGGCGATCTGCCACACCTTGGGCCAGAGGTGTTCCTTCTCCAGTTCGTGAAAGGCGCGGTCGAGGTAGTCCGCCTTGGGGACCCAGTCGTCCCGAATGTCATCGGGGGAATAATCGGCCATCCTCGTCTCCATTTCATGCCGCCGGGCACCGCGCGTCCGCGTTTCGGGCGAGGCTAATGGATCAAGCCCAGCTTGCAAGGCCGTCTTATGACGCTGATCAATGGCGCTTGCCCGGCTGGAACAGGGGATCCGGGCAATTGGCATAGCTGGGATCGGGCACGGTGTAGCCGAGCATGCCGCCGCGCCCCGAGAAAGGCCGCTGGATCAGCATGTCGTAAGTGACCAGCCGCTTGGAAAAGCGCCACTTGCCGTCGGCGCAGCGGCGATAGTTGTCGATGTAGCGCACGCACATCACGTCCTCGACCCATTCGCCGGGTCGGCCGGCGTCGGGCAGGTAGTGGTAAGCGATGCCATAGACCTCGCCGCAGCCCTCGTCGCCGTTCACGCTGATCAGGTGGTTGCACATGTTATGCGCGCTGAACTGCATATAGCTGAACGAGCCCTCAACGAACTGGACGAAGCCTTCGGCGCTGCCCTCGTAGGAATCGCCGTGCGTGTCGGTCGCATCCTCGGTGTAGAGATCGCGCAGCAGCGCCGCGTCCTTGCGGTCCACCCCGCGCGAATAGAGCCAGGCGAGCTCGCGGATCGCCTCCTTGTCGAGCAGTTCCTGGACCAGCCTTTCGTCGATCGCCATTTTGCATCCTTCCCTAGAACTGAGCCCAACGGGCACAGGCAGGGGAAGGTCCCGGCTGTCGAGCGCGACGTCAAGTCGGTTGATCCGTCTGCGCGCCTGTGGCCGCCGATGGATCTGGTTCGCCTTCAGCGCCGGATGGTCCCGGCCCTTTCAAGATCGGCCGGCGACGAGGACCTGCCCAACCAGACCGTGAACGTTCCCTGTGGGATCACCCACTTTGCCTGCCCCTCGTCCCACACGCCCAGGGGATGATTGCTTGCCGCGGGATCGATGACGATCGCCGCCTCGCCCGAGGCGCCGGGGGCCAGTTCGATGCGCTGGAAGCCGACAAGCCGCCTTGGCGGTTGCTTTGCCCGGCCGGAATTGGCGGCGGGCGGCAGTGTTACATAGGCCTGCACCACTTCCGCGCCGACTCGCTTTCCCGTGTTTGTCACCCGCACCGTGGCCCGCCAAGTGCCGCTGGCGGGATCGAAAGCGAGGCGGGGCAGGCCGAGGTTGAAGCCGGTATAGGACAGCCCGTGCCCGAACGGGAAAGCGACGCAGGAATTCTTCCCTCGCCGGACGGGACACTTGCCCGATTGCGAATCGTACCAGCGGTAGCCGATTGCCAGTTTCTCGCTGTAGGTCACGGCCTGATCCTTGCCGCCATTGGCCGTCATGCCGGGGAACTGCGCAGGATCGATACTGTCGAGAAACCCCTTGCCCGCGAGCGGGAAAGTCACCGGCAGCTTGCCCGAGGGGTTTACCCGGCCGAACAGGACGTCCGCGACGATGTTGCCGTCCTCCTGCCCCGGAAACCATGCCTCGAGGATCGCCGGCCCCTGGCGTCCGACAAGCGAGGAGGGCAGGGCGGGCCCGGCATTGTCCTTGAGGACCAGCACGGACTTGGCCGCCATCGGCCTTCCGTCCGCCGAATTCGCCGATAGCAGCGCCTCGATCATGGCCGTGGTGCCGCTGTTCCGGGCCGCATTGGCGCCGCGCGTGGTGGCGATCAGGTTGGAACGGGGGGCGTACCAGTCCAGCCCGCTCCCCTGCGCCGCCGGGGCGGCCAGCTGCTTGCCGCTTGCATCGGTGAAGGTCGCGCGGTCTGCGCCCTCCTCGGAAATCGTCCCCGCCATCATGACCACGGCATCGGCGGCACCCGCCTCGGCCAGCGCCTGGGCGAAGTCCGCCTGCTTGCCGTCGATCGTGGCGCCGGTATTGGCATCGTCGACCAGGATCAGCTTGACCGTGGCCCCGCTGTTGCCGAGTTCGCGAAGCGCATTGCGCAGCCCTTCGACCGGGCTGACCGTGTAGCTGGGCACGACGTCTGAACTGCCGCCGCCGCTGCCCATCGGCTCGCCGGGCAGGGCGCCGCCGGCGACTGCTTGCCGGGCATAGACCTGGCTGGCCTTGCCGATCAGCACGAGCGACTTGAGGTCCGGCCTGAGCGGCAGCGCCCCGTTGTTTTGCAGCAACACCGTCGAGCGGCCGCCGATCTCGCGCGACTTGCGTCCGCCCGCGGCGAAGTCGATCGGCGTCTGGGTCAGCGGCCTATCGAAAATTCCCGCCTTGAACATCTGGGTATAACGGCGTTCGAGTGCCGTATCGATCTGGGCCCCATTCAGCTCGCCGCGATCGAGCGCGGCGCGGATCTTCGCGGGCGCCCATTGCAGCGGAAGCGGCATTTCATGATCCATGCCGTTCGCCAGGGTCGCGACGGTGCTTTTCATCGCGAAGAAGTCCGACTGGACGTAGCCGGTAAAACCCCAGTCCTTGCGCAGCACATCGGTCAGCAATTCGCGGCTCTCGCATGAGGACTGGCCGTTGACGTAATTGTAGGCGCACATCACAGCCCCCGCCTTGCCGTCCTTCACCGCCATTTCGAAGGGCAGCAGGTAAAGCTCGCGCAGCACCTGCCGGTCGACCGACTCCTGGATGGTCATCCGGTTGGTTTCCTGCTCGTTGGCCACATAGTGCTTGACCATGGCGATCAGGCCCCTGTCCTGGATGGCCCTCGTCTCGGCACTTGCCATCGTGCCGCTGAGATAGGGATCTTCGCCGAAATATTCGAAATTGCGCCCCAGGATCGGCAACCGGGCGAGATTGACGCCGGGCGCTTCGAAGACATGCAGGCCCAGGTTGTTCATTTCGGTGGCGATGACCGCGCCGAACATGGCGGCGACATCGCGATCGAACGAGGCGGCGACGCCCATGGCGGATGGCAGGGCAGTGGCCTTGGCCGAACTGGGGTGGGTATAGGCCGCCGAAATCACGCCGCCGGCCATGGGGCTGACCGGCAGCTTCGCGACTTCGACCGAAACGCAGTCGTTCTGCCCCAGACCGACCGGGCCGTTGGTGATGCGGAAGGTGGGAATGGCGAGCGCGGCGATGCCGCTGACATGGCGCGCGCCAAAGCACTGCGGCAACTCGGGCAGGATTTCAGGTTTGGCCCCGGTAAGCTGCTGCAGCTTCTGTTCGAGGCTCATCGCCGACAGCAGCAATCTGGCCCGCCGGTTGGCCACTGCCTCACGCGATGCGTCGTCAGCCGCCGTCCGCTGCTCCACGACGATCGCCTGGGTCATCCATGGTTGGGCTTCCTGCGCAAGCGCCGGACCAGCCAGTGTCGCCGCCATGCCGGCAGCCAGCTTCGCAACGTTTCCGAGACAGCGTTTCATTTCATCCTCGCGATGGCACGCCAAAATTGGTAATGGCATTTATGCCTTTTGGCCAGACCGGATTGACGCAACCGGTTCAATCCGCAAGAGTGGAACCTGCCCTGCGGGGCCGACCCAAGCCCAATTCCATCAGCGAGAGCCGCCATGATGTCACGATTGCCGCTACGCTGGTGGATCATCGGGCTGGTCACGCTTGGCACGGTGCTCAACTACCTCGCACGCTCGACCCTTTCGGTGGCGGCGCCGACGCTCAAGTCCGAATTCGCCATGACGACCGAGCAATACAGCTGGGTCGTTCTGGCCTTCCAGGCGAGCTACACGGTGATGCAGACCGTCGCCGGCTCGGTGCTTGACGCGTTGGGCACCCGGCTGGGCTTTTTCCTCTTTGCCGTGGGCTGGGCCCTTGCCAACATGGCCCATGCCATGGCGGCGGGCTGGCAGAGCCTGGCCTTCTTTCGCGCCGCGCTGGGCGCGACCGAGGCGGCGGCGATCCCCGCCGGGGCGAAGACCGTTTCCACCTGGTTTCCCCCGCGCGAGCGGCCGCTGGCGACCAGCCTGTTCCAGATGGGCACTTCTGTCGGCAACATGATCGCCCCGCCGCTGGTCGCCTTCTGCATCCTCGCCTGGAACTGGCAGGCGGCCTTTGTCTTCACCGGCGCGCTTAGCCTGGTCTGGGCGGGCATGTGGTGGCTGGGTTATCGTGATCCGGCCGTGCATCCCCGGCTGAGCGAGGGCGAACGCGCGCTGATCGAAGCCGGTGCCGACGATGAAGTCGGCGGCAAGCCCGCCACCCGCGCGCAGGTGCTGCGCAGCCGCTCGTTCTGGGCCATCGCCATGCCGCGGTTCCTGTCCGAACCGGCCTGGCAGACGTTCAACTTCTTCATCCCGCTCTACCTCGTCGCGGTGTGGAAGCTCGATCTCAAGAGCATTGCGCTCTGGGCCTGGTTGCCATTCCTGGCGGCGGATTTCGGCAGCCTGGCCGCTGGCCTCCTTCCCGGCTGGCTGCTCAAGCGCGGTGCGGGCCTGCTCGCCTCCCGCAAGCTGACCATGACCGCGGGCGCGCTGCTGATGGCGGGCCCGGCCTGCATCGGCCTTGCGACATCGCCCGAGCTTGCCATCGCCCTGTTCTGCATCGGCGGTTTTGCCCACCAGATGCTCAATGGCGCGCTGATCACGCTGTGCGCCGACGTGTTCGAGAGCAAGACCGTGGGCACGGCCAGCGGCATGGCGGGAACCTCGGCCTGGATCGGCGGCATGCTGTTCACCCTGCTGATCGGCCAGAGCGCCGATACCTTCGGCTACAACCCGCTGTTCGTCGCGCTGGCGGGCCTGGATCTGCTGGCGGCCGCGGTGCTGTGGAGCCTGCTCAGGAATCCTTCGCGGGGATCGCGCCCGGCCGCATGATCGTCCACCCGGCCAGCCAGTGCCCCGCCATGGCGGCCGCCTCGCAGCTATCGCCTTTGAGCCGCGCCGCCAGATAGCCTGCGTTGAAGGCATCGCCCGCGCCGCTGGTATCGACGGGTTCGAGCACCTCGGCTGGCGGCACCAAGACCCCGTCGAAAAGCCGGCAGCCTTCGGCGCCCAGCTTGACGACCACTTCCGCGCAGCCGAGCGCCTGCCAGTGGGCGGCGACCTGCCCCGCGTCGCGAGCGCCAAGAGCCATCTCGTCCTCCAGCGTCGGCAAGCCGATTTCGGCGACGGTAATCGCGGAATCACGCGCCGCGCGGGCATCATCGGCACTGTCCCACAGGCGCGGCCGGTAATTGCCGTCAAAGGCAACCCGGCCGCCATTGGCGCGGACCAGGGCCGCAAGATCGAGCAATTGCCGGCGGCCGGCTGGCGGCAGGATGGCCATGGTGATCAGCGAAAAGGCGAAGAGCCGGGCAGTTGCGGCCAAGGCTTTGGCCGCCTCCATCGCCTCGAGCGTGAACATCTCGCGCGCCGCGCTGTCACCTCGCCAATAGGTGAAACTGCGTTCGCCAGCGGCATCGGTGGTAATCGCATAGAGTCCGGCGCCGCGCGCGGGGTGCGTGAGGACAAGGGAAGTGTCGAGGCCCTCTGCGACCAATTTGCCCTTGAGTTCGACGCTGAACGGATCACTGCCCAGCGCCGTCAGGTAAGCCGTCTCGACTCCCGCCCGAGTCAGGTGGATCGCGGTGTTCAGCGTGTCACCGCCGAACCCCAGCCGCCAGCCGCCGCCCTCTCGCGACAGCTCGAGCATGCCCTCGCCGCAGATGACGACCTGTGGCATATCTCACCAGTTCCACATGGTTCCGTCAGAGAGCCGCGCCACCGGCAGGTAGGCGCGCTTGTAGGGGTATTTTGCCGCCAGTTTCTCGTCGATGTCGACGCCGTGGCCGGGCGTCTCGCCGCAATGAAGATAACCGTCTTCGAAGCGGTAGTCGTGCGGGAAGACGGCGTCGGTTTCCTCGGAATGGCGCATGTATTCCTGCACGCCGAAGTTGGGCACCCAGGTATCGAAGTGCAGAGCGCAGCCCATGGTGACTGGGGAGAGGTCCGTCGCGCCGTGGCAGCCGGTGCGGATCTGGTAGAGCCCGGCAAGATCGGCGATGCGGCGCAGGTGGGTGAGGCCCCCTGCACCGACCACGGTGCTGCGGATGTAGTCGATCAGCTGGTTCTGGATCAGGTCCTTGGCGTCCCAGATCGTGTTGAACACCTCGCCCACGGCCAGCGGCGTGACGGTATGCTGGCGGATCAGCCTGAAGGCCTCCTGGTTCTCGGCGGGCGTCGCGTCCTCCAGCCAGAACAGCTGGTAGGGCTCCAGCATCTTGCCGAGGTTGGCCGCTTCCTGCGGCGTGTAGCGGTGGTGGCCGTCGTGCAGCAGGTGGTGGTCGAAGCCGTAGGTCTTGCGCAGTTCCTCGAACAGCTTCGGCACGTAGTTGAGGCTCTTGCGCGTATCCCAGCCGGTGACACTAGGCAGCGCGGCATCGGCCGGCTCGTAATAGAGCTTGCCGCGACCCACCCCATAGGCGTCCTTGATGCCCGGAACGCCGGTCTGCGCGCGGATCGCCTTGTAGCCCATGTCGATATACTGGCCGACGGCGTCCACCGTTTCGGCGATGTCCTCGCCATTGGCGTGGCCATAGACCATGACGCCGTCGCGGCTGCGCCCGCCAAGCAGCTGGTAGAGCGGCATGCCGGCCATCTTCGCCTTGATGTCCCACAGCGCCATGTCGACCGCGGCGATCGCGCGCATGGTGACGGGGCCGCGCCGCCAGTAGGCGCCGCGATAGAGGTACTGCCAGATGTCCTCGATCCGGCGCGGGTCCATGCCGATCAGGCAGGGCACCACGTGTTCCTCGAGATAGGCGACCACCGAAAGCTCTCGCCCGTTGAGGGTGCCGTCGCCGATGCCATGGACGCCCTGGTCGGTCTCGATCCTGAGCGTCACGAAATTGCGGCCGGGCGAGCAGACGATGACCCTTGCAGCAGTTATTTTCATGGGGCGCATCGTTCCTTTGGCTTGACGGACCAGTGCTGGCCCGCCAATCTCTAACAATTGGTAAGGCCAAATTGCAAGAGGCAAATTCATGAGTACAGGACACGCCCAGGACCGGCTTTACCAGGAACTGGCGCGCAAGCTGATGAACGAGCTGACGAGCGGACGGTATCCGGTTGGCGCCCGCCTGCCGGCGGAGCGCGAACTGGCTGCCGAATTCGACGTCAGCCGCCCGACCGTGCGCGAGGCGATCATCGCGCTCGAAGTCCAGGGGCTGGTGGAGGTGCGCGTCGGTTCCGGCGCCTATGTCCTGCGTCTGCCCGGCAAGGAGGAAGTGCCCGGCTTCAATATCACCGGCTTCGAGCTGACCGAGGCGCGGCTGCTGTTCGAGGGCGAGGCGGCAAGCCTTGCGGCAACCCAGATGACCGACGAGGAACTGGCCGAACTCGAACGCCTGGTCAGCGCCATAGCCCGCGAAAACCAGGGTGATGGCGGCACGGAAGAGGCCGATCGCGCCTTTCATCTCCTGATTGCCAGGGCCACGCGCAACAATGCTGTCTACGAGATTATCGAGCACCTGTGGGACCTGCGCCGCACTTCTCCCGAAAGCGCCCAGCTTCATTCCCTCGCCCGGACGGCCAACATCAAGCCGGTGGTGGATGAACACACCGCGATCCTCGAGGCCTTGCGTACCCGCGATCCAGCCGCGGCACGCACGGCCATGCGCGCGCATCTGAGCGCGGTGCTCGATTCCCTGCTGTTCGCGACCGAGGAACAGGCCATCGCCGAAGCGCGCCGCGCCGTAGAGGCGAAGCGGCAGCGCTACGCGCGGGGATAGGCAATGACCTTGCCGCGTCCGCTGATCCTGCACCCTGATCGGCTGCTTCCGGCCGAGCCCGCCGTGCGGGAGATTGCCCGATCGCTTTACGAGACCATCGCCGGCTTGCCCATCGTCAGCCCGCACGGCCACACCGACGCTGCGTGGTGGGCCAGCGACGCCCCGTTCGGCAATGCGGCCGAACTGCTGCTCCATCCGGACCACTATGTATTTCGCATGCTCTATTCGCAGGGCGTGAGCCTTGAGGCGCTGGGGATCGGCAATGCGGATGCGGATCCGCGCGAAAGCTGGCGGCTTTTCGCCGAGCGATATCACCTGTTCCGGGGCACGCCGTCACGGATCTGGCTCGACTGGGTCTTCAGCGAGTGCTTCGGGATCGACGTGCAACTCTCGGCGGACACCTCCGACCGCTATTACGACCATATCACAGAGGCGCTGGCGACCGACCCCTTCCGGCCCCGGGCGCTGTTCGAGCGATACAACATCGAAGTCATCGCCACGACCGAAAGCCCGCTCGACGACCTGCGCCATCACCAGGCGATCCGTGAAAGCGGCTGGCCGGGCCGGGTGATCACCGCCTACCGGCCAGATTCGGTGATCGATCCCGAATTTGCCGATGCGAATGGGGGCTTTCGCGATAACCTGCGCGCACTTTCCGAGATCACCGGGGAGGACTGCTTTTCCTGGGCCGGCTACCTCGCCGCCCATCGCAAGCGCCGCGCTTTCTTCGCCGCGATGGGCGCGACCTCGACCGACCATGGCCATCCCAGCGCGCAAACCGCCGACCTTGCGCCGGCAGAGGCCGAGGCGCTGTTCCGCAAGGTCAGCACAGGTGCGTTTACTGGCGGCGAAGCGGAACTGTTCCGTGCCCAGATGCTGACCGAAATGGCGGGGATGAGCATTGACGACGGCCTCGTCATGCAGATTCACCCCGGCTCCTTCCGCAACCACAATCCGCGGGTGTTCGAACGCTTCGGGCGCGACAAGGGGGCCGACATCCCGATGCGCACCGGATATGTCCACGAACTGCGCCCGCTGCTCGCCCGGTACGGCAACGACCCGCGCCTCAGCCTGATCGTCTTCACCCTCGACGAAAGCACCTATGCCCGCGAACTGGCCCCGCTCGCCGGCCACTAGCCGGCGCTGAAGCTCGGCCCCGCCTGGTGGTTCCACGACAGCCCCGAAGGCATGCGCCGCTTTCGCCGGAGCACGACGGAAACGGCGGGCTTCTATAACACTGTCGGCTTCAACGACGATACCCGCGCCTTCCTGTCGATCCCGGCGCGCCACGATGTCGCCCGGCGGATCGACTGCGGATTCCTGGCAAGCCTTGTTGTCGAACACCGGCTGGAGGACTGGGAAGCGGCCGAACTGGCGGTGGACCTCAGCTACAATTTCGCCAGGCAAGCCTACAGGCTGTGAACGAACACCTGCGCCTCTCGCCGTTCATGCTGGAAATGTTTCCGCCGGTCAATGCGGAGCGGTTCGGATACGACCGCAAGGTTCAGAAATGCGGAATCGTCCATTTCGGCATCGGCGCCTTCCACCGCGCGCACATGGCCTGGTACACCGACCTCGCCATGGACGCGGGCGACCGTGACTGGGCGATAACCGGCGTCTCCCTGCGGTCGGGCGATGTGGCGCATCGGCTGAACCCGCAGGAGGGCCTCTACACCGTTACCGAGCGATCCGGGGAGGGTGCGGAAACGCGGATCGTCGGTGCTGTGCGCGAAGTGCTCGTGGCCCCGCAAGAGCCCGAAGCAGTCGTGGACGCCATCGCCGCGCCGGAGACGCGCATCGTCAGCTTCACGGTGACCGAGAAGGGCTATTGCCGGGCAAGCGACGGCTCGCTCGATGCGGCGCTGGCCGGGGAGGACAGCTTCTACGCCTTCCTCGCCGCGGGCATGCGACGGCGCCGCGATGCGAGCCTCGCGGGTCTCACCCTGCTAAGCTGCGACAACCTCTCCGCCAACGGCGAGCAGTTGCAGCGCTTGCTGGGGCAATACCTGACGCTCCATGATCCGGCCTTGCGCGACTGGTTCGAGGCCGAATGCACTTGCCCATCGACCATGGTCGACCGCATCGTTCCCGCCACCACCGTCCAGGACCGCGCCATGGTGTCGGACCTGCTCGATGGCCTTGACGACGAAGCGGCGGTATTGACCGAGCCGTTCAGCCAGTGGGTGATCGAGGACCGGTTCGCCGGTGAACGGCCGCGCTGGGAGAATGTCGGGGCTGAACTGGTCGGCGATGTCCGCCCCTACGAGACCGCCAAGCTGCGAATGCTCAACGGGGCGCATTCGTTGCTGGCCTATGTCGGCATGTTGCGGGGGCATGATTTCGTTCACCAGGCAGTTGCCGATCCGCATGTCCGGCCGCTTGTCGATCGGCTGATGCGAGAGGAAGCCGCGCCCAGCATCGCCGCGGCGCCGGGGCAGGACCTCGATGGCTATGCCGATGCCCTGCTCGCCCGCTTCGCCAATTCGGCGCTCAACCACCGGCTGAGCCAGATTGCCATGGACGGCAGCCAGAAGATCCCGCAGCGCTGGCTCGAGACCCTGGCCTTCCACCAGCGGCAGGGTGGGAATTGCCCGGCGATCCTCACCGGCATCGCCGCCTGGCTGATTCATGTGCGGGGTGACTTGCGGCCGGTCGACGACCCGATGTCCGCCTCGCTTGCCTTTGCCTGGCGCGACCGGGGCGCCGCGGGGATCATTCCCGCGATATTCGGCGCCGCCGGCCTGCTGGCTTCCGGATGGGCTCCCTCGCCGGGCGAATCCGAAGAATTGCTGCGCGCGATGAGCGAGCTGCGGCAGGTCCGAGCCGCCGATTGAGGCGGTCCGGCACCGTCGGCGTGCCAATATATTGAAAAGATTGCTGGAAACTGGAGCGGGCGAGGGGATTCGAACCCTTGACCCCAACCTTGGAAATTTTGAAATTTCTTTACGCTATGACTCGATTCAGCACGATATACATGTATATTCAATATATTAGGCGGCGTGGACAAATTGGTTGACGCTGCGATGGATGGTTGATTCAAGGCCGCCTTTTGGATGCAGGCTTGAGCCGGGGCGATCTTACTGAAGCGGAATGGCGTGTTTTGAAGGTTTTGCTGCCGATTGAGGCATCGAACCGCGGGCGTGGGCGCCGGCCTGAAGCGAACCTTGCGATCATCAACGGCATAGTCTGGCGACTGTGCTGCGGAACTCCATGGCGCGACGTTCCGCCCAAATACGGCAATTGGAACACGATCTATCGGCGGTTTCGACGCTGGAGCGACGCCGGGGTCTGGGAGGCCATGTCAGTCACACTGGCCGAGATCATGGCCGACAGCGGCCACTACAGCATCGAAAGCACCACGGTTCGCGCCCATGTCTCGGCAGCGGGCGGAAAAGGGGGACTCATCGAAGAGCTCTTGGCCGCTCGCGGGGCGGGTTCACCAGTAAGCTTCACTGCCTGGCTGACGCTCGCGGACGGCCACTCGCCTTCCACCTGACAGTCGGCTGGTCAACGAAGCCGGCACCAGCGGCAGCCTGTTCACCGCGCGGGCGACCATTGCCGCCGGCCGGTTCGATCGGGGCCTGACCGATCGGCCGAAACTCAATCGCACCATCCAGCAACAGGACGGTGCCCGCGCCATGGCCACCCGGCTTGCCCAGGCAAGGGACAGCGCCCTGCGGCGGCTCGGCTTCCTGTTGGGCGAGACGGCGCCGCCGGCCCTGGAACCCGGCACTTTGGCCGTCGTCCCCGACATTCCGGCCGGCCTTCCCGCCGACATGCTCGCCCGTCGTCCCGATGTCACTGCCGCCATTGCCCGCCTTGAGGCCTCCGACAGTCGCCTGCACGCCGCGCGCAAGAGCTGGCTGCCGAGCTTTGCCCTGATCGCTTCGGGTGGTGCGGCATCGCCCTCGCTGGGCCAGCTGCTCGCCTCGTCCGCCCGCGATTTCGGCCTTTCCGCGCTGCTATCGCTTCCGCTATTCGATGGCGGGCGGCGCAAGGCGGCGATTGCCGGGCGCAAGGCCGAAGTCGAACTAGCCGCCGCGCACTACCGCGAGAGTGTGCTTGTTTCCCTGCGCGAGGTGAACGACAGGCTCGGCGCGGTGCGGGCGCTGAGCACCGGCCTCGATCTTTCCAGGGACCGGCTGGCGCAAATCGAGGAAAACCGAAGAATCGCAGGCAACCGGACCGCCAGCGGCCTGTCCAGCCGTGCCTCCGTCCTAGAGGCGGAGCAGCAGACCTCCGGCCTGCGTTTCGAGGTTCTCGACGCAGAGAAAAGCCGGCTTTGCGGGATGGTCGACCTGATCAAGGCGCTGGGTGGCGGTTTGTAGGCAGTCGGGGATGCAGACGCCTGGTACCCGTTACCGCCTGAACCCCGGGAGCGACCCAACGCAACCGGTCCTCGCATCGTCCTTGCCGGGCCCACTTTGTGCCATCTTGGTAAAAGCCCTGGCTACGCGGACATCTTTTGCCGCACTGCACAAAACTTCGATTGCGAAATCACTTCCTTTCTATAGACTTTCGCCTAGGTCGGGCTTCAGCCGTCCTCCAGCCATCCATGTGCACGCAAGGGGACGCCACCTTGGCGGAAACAGACGAGACACAGATCGCCACACGCACCCGGGCCGTTGACCTGGTAAGCGGCGACAGGGTGCATTGCCTGGAGCTTTCGATCGGCGGGGAAGTGGAAAGCCGGCACGTCATCTCGCCGCTGGGCCTCAAGATCGGGCGGACCGAGCCGGCGGACCTCGTGATTGCCGATACGGCCATCTCCCGGGCGCACTGCATGGTGATGCTCAAGGGCGAGGAGGTGCTGGTCTCCGACCTAAACTCCACGAACGGCACCTTCGTTGATGGCGAACGGGTGGCCGGGGTGGTTTCGTTGCCGGTCGGCTCGCTGCTGCAGGTCGGCTCGCGCGTGCTGCGCCATGAATGGCGCACCAGGGCGGAAATCGAGAGTTCCAACGAATTCGACCGCGACCTTGCGCAGGCCGCGAGCTATGTCCGCGCACTGTTGCCGTCGGTCTCTCAGGAAGGGCCGGTCAAGGCGGACTGGGCCTATTATCCCTCGGCCAAGCTGGGCGGCGACGCCTTCGGCTATGGCCACCTGCGCGACGACCTTTACGTCTGCTACCTGATCGACGTCGCCGGTCACGGCGCGGGTTCGGCGATGCATGCCGTGGCGATCATGAACCAGCTGCGCCAGAAGTCGCTGCCCAACACCGACATGGCCGAGCCGGGGCAGGTGCTGGGCGTGCTCAACGAGCTGTTCCAGATGGAGGACCACGCAGGTCTCTATTTCACCATCTGGTACGGGGTCTATAACCAGAAGACGCGGCGGCTGGTCTATGCCAGTGGCGGCCATCACCCCGCCTATATCCTGCAGGCCGGCGGCGGCGAGGTGGTCCCGCTGCGCACCCGCAACATCATGATCGGCGCGATGCCGGCGATGAACTTCACCCAGGCTTCGGTCGAGGTGCCGGCCGGCGCGCGGATGTACGTGTTCAGCGACGGCGTCTTCGAGATCGTCGACAAGGCGGGACGGCAGTGGGGCATCGACCAGTTCATCGAACTGATGAAGCAGCCGCCCGTGGAGGACCTGGGCGAGCCGCAGCGGCTCTATCGCGAAATGCGCGGACAGGTTCCCGGCGGCACCTTCGACGACGATTTTTCGCTGGTTGTTTTCGATTTCGACTGACCTGACGCGGGGCGACAGATGGACGTTACGATTACCGATGCCGATGGCTTCACCAAGGCCAAGCTGTCCGGCCGGCTGGATACCGCCAATGTCAACGAGGTTGAACTGTCCTTCACCTCGGGCATCGTGCGCAGGGCCAAGGATACGCTGGTCGACCTGACCGAGGTTTCCTTCATCGCCTCGCTCGGCATCCGCATGCTGCTGACGGTCGCGCGTTCGCTGGGGCGCAATCGGGCGCAATTCGCCCTCTTCGGAGCGGCGCCGGTGGTGATGGAAATCCTCGAGGCGACGGCGATCTCCGAAATCATCCCCGTGTTCGGGACCGAAGCCGAAGCCATCGCCGCGCTCAGCGCCGCCTGACGGGAGGCGCTGTGTGCCTTCCGACCAGGCAGGCGAGGCAGGGACTCTGCGCATCGATCTTCTCGCCGGGGAGCCCGCGACCGAGCAGGCCCGGCTGGCGGTTCTGGCCTGGCTGGAACCCTGCAGCCTTGACGAGCGGGCGAGGAACCGGATCGAGGTGGTG
The DNA here is from genome assembly GCA_964630805.1 of uncultured Novosphingobium sp. GTDB lineage: Bacteria > Pseudomonadota > Alphaproteobacteria > Sphingomonadales > Sphingomonadaceae > Novosphingobium. Next base: position 21,617 of record CAZVWP010000012.1, on the reverse strand, counting down.
CTGGAGGAACTGGTCAGTAACGTCGCGCGCCACGCTTCCGGAGCGACACAGGTAACGATTGAAGCCGGCATGGCGAACGGTCGGCTGCGACTGACGATATCCGACGATGGCCCGGCTTTCGATCCGACCGCACGCCCCGAACCCAAGGGTTTCACCACCCTGGAGGCGGCGACGCCCGGTGGCCTTGGCATTGCCATTGTCCGGCGGATGTCGACCTCGTTCGGCTACAGCCGCGCCGGCAACCGCAATCGGGTGACGGTCGTTCTCGCGGTCGATTGACGCAATGACCCGGCTAGCGAGCGGCCGAGGAGCGTGACAGCAGCACTTCGAGGTAGCGCCTGGTCTGGTCGGCCTGGGTGATATAGCGCTCTGCTTCCTGGTCGTTCTTGGCGCCCGCCAGCGAGCGCGACAGGGTGTCGAGATAGCTCAGGTAGTTCTGCGCCGTCTTCTTGCCCTGGTCGAGCGTGAGGTAGCGGTTGCGTTCGGCTTCGGGCGCGTTCGAGCGCGGCGCCTTTGCGCCCTGGGCAAGCCGGATCACGCTCTGGGCAATGCCTCTGGCCTCGGAGACCTGGGCGTTGAACTGGGCCAGCTTGGCCGGGCTTACGCCGCGGCCGGAAGCGACGGGCTGGCTGGGCGTCGCACTCGGCGTTGCCTGGGCCATTTCGCTGGGGAGCGCCTGTGCCCCTGCCGGTGTCTTGTAGACGGCGAAATAATAGGAATCGAAGCTGCGCGAAGCCATCAGCGCCCGGCGCGCCGCGCCCATGGCGAGATCCGGCGTGGCCGAAGTGCCGACTGCCGCGGCCGCCGCAGCCAGTTGGGCCCGGGCCTGGCGCAAGGCGAAAGCGAGGTTGCGTCGCGCCGGTCCTTCGCTGGCGGCGGCGTTGCGGCGGGGGTCGGCCCAGGGCTGTTCCTGGCCGAGCCGCTGCACCTTGCGATCCGCTTCAGCCGTGAGCGCGGCGGCGAATTGAGCCGCGGCCGTGCGCGTTGCGCCGGCGATCTGGCCGGTGCGGGCCGAGGCCTCGGCCCCGGTCAGCTTGTCCGCTCCAGTGTAGAGCTTTGCGAGGTTGACCGTTGCCGCATCGAGAATGGCGATGGCACTTGCCGGGGCACCGCCCTGCCGGGCATCGGCTGCAAGCGATCCGGCCGCCTGGGCGAGGACGGCATTGGCCGGCGCATCGACACTGGGGGCGGCGCTGGGCACCGCGCCGTTCGCTTCGGCCCCGCCTGCCGCCACCTCGCCTGCCTGCTGGCCACGGTGCTGCATGTAATACCAGCCGCCGCCGGCAAGCGCCGCCAAGGCGACCACGCCGCCGGCGATCCCGGCTACCAGCCCCGTTTTCGACTTTCCGGACGAGACCGCGGGCGGGGATGCGTCCTTCTTCGGTGCGGATGGCCTTGCGGGCGCCGTTGCGCTTGCGGCTTCCTCCGGCATGGGCGGCTCTTGCGCTGCGGGCTCCGCGGATTTCTGCTCCACCGCCGCGATCAGTTCGGCCTCGTCCGTGACGAGGTCGTCCTTGCGGGTCGCATTGGTATCCTGCCCGGCCAGCTTGAAGTGAACTTCGCTCGGATCCTCGGGAACCGGCGTCTCGACTTCCTCGGGGTGCGGGAAACCGGGAGAGGTCGGAACGACCGGCACGATCTCGGGCAGTTCGACGAAGCTGGCGATCACCGTGGCATCGCCGTCGTCGGCCATCGGTTCCGGCGCGGGGGCTTCTTCCGGCATGTCGAACAGAGCCAGCCAGGCCTGGATCGATTGCGGCCGGTCGTCGGGCCGGATGGTCATGGCCGTGTCGATCGCCTTGAGGAACGACATGGAATAGCCCGGAGGGGCCTGTCCGGCGAGCGGCTTGTCCTCGCCGCCATGGAGGCGTTCCAGCACCTCGGCCGGCTTCTCTCCCATGACGCACTCGTACATCACCACGCCGAGCGCGTAGATGTCGGTCCAGGGGCCCTGCTTGTAGGTTTTGACGTATTGCTCGATCGCCGCATAGGGCGGGGTGTGGAAGGTGACCTTGGTGCTGGTCGCATCGCCGCTTTCGAACCGGGCCGAGCCGAAGTCGATCAGAACAGGGCGGCCATCGTCGTTTACCAGGATGTTCGGCGGCTTGATGTCGCGGTGGAGGACGCCGACCCGGTGCGCCCGTTCCAGCCCCTCGGCGATGGGCAGGATAAGCGCCTTGAGCGCCGCCTCGTTGAACCGCTTGCCTTCGCGCAGCAGCTTGGACAGCGACTGGCCGTCCTCGAAGTCCATGACCATATAGGCCGTGCCGTGGATTTCGAACAAGCTGCGCACGGAAACGATGTTGGGGTGGCGGGTCGGGGTCGAGAGGTTCCACAGCAGCTTGGCTTCCTCGACGAATTTCTTGAGGCCAAGGGCGTGGACTTCCTCGGAATCAGAATCGATCGGGACGACGGTGTCGCCTGCCTGGCGCTCGCTGATGGCGCTGGGGAAGTACTCCTTGATGGCGACCAACTCGTTGAAATAGATGCCCCGGCCCTTGTAGACGATACCGAAGCCGCCCACCCCGAGCACTTCCTCGAGCCGCCATTCGCGCAGGACAGTGCCCGCCGGGAGTGCCTTCGTGCTGTACTTGCTCATCGCCGCTCGAGCCAATTATGCTGCACTGCAACTATAGGTCGCACGATCGGCGGAACTTTGCTAGTGCCCAGAACGAGTTCCGGATGCGGGATGTCATGATGGTGTTCGAAAGCGCGGCGCGCACCCATGTGGGCTGCCGCAGAAAGCTGAACGAAGACGCCGTGCTGTCCGGCAAAGGGTGGATCTGGGCGGTGGCCGACGGCATGGGCGGGCACCATGCCGGCGAAATTGCCAGCGCGCGGGTGATCGAGGCCCTGGCCTCCGTTCCGCAGGGCGAAAGTGTCGAGACACTGCTCGGCAATGCCCGCGCGGCGCTGGACAGGTGCAACAGCGAACTGATTGACATGGCGCACGGCGAGTTTGACGGCCGCACAATCGGCAGCACCGCTGTCGGTCTCGCTGTGGCCGGGGGGCAACACGCCTGCTTCTGGGTGGGCGACAGCCGGGCACTGAGGGTGCGGGGCGGAATCATCGAGCGGCTGACCCGCGACCACAGCCTGGTGCAGGACCTGGTCGATGCCGGCATGCTGGCGGAGGAGGAGGCAGAAGGCCATCCCCAGGCCAATGTCATCACCCGCGCCGTGGGCGTCCATGCCCGGCTGCGGGTCGACAGCGTCAGCGGCGCGCTGGAGCCCGGCGACCTGTTCCTGCTGGCGAGCGACGGGCTGACCCGGCTGGTTTCGGAAGAGGAACTCTGCGCGGAACTTCTGCGCGCCTCGCCCGATGCCGTGGCCGACCGGCTGATCGAGTTGGCCCTCGAACGGGGCGCGCCCGACAACGTCTCGCTGGTGATCGTCCGCGCCGGATGAATGCAGATTCCGGTTGCGGAATCTAGTTCATAAATTAAACGGCCTCACTTTCCGCATCCAGCAATGGAAGTCCCCGCCTTGTTCAAGTTTCTCGACACCGGCAGCACCGTGCTCAACCTGTGGCTCTGGGGCTTCATCGCCGCCGGGATAATCGCCGGCATCGCCACCGGCTGGTTCAGGGCCCGCAAGATCCAGCCCAACGGCTTCAAGTGGAAGCAGTTCCGCTTCGAGGCGATTGTCGCGGTGGTCAGCGTGGCCTTTTCCGGCGTGGTGATCGGCGGTGCCCAGAAATGGCTCGTCGCCAATGGCTGGATCACCTTCAATCAGGGCCCGGCCAGCTGGTACGTGATCCTGTTTGAGTTTGCGCTCTATTTCATCACATTCGATACCTGGTTCTACTGGCTGCACCGCTGGATGCACAACGAGCCGTTCTACCGGTGGATTCACAAGCTCCATCACCGCTCGACTTCGCCGAACCTGCTGACGACGCTTTCGGTCCATCCGTTCGAATCGTTCATCAACGGCGGCTGGATGGTGATCTTCATCACCTTGTACGATGTGCACCCTGCGGCCATGGCGCTGATCGGGCCGACCAACATCTTCATGGGGCTCTACGTCCATTCGGGCTACGAGTTCCTGCCGCGGTGGTGGAACAAGAGCTGGCTGACGAAGTGGTTCATCAGTGCCACTTTCCACGACCAGCACCACAAGTATTTCACCGCCAACTTTGGCGGCTACACTACCGTGTGGGACCGGATCTGCGGCACCGTGCGGCCCAAGTTCGAGGCGGACTTCGTCAAGATCAAGGACCGCGCCGCCGACTGGCGCAAGCCCGCAGCCGAGGCGGAGACGCCCGCTTCCTGACAAGCGGCTTGCCAGCCGCTGCGTTTGCCGCTCAACTTCCCGCAATGACGGATTAGCGGGAGAGCGGCCATGGCGCGGATCGACATTTCCGGTGTGGGCATTGAATACGAGCTGCTCGGTCCCGAAGGCGCGCATTGCGTTTCGATCACACCCGGCGGGCGGATGAGCAAGGAGGCCGGCGGCGTGCGCGAGCTGGGCCAGGCTCTCGCCGCGCTGGGCAAGCGGGTGCTGCTGTGGGACCGGCCCAACTGCGGCCGGTCCGACTGGCATTTCGAGGGTGACAATGAATCGGCCATGCAAGGCCGCTTTCTGGCGCAACTGATCCGCGCGCTGGACCTTGGCCCGACGGCGCTGGCCGGGGGATCGGCCGGCTCGCGCTGCACCTTGCTGGCGGCGGCGCAGGCCCCGGACATTGTCTCGCATCTCGTTCAGTGGTGGATCAGCGGCGGCACCGTCAGCCTGATGAGCCTCGGCGCTTCCTACGACGCCGATCCGGCGATCGCCGCCTCGATGGGCGGGATGGCGGCTGTGGCGGGCATGGTCTCCTTCGCCGACAAGGTGCAGCGCGATCCCCATGGGCGCGAGCAGTTGCTGGCGCAGGACCCGGAAAAGTTCATCGCCTGCATGGAGCGCTGGGCCGAGGCCTTCGTGCCGCAGAAGGATTCGCCCGTGCCGGGCATGTCGGTGGAGGATTGGGGCAGGCTCAAGATGCCGGTGCTGATCTTCCGCGGAAGCGAGAACGACATGTACCACCACCGCCGCATCACCGACTGGGCGCACCGGCTGATCCCGCATTCGGAATATGTCGCTTCGCCGTGGAGCGACGATGCCTTTGCCCAGCGGATGATGGAGGCAGCCCAGACCGGTGGCAGCCCGCTGGTGGATTGGCCGATGCTGGCCCCGGCGATCGCGGAGTTTACGAGCCGGTAGTCAGAGGCCGAACCCTTCCTCCAGAAAACGCTCCGCCAGCCCGGCCAGGAACGCCGCGCCGCGCGGCAGCACGGTCTCGTCCACCATCATCTTCGTCGAGTGGATGCCGCAGCAATGCGCCCAGTCATGGCCTTCCTTCGCCACGCCCAGGAAGAACATCGCGCCCGGCACCTTCTCCAGCACATAGGAAAAGTCCTCCGCCCCCATGATCGGCGTGTCGAGCTGATGAAAGGCGTGGTCGCCGAACAGGTTGCGCGCGACGTTTGCGCCGAAGGCCACCGCGCCCCCGTCGCATATGGTGACTGGAAAGCCCTCGGTGATGGTGACTTCGGCTGTGAGGCCATGGGCGCCGGCAATGCCCGCCGCCAGCAACCGGATCGATTCGCGCACCAGTTCCCGGTTCGTGGCAGAGAGGCTCCGCATGGTCCCCTTCATCGTCACCCGGTCGGGGATGACGTTGAAGGTGCTGCCGGCATCGAGCAGCGTGACCGTGACCACCACCGGATCGTGCGCATCGAACCGGCGCGTGACCATGGCTTGCAGCGCGGTGACGATCTCGGCGGCGACGGGCACCGGATCGAGTGTCTGGTGCGGCAGCGAGGCATGGCCGCCGCGCCCCTCGACGACGATCTGCATCTGGTCCGCCGCTGCCAGCAAGGGCCCTGCCCGCCCGGCGATGAGGCCGTGCGGCGCGTTGGGCATGACGTGCAGTGCAAAAGCCGCGCCCGGCAGCGGGTCAAGCAGGCCTTCCTCCAGCATGAAGCGCGCACCGTGGAAGCCTTCCTCGCCCGGCTGGAACATGAACATCACTTCGCCTGCAAGCTTGTCGGCCCGCGCGCAGAGCAGCTCCGCCGCGCCGGCCAGCATCGCGGTGTGGGCGTCATGCCCGCAGGCATGCATCGTCCCCGGAATGGTCGAGGCGAAGGGCAACCCCGTCTCCTCCGGCATGGGCAGCGCGTCCATGTCGCCGCGCAGCAGCACCCGGCCGCCCCTATTGCCGACCATGGGCTCCGCCTTGCCCCTGAGTATGGCGACCATGCCGGTCGTCGAACTCCCCTCCCGCCATTCCAGTGGCAGGTGGGCCAGCGCGGCGAGGACCTTGTCACGCGTCCTGGGCGTGTGCAGGCCCAGTTCCGGCTCCGCATGGATCGCCCGTCGCAGATCGACGATGCGGTCCGAGATCGCCGCAGCCTCGTCGATCAGCCTGTCATGCAGCATTTGGCGCTCCGTCCCGGGAAAGCGCACATGATAGCGGGGTCGAACCCGCTGTCGAGCCGGATCAGGCCACCAGCGCCGCTTCGATCCGCCTTGCCGCCGCATTGTGCTTCGAGACCGAAATCGCCAGCAGCACGTTGAGCGCGAAGATGTAATAGAGGAAGTACCAGAGCGGGCTTCCCGCCAGCATCGACAGGCCCAGGATGATCGCGCGCGGGTTGGGGCCCAGCACCTTCAGTATGGCGAGCAGCGGCTCAAGCTGCGGCCGGGCGGTGCGGGCAATGCGTTCGAGCTCGGCGGGATCGCCCTTCGCCCTGGCAACAAGCGCATCGACGTTCAGCGCATAGGGCGTCATGCCGCTGGCGACGCGGAGGTAGGCATGAAGTAGGCCACCGAAGCCGGCCTTGGCATTCTTTTCGACGCCCGCCTCCGTCTGGCGCAGCCAGGGGGTGCCATAGACCCAGTACTGGTACTGCCGCCGCTGCACCTCGACATGGTTTGCCTGGAGGATGTGGCTCGCACCAGCCGCGACTGTCGCAACCCAGCCGATCCAGCCGATCTGGTGCTGCAACAGCGCCCCCAGCATCAGGTAGAGGATGGTGTGGCTGATATAGTCGCAAAGGCCGTCGACCATCTCCCCCGTCGGGCTTGACCGGCCGGTCATCCGGGCAAGGTCGCCGTCAGCGCCATCGACCACGTGCCAGCTCATGTGCAGCAGCATGCCCAGCAGCGCGGTGAGCGGCCAGAAGGGCATCGAGTAGGCGATGCCGGCGGCGACCACCAGCAGTCCGCCGGCGACCGAGACCATGTTGGGGGTGGCCGGAGTCTTCGCCAGTTGTCGCGCCAGCTGCCAGGCCAGCGGATGGTAGAGAAAGAAATTGAGCGCGTCCTGCAATTCGCGCGGGCGCTGCGGCCGGGCCGTGGGCACGCCGGCAGCCCGGGGCGAATCCGGGCTTGTTGTTTGCGCTTCCACTCCGACTGTACTCCTCGAATGCACCGAAACCGATGCAATCTCATCGACTTGGCTCAGCACGCCAAATCTGGCGCAGCTCGCTCATATCGGCTAAAGGGCGCAGCGGAAAGACCGATCCGGACTGGCCGGAACCTTGCGCCCCTGCAAATGGTTCCACGCCGCGCGTTTCGCGTGCAGGATAAGATGCGGCAAAGCACTTGCTTTTGCCGTCCGATTTCCACAATGAGCCCGATTTACGCGGCAAGGCCGTTTCCTGCTGGAGGAATATTCTAGATGAAGCCAATTAAGGTCGCCGTGATCGGCGTGGGCAACTGCGCCTCTTCGCTGGTGCAGGGTGTTGCTCACTACCGTTCGAGCAACTCGTCTCAGGGCCTGATTCACGAGCAGATCGGCGGTTACGGAGCCGGCGACGTGGAATTCGTCATGGGCGTCGATGTCGATGCCCGCAAGGTCGGCAAGGACATTTCCGAAGCCATCTTCGCCGCGCCGAACAACACTGCTGTGTTCATGCCGAACGTGCCCCCCTCGGGCGCCAAGGTCATGATGGGCAAGATCCTCGACGGCGTCGCCGATCACATGACCGGCATGGGCGAGCGCGGCTTCATCGTCGCCAACGAGCCCGAAGCCACCAAGGAAGGCATCGTTGCCGCGCTCAAGTCGTCCGGCACTGAAGTCATGCTGAACTTCCTGCCCGTCGGTTCGCAAGAAGCCACCGAGTTCTACATGGAATGCGCGCTGGAAGCGGGCGTTGCCGTGGTCAACTGCATGCCGGTGTTCATCGCCAGCCGCCCGGAATGGGAACGCCGCTTCGCCGAGAAGCGCATCCCGATCGTCGGCGACGACGTCAAGGCCCAGCTGGGCGCGACCATCGTCCACCGCGTGCTTTCCAGCCTGTTCGGCGCGCGCGGCGTCAATGTCGACCGCACCTACCAGCTCAACACCGGCGGCAACACCGACTTCATGAACATGCTCGACCGCCAGCGGCTGGGCAGCAAGAAGGAATCGAAGACCGAGGCGGTGCAGGCCATGCTCGCCCAGCGGCTCGAGGACGAGAACATCCACGTCGGCCCGTCGGACTACGTTCCCTGGCAGAAGGACAACAAGCTTTGCTTCCTGCGCATGGAAGGCAATCTCTGGGGCAACGTCCCGATGAACCTGGAACTGCGCCTGTCGGTGGAAGACAGCCCGAACTCGGCCGCGGTGGTGATGGACGCCATCCGCTGCTGCAAGGTTGCGCTTGAGCGCGGCGAGGGCGGTGCGCTCATCGGACCTTCCGCCTATTTCTGCAAGCATCCGCCGCAGCAGTTCAACGACGATACTGCCGCGCAGATGGTCGAGGAATATATCGCCGAATCGGCGCTGGCGGCGGAATAATCCCGCCCCCTGCGAACCAGGGAGTAAGCCAATGGACGCACTGATCATCGCAGCCGGCTATGGCAGCCGGCTGCGCGATATAGCCGACTCGAAGCCGCTCGCGCCGATCGCCGGCATTCCCCTGCTCGAACTCGGCGTGCGCCAGGCGCGTGCGGCGGGGGTCGAGCGGGTCGTGGTCGTCACCGGCCACCACGCGATCGAGATCGAGAAGTTCCTGCCATCGCTGTCACAGCGTATGGGCATCCCGGTGGTGTCGGAGCGGCTGCAGCACTGGTCGACGCCCAACGGTTATTCGGTAATTGCCGGCGCGGCGCTCATCGAGGGGGATTACCTCCTGATGATGGCCGACCACATTTTTTCCGGCGGCATTCTCGACCGGCTGGCCCGGCAGGGCATGAAGAGCCGTGGCGTGACGCTGGCCATCGACCGGCGCATCGACAATCCACTGGTCGATCCCGATGACGCCACCTGGGTGAAGACCGATCCCGATGGTCGGATCGAGATGATCGGCAAGAACATTCCGGATTACGACGCGGTCGATTGCGGCGCCTTTCTTGCGACGCCGGAACTGGCCCGTGCCATCCAGTCCGCGATTGCCCAGGGCAAGTCCGGCAGCCTGTCCGACGGCATGCAATTGCTCGCCGACGCGGGCCGCGCCGCGACCATGGACATCGGCCAGGCCTGGTGGATGGACGTCGACGACCCGCGCGCCCATGCCATGGCCGAGGCCGAAGCTCCGGCGCGGCTAAAGGAGATTTACGGGTAAGTTCGTCTCCACTGACGTGGAGCCGGTGCCGCAACCGGATTCGTCCCTCGCCAATCCCGAAAATCGCTTCCCTCAGGGGTATTTCATCTGGATCGTGGTGGCGAGGCCGGTGCGCGGCACGTTAAGGCGCACAGAGCGGAAGGAAGGCAGGCCGACCAGCGTCGGCGGGTTGTTAGAGAAACCGTAGCCCTCGGCGGGAAGGCCGATGCCGGTCCGGTCGAACTTCTGGTTGTCGTTCTCGTCGTGGTAGAGCGCGATGGCATAGACCCCGGCACGCGGCACGAAGATGCAGCCACGGGTCGTTCCCGCCACCGCCTGTACGCGCCCGACATAGAGCGAGCCTCGGTGGGCAAGGAACTTGCGGGGATTGTCCTCGTAGAGCGTGATCGCCAACTGGCCACTGGCGTTGCGCATTCCCGTTGCCGTGATGAACAGCCAGGTGTCGCTGGGGGTGCCGGTGCAGCCCGGCGGGGGCGTCTGCGCCCGGGCCGGAGACGTCAGTCCGATCGGCGTCATCAGCAAGGCTGCAAGCAGGGCAGCGGCGCGGAAACGTGTCGGCAAAGTCATTGCGAATCTTCCATATTGATGAGCGGGGAGGGCAGGCTGTATGCGGCTTCGGTGTCGTAGCGGCCGCCAGTCGTCCTTTCAGGTTCAAGCGTTGATTTCGGTTCCGGGCGCTGAATGAAGCGTGAATTCGGCAAAAATGCGTCAATTGCAATCTTTTGTGCGATGTTCAACCGCTACGATGCGACCTTGGTCGATGCTGACGATCCGATCGGCGATGTTGCGCAATTCGCCGCGATGGCAAATCACCAGGATCGCCATCTCCTTGCGCAGACCGGCGAGCGCTTGGGCTATTGCGGCCTCGTTCTCCGGATCGAGAGCGCTGGTCGCCTCGTCGAGGATCAGCAGCGAAGGCTTGCGCAGCAGTGCCCGAGCCAGAACGATTCGCTGGCGCTCGCCTCCGGAAAGCTGACGGCCTTCCTCGCCGACCACAGTATCCAGGCCGGCCGGCAACGTCTCGACAAAGCTGGCGGAGGCGCGCGCCAGTGCGTCGTGAAGCTGCTGTTCGGTGGCCTCGTGCCGGGCCCAGGCCAGGTTGTCGCGGATCGACCCGTCGAACAGCACGGGGTCCTGCTGCACATAGGCAACCGACCGGCGCCAGGCGCGCTTCAATATCTCGCCCAACGAAACGCCATCGATGCGGACATGGCCGGCATCGGGGGCGATCAGGCCGCCGGCAAGATCGGCCAGCGTGCTCTTGCCCGAGCCCGAAGGGCCGACCAGCGCGGTCAGGCCGCGGGCGGGAAGCTCCAGGCTGACATGGTCGAGCGCCGGTGCGTCGCGCCCGGCGAATCGCACCGTCACTCCCTCGAGCGTGATCGCTTGCTCCAGCACGGGAGCCGGCTGGTCATGACTGCCCGGTTCGCGCGCGGCTTCCGCTTTGGCGATGAGGGCGGCGACTTCGTCCAGCGCCGGGCTGCTGTGCGACCAGTTCTGCCAGGTTCCCTGCAGCACCGACAGCAGCGGCAGGCAGCGCGCGAACAGGACCACCAGCGGCAGGATTTCGCCAAGGCTCTTGCCCCAACGTTCCACCGCCAGCCAGACCAGCAGGGCGACCAGCAGTGCGCCGGTGGCTTCCAGGGTGACTTTTGCGACTCCCGCGTCCCTCAGGTAAGCCCGTTCGGCCTCGCGCAATGCGCGAAAGCCATCGGCAACCATTGCCTGCGTCCGGTCTTCGCGGCCGTAGCTCTTGATGACGCGCAAGGCCCCCAGGCTTTCCGACACGCGGCCATGGATCTGGCGGTAGGCTTCACCCAGTTCTTCGCCCAGGCGTGATGCTCGCCGGCTCAGGCCACGATAGGCAAAAAGCACAAGCAAGCCGCCGGCAATCGCCGCCAGCGATATGGAAGGTGAAATCGCCAGCGCCGCCGCGCCGACCGCGACCAGCGTTGCGCCCGTCGCCAGCGCGGCCAGCAACTGGCTGACGCCGTGGCCGATCCGGTCAATGTTGCTGATGAGCAGGCTGACGTTGTCGGACTGCCGCATGGCCGAGGCTATCCGCCAGTCGCAATGCAGCAGGGCGTCGAACACCCGGTTGCGCAGCCCATCGACGATACTGACCTGGAATGCCTGGCTTGCCAGGGTCCGCGCCAGGTTTACCAGCGCCCGCAAGGCCACCAGGCCAACGAACACAGCCAGCAGCGCGGGGAGGGAGGCCGGAAGGTGGGCAGCGGCCAGCAATCGGCCGGCGGCCCCGGCTTCGCTGCCCTTGTCCAGCGCCTGGAGGATGGGAACCAGCAGGAGCAGCCCGAAGCCCTCTGTCAGGGCCGAAAGCACCATCAGCCCCCCCAGCCGCGCCGTTTCGAACGGCCTGGCCTGCTTCAGCAACAGCCCCAGCTTGCCCTGCGTAACGTGCCTAACTCCCCGGAACGGGACGCCAATGTCCCTCCGTTCGTCTCATGGCTTATCCCGTGCATGTCAAGAACGGCCGGTTGTCCGCCCTGCTGGCGTCCTCTATCGGGATGCCGGGAACTCCGGGGAACGTAACGTGAGCGGGATTGCGGCAATAATCAGGTTCGATGGCGGTGATATCGAGCCCGGTGTGATAGAGCGCATGACCGCCGCCATGGACTATCGCGGCCCCGACGGCATTGCCCACTGGCGCAAGGGACCGGTGGCGCTCGGCCATTGCATGTTGCGCACCACGGCGGAATCGCTGGAAGAAGTGCAACCGCTGGCCAACGAGGACGAAAGCCTGGTCCTGGTCATGGACGGGTGGCTGTCCAACTGGGAGGAACTGCGCAGCGAACTCGTGCGGCGGGGCGCCAAGCTGCGTTCGCGCAGCGATGCCGAACTGGTGCTGCGCGCCTACGAGCAGTGGGGCGAGGCATGCCCCGCGCATATCGAGGGCGAGTACGCTTTCCTGATCTGGGATGGACACCGGCGGGTGGCCTATTGCGCGCGCGATCATGCCGGGCTGCGGCCGCTGCATTGCCACTGGGATGGCAAGCGACTTGTGGTGGCATCCGATATCGTTGGCGTACTGACCGGTCCGGGCGTCGAGGTCCGGCCAAACCCCGGCACCATTGCCGAGTTCGCGGCCTGCGAATGGTACAGTCGCACGGAGACCATCTGGAGCGACGTGCTGCGGCCGCTGCCAGCGCACTGGCTTCGCTTCCATTCAGGCGGGACAGACACCGGCAGGTATTGGGACCCGCCGCTTGAAATCGAAATCCTTTGCCGCACGGAAGAAGAGTATTTCGAGCAATACCGCGAAATTTTCCATGACTGTGTGCGGCGTGCATCCCGTTCCCATTTGCCCGTGGCCTGCGATGTCAGCGGAGGTCTCGATTCATCCGCGGTCTTTGCGGTGGCGCGTCGTCTGCAATATTCCGGGAGACTGGAAGCGCCGGACGTCGAAGGCTTTACCTACCGCTTCAGGGAAGCCGGAGGCCTTGCCGACGAGATCGAATATGCTCGCGCGGTTGCCCGCCATCTTGGCGTCGGGCTGCACGAGATCGAACCGTTCATGCCCGAATTGTCCTGGTTCGCGGAGCGGGGCAAAGCCGATCGCGACATGGCGCCCTATCCGAATACCGCCCTGGCGGTGAGCATCGGCAAGGCGTTGACGGACCTGGGCATGCGGGTTTCGCTCAATGGTGTCGGCGGCGATGAGTGGCTCTATGGAAGCCGGCTCTATTACGCCGAACAGATATCCATGCTGGACTGGAGAGGCTTCTGCTCAAGCATTCGTGCCGATCTGAAGGAAGTGGGCTTGTCCGCAGCGATCTGGTGGCCGATCCGCTTCGGAATCCTGCCACTATTGCCCAAACCGCTTAAGAACACGCTGCGGCGTCTTCATGCGGCCATGGGTTCAAGTTCGGCCAAAGCCGCACCCTGGCTGTCGCCCGCACTCAATCGGTTGCTGGACGAACGTCGCGCGAGCTTCGTCGAAGGCACTAGGCGCGTGGCCAATCCGGCGCGCCGGGGAATGCTGATGACCCTTGAGGATCCTTATCTCGGTATCACTCGCGACAACCTGGGGCGAATGTGCGCGAGGGGAGGCTATGAGGCACGCTTCCCAATGCATGGCCGCAAATTTATCGAGTTCGCTTTCTCCATACCTGAAGCCATGAGGCTTCGGGGGGCAACGAAGAAGTATCTTCATGTCAAGGCACTTGCAGACGATCTTCCGGAAGTTGTGGCGCAGCGGAAAACCAAGGCCGCATTTATCGAGGCGGTCACCAGGCTGGTCGATGGGATGCGCCCCTTGCTGGTCGAAACACTTCCTTTCAATGGGACTGGCCACCTGGATTACGATGGAATGTCGCGACTTTACAGTTGCTACGAACAATCCGGTTATGATAATGGACCGGCCTGGCAGCTTTGGGGAGCATTCGGTTGTGAGAACGCAGTTCTCGCCGAAGCTGTAACGGGCAAAAGGAAAAGAAATGAACCAAGTGGATGATCGAGGCGGTCGCTCGCAACAGGACACGGCCGCGGCTCCGGCTGGCAAGCGCGCATACAGCCGCCCGGCTCTTACGGTTCACGGCTCGGTCAGGGAGCTGACGGGCGGTTCTTCCGGCCCGCGAACGGGCGACGGGCCCACTGTCATGAACATGCCCTGACCTTGAAGTAAATTGCAGCTGCGGGGCAGCGGTATCCGGCAGGATCTGGATTTGTCCAACTTCATCTTGCGCCAGGGCGGTTGAATCGTTCAGCCTGCAGGCTCGGACCTACAGTATCGTATCCGCAGCCAAAGACGGGTAACCTTCCACTTGCTAAGCCCCCTGGAAGAGCATTTCGGCTATATCTCCGACAAGCGCCGCCTGGCGAAATATCGCGAGGCTCTTTCTCGCGTCGTGCAGCCCGGGGACCTCGTTGCAGACGTTGGTTGCGGCTTCGGTGTTCTGGGCCTGATATGCCTTCAGGCAGGTGCTGGACGCGTCTGGGGCGTCGACAGTTCGCAAGCGATCGAAATTGCCAAGGAGACGATGGCCCGTGCCGGCCTGGCAGACCGTTACCAGTGCATCAGCGGGCATTCTTCCAGAACCGGTCTTCCCGAACCTGTCGATGTACTGGTCTGTGACCATGTGGGATATTTCGGCATCGACTATGGCATCATCGATGCGCTTGGGGATGCCCGCCGGTTTCTCAAGCCCGGCGGGCGGATCGTGCCCGGGCGGATCGACCTCATGCTCGCCGGTGTCGCCAGCGAAGATGGCCGGGCCAAGGCTGAAGGCTGGAGGAGTGCGAGCATTCCCGCCGAATACCACTGGTTGCGGGAGTATGGGATCAACACAAAGCACGCGCGCATGTTCGATGCAGCGGAAATTCAAACCGCCCCGGTATTGCTGGGTACTGTCCGGCTGGACCGGGACAGTCCCGAGTTGCTGAAGTTCGACGGTTCCTTGACCGCTGCCCGGGACGGCGTTCTGGACGGACTGGGTGGATGGTTCTCGGCAGAGCTGGCCGAAGATGTCTGGATGACCAATTCGCCGCTTTCGGGCGAGCAGATCGATCGCCTGCAGGTTTTCCTGGCGTTCGATGAACCGATCAAGGTCCGCAAGGGAGAGCCGATCGAGGTCGCCGTCAGCATTCGCCACGATACTTCCCTGTTGACCTGGTCTGTCACCGACCCGCGGACGGGGCGGCGGCAAAAGCATTCGACCTGGAAAAGCATGATCGCAGGTGAGGCGGACCTTGCGCGGCGAGCTGGAAAGCCGCTCAAACTCAACGGGATCGGACGTGCGCGAAGCCTTGTTCATGTCTATGTCGATGGAAAACGAAACGCGCAGGAGATTCTTGCGGCGGTCTTGCGTGACCATCCCGATCTGTTTCCTTCCGAACAGGCGATCTCGCGCTTTGTCCTGCATGAGCTGGGTGTGAGCGCAGAATAGCAATGGATTTCCGGCAACTCGATGCGTGCCCGCAGGGACCGCTGGCCAATCCCTGCTATGGCCGATGGCTCAGCGAAAGCGGCGAGACGCTGGTGCAGTTCTTTCGCTCGGATGACGGTTTCATCGTGCGATTCATCGACCAGGCCGACTTCGCCATCACTACGGATTGTTCCTCGATCGTTTGCCGGCCAACGCCCGAGGCAACCCCTACCGCAATAGCCGAACTTTTCCAGAACCAGGTCATGCCCATGATCCTTGGCCATGGTGGCGAGATCGTGATTCACGCCAGCGGAGTGGCGACGCAGTTTGGCGTACTGGCCTTTGCCGGGCCCACCTGCCGGGGAAAATCCACCTTGGCGGCCGCCTTGGCCCGCCGGGGCTTCCCGTTGCTCACCGATGACGGGCTCATCCTGAATCGGTTCGGCGACGAATACCTGGTCCGGCCGAACATGCCAGGCTTGCGCTTGCGGGCAGACAGCGAAGCGGCCCTGTTCGGCTTGCAAGGCGATGCGCGGCACGACGGTCCCGGCAAGAGGCGCATTGCCGCGCGCGACATGGTGCCCTTTCAGCAATCGCCGATGCGATTGGGGGCAATCCACCTGCTCGGCACCGGTGCAGTCGATACTGTCGAGATAGCGCCGATCGGCGAGGCGGAAGCGCTTTCCAGCTTGATGAACTGCTGCTTCATACTCGATGCCGAGGACAAGCATCGCCTTCGCGCCCATTTCGATCGGCTGGCCGATCTTGTTCGCGAGGTGCCGTGCTTTTCGCTCGATTACCCGCGGGACTACGCTTATCTGCCTGAAGTTGCGGCCGCCATCCTCGATCACGCCGCCAGCGGAGCCGTCGCAACATGAAACTGACAGACAGATTTGCCATCTCCGACGATGTCGTCGCTCGCGAAGTCGGAGGCGAGACGATGCTGCTCGACCTCGCCAGCGGCACCTATTTCGGCCTCGACCCGGTCGGCGGACGAATCTGGCAACTGCTCGAGGACGGGACCAGCGCGTCGGAAGCCTGCGAAGCGCTTGGCGCGGAATACGAGGTGACCCGGGAAGAACTGGAACGCGACGTGCTGGCCTTGCTGGCAGACTTGCTGGAGCACCGACTGATCGTCAGCTGATGATCAGGTCTGGAAGAGGTCGCCGATCCCGGGAATCCGGGCCAGCTCCGGGATTCCGAACAGCTTCGCCCAATTGCCCGGATAGAGGATCTCGCGCGTTCCCTTCGGGATGAAGTGCAGGAACAGCAGGTCGCAGAAGCTCTTGATTCCCCCGGGGATGGCGTCGCGGTAGTGCCACTGGCTGCTGCCTGAAAACAGCACGGCATCGCCCGGCTCCATGCTCGCCGATCGGTAGCCCAGGTCTGCCCTGGCCTTCATCACTTCGCGCCAGTCTTCGCCGAGTTCCACGGGTTCTTCCGGCCAGGGCATGATCCGGCCGAACTGGATCGGCCATGGCTCGCTCTGGTCGATGCAGATATCGAGCGTCCACTTGGCCATCGGGCCATCGAGGTGCGGTTCGCAGACTCCGCGCCGGGAGTACATGGACAGGAAGTTGTAGCAAGGCTCGACCTCTTCGCCGACCCATTCGGAAATCCTGTCGGTGAAGCTGTGCTGCAGGCGGGTGATCTCCGGATAATCGTGAACCACCATCCGGCCGAACTGCTTGAGCTCGTGGAACTCGAAAAGCTCCTTGGGGATCGACCGGACCATCTGCCGCAGATCCTCCAGTTCCGCCGGCGACAGGAGTCCTGTCAGCTCGCGGACTTCGAAACCCGGGTCGGTGCGGAGCGGATCGAAGGCGTGCCGGAATTCGTCCAGCCGCTCCGGGCAAACCTGCCGTATGAGATTGCCGGCTTCGAGATACCGGTTGAGCCAGACCGAATCATACCAACGCAAGGCGTGGGACATGCGCTACTCCTATGTGCGAACCTGTTCCGGCCCATTGCGCCCGCGCAAAAAACCGCGCCGCGCC
The DNA here is from genome assembly GCA_964630805.1 of uncultured Novosphingobium sp. Classification (GTDB taxonomy): domain Bacteria; phylum Pseudomonadota; class Alphaproteobacteria; order Sphingomonadales; family Sphingomonadaceae; genus Novosphingobium. The sequence continues at coordinate 4,208 of CAZVWP010000012.1, read as the reverse complement.
GAGAGCAGGGGACCTAACGCGCTGTAAATGGGCGAAAAAGCCGGTCCGAGCCCCAGTACGGCGGCGTCACGGGGATCGCATAGCGTGCGCAGCAACTCGTAACTCCGGCTCTTCCGGCCCGGAGAAATCCGCCGCATGAAGCGCAGGTTGGCCAATTCCGCGGGGAGATTGGCCAGGCTGCGCCGCATCGGCATGTTTCGGGCGCGCTCCATGCCGGCGAGGATTCGCGCCACGTTGTCCGACCAGTCGCGAGCAGGCGACCGCCTTGCCGGTCCTCCTCCGGCCAGGGTGCCGAGCAGCGCATCGCACAGGCTTACTGCCGGGAAATCGGCGATCCTCCGGTCGCGCGCCGCGTAATCGGAGCCACATGCTTCGCCCGCGCGCTCCAGCAAGCCGGCAAGGTCTGCCATCCACTTCAGACGGAAATCGAAATGGCCCAGAGCGTGCCAGCAAAGGTAGGCGTAGAACATGGGGCCATCCATCCCGCGCACCGGGCCCATCGCCGTCTCGATCGCAATCGCGCCAGCGTACAACTCGTCGAACCGGGCGGGGAGGCAATAGGGGTTGAGCGCCATGCGGTGATGCAGCTCGACCAGTTGATGCGTGACCGGGTGGACATAGTCGAAGGCATTGGCGAGGTGCAGCAGCATGGCATGGCCACGCCCCGGCAAGTCACCCTGCGGCCAGTCGCGCCGATAGCCGGCATCGCGCAGCACGCGGTCGGCATCCGGCAGGTCGGCAGGGTCGACCAGCAGATCGATGTCCGTGGATTGGCGCCGCTCGGGGTGCCGGGGGTGGAGCACGAAGGCCAGCGCCACGCCCTTGAGCACCAGCGTGCGGACACCATTGGTTTCCAGCCGCTCCGCCAGCCGCACTGTCTCGGACAGTTGCGCCATCTGCAGTACCGCGTCCTGCCGGAGTTGACCGGTGAGGCGCTGCGCCAGGTCTTCGGGGATCAGGCCGGGCGCCTCTTCCAGTAGCCGGACCCCGGCAAGCCCGGCAATGCCGTGGTAATGGACAAGGCGCTCGAACCGGGCCCAGTCGACAGCTTGCCGGGGCCTAGCCAGTTTTCCCTTTCGGGCAAGGCAGCATGCCGCGGCGAGCGCCAGTTCATTGGATATCTGCGGTTGGGCCGGCATCGTGGTGCGACTTGCCTGCCCCTGCTCGCCGCGTCAATCGCACGGTCCGCCGCCGCCGCTTTGCCGATAGCCGATATAGCGTGTGGAAAACGCGGCGGGGCGCTTGTCCCCCCTATATGTGGTGGGTAATCGCTAAGGATTATCATGACCACGCCGCTCATATCGCCGTCCATCCTTTCCGCCGATTTCGCCCGGCTGGGCGAGGAAGTCCGCGCCATCGACGCGGCCGGGGCGGACTGGATCCATGTCGATGTCATGGACGGGCATTTTGTGCCCAACATCACCATCGGCCCGGGCGTGGTGAAAGCGCTGCGCCCGCACACGACGAAGCCCTTCGACGTCCACCTCATGATCTCGCCGATCGACCCTTATCTCGAGGCCTTTGCCGAGGCGGGAGCGGACATCATCACCGTCCATCCAGAGGCCGGGGCCCACACCCACCGGACGGTCCAGGCGATCAAGGCGCTGGGCAAGCAGGCGGGCATTTCGCTCAACCCGGCAACGCCCGCCAAGATGCTGGACTACCTGATCGACGAGATCGACCTGGTGCTGGTGATGAGTGTCAACCCCGGCTTCGGTGGCCAGAGCTTCATTTCCAGCCAGCTGCGCAAGATCGAGGCGGTGCGCAAGATGATCGACAAGAGCGGCCGGCAGATCCACCTCGAGGTCGATGGCGGCGTCGATATGGGCACCGCGAAGCTATGCGTCGATGCGGGGGCCGACGTGCTGGTCGCCGGGACGGCCACGTTCCGTGGCGGACCGCGGCAATATGCGGCCAACATCGCCGCACTGAAGGGAGGCAGCTGACCCATGGCTGACATTGCCGCGCGCGAGGTGTTGCACCGGGACTATGCCAGCGATGCGGAGGACAACCTCGCCCTGCCCTTGGGCGGAGGCGACGAGGCCCTGGTCAGCCGAGATTCGGCCCATGAGGAAGAAAGGCTGGTCCAGCCCGGCAACGCCCTGGCGCTGACCGATTTCGCGCCGCCGTCCATCGGCGCGGGCGAGCGCTTGATCCGGCTGGCCTATCGCGCCGGCCTTCCCAGCTCGATGCTGACTTCGCCCTTCGGCAAGGCGAGCAAGCCGCGTATCCTCGCGACGGTGCAGAACCCGCTTCCGGGTAGCAGCGCCGCCGGCATGGCGCTGAGGGCCGGGCATTTCTATGTGTTGGGCGTCAAGGCAGCGATTTCGCAGCTCGATTTCGGAGCGGCAGCCCGGATGACCCCGCCGGTCGAGCGGACGGTTCACAGCTTCTCCTGGCTCGCCGATCTGGAGGCCTGCGCCCCGCGCGAGCAGATCGTCGCCGTCGCCGCGCGCATCTTGAACGAATGGCTGGACGCCAACGCCAAGGCACCCTCGCGCCCAGGCAAGCGGCCGGCCTGGACGGTCGCCAATACCGGCGCCCGCGTGCTCAACTGGCTGGTCCATGCGCCACTGGTGTTGCCCGGCAAGGGCAATCCCCTGCATGAGCGCATGCTCACGGCGCTGAACGAGAATGCCCGCTGGCTTGACCGCAACGTTACCCGCGCCGAAGACCAGCTGGCCCAGGTCGCCGGCTGGTGCGCGATCGTCGCGGCAGGCCTGTTGATGCCGGATGGCAAGCCGCGCCGGCTATATGGCGAGGCCGGGCTGATCCGCGCGCTGGGCGAGCTGGTCGGCGACGATGGTGGCGTGATATCGCGCAGTCCGCTAGCGCAGATGGAAGCCATTGCCCTGCTGGTGAAGCTGCGCGCCTGTTATGCGGCCGTGCGACGCGATCCGCCCAAGGCGATCGATTCGATGCTCGCGCACATGGTGCCGCCGCTCCTCGCGCTGACCCACGGCGACGGTTCGCTGGGCTCCTGGCAGGGGGCATGGGCGGTCGGCGCGGATGAGCTGTCCACCCTCATCGAGGCCAGCGGCGTGCGCGCAAGGCCGCTGCGCGAGGTGCGCCAGTGGGGCTACCAGCGCGCAACCGCGCAAAAGGCAGTGCTCCAGTTCGACGCTGCCCCGCCGCCGCTGGCCAAGCATGCCCGCACGGGCTGCGCCTCCACCCTCGCCTTCGAGTTCTCGCAGGCCGGGCAGCGCATCGTCGTCAACTGCGGCGGCGCGGCGGCGGCTGGCGGGCTGATGCCGGTGCGGCTGGAGCAGGCGCTACGCACCACCGCCGCCCACTCGACGCTGGTGCTCGACGACGCGAATTCGACCGCGCTGACGATCAATGGCGGCATCGGCAGCGGCGTTTCCGAAGTCGAGGTCGATCGCCGGCTGCTGGAGGGCGAGCGCAATGCAGGGGCCACCCGGCTCGAGGCGAGCCACGATGGCTACGCCAGCCGCTATGGCCTGATCCACCGCCGCATCCTCATCCTGCGCGACGACGGCACCGAGCTGCGCGGCGAGGACTTGCTGGTGCCGACCGGCAAGAAGGGCAAGCGCGGCAAGGTGAGCTTCGCCATCCGCTTCCACCTCGGCCCCGACATCGAGGCGCGACTCAGCGAAGACGGATCGGGCGTCGGTCTTGCCTTGCCCGACGGCTCCTACTGGCAGTTCCGCTCGGGCGGCGGCGATATATCGATAGAGGAAAGCATCTGGGCCGATGCGCAAGGTCGGCCCTTGCCAGTGCAGCAATTGGTGGTGCAGGGGCTTGTCTCGCGCGGCGGCGGCAATTTCGCCTGGCTGCTGAAGAAAATGGGGTAACACTCGTGACAGACGTAATCATCCGCCGGGCGCTGCTTTCAGTGTCCGACAAGACCGGCCTTGCCGATCTGGGCAAGGCGCTTGCCGCTCGCGGCGTCGAGCTGGTGTCGACCGGCGGCACGGCCAAGGCGCTGCGCGAGGCGGGGCTGGCGGTGAAGGACATCTCCGAGCTGACCGGCTTTCCCGAGATGATGGACGGGCGGGTCAAGACCCTGCACCCCAAGGTTCACGGCGGGCTGCTGGCGGTGCGCGACAATCCCGAGCATGCCAAGGCCATGGCCGATCACGCGATCGGCGCGATCGATCTGGTCGTGGTCAATCTCTATCCCTTCGAGGCGACCGTGGCCAAGGGCGCGGAGCGCGACGAGGTGATCGAGAACATCGACATCGGCG
>CAZVWP010000011.1:0-88195 GCA_964630805.1 uncultured Novosphingobium sp. | reverse complement strand
GCCCCTCCGAATGCAGGCGCTCGATCGCCTGGTCGAAAATGCTGTCGTAGTTCACCGAGCGCTCCTCTGAATGCAGGAAATGCCGAACTTCATAAGCGAGTTTCTAAATTTTCCAGACCGCATCCACCGTGAACGACCGTTGCGGAAATGGATGGAAAAGAAAGTACTTCCGGTTGTTCAGGTTATCTACGCCAACCGCCAATTCGACATGTTCCGATATGCGAAACCGAGCTCGCGCATCGACGACCAAGTACTTGTAGAAGCCCTGATATGTATTACCGACAATGTCGCTATTATCCAGCGCTGCATAGTTGCGGCTGGCAAAGCGCATTGCAGCGGTCAGCGAGACCGTTTGGTTCGGACGCCAGGTTACAACGGCGCTGGCCTTCCAGCGGGGCACGCTGGGCAAAAGCTTGCCGACTGCGGCGGGAAAGGCGGTGTCCCTTACCGTTTGGGCATCGGCATAGGTGACGCTGCCTGAAAGGTCGATGCCGGGCAGGATATCGCGGCGGTCGATGGCCAGCTCCACGCCACGCGCGCGTGTGCGATCGACGTTCTGGACGAAACTGAAGGTGCCGACCGCCGGCGGTAGTGATCCGCTTTGCGCGATCAGGGCATTGTCGATCACCTCGTTGAACAGCGACAGGCGGAAGGTGCCGCGATCGTCGCCGTATTCCAGCGCCAGTTCCGCTGAGCGGGCGCGCTCGGGCTTGAGGTCCGGGTTGGGCACGCTCAGCACGGCGCCGGTGGCCACTGCCTGGTACAGTTCCCCCACCGTCGGGAAGCGATAGGCCTGCCCGAACGATAACTTGGCGCTCCAATGCCCTGCCGGTGTCCATTCGAGCGTGGCCTTGGGGGAGAAGCCCTGCGCGCGTCGCTCCGGCTGATGGACAAGAAGTGCCGGCGCGGTCGAGAAGTTGAAGCCGTCATAGGCGCGCCACCACTCGTAGCGGCCGCCCAGCGTCAGCGTCAGGCCCGGGCGAATGCGCCAGGCATTCTGCGCCCAGAGTGCCAGCGTGCGGGTCTTTCCGCGCGAGGCCTGGTTGAGGTCGCCCTGCCGATCGCCGGTCCAGTCGCCGGTGGCATATCGGCTGGATTCGACCCGGTAACGGTCGATATGTCCGCCGAAGCTGATGACGTGGGCGTCGCCCGGAACACGCCAGGCGGCCTTGGCGTCCAGCGTCATCCACCCCGTGCCGTCCTGCCGCTGGACACTGCCCGCGCCGCCGTAAAAGGCAGAAGGCAGCAATCCGACCGGCGTGCGTTGGACATCGCGTCCGTAGCGATAAAGCGTTCCGGCAAGGTGCCAGTCGAATCGCTCGCGCTGGCCATGGACCGCCGCCGCGTGCGACCAGTGCAAGGCATCGCGCGTGTAAAGGTTGGGGGAGAATGCATTCGTGTACACGGGCGTCCCGGCGGAGTCGGTCAGATATGACTGCACCGTGCCCTTGCTGTCGTCGCGCCAGATGCCAAGGACATAGGTGACGCGAACCGTGGGGCTCAGTTCGAGCGCTGCCTTCAGCTTGAAATTGTCTTGCAGGTGGTGCTCGATGCCGCCGGCGCCAAGCACCTTGATCGGCGCGCCCGAGCGATTGCGGTCGTCAAAGGCGCCAGAGGCTCCTGCGGGAGCGCTTGCGGCGGTGACATAGGCCAGTGGCTGGCTGTTGGCGGTGGTGTGGGTTGCGCTGGCGAACAGTGCGAGAGGTCCGAAACGGTCTCCGATCGATCCGCCAAACTGCGTGGTCAGCAAGGTCTGGCTGGTGGCGTACAGGTCATATTGCTGGACATTGGCGAGCGCATTCAACCGGGCCTCGAGCGTATCGGGCATGCGGGTTACGATGTTCACCACTGTTCCGATGCTGTTGCCGGGATAGGCGGCGGAGAATGGTCCGTAGAGAACCTCGATCCGCGAAATCTCGCCGGGCGCAACCATGTTCCAGCGCGGGCTGCCGCTGCCGTTGTTGTTGGCGATGAACGCCGACAGGATCGCGCCATCGGCATAGATCAGGCTGCGCGCGCTGGCGCCCAGGCCGGATGTCCGGGTCGCGATCGGGGCGAAGGTGTCGCCGATGTGGCGCTTGCGCACCAGGAGGCTCGGCAGATACTTGATGGTGTCTTCGACGCTGACCGCGTTGACGGTGGTGGCGATGCGGTCTTCGTCCGTTGCCACGCGCGTGGCGGGCGGATTTTCGATCCGGTCGTTGTGCTTCGCGCCCATGACCAGGATTTCATCGAGGGAGACCGCGCCGCCGTCCTCGGCAAGAATGGTTTCGGCCCGGATTGGCGAAGATGTTGCCAACAATCCGATCGCGATTGCGTGAGCGAAGGCCCCCCATTTCATTCCAGATCTCGCAAACTTGTTCGGTTGTGGTTCCCGGAGCGGAACTCCTGCCGCTTCATGGGGTTGGGCAGAAGCCATGGGGCGCTCCGGGAACCACGCCGCCGGTGCGGGACGGCACCGGTGGAACGGGGTGGCGATTGCCCTCAAGGCACAAGGATGAGATCACCCCGGCCCATCTTGGGATCGGCGTCGTCGGAATACATGAGGACCGCCATCGCCCCGGTGTGGGCGTGCGACATGGAGTGATCGACGATCACGTTGGCGCCTGCGACGGGAGAGACGATGTCCAGCGTCGCGCCATCGCCCGGCCCTACGGTCAGGCTTTGCAGGCCGGTCTTTCGGTTCTTGGGATTGCCGCTGGGATAGACCGCGTCCCAGATGCCGGCGATGGGATGCAAGGTGGAGTATTCGTTGGGCCCGGCATTGACGAAGTAGACCCGCACGCGCTCGCCGGGCCTGGCAACGAGCATGCGGGTTGCGGCCGGATCGTGGACCGGGTCATACTTGAAGGCCATGCCGTTGAACGCGACATGTTCCCAATTGCTCTTCATGATGGAATGCAGGTCGTCGGGATTGGAGTAGATTTCCGACTGGACGAGCACATATTCGCGGTCCGCCTTCGGCAAGGCACTGGCATCCTTCGGATCGACCAGGATCACCCCGAACATGCCGCGCGCGATGTGCTGGTACATGGGGTCCGAGCCGCAGTGGTAATAGAAGGCGCCGGGATAGGTGGCGGTGAAGCTGAAGGTCTTGGTCTCGCCCGGCTTGATCGCCTCGAAATCCTTGACCACATCGACCCGCGCGGCATGCAGGTCGATCGAATGCGAATTCTTGTTGGCCGCATCGTTGGTCAGGGTGATCGTGACCCGGTCGCCTTCGGTCACGCGCAGCACCGGCCCGGGCACCTGGCCTTCATAGGTCCACGATGCCTGCATCGTGCCCTTGTTGTCGATGGGAAGCGAGACTTCCTTGGCAGTGAGCCTGAGATTGATGTCCTTGGCCTGGACCGGATGGGCGATCGTCAGGGCCGCAAGAGCAGAGGCGGCAAGCAATAGTCTATTACGCACGGCATTCCCCCTAGAGGTTGAAGAAAGGATCATTGCGGCGAACCGCACTTGCACACGAAGTGCAGGTAATCGGCCATGTCCTCGATCTGTTCGTGGGTGAGGACAGACGACCACGACGGCATCAGCGCGGATTTGTTGACCGAGGCACCGCCATCGGTGATCGCGCGGATCATCTGGTCGCGCGGCAGCGACGACATGGCGACGGTATCGCTATGGTCCCGCGGCTGCACCGACAGGCCGATGGTGTTGATGCCCTTGCCGTTGCGCTGAAGGCCGTGGCACTGGGCGCAATAGGTATCGTAGAGCTTGGCCGAAGCCTGGATCTTCGGGCTTTCCGGTCCCGCCGCGGCGGGCTGGTGCAGCATCAGGGCGATGCCTAATGCGAGGATGGGGGGCAACAACAAAGCGGCTTTGCGGGCCATCACTTGTTCTCCTTGCCGAGCGATGCGATGTAGCCGGTCAGCCGCTGGAGATCGGGCTCCGACAGGGTCAGCCGCGGCATCCAGATGAACCGGTCGAAGCGCTGCGGGTCGCGCGTGTAGGCCAGCACGTAATCGGGTCTCAGGCGCTTGCCCGCATCGTGGAGTTCGGGTCCGGAAAGGCCTCCCTGGCCGGGTTTGTCCTGATGGCAGGAAACGCAGCCGCGCAATTTGCCGAAGGACATCTGGCCCATCGTCAGGTTGACGCCTTCGGGCTTGAACTCGCCTTCCGTGACCAGGCCTTCGCCCTTGAGCTGGAGCAGGGCATCGGCCACCTTCTGGGCGTTGGCGGCATCGACGGCGGGATGCTTTTCGACGGAAGCGGTGTCGATCGTGTCGCGCGGATCGCCAGGCTTGGCGTGCTTGAACCATATGACGCCGCCCGGCCGGATCGGCGTCGGGTTTTGCAGCCAGCCTACCAGCCAGTCACGATTGAACTTGTTGCCCGCGTACCAGAGATCGGGACCCTGCCGGGTCCAGAGCCGTTCGACAGTGGGGTTTTCGGGCTTGGTCAGCGCATGACACGAGGCGCAACTGGCCGGCACGGCGGATGCGCCCGCAGCCGGTTCGGCGGGCGCCGGCCTTGCCGCGAAGGTCAGGGCAGCAATGACCGATCCGGCGGCAAGCAGCAGGGGAAAGCGCATCGCAGCCTCCTCAAGTGATGGGCGTGCCCTTGAACACGGGATTGGTATGGATGCCGTGCGCCTTTTTCAGGCTCTGCTCGTAGTAGAAGTCCGGCACGAATTCCTTGTGTGCCCAGTGATACCAGGGCTGGTCGCGCGGTATGCCTTCGTACTCGATTGCCGTCATCACCCCGCCATGCGGGGTATGGCCGTTCATGGTATGGTGATCGATGTGGTCATGGATCATCCAGCGCCCCGGATTGTCGCAGCGCAGGATGATGTCGTAGCGTTCGCCCGGGCCGACGAGCACCGTATCGGCCTTGATCGGGGCCGGAAGCTGATGGCCGTCCTTGAAGGCGATTTCGAAGACATGGCCGTGGATGTGGATCGAATGGAAGCCGCCGCCGGCGCCGAACATCCGCAGCCGCAGGACGTCGCCCTCCCTGACCCTGATCGGCTGGGTTTCGGGGAAGGACTTGCCGTTGATGGTGAAGTAATCGAACACGTCCCCGGGCATGCCGCCCTGGCCAGGCTTGTCCGCCCAGCTCGATGCCCATTCCGAGAACATCATCAGGTAGTCGCCCGTCACCTCGCGCTCGATCTTCGAGGGACGCTTCGGATCGATTATGAACGGGCCCCACATGCCGCGCGTGGCGACGTGTTCGTTGACGTTGACATGGCAGTGATACCACATCGTCCCGGCGGGTTCCGCGACGAACTTGTAGGTGAAGCTGTCGCCCGGCTGGATGCCCAGCTGGGTCATGTCTGGAACGCCGTCCATCTGCCAGGTCCCGCGCTGCAGAATTCCGTGCCAGTGGATCGAATGGGGCAGGGTGGTGAGGTTGTTCACCGTCACTTCCACAAGGTCGCCTTCGCCGACGTGGAACAGGGGAGCCGGGACTTGGCCGGCGAAGGCGAAAGTGTGAAATGTCTGGTTGCCCACCAGCGTGATGCGGGTGTCCTCGATGTTCATCTCGAACTTGTGCGCGTTGCCGGCCGAAGCACTTGCCGAAGGCTCGGCGGCTTTGGCGGAGGAAGTCGATACTGTCTCGATCGCGGGCAGCACACCTGCGACCAGACTGGTTAGAACTGCATCGCGTCGAGTCAGCTTCGGCATTCCCGGCCCCTAAATAGGTATTTTGAATACCCTTTTGTAGGACGAGATTCAGGCGGAACAAAAGCGAAAAGAATTGATGGATAAGTGCAATATTCTTGCTTGAAAGCGCCTGCGACGGCCGGACCTGCCCCCGGGGGGAAGCAACAGGTTCAGTCGGGCTTGAGGGCCGCTTTCGTGACCTGCCGGCTGAACCATGCGGGATCGGGAACGAGATCCGCCACGGTGTAGGCGTCCAGCCGCTTCAGGAAGTCTTCCAGGGCAAGGCCCAGTGCATTCTGGAGACCGCAGACGCCGAACGCCACACACATGTTCCGCGCCGGCGACATGCACTCGACAAACGATTCGAGATTCTCGAGGTCCCGGACGATCGCTCCGACATTCAATTCGCTCGCGGCGACTGCAAGCCGCATGCCGCCGCCTCGCCCACGCGAAGTTTCCACGTATCCGGAGGTCTGCAGTCGCTGTGCCACCTTGGCCAGGTGGTTTCGCGAAATCCCGTAACTGCGCGCGATTTCATCGACCGACATTTGCCGGTCGGTGGAGGCGAGCAGCATCAGAATGCGCAGGCCATAGTCGGTTTGCAGGCTTAGGTGCACGCCTTTAGATGGGGCATGTTCGCCTGCGGTGCAACCGCATGGTTACGCGCACGTGTCAGCTCAAGCCTCAGGCCTTTTCTGCGCGACCTTGACGATGGTCAGCGTGCGCATGCGGCCGTCGCGGTCGGGCCAGAGGATCGACTGCCCGGTGCGCAGGCCGATCAGGCCTGCCCCGACCGGCGTGAGAATGGACACGCGTCCCGCGGAAATATCGGCATCGCGTGGATAGACGAGCTCGATCTTCCGATCGGTGCCGCTTGTCTCGTCAAGAAATTCGACCGTCGAATGCATGGTCACTACATCGGGGGGAATCCTGCCCGCCGCGTGGAGATGCGCGCGGGAAATTTCATCGAGCAACTGCTCGGCAACGTCCGGCATCCGGGTCTGGGCGCCCAGCGCGAGGTTGGTCAGTGCATCGGCTTCGGCGTCGATCATGTGTATGGAAGGGCGACGAGTCGCCTTTTTCGTGGTCATTGGGGAGAGCTTTCCGGCAGGCGTTGGGTGCGCGACCGCGAAACACGTGCGGTCGGTTGAGGAGTTCGCCCCGAGTCCGGGGCGCGCTGCACCGGATCCCGGGGCTATAAGCCCGCGAGAAGCTGACCTCCGTGAAAGCGGAAACGCAACATGGCAACCTGACACTGCATGCCCTCAAGGTGCAGCGCGGCGCGGCCTGAGTCAAATCCTCAGCAAGAACGCGTCCTGCGACGCCGGTCAGGCAAAGGCGCCCGCTTTGTCCGGTCGTTCCGATTGCCTGGGCGATTCGAGGGCACCGGCGACCAGAATAGCGAACTTGGCGCCGCGATGGCTGATGTCTGGCTTATGCCATGCCTTGGTCACCGTGAAGTACTCTCCAGCCAGTTCCACCTGTTCGCCGGGATCGGGTGGACTGGAGAAGTAGAACGTTCCCTCGCACCGTGCGGAGCTCCTGTCGCTCCCGGAAAAAACGTCGATCAGCATTGCATCTACTCCTGACATGGCATGGGCTCACTTTTCGCTAGCAGGGAAAGTCCAGGGCTCGCCGCGTCCGAGGGCAGCGTCGAATTGCCGCTGGGCCAGCTTCCAGTTGGCGAGGCTGTCCCACCAGACGGCCAGCCATTTGGCGCGGTCCTGACGGTAGTCGACGTAATAGGCGTGCTCCCAGACATCGCAGGTGAGCAACGGAACTACTGCGTCATCGACAACCGGCGTATTCGCGTCGTGGGTGGACAGTACTTCCAGATGACCGTTCCTGGCGACGATCCAGCACCAGCCAGAGCCAAAATGTCCTGCGCCTTCGGCAAGGAAACGTTGCCGCAATTGTTCGAATCCGCCGAAAGCATGGTCGATGGCCTGCGCGAGACTCCCTTGCGGAGGGTTGCCATGCGGCGTCATGCTTTCCCAGAAGAAGCTGTGATTCCAGGTCTGCGCGGCATTGTTGAACAGGGCCTTGTCCCCAGCCCTGAAGGCCGATCCGAGCAGTTCCTCCAGACTCGGTCCAGCCAGTCCCCCCCCGGTGACAAGCCGGTTGAGGTTTTCGACGTACTTTGCGTGGTGGCGCCCGTAATGAATGCGCAGCGTCTCCTCGCTGAGGTGGGGCTGGAGGTCTGCGAGTCCGTAGGGCAGCGGGGGAAGGGTAAAGGCGGCCTCTGCCGGTCGCGGCTCCGCGAGGGTGGTGGGGGCGATTTGCTCAGCCATTTCGGGTCTCCTTCGGTGATACTTGTGCGGCGACTGCAGAGGGTGATGTCCGGACGCCCTACGAATTGTTCATGGCTGGCCAGCCTGAAGATCGACGATCCGCAGATAGGGCTTCAGCGTGCGGTAACCCTGTGGAAACTGGCGAGACGCCTCTTCGTTCGACAGCTTGGCCGAAATGACCACGGGTTCGCCCGGCGCCCAATTGACGGGAGTGGCGATGCTCCGTGCGTCGGTGAGCTGAAGGCTGTCGATCGCGCGCAGGATTTCCGTGAAGTTGCGGCCGGTGCTTGGGGGGTAGGTCATGATCAGCCGGATCTTCCTGGCCGGATCGATCACGAATACCGACCGCACCGTTACGGCAGGGTCGCATTCCGGGTGGATCATTCCATAGAGCGCCGAGACGCGACCGTCGGGATCGGCGATCATCGGGAAATCGAGTCGAACGCCCTGGGTTTCCTCGATGTCGTTTTCCCAGATTTGGTGCGCCTCGACCGGATCGACCGAAAGACCGATGGGCTTGACGTTACGCGCGGCCCATTCGGGGCGCAGCCTTGCCACTTCTCCCAGCTCCGTTGTGCAGACCGGCGTGAAATTTCTTGGGTGGCTGAAGAGGACTCCCCAGCTTGTACCCAGCCAGTCATGCAACCGGATGCGGCCGTGGGTGGTGTCCTGTTCGAAATCGGGGGCAGTCTGCCCGAGCTGGATCGCCATGCGGGCCTCCTTTCGAAGCCCCGCCATTGTGCCGAGGTCCAATCCATCAAGCAAATGAATGATATTGGGGGTTACGTGCACTAATTATGCATATAAAAGGGGCGGCGGCACATTCATCCGTCGCAGCAAGGATTTGGAAGCATGGATATCGGCGTTGCCCGCACTTTTCTCGAAATCGTGAAGACCGGCAACTTCGTGCGTGCTGCCGCCAACCTCAACCTCACGCAAACCGCCGTCAGCGCCCGGATCCGCGTGCTCGAGGAGCAATTGGGGCGGCCGCTCTTCGTCCGCAACAAGGCCGGGGCCAGGCTGACTCCGGCCGGAGAGCAGTTCATGCGCTTTGCGACGACGCTGGTTCAGGTCTGGGAGAGAGCCCGCAAGGCCGTGGCGCTTCCACCGGGCCGCGAGACCGTGGTGACCATCGGTGCCGAGCTTAGCTTGTGGAGCCCGATCCTGCGGCACTGGTTGCTGTGGATGCGACGCGAGTGTCCCGGCATCGCCATCAGCGTCCAGATCGATACGTCGGATCACCTGATGGAGAAGGTCCAGGACGGCTCGCTGGACGTGGCGGTGATCTACGCCGCACCCAGCCGCCCCGGGGTCATCGCGGAACTTCTGTTCGAGGAAAAACTGGTGCTGGCAAGGTCGACGCCGACAAGCGAGCCACTCATGCCCGAGGATCATGTGCAGATCGACTGGGGCGAAGAGTTCGCGGCCAGCTACCAGGCGGCATTTCCCGATCAGCCGAACCCCGTCATTTCCATCGGCTACGGCCCGCTTGCGCTGGATTACATCCTGGCCACCGGTGGAAGCGGCTATTTCCGCAAGGGTTTCATACGGTCCTATCTGGAAGAGGGGCGGCTCGCACTCGTACCGGGAAGCCCGGAATTTTCCTATTCAGCCTATGTCGTCCATTCGACCAAGGCTGCCCCGGGAGTGATGGATCGCATTCGTTCTGGCCTGCGTGCAGCCGCAGCGATGGCAATATGAACCGACTTTCCCGGGCCCGACCCACGCGGAGAGCAGATGTGATCCAGTTTGCGTGAGCACTTCAGTGCAGAACCCTGTGCACGCCCATGCCGGCCAGCATGGCCAGGACGAACGGCAGGACATCCATCGGCGCGAGCGCCAGCGATGCCACAGCCGGGCCAGGACACAGGCCGGCGATGCCCCAACCGATCCCGAACAGAGCTGATCCGATAATCAGCCTTGGATCGATGTCAGACCGGTCAGGCAAGGAGAATTTCTCGCCGAACACAGGCGCTGCCATGCGATTCCGCAGCAGCCAGGCCAATGCCATGACGATCACCGCGCCGCCCATGACGAAGGCCAGCGTCGGATCCCAATTGCCGAACAAATCCAGGAACCCGCGCACGCGGCGCGGATCGGTCATTCCGGACAGGGTGAGGCCGGCGCCGAACAGCAGGCCGGAAACGAGCGGGGGCAGCAAGCGCCTGGCATAGGACATGGCCCTATCCCCCGATCCGCGACATGACGAACACCGTCGCGATCCCGGCAGCCATGAATGTCAGTGTGGCGACGATGGAGCGCTGCGAAAGGCGGCTTATTCCGCAGACGCCGTGACCGCTGGTGCATCCGTTCGCCAGCCGCGTCCCGTAGCCGACGAGCAGGCCGGCAACGATGAGCGTGACCGAGGCGGGAAATTCGGCGGGATGCCAGTCGACCGAATGTGCAACGACCAGCGCTCCCAGCGGCAGCCCTGCAAGGAAACCCCATGCACTTGTCATCGCCATGTCGCCGGAGCCCATGCGCGTGCCGCGCGCGAGGATGCCGCAAATCCCGGCAATGCGTCCGGCGCCAAGCAACATCAGGGCCGCAGCAAGGCCGATCAGCACGCCTCCGATCAAGCCGTGAAGAGGCTGCGCGTCAGGAAACCCCGGCAACATCAGATCTTCTCCTGTTTCATGGCTGTGCCAGCCATTTTCTTCGCTTTGGCTGAGCCAATCGGGACCATCCGCCGCAAATCCATGCGCCCCGGCAGCGCATAGGCGGCAGCAACTCCTGTGTCACCGATCTGCATAAAATAGGTATTTCATATATTGCTTTTTGCGGCAAGGCTCATAAAAGAGACATATTACATACCACTTTGGAGTAGGTCATGAGTCGCACAGCTTCTGTCCGGGCGAATGAGAGCCGGTCGGGTCAAGGCGCGCATGCCCATGCATTGGCGGCGCGATCGCAAAAGCGCGACGCGGCGATCCGCATCGGAATCGACGATGCCTATGTTTCGACCTTCGTCGACCGCTTCTACGCGCGGGTCCGCGAAGACGAACTGCTCGGCCCAATCTTTGCCGAACGCATTCGCGACTGGCCGGCGCATCTCGACAGGATGAAGGCATTCTGGCGTTCGGTGCTGCACAATTCAGGCGAATTCGCCGGCAATCCCATGCTCAAGCACATGGTCATACCGGGGCTGGACGCCAGTCACTTCAGCCATTGGCTGGACCTGTTCTACGCGACGTTGCGCGAACAGGAAGTCGACCCCGCGGCCACGCAGCTCGTCGGCAAACGGGCAAGGCTGATCGCTGACAGCCTGCTCACCGGAATCGCAACCCAGAGACAAGGCCTTGGGGGTGCCCGGGCCGGAAAGGACCTGCCACATGTCTGAACTTCAAACCAGGCTTGCCGAAAAGGCCGCAATGGAAGTGTCCGGGCGTCATGAAACCGGCGGCGTCCAAGATGGCTTCCAGATTCCGGGATGGATCTGGAGCGCCATGATCGCCGCTTACGTGGTCTTCTTCCTCGCAATCGCCGTCGCGACCGGCCGGGATGGCGCGGCAAGGTTCGTGATCGTCATCTCGATCGGGTTTGCTGTGGTCTATTTTTCCCTGGCGGCCATCCTTGGGTCGGTGAAGGGACATGAACGCCGCTCTCCCATCTCCTTGCCTTCCGGCGTGCTCCAGACCTATTGTGGACCCATGAGCCGTGGCGCGGTGGCTGCCCAGATCCTGACGGTGCCTGCATGCATCGCCTTCTTCGCAGTCGCCATTCTGACAATCCGGACGCTGGTGCTCGGCTGAATAGCGTGCCCTTGGCATGGAAAAATTGGCCTTGAGCGATGGGAAAGCTTGCCCTCAAGCGCGCCTATGAGCCGGCCGGCGAGAGCGACGGGAAACGCATTCTTGTCGACCGGCTTTGGCCGCGCGGCCTGCGCCGCAACGAGGCTGCCCTCGATTGCTGGATGAAGGACATTGCGCCATCCTCGTCGCTGCGCAAATGGTTCGGCCATGATCCTGCCCGGTTTGCCGAATTCGCCGAACGGTATGGCCGGGAACTGGACGCCAATCCGGAGCCGGTCGGGGAGCTGCGCGACATGCTGCGCGATTACGATGTGACGCTGGTCTATGCCGCTAGGGACCAGCGCATCAATCATGCCCGGGTTCTGGCAGAGTATCTTGCCGCACAGGCAAACCCGCTGAAGGTCAGTCGCCGCTGAACGTTGCTGACAATGCGCCGCTTCGCCGCTACGGTTTTCCGATGTTCGATCTCCTGCGTTCATGGCGCCGCAAACCTCGTTTTGCAGTAGATTTAGGCACGGCCAACCTCCGTGTCGTGTCCTCGGACGGAGGACTCCTGCTGGAAGAGCCTTCAATCTGCTGCTTCAAGCGCGACATGAGCGAAGCTGTCCCGGTAGCCGTGGGCAGAATGGCGTGGTCTATGTTGGGGCGCACGCCCGGACAGCTTCAGATGAAGCGACCTCTTGCCCGAGGCGTCTTGACCGACATGGATGCGGCAAGAGCACTCCTCGATCATGCGCGGCGGAAGATCGCGGGCAATCGCAAGCTGTCGGAGTCCGTCCTCTTTGGCGTGCCCTCGGACTCGACCCTGGTAGAAAGAAGGGCTCTGGCCAAAGCCGCCGAGGAAGCGGGGATGGGTTCGATCCGGCTTGTCGACGAACCGATGGCGGCCGCCATTGGCGCAGGACTGCCGGTCGCGGAACCCCGAGGCTCGATGCTCATAGAGTGTGGAGCCGGAACAACCGAAATAGTGGTGATTTCGACAGGCGGGATCGGCGCTCGCTGCACCGCCCGGATAGGCGGGACAAGCCTGGACCAGGCGATTGCCGACCACTTGCAGGCCCGTCACAAGTTCCTCGTCGGAAGTTACACCGCCGAATGCATCAAGCTTGAATTGTCCAGCCGCGCGTCGGGCATGGAAGCGGAACGCCCATTGTCGATCCGCGGCCGCAGCCTGATCTCCGGTCTCCCGGGAACCCTGAGCGTTGAGGCAAAGGAATTCGGCGGGGTACTGAGACGGCACAACGGCCTGATCGTGAGCGCTGTTCAGCAGACACTCGCAGCAACGCCTCCGGAGTTGAGCTGCGACATCTTCGAGCGAGGCATCACGCTGACCGGTGGCAGTGCCAGCGTTCCATTGCTCGCAGAGATGATCACAAGTTCTACCGGCCTTGAAGTGGTAATAGCCGACCAGGCCGACCTGTGCGTATCGCGCGGTCTGCAATCCATGCTGCAACATTGATCGAGCAGGCCGGCAAGCATCCTGTCGTCCATGGCTTGTCACCACTGCGTTGGCCCCGCATGATGTGCGAAATGGCTTTGCGCGTCCGGCTTGCGGCTCGGGCGAAGCACTCGATTGTCCCGGGTAAAGTCAATCCCGGCACGGAGGAAACAGATTGTCAAAGATCGATGAAAAGCTCGAACCCATCATGGCGGAAGTGCTGCGGCGCAATGCCGGGGAGCAGGAGTTCCACCAGGCGGTTGTCGAGGTTCTGGAAAGCCTGGGCCGCGTCATCGCCAAGAAGCCGGCCTATGCGGATCACGCGCTGATCCAGAGGCTGTGCGAACCGGAACGGCAGATCATCTTCCGGGTGCCTTGGGTAGACGACGCCGGGCAGGTCCAGATCAACCGCGGCTTCCGGGTGCAGTTCAACTCCGCACTGGGCCCCTACAAGGGTGGCCTCAGGTTCCACCCCTCGGTAAACCTCGGGATCATCAAGTTTCTCGGCTTCGAGCAGATCTTCAAGAACGCGCTGACAGGATTGCCGATCGGCGGTGGCAAGGGCGGGTCGGACTTCAACCCGCGTGGCCGTTCCGATGGCGAGATCATGCGCTTCTGCCAGTCATTCATGACAGAGCTTTACCGTCACCTGGGCGAGTATACCGACGTGCCAGCCGGCGACATCGGTGTGGGCGGCCGTGAAATCGGCTACATGTTCGGCCAGTTCAAACGTCTGACCAACAAGTACGAGGCTGGAGTGCTGACCGGCAAAGGGCTGGTCTACGGCGGATCGCGAGCCCGGACCGAAGCCACGGGCTATGGCACGACCTACTTCGTCGATTCGATGCTGGCGACCAAGGGCAACTCGTTTGAGGGCAAGCGCTGCGTCGTCTCGGGTTCCGGCAACGTTGCAATCTACACGATCGAGAAGATCCAGCAATTTGGCGGTATCGTTGTCGCGTGCTCCGATTCCAACGGTTACATTGTCGATGAGAGCGGCATCGACCTGGATCTGGTCAAGCAGATCAAGGAAGTCCGTCGCGAACGCATTGCCGAATATGCACGCCTCAAGGGCTCCGGCGTTCATTATATCGAGCAGGGGGCGATCTGGGACGTGCCCTGCGACGTGGCCATGCCTTCGGCAACGCAGAACGAACTGACCGGCAAGGATGCCCGGACCTTGGTGAAAAATGGCGTGATCGCGGTTGGCGAGGGTGCCAATATGCCTTGCACTCCAGACGCGGTGCGGGTGTTCCAGGGTGCTGGCGTCCTGTTTGGCCCGGGCAAGGCAGCGAATGCGGGCGGCGTTGCCACATCGGCACTGGAGATGCAGCAGAACGCATCGCGCGATAGCTGGACCTTCGAGCAAACCGAAGAACGTCTTGCAGCCATCATGCGCAACATTCATGACACCTGCGCCATAACGGCCGAGGAGTATGGCGCACCCGGCGACTACGTGCTGGGGGCTAACATTGCAGGGTTCGAGCGCGTGGCGGCCGCGATGACGGCATTCGGCGTGATCTAAGTGCAATAGCCCATACGCTCGGGATAGACGCCTTTGCCGCAGGACGATTGATCCTTGCGACCTCGGCGGGAAGTTTGGAAATGGCGGGATTGAGCTGCATAAATGGAGGTGAATGTCCGAAGGTTCTGGCTCAATCGGCCTTGGCAGATGACGCAACGTGTCCAGAACGAAAATGCGACCTGTTCCTGCCGGTCCGATCAGCGGCCGTCCTGATCGCCGCGGCATAAACCTGCCCCGGCAATATCGAAAAGGTCGCGTTCCAGCTGAATTGACCGCTCGCGTGCTCGCGCGCCGCATTGCCCATGAACTTGCCATCTTCACGCCAAGCGTTTGCAATACTGCTTGCCATGGCCTTTGCATCGTCGACAGGACCGAGCAGGCCAAGGGCGGGAGGCACCCGCTCGATCATGGCGCCCGACGAAACCCCAGCTACGGGCGGGCCGCTGGCCTGGGCCTCGATCACCGAAATCCCGAAGGCCTCGTCCGCCATGCCTGAAACATGGATGCCGGACGAGGCCAGCGCCCGGGCGAGTGCCTGCCTGTCCGAAAGGTATCGCGGCAACCGGACGGCGACGTCCCGGGTTTTCTCGATAAGGCTGGATCGAAGCTTGCCAGCGCCGAACAGGACCAGCGCGGCCTCCAGTCGCTTCGGGAGGAGGCGATCGGCCTCGACCACGGTCTGTATCCGTATTGATAAACAAGCGATTATCCGCCGCCGTCCGGCCGGGATCGCTCACCTTGCCAGGCAGCGTCGCTGCGATCCGACGCCACTGCGCCTCGTTCAACTCGTATCGCTTGATCCCGATGACGCCTCCGCAAACTGCGGAAACCCATGAATCAGACATCATCCCGATTGGGAAACCTCTGAATGTCGATAGAGCCTGGGCCCTGGCGCGTGAGATCAATACCCTTCCTGTGCAGGTGGACTAGGCAAAAGGGAATTGGAAAGGGAACAACCTTGGCTTCTGATCAGATCGGCGGGTCGAACATCGATTTTGACGAACTCAAGCGACGTTATGCGCTGGAAAAGGAAAAGCGCCTGCGGTCTGACGCGTTGGGGCAGTACCAAGCCTTGGACGGCGTACTCGGCCGTTTCGCGGAAGACCCCTTCGCCAGGCCTGTCGAACGCGTCCCGGTGGTGCGCGAGGCCGACGTGGTCATAGTCGGTGGCGGATTCGGTGGTTTGCTGGCGGGAGTTCATCTGCGCAAGGCCGGCGTCAGGGACATCGTCACCATTGATAAGGCCGGGGACTTTGGTGGCACCTGGTACTGGAACCGCTACCCCGGCGTGCGGTGCGACATCGAAGCCTATGTCTACATGCCAATGTTGGAAGAGACCGGCTTCGTCCCCAGCGAGAAGTACGCGCGCGGCGAGGAGATCTTCGAGCAGTGCCGCCTTCTGGCCGAGCGTTATGGCCTCTACCGAGACGCCCTGTTCCAGACTGCGGTGACGAACCTGGAATGGAACGATGGCAGCCAGCGGTGGATCGCGACGACCAACCGCGGCGACAGGATCACGGCCCGCTTTGCGATTTCCTGCACCGGCCTGCTCAGTAAACCGAAGCTTCCTCGAATTCCGGGCATCGAAACCTTCGAGGGATGCAGCTTCCACACCAGCCGGTGGGACTACTCCTATACCGGCGGCGATACCTACGGCCGCCTGACTGGGCTCAAGGGCAAGAAGGTCGGCATCATTGGCACCGGATCGACCGGCATCCAGTGCATCCCACCGGTGGCAGAGTGGGCGGAGCAGCTCTACGTCTTCCAGCGCACTCCTTGCTCCATCGACGTGCGCGGCAATCGGCCGACGGACGAGGCATGGCTCAAGTCGCTCAAGCCCGGCTGGCAGGACGAGCGCGTCTGGAACTTCACCTACTGGACCTCTGGGGTGCGCCAGGGCGAGGACATGATCGCAGACAGTTGGACCAACCTGCTCGGCGAACCGACCGCGGTGACGGGCGGCGGTGACATGGAAAATGTCGATTTCGAGGAAATGCAGAACGCCGAGATCGCCAAGATGGAAATGGTGCGCCAGCGGATCGCGGCAACGGTGAAGGACCCGCGCACCGCGGAGGCGCTGAAGCCCTACTACAATTACTTCTGCAAGCGCCCGGGGTTCAGCGACGATTACCTTGAGGTTTACAACCGGCCCAACGTCACCCTGGTCGATACCGACGGAAGGGGGGTGGAACGGATCACGCCGAAGGGTGCGGTTGTCGCTGGCGAGGAATATGAGCTCGATTGCCTGATCTATGCCACAGGCTTCGACTTCATGACCGAATACGCGAGCGAATCGGGCATTCACGTCACTGGCCGCAACGGAGTTTCGCTCGATGACCACTGGAATCGGGGCGCGCGTACGCTGTTCGGCATCCAGACGCGCGGGTTCCCCAATTTCTTCCTGATGAGCCTCGTCCAGGCTGGCGTGGCGATCAACTACATGCACATCGCCGATGCCCAGACGGCCTGGATGGCCCACGTCATCAGCAAGTGCCTGAAGAGCGGTTACGCCACCGTCGAGCCCAGCCAGGCAGCGGAGGACGATTGGGTCGGTAAGGTCGTCGCGATGAGCGGGCCAAGGCGCGCGTTCCTCGAAGGCTGCACGCCGGGCTATTACAACTATGAAGGCCAGCGAAAGGAATCTCTGGAGCTCAACGAGCCCTATGGTGGCGGCGCGATCGAGTACCTCGGCATTCTGGACAAGTGGTGCTCCGAGGGGACAATGCAGGGCATGGAGCTGGGCAAGCCGGTGGCAGGACAATAATGGAAAGGCACTCTGAGGAAACCAACTCTCGTTTGGGCGCGTCTCTCGTGCGCGCGGCTACACGCCCCACTTCAACCAAAAAGGCGGTGCGGCTGGGCCGCAAGGGCAAGGAGACGCGCAGGGCGCTGATGGAGGCGACGAACCGGCTGCTGGCGCTGGCCTCGCCGATGAGCCTTTCGGCCCTTGCGATCAGCACCGAGGCGAAGACCTCGCCGGCCACGTTCTATGTCTATTTTGAAAACGTCGAAGACATCCTCTGGACGCTATGCGAGGCGATAAGCGAAGATGCCTCCAGCCTGTTTCCAAACGACGAGTTCCTGTGCGTCGATGCCAATCTGGAAGACGATGCCCTGGCTTTCGTCAGGGGCTATGCCGATATCTGGTCGCAGCACGGTCCTCTGTTGCTCTATCGGAACATGGAGGCCGATCGCGGCAACAAGCGCTTCAACCAGCTTTACCTGCGCATTTCGTTGCCCATCCTGGAAGCGCTGACCGACAGGATCGTCGCACTGGCTCCGGCGGGGCAGCGGGTCACTCGCAGCGATGCCAATGCCGAGGCCGTGGTCTACTTCGCCTCGATCGACCGCGTGGCGGCGGCAATGCATCTCTACCCCGAAGACAGCCTGATGCCGGACGTTCTGCTGCGGGCGCAGGCGCGGGTGCTGGTGCGGATGTTGCGGCGTCCATGACAGGATAATACCGAGAGGATGACCATATGGCAGCAATACAGGGCGAAAGGCTTAAAGGCAGGCGGATCCTGTTGACGGGCGCCGCCGCGGGCATCGGCCGCGCCATTGCCGACCTGTTCAAGGCCGAGGGAGCGAACCTCGTTCTTGTCGATTACAATGCCGAGGAACTGGAAAAGGCGGGGGCCGAACTCGGCGCCCATGCCATTCCCTTCGACCTTGCCAAGTCTCCGGAAGTCGAAGGCATGGTCGAACAGGCGGCCACTGCGCTCGGCGGCCTCGACGGTGTGGTCAACTGCGCCGCGATCGGCATCGCCAGGCCCATTGGCGACACTGACCTGGATCTGCTGACGCGCTTCACTTCGATCAACCTTGTCGCGCCCTACCTGATCTGCCGTGCGGCCCTGCCGCACATGCTGGAAGCCGGAGGGGGCACCATCGTCAACATCTCGTCCGGGCAGGGCCTGCTGTCCAACACGCCCAACAACACGGCCTATGCTGCGACCAAGGGCGGGCTGATTTCGTTCAGCAAGGCGCTGGCTGCCGAAGTGGCGCCGAAGGTGCGGGTGAACGCGGTCTGCCCCGGGATCACCCGGACATCGATGACCATTCCTTTGCTCGGCCAGTACGAGGACACATCGAAGGCGCCCTTCGTTCAGCAATATGCCCTGAAGCGGGTAGCCGAACCCAGCGAGATCGCCAATGCAGTGCTGTTCCTGACTTCGGACGAGAGCTCGTTCGTCACGGGTACGGCCATGGCCGTAGACGGTGGAAGGAGCTTCCATTGAGCGAACAGACAGGGCAGCGGCGCTGGACCCGGCGCCCGGAAGGCTCGAACTGGGGCGATTTCGGCCCCGACGACCGGCTTGGCCGGCTGAACCTGATCACGCCGGAGGTGCGCCTCGCCGCTCTCAAGGAAGTGCGCGAGGGCAGGACCTTCGCGCTCAGCCTGCCGCTCGACTATCCCGGCGGCGAACCGGCCGATGCGCCGCGCAAGGGGCCCAAGCACTTTCCCAGCGAGATCGGCGGGCACCAGCTGTTCAACTTCCCGCTGACGGAAAACGACCTGTGCTGCGACGATGCGGTCACGATCTACCTGCAGTATTCTACCCAGTGGGACTCGCTCGCCCATTGGGGCCGCATGTTCGACGTGGACGGCAGCGGCGTGCCCCAGCCAACCTATTACAATGGCTATCGCGGCGGGCAGCACATCCACGGGCCTGACGGCTGCGGTAAGCCGGACGCCGGGCCGCTCAGCATCGACAGCATGGCGGTAGCAGGTGTGCAGGGAAGGGGCGTGCTCGTAAACCTGGTCAAGCCATTCGGGCGCGGCCGCAACCTGATTGGCTATGACAAGCTGATGCAGGCGATTTCGGAGCAGGGGGTCGAGGTTCGCCAAGGTGACATGCTGGTGCTCTATACCGGTTACTGCGATGCGGTGATGGAAATGGCCAAGCACCCGGACGAGGCGGTGCTGCACCAGACCGGCGCGGCGCTCGATGGGTCGGACGAGCGCCTCCTCGACTGGATCGACGCCAGCGGCATCTCCGCGCTGATCGCCGACAACGGCGCGGTGGAGGCCTACGATACCGAGCTCAAGGAATGCGGTCCCAATGGCCTGCTGCCGCTGCATGATCGCTGCCTGTTCAAGCTGGGCATCCACCTCGGCGAACTGTGGTGGCTGGGCGACCTGGCCGACTTTCTCGACAAGGCCGGACGCCACGCCTTCCTGCTGACTGCCCCGCCGTTGCGCCTGCCGGGAGCGGCAGGCTCGCCGGTCACGCCGATCGCCACGGTCTAGGCGGGAGCGTGCGACAGCTCCTGCCCACGATGCTGGCCCTGATAGGCGGGCTTTGTCTGCAAGCGGGCCCGGTATCCGGCTCGGCCCCGCAACCGGCTGAGTCACGCTTTCTCGACAGCGCGTCAGGGGCGGACTGGCCGGGCCCGGGGCGCACCTATGGCGAGCAGCATTATTCGCCGCTCGTGCAGGTCAATTCCGGAAATGTCTCGAACCTGGGGTTGGTCTGGTCGCTGGACCTCGATGTCGGAAACTCGGTAACCCAGCCGATCGAGGTGGAGGGCGTACTCTACTTCGTTACCGGCACCGGCATTCTCCAGGCCGTCGATGCGGTGAGAGGCCGCAGGCTGTGGAGCTATGACGCTCGCGTCTGGGATCACGAGACCGACAAGATGCGCAGTGCCTGGGGCACGCGCGGGGTCTCTTGGTGGAACGGCGCCATTTACTTCGGCACCCTGGACGGGCGGCTGATCGCAGTCGATGCCAGGACTGGCAAGAATCGCTGGAGCGTCGAGACCACGCAAAAGGGCGATGGCCGCTTCATCACCGGCGCGCCGCGCGTGTTCGACGGCAAGGTGCTGATCGGCCACGGCGGCGCGGACTGGGCGGCGGTGCGCGGCTATGTAACCTGTTATGACGCGGCCACGGGCAGGCAACTCTGGCGCTTCTACACCGTTCCTGGAAACCCCGCCGATGGCTTCGAGCACGACGCCATGAAGATGGCCGCGGCCACCTGGCATGGCGAATGGTGGAAGCAGGGCGGCGGCGGCACGGTGTGGAACGCGATGAGCTACGATCCGGAGACGCGGACCGTGTTCATCGGCACCGGCAACGGCGCGCCCTGGAACCAGAAGGTGCGCAGCGCGGGTCAGGGCGACAACCTGTTCCTCAGCTCCATCGTCGCGCTCGATGCCGATACCGGCGCCTACAAGTGGCACTACCAGACCAACCCCGGCGAGAGCTGGGACTACAACGCTGCCATGGACATGGAGCTTGCCGACCTCGTGATCGACGGCAAGCCTCGCAAGGTGCTCATGACGGCGCCGAAGAACGGCTTCTACTACGTCATCGACCGGACCAACGGGAAGCTGATCTCGGCCAGCCCCTTCACCCACGTGACCTGGGCCACCGGAATCGACTTGCAGACTGGCCGCCCCAACGAAGTGCCCGGCGTCCGTTTCGAGAAGGGATCCTTTTCGATGTCGCCCGGCCCCGTAGGCGCGCATAGCTGGCTGCCGATGGCCTGGAGCCCGCAGAATAGGCTCGCTTTCATCCCGGTCATCGAGATGGAGATGATACTCTACGATGCCTTCGACAAGCCTGAGAACTGGCGCCGCCCGCCCTTCTGGGCGAACAACGGCGGGGTCATGATCGAGATGGACCCGGCCAAGTCAAAGGGCTCCTCATCGCTGGTCGCCTTCGACCCGCTGGCCGGAAAGGTGGTCTGGCGCGTGCCGACACCGACCAGCGTTGGCGGCGGCGTGCTGGCCACGGCGGGTGGGCTGGTGTTCCAGGGCACGATGGACAGCAGGTTCAGCGCCTATGCGGCAGCGACTGGCCAGCGGCTGTGGAGTTTCGATACCGGGGCCCCGGTGATCGCCCCGCCAATCTCCTACAGCGTCAACGGGCGGCAGTATGTCACCGTTTTGAGCGGATCGGGCGGAAGCCTTGTCCTGGTGGGCGATGCGTTCAAGCAGTTCCCGGTGGGCTATCGGGAGCAGGCGCGCCGGGTTCTGACCTTTGCGATCGGCGGCAAGGCGCGGCTGCCTCGCTCCGTACCCTTTGTCCTGCAACCGGTCAGCGACCCCGACTTCGTATCAAACCACGATGCCGAGCAGCGCGGCTTTGCCTACTATGCCCAAACCTGCATCATGTGCCACGGTCGCGATGTCTCGGCGCTGGGCGGCGCGGCGCCGGACCTGCGCGCCTCTCCTGCCATCCTTTCAGGCGACACGTTCCATGCCATCGTGCGGGAAGGCGCATTGCGTCAGCAGGGCATGCCGCCGTTCCGTGACTTGTCCGACGAAATGGTAGAGGACATCCGTCAGTACGTGCGGATGAAGGCGCGGGAAGCCAGGAGTGAGAGCTAGCCCTCCTCCCCCCAGGCTATGCCCAGTTCCTGCACCGCCAGCGTCAGCCCGGCGCGATAGCTGGCGGGGCGCTGCGGATCCAGGCGGAAGCGCGGGATGCGGCGCAGCCACTCCTCCCAGAACACCCGAAGCTCGATACGCGCGAGGTGCGAGCCGATGCAGCGGTGGGGGCCGAAGTTGAACGCGGCGTGGGTCTTGTCGTTGCGCTGGAGGTCGAAGGTCCAGGGGTCGGGGAACTGCTTCGGGTCGAGGTTGCAGGCCGGCAGCATCAGCATGACCCGCTCGCCCTCGCGGATATTCGCTCCACCGAACTCGAAGTCGCGGGCAGCCGTGCGCGCCGGCATGGGCACTCCGAACTTGCGCAGCAGTTCTTCCACGGCCTCGGGTATCAGCGAGGGGGCGGCGCTCAGCTGCGTCTGCAGGTCCGGTCGCGTCGCCATGAACTGCATGCCGAAGGCCAGGGCATTAGCCACCGTGTCGAGGCCCGCCGCGAAGAGCAGCAGGCAATAGGCCTGCACTTCGTCGTAGGCGATCGAGCGGCCGTCGATCTCCAGTGTCAACAGGTGGCTGATCAGATCATCCTTCGGCACTGCCTGCCGCTCCTTGATCAGCCCGTCCATCAGCGTGGCGATGTTGGCATAGGAACTGGCGCGCCGGTGGTCGTCCGGCGAGAGCATGTCGAGAATCCAGTTGCGGAACTCGCGCAGCCGGTCGAGCGGCATGCCCATCAGGCGCATGAAGATGATGATCGGCAGCGGCTCGGCAATGGCCTCGACGAAGTCGCAGCGGCCCTCGCTCTCGATGGCGTCGATCAGCTCATTGGTGAAGGCGCGGATGCCCTCTTCCATCGCCGCCATCCGCCCCGGCGTGAACTGGCGCATGAGGGGCGCGCGGAAGTGGCCGTGCTCGGGTGGGTCGAGGTAGAGCGGGATCAGGCGCGGTTCGACCGGCACCGGGGGAATGGTCATCCTGGTGCTGGAAAACAGCTCCGGCTGGCGGGCGGCCTGGAACAGCAGTTCGAAATCGTTGATGAACCAGTGCCCGCCGTTGTGCGGCGTCCAGAAGATGCCGCGGCCATGGGTTTCGCCAAGCCGGTAGAGGCCTTCGTGCAGGGTGACCGCACTTTCGGGGAATGCTCCCCGGTAGACGTCATAGTCGACCACCCGCTCGGGCGGTACATGGTCCGGGCGGGGCCGGGCGAGAGTGCCTGTGTCCATCTGATTCGCGCCTTTCAAGCCGCAGTGGCTTCGGGCACGAACAGCCTGCCCAGCGCATAGTCGCCGGCGATGGTCGTGCGCCGCACCTTGCGCTGCTCGCCGCGCGGCACGCCGCGCGCGGAATGAAGCATTCGCCAATTGTCCCACAGCACCATATCGTCCAGCTCCCACTGGTGGATATAGGCGAGTTCGGGCTGGATCAGGTGGTCGATCACCTCCGTCAGCAGCGCGTCGCCCTCTTCATTCTGCATGCCTTCGACGCCGACGGCGTGCCAGGGCGAGACATTGATGACTTTCCGCCCCGTCTCCTTCTGGGTGTAGACCAGCGGGTGTGTGACGAGGTTCTGCACGGCGGGGTGTTCCAGCGCCAATGTGATGTTGCGCGAAAGCTGGATGCAGCGGTCCGGCCGTTCACCGAACCGCGCCTTGGTGGCGTCGGCGAGGAAGCGGTGGATCACGCGCAGGCCCTCGATCCGCTCCTTCAAGTGCTGGGGCAGGGCGTCATAGGCGGCGATGCGGTCGATGAAGCCGGTCTCCCCGCCGCGCCCAGGGAGGATGGCCGCGCGCAGGATGCCGCCGCGGTTGATCTTTTCGAGGTAGGCCAGGTCGAAATGCCAGGGCAGGTAGCCGCCGCGAAGCTCGCCATCGATTTCATAGAGGTCGCCGTCCTCCTCGACATATTCGATCTCGGCGATGACGAAGTGCTCGCGCGGCCGGTCGATGCCGACGAGCAGCGGGTGCTGTTCCGGCTCGCCGCAGATTTCGGACAGGCGGATCTGGGTACCGAGATCGGCCAGCCCCTTGAAGATGATGACGCCCTTGTCGATCCACAGGTCATAAAGCCGCTGGCGAACGGCTGGATCGTCGAGGGTCGCCGGGTCAAGGTCGGCGATGACGGCTCCGAAGGCATGGTTGCCGGGCAGCGGTTGGACGGTGAAGCTCATGGTCCTCAATCCTCTGTTGTCAGGCAACGGCAACGGCGGGAGCCGCATCGACCTTGCGGGGCTGCTGGGCACCGCGAACGAGTTTGCCGGGGCGTTCGCTAGTCGGCTGGCCGTTGCGGCCGATCACCTTGCCGTGGGCGATGGTCGCTACATAGCCGTCGGCGAACTGGCTGAGGCGGCGGCCGCCCGCGGGCAAGTCGTGGATCACGGTCGGCCGATGCAGGTCGAGCCTGTCGTAATCGATGACGTTGAGGTGAGCCCGGTGACCGGGGGCGATCAAGCCGCGGTCCTCCAGCCCGACCAGCAGGGCGGGCTGGCGCGTCAGCCGGTGGACCATGCTCTCGACACTGAGCCGGCCACGCGCGCGGTTGCGGGTCCAGTGGGTCAGGCTGAAGGTCGAGTAGCTGGCGTCGCAGATCATGCCGTAATGCGCGCCGCCATCGCCCAGGCCGAGGACGACGTTGTCGCTGGCGAACATCTCTTCCATCCAGTCGAGATTGCAGTCCTCGTAATTGCCGATGCCGAGCAGGAGCATGGCCTTGCCGTCGTCCTTCAGCAATTCGTCGTAGGCCACTTCCTCGCTGGTCCGGCCCTGGGTCTGGGCAAGCCCGGCGATGCTCTTCTCGAAGCCGGGTTCGTAGTCGATCCTGTCCCGGCCAGTGACGAACAGCCGGTCGAAGCGGCGGCTGAACGCGACCAGAGGATTGGTCGGCTCGCCCGCCGTCTCCGCCAGGATCGCCGCGCGCACCTCGGGCTTGCGCATCTCGGCGACGATCTCGTCGAGCGGCCGGTCCTTGATCGCAAGGAACGAAGCGGTGGTGCAGAAGGGATGGGCGCTGACCGAAAGACCCAGCATCATGCCGACCGGGCGGGGCAACAATTGCGCCTTGATGTTCACACCCGGCTTGCGGTTGGCTTCGTCGAGCAGGGCAATGCCCCGGCGCCAGTCGCTGGACTGCGGGTGCGTGTAGGTGAGCGGGCGCCCGGCCGCCGCCGCGATGCCGCTGATCAGCGGCACCTGATCTTCGTAGGTGGTGTAGCCGACATCGGTGACCATCTGGAACACGCCCTTGCCGGCCTTGCCAAGCTCCCGGGCAAGCTCGGTCAGCTCGGCCTCGTCGGCGGCATAGGTCGGGATCAGTTCGCCCTTCGACGAGCGGTGGGCGGCCAGCTTCGAGGTGCCGAGCCCCAGCGCGCCGGCATCCAGCCCCTCGCGCAGCAGGCGGCACATCTCCGCGCGGTCTTCTGCTGTCGCGGGCTCCCGGTCGATGCCGCGTTGGCCCATGACGTATACCCGCAGTGGCGAGTGGGGCAGCAGCACGCCCACGTCGATGTCGCGCTTGCGGCGGTCGAGTGCGTCAAGATAGTCCGGGAAGGTCTGCCAATCCCAGGTGAGGCCCTCGGAGGTCACTGCGCCCGGGATGTCCTCCACGCCTTCCATCAGCTCGATGAGGTCCTGCCGGTCGCCCGGGCGGCAAGGGGCGAAGCCGATGCCGCAGTTGCCGATGATCACCGTTGTCACGCCGTGGTCCGAGGAGGGGTTGAGCCGGTCGGACCAGATCGACTGGCCATCGTAATGGGTGTGGAGATCGACGAATCCCGGCATGACCAGCAGGCCCGTCGCGTCGATTTCTTCGCGCGCCCTGCCATCCACCTTGCCGACGGCCACGATCCAACCGTCATTGACGGCAACGTCCCCGGCAAAGCGTGCGCCGCCGCTGCCGTCGACAATGGTGCCGCCCCGAATGACAAGATCGAATTCGGCCATGGCTTCCTCCCAGGTCTCAGACCAGATAGCCCACCGGCTCACCGAGCCTCGCGTCGCCTTGCTGGTACATTTCGTAGATGTCGGCGGTGGATAGCACCGATCGGGTGCTGACCGGCCGCAGGCCGCCGCCCGGGATGGGCGAGGTATCCACGTGGGCGGCCTTGGCTCGCAGCGCACCTACCGTTGCCTCGCTGCGGGCAATTCGCGCGAAAGGATCGATGTCGAGGAAGCGCGCGGCGTTTTGCCAGGTGATCTTCTCGATCTCCTCGACCGGGAAGTCCTTGATGCTGTCCCACAGCAGTTCGGGCGAGCGCGGCCAGGTGCTGTCGGCGTGCGGGAAGTCGCATTCCCAGCAAATCTGGTCGATGCCGACCTGGTGGCGGACCGAAAGGCCGAAATCGTCCTCGTGGAAGCAGAACAGGAAGTGGCGTGCGAGCAGGTCAGACGGCTTCAGGTCGCCGAGGTTGGCCTTGGTCCAGTAACGGTGGTTGCGGTATTCGGCGTTGGCGCGTTCGCGCAGAAACGGCACCCAGCCGATGCAGCCTTCCGACATCATAATCCTGAGCGTCGGGAACTTGAGCAACAGCGGCGAGAACAGCAAGTCCGCCACGGCTTCGGCGATCTTGATGTTGAGCAGGGTTATGCCGACGTCTGCGGGCGATTCCATCGAGGGCGTAGGCAGCAGTCCGCCGGCCGTGCCGATGTGCACCGCAACTGTCATGTTGCGCTCGGTGATTTCGGTGAACAGCGGATCCCAGTGGCCCCAGTGAATCGAGGGCTGGCCGAAGGCGGTGGGGTTTTCCGGGAAGCTGACGACCTTTACGCCCTTGCCATCGACCCGCTTCAGTTCGGCGATGGCGAGGTCGAGGTCCCACAGCGGGAGAACCGCCAGCGGGATCAGTCGCTCGGGGTGGCGCCCGGCCCAGTCCTCGACGTGCCAGTCGTTGTAGGCGCGGATCAGCGCGAGCATCAGCTCCTTGTCCTTGCCGTGAACCAGCTTCTCGCCGGAGAAGCCGGGGAAAGAAGGGAAATTGGCCGATAGCAGCGTGCCGTTGGCGTTCATGTCGTCGATGCGCGCATCGACATCCCAGCAGCCCCGACGGACTTCGCCATAGCGCGAGGGCTCGTCGCCCAGTTCCTCCCGCTTGCGCCCCGCTACCGCGGCCGAGCCGACGCCCGCCCATGCCTTGCCCTCGACGATCCAGCGCTCGTCTCCGTTGGCAAACGTGGCGACGCGGGGGACCTGGTCGCTGAAGCGGGAGGGAAGGCGGCCGATGAACATGTCCGGCGGCTCGATCACGTGGTCGTCCACGCTGATCAGCACCATGTCGTTCATCGTCATGCCGGTCATCGCTGTCATCCCCGGGCGCGGCCGCTTGTGCTTGTTCCGTCACTTCGCCGCGACTCGCATCCTTGGCCAAGTTCACCGCGCTGTCTTGATCGGGCGTGACAGGGGCGGGCGTTTCAGCTGGCCAGCAGTTCCACCAGATTGCCGTCGAGGTCGCGGAAATAGACCGACATCGCTGCCTTCCCGTCTGCCGAAGTCCTTGCGACCGGACCCTCGATCACTTCCACTCCCCGGCTTTCGAGCATGGCCTTCGCCGCGTCGATTTCGCCATGCCAGCGAAAGCAGATATCGGTGCTGCCGGGCAGCGGCCGGCGGGCGACCAGGTCGACGCCGTTGCCTTGCTGGTGAACGTTGAGGATGGCCTGGCCGAAGGCGACGCGTTTCACCGCGATGCGCCCGCCGATCTGGTATTCTTCCTCGATGACAGCGTCGAGGACACGGGCATAGAAGGCGCAGGCGGCGTCGAGGTCGGCAACCGTGATGGCGACGTGGTCGATGCGCTGGATCATGGTCTTACCCTCCGGCCGGGGAACGCGGCTATTCTACAGCAGCGATACTGCTTGATGGCTGCTCCGCCCGCGCTTGTGCTGCCATTGGGAAGAGCTCCTTGGTCCGTCACCCAGGTTCCGCGAACCAAGCAGGATTTGCCGCAACTGGCTGGGTGAGGAACCGAACCAGCGCTGGCAGCAGCGCGACAGCACCGCCAGCTCCGAATAACCCAGCCGCCCGGCGATGTCGCTCAGCGAGAGATCGTGGCGGGAAAGGTAGCGAAATGCGAGGTTCCGGCGTACTTCGTCGCGGATTGCCTCGAAGCTGGTGCGCTTCTTGAACAGGTGCCGGTTCAGCGTGCGCTCCTGAAAGCCGAGCCGTGCGGCGATGTTGTGCCTGCTGCATTCCTCCGAATGGGTCAGCGCCTTGAAGATGGCCTGGCGCACGCGTGCCTCGATATCCCGGTCCCGCGCCGGGAAACGCGCGGCCGCCAACTGGGCTTCGCAAGCGAACAGCTCCGCATCGGAGCCGGCAATCCTGGTGCCGACGTCTCTCTCGCCGAACAGAAGTCCATCATATTCCTGGCCGAACCGGATCACCGTGTTGAACCGCCGTGCATAAGCTACCGGCGGCCCGATCCGTAGGTGCGAGAACAGGATCATGCGCGAGCGCGCGAAGCCGGCGGAGAGGTTCAGGATGCACTTGTGGGTCAGCAGCACCAGCTGTTCCATGAATTGCGGAAACAGCGCGAGGCCGTTCAGAAGCTTGAAATCCGCCAGAACCAGGCTGCCTTGGTCTGCACTGCCGAATTCGTTGTCGTCGAAGTCCTCGGCGAGGAAGTCCTGCATGGAGACGTCCATGATCAGGCCCGAATTGAAGGCGCCCACGTGCCGGCTGCAGCTCTCCAGGGCGTCGCGCACGGTCGGCGCGGTGTGGAACAGGCGGTCAAGGGGTTGCATGATCGCATCGGGTGACTGCCTTTCAGCCAGCCGCAGGCCGAAATCGGGACAGGCGAGGGCGGCTGCGGAATCTTCCAGCAACTGCCCGATAGCGGGCACGGGGATCAATGCGAGCGGGTCTTCCAGATCAGCCGGAGTGAGTTCTGCCTGCGCCAGCAGATGCTCTGCCTTGCCGCCAAGGTCCTCCACCAGTTCGCCATAGCCGGCCAGCAGTTTGGCCAGGGTGACGTGGTTCGGCTGTTCGTCGCCGTTTGGGCGGAACATCTTTCGCTGATTGGAAGCAACATAATTCATGCCGGCATCCTCTCCGCCATCAAACCGCGATGCGCCGCATCAGGTTCAATGATCCTCCTCATGCAGCAGTCTACGCGCTCACCGGGGCGAATCCAGCATTAATTGACAGTTGTTCACAAAACCGGACGAGCCGTTACCGGCAGGCCACATTGGCTGGCCAAAGGCCGCAGATCAGAGAGAAAAGGCGCGCCTCAGGGCATCGTCCCCGCAGGCGGTGAAGCGACGCGAAACGCTGGCCTGTGGTGCCATCGCGTCGAAGCCGTGGAAGGCGCCGGGTACGACATAGGTTTCGGTGGGAACGCCGGAGCGCATCAGCCGGGCGGCATATTCCATGTCCTCATCGACAAACAGGTCGAGGGCCGCCGTTGTCATGCAGGTAGGGGGCAGGCCGGAAAGGTCGGCAACCCTTGCGGGTGCAGCCAGCGGCGGGACATCCGCCGCCCCGGCGGGCATGCCCAGCCACACCGTCCAGGCATAGCGATTGGACGGCCTGTCCCAGATGAACTGGCCGGTATGCGGGCTTTCCGGAGCATCGACGGTCCGGTCGTCGAGCATGGGATAGACCAGTAACTGGAAGCAGATGCGCGGCCCGCAAAGGTCGCGCGCCCGGATCGCCAATGCCGCGGCAAGGCAGCCGCCCGCGCTTTCGCCCCGAATGGCGATCCGTTTCGGGTCGAGACCCAATGCCCCTGCATTGGCGTGCAGCCAGACTAGCGCGGCGTAGCAATCGTCAAGGCCGCCGGGGTAGGGTGTTTCGGGTGCCAGCCGGTACTCCACCGATGCGACCGCACAGCCAACCGCCAGCGCCATCGCCCGGTTGCGCGGATCGCCCAGCTCCGCGGTGCCGAAGACGAAACCTCCGCCATGGATTTGCAGCACCGCCGGGGCGTCACGAGTCGCCAGGCCGTCCGGTTTGTAGAGCACCACCCGCACTTCCGGTCCACCATCCAGACCCGGTGCGACATGCTCGCTCACTGACACGCGCGGATCTGCACCTGCGAGCTGCATCTCGGTCATCGCCGCGATCGTCGCGCGCGCCGCTGCAAGCTTCCCGTCTGAAACACCCATGTCGGGGGCAAGGTCCAGGATAGGCCGCAGTTCGGGATCGACGAGCTCGCGGTTGGGCATGGGGGAAACTCTTTGTCTGGACCGGATTGGAAGCGCGATAATGCCCAAGCCGCGCTGCCTGGCTTGATCTTGCGGGACAGCGCATCCCCTCAGGTGTGACGTGATGCGTCAAGACGCGGGGTCGAATCGGTGCCTAACATGGGCGCAAAAAGGGGCTTCAGGGCCGAAGTTGGAGCCGGAAAATGGCGTTCGCGATCGAGAAACTGTCAGATGATCTCACTTTCGGGTGTCTTGTCACGGGCTTGCAGCCGTCTGACCTTGAAGCGGAAGAGACGCGCGAAAGCCTGCGGCAACACTGGGTCGAGGACGGGCTCCTCATCTTTCGCGGCAGCAAGGTGACGCCGGAATACCAGGTCGCACTCAGCGAGGTCTTCGCCGAAACCATCGTCCACCCTGTCCGCGAAATCCGGCATCCCGAACACGAGAAGCTGATCCGCCTGGTCTCGAACCCGCGGGGCGACGACGAGGACCTGATCGAGGTGGACGGGGTGCCCGGCTGCGGCTGGCTGCCGTGGCACAAGGACATCATCTTCACCGACAAGATCAACCACGGTGGCATCCTGCACGCCACGAAGATCACCAGCCGGGGCGGCGAAACCGGCTATGTCGATCAGATCGACGCCTATGAGCGGCTCCCCGAACATATCAGGCAGCGCATCGAGGGGCTTGAGGTGGTCTACAAATTCGGTCCCGTCGAAAGCTCACCATGGTGCGCGCGGGAGAAGGTGGTCTACGTCAAGACCGGCCCGGCGAACCGTTCGATGTACGAGCGGGCGGAGCGGGACTGGCCAGCGGTGGTCCACCCGCTGATCTTCGTTCAGCCCGCGACTGGCCGCAGGGCGCTCAACCTGTCGCCGCGCTTCGCGCAGTAT
Source organism: uncultured Novosphingobium sp. (assembly GCA_964630805.1). GTDB lineage: Bacteria > Pseudomonadota > Alphaproteobacteria > Sphingomonadales > Sphingomonadaceae > Novosphingobium. Next base: position 57,223 of record CAZVWP010000011.1, on the reverse strand, counting down.
ATCCTCGGCATGGACAAGGGCGCGAGCGACGAACTGCTGACGCTGTTGTCGAACCACCTGTGGGACAGCCCATCCTACCATCACCGGTGGCAACCGGACGAGATGGTGCTGTGGGACAACTGGCGGATGCTGCACCGGGTGACGCCTGGACCCTTCGATGAAGTGCGCATTGTCGAGCGCACCACGCTTGGCGGGGATTACGGGCTGGGCCGCAAGCTGGCATGATGCAAGTCCGGCCATCGACCTGCAGGATCTGCTCGGCATATTGCCCGGTCCTGGTGACGCTCGATGGCAACCGGGTCCTGCGGGTCGTGGGGAACCGCCATGCGCCGCTCTATGACGGTTATACCTGCCCCAAGGGCCGCGCCTTGCCGGCGCTCCACAACAATCCCGGCCGCCTCCTGCAGAGCATGAAACGTCAGCCGGACGGGAACTACCGGCCGATTCCGACCGACGCTGCAATTGGGGAAATCGCCGAGCGGCTGGAAAAGATCGTCAACCGTCACGGGCCACGCTCTGTGGCCGGATTCCTCGGCAATCCGGGTGTCGAGCAGGTGGCGACGGCTCCGGTCATGATGTCGCTGCTGCGGGCCATCGGTTCGCCGATGTTCTTCAGCATGGCCACGCTCGACCAGCCCAACACCAAGATCGCCGAGGCGCTGCATGGCGCCTGGGACGGCGGCAGAATGCGGCCCGAAACCTTGGACGTGATGCTGATCGCAGGCGGCAATCCGGTGATCTCCAAGCAGTATCTCGGCCAGAATCCGGGCATGCGGCTGAAGGAACTGGTCCGGCGGGGGACGAAACTGATCGTTATCGACCCTCGCCGCAGCGAGACGGCGCGGCGCGCGACGGTGCACTTGCAGCCGGTCCCGGGTCAGGACGCGGTGATTGCTGCCGGGCTTGTCCACCTCGTCATGGCGATGGGGGCGGTGGAGGAACATTTCGTCGCGCAGAACGCGGAAGGCTTGGCCGAGCTGACGCGGGCAGTCGCGCCCTTCACCCCGGATTATGTCGCAGCCCGGGCCGGCATTGCGGAAGCGGACCTGCGCGCCGCAGCGGGCATTATCGCCACCGCACAGCGGGGCAATTTCGGCACCGGCACAGGCGTGTCGATGACCGGCAACGGGGTGCTGACGACCTATCTCTACAACTGCCTGCAGACCTTGCGTGGATTCTGGGCGCAGGAGGGGGACGAGATGATGTTCTCGCCGGTCCTCCTGCCGCCCGCCAATCCCAAGGCGCAACCGCGCAGTCCGTTTCCGGCAATCGGATTCGGAGAGAAGATGAGGGTGCGCGGACTGGAACAATCGGTCGCAGGCATGCCTGCCGCCGCTCTGGTCGACGAAATTCTGACGCCGGGCGATGGGCAGATACGCGCCCTGTTCATGCATGCCGGGGCCATGCGCACCATGCCGAACGAGGCGCGCGCGCTGGAGGCCTTCCGTTCGCTCGACCTGATGGTTACGCACGATGTCGAGATGTCGCCGACGGCGCTGACCGCCGACTACGTCATTGCCTCGAAGATCGCCTTCGAGATCCCCGTGCTCTCGTTCCTCGTCGAGCTGAACAGCGTATTCCACCAGGGTTATGGCTATTCCGATCCCTTCGGAGCGGCGCAGCCGGCGCTGGTCGAGCCGCCGGCCGGGTCGGACGTGATCGACGCCTGGCGCCTCTACTACCGGCTGGGGCGCAAACTGGGGCTGCAGCTCGAATGCGGCAGCATGTTCGCCACCGAACTCAGCCCGCTCGACATGGCCAGCGAGCCCAGCACGGAGGACATCCACGCCTATATCGCCTCGGGATCGGCCGTGCCGCTGGTGCGGATTGCACGCCATCCCCATGGCCACGTGTTTGACGAGGCGCGGGTCCACGTCGGCCCGCGTGACCCGGCCTGCGCCGACCGGCTGGATCTCGCCAACCCGGACATGATGGCGCAGTTGGACGACCTTGCCCGGGCCGAAGTCACGATTGGCCGCGGCGCCAGCGAGGAATTCCCACTGCTGATGGTGCCCAGGCGCATGCAGAACGCCACTAACGGCACGCTTCGGGTCGATTCGGAGCAGCTCCGCATCCAGACCAATCCTGCATTCCTTCACCCATCCGAACTCGATGCAATCGGCCTGGCTCCCGGAGACCTTGCTGAATTGCGTTCACGCCACGGGCAGATCGAGGTGGTAGTCGATGGCGATCCAGACCTGCGGCGCGGCGTTCTCGCCATCGCCCACGGATTTGGCCTGCATCCCGACGAGAAACCCGACCCGCGCCGACACGGTGCCAACGTGAACCGGCTGACTGCGCTGGACGATGACTTCGATCGCTACAGCGGCCTGCCGCGCATGGGCGCGATCCCGGTTTCGCTCAAGCCGCTCTGACTGCTCAGGCGTTCCATACCGGAGAGGGCTGGCGCCGCCGGGAGAGCAGGCTTTGCACCGCCGGGCCGATTTCCGCCGCCTGCCATTTACGCTGCAGGTCGATCATTGGACCCAGGTGCCATCCTTCCTCAAGACCAATCATGCCGCCGCCCACTTCGAAGACGCTACCGGTCACATCGCCTGAGATTTCGGAGCCCAGCCAGGTCACCAGCGGTGCAACCGTGGACGGATCCATGGCGTCGAAGCCGGCATTGGGCTTGGCTGTCTGCTGCGGCCAGAACTCGGCGGTCATGCGCGTCCTGGCGGTGGGGGCAATGGCGTTCGCGGTGATGCCGAACTGCTCCAGTTCCGCCGCCTGGGTGATGGTGAGTGCGGCAATCCCGGCCTTGGCCGCGGCATAGGCCGTCTGCCCCGCCGCGCCGTGCAGCCCCGCGCCGCTCGAGACGTTGACGATGCGCGCCGCGATCTGCCTCCCCTGCCGGTGCTCCCCGCTCCAGTAGTCGACCGCATGGCGCGCCACGCAGAAATGCCCGCGCAGGTGCACGCGAATGGTCCTGTCCCAGTTGTCCGCGGTCTCATCGATGAAGGGCGCGATCTGCAGGATTCCGGCATTGTTGACTACGCAATGCAGGCCACCATAGGTGTCGATCGCAGTCCGCACCAGCCGGCCGGCGCCCTCCCAGTCTGCGATGTCATCGCCATTGGCTAATGCGCTGCCGCCCGCGGCCCGTATTTCATCGACTACCGCCTGCGCGACCGACGTGTCCTCGCCGCGACCCGAGAGCGACGCGCCCAGATCATTGACCACGACGTGCGCACCCTCCGCGGCGAAGGACAGGGCATATTCGCGGCCCAATCCGCGACCGGCGCCGGTGATTACGACTACGCGACCATCGCAAATGCCCATGTTGCTAGCTCCGCATTTCCTCTGTGGTTCTATGACATATCAGCAAGAGCCGGCGATGATGTCGCGCGACACGGCCTGAAGGGATCCCGCGCGATCATTGTTTCGCCGGAGAGAGCGACAGGTTCGTGGTAGCGCCCCTCCGTTGGGCCGAAGCGCCAAGGGTCGCAGCCTAGACCAACCTGTCGGCGTAGCCGTATCCGGGCTCCAGCTCGTAAACCATTTCGACCATCATTTTCGTCATGCTCTCGGCAGCGTCGCGCCAGCTATGTCCACTGGCCTCCGCCTCTCCAAGGCTGGCAAAGCCTTGCTCCCAGATGTGAGTGTGCATGGGATTGGGATCGACGATTGTCTCCGCATCGAACCAGTGCGATCCGAACCAGTTCTCCCGGAACACGGAGATCGTCATGCCATCCGTGCCGCGCAGGGCCTTCGCCAGCGCCCCAAACTCGGCCTCGGCGCCATCATGCAGTTGCATTGCGATAATTCTGCGCGCGCCGGAAGGGAGGAAGAACTCCTCCCGCTCAGCCCGGTAGCCGAGCAGGCCGACTCCCAATGCGTTGCCGGTCGCGATGCATTCGGGGCTGTCGATCATCAGGTAGCGGTCCAGAATGGCCGCATGGTACGGATGCTCCATGTAGCGCCGGTATCCCTCGGGCGAGGCATAGGCTTGCTCCCAGGCAAAGTTCAGGGGGGGCGCGCCGCTTATTCGCCCGGTCGCGGAGTGGAGCACCTCGGAAATATACCGCGCGCAATCGCCGGCGGCCCGGGTGAAGCCGGCAATGGCAGTTTCTGGTCCTTCGAAGGAGTACATCTCGAAGCGGCGCAGGATCATGGCTGCGATCCTTCCATGATCGGATAGTAAAAGCGGCGCGTGCCGCCGCGGCGCAGGGGGGCAATCCGCTGCCATGCGGCGTGCCAGCGCGGGTCCATGAAGAAGTTGCGCCTGACGCGGTTCCATGCGGCATGGTCCTCGGTGCGCCAGACCACCTGGACAAGCACATCCTCTCCCAGCTCATCCGAAGTGCTGCGCAGTTCGATCATCGGGGCGCCGGCATCCTTCATGACAGGCGCGAGATCGTCTCGCAGCAGCTCGACATAGCGGGCTGCATCGGCAGGTGAGACGCTCGCGGTATCGACAATGTGAACTGGCGCACGCTTCACGGCCGATCCTTTCCCCGATGGATCTCGCTGCAGGCCCTGCGCCAAGTGGCACCGGCATGTCGCGTCATGTCAAGACATGGTTTGCGAAGGGGGTAGTCTCGCCGCTGCTGCTGGATTGCATGCGATATGTCCGCAGCCGCCGTGGGGAGACGTGGAAGATGCTCAATTACGCAACTGTCGGCTCGAACCGTCTTGAAGATGCCAAGCGCTTCTACGATGCGCTGCTGCCGCTCGCCGGGATGGCTCCCATGTTCGACCACCCATCTGGCGGACGGCTCTATTCGGCATCTGACGGGACCATGTTCGGGGTGCTGGGGCCTTACGATGGGAGTGCCGCTTCGGTCGGTAACGGCACGATGATCGGCTTCTCCTTCGACAGTCGCGCCAAAGTTGCAGAGTTCCACGCCAAGGCCATGGAACTGGGTGGCACTTGCGAAGGACCCCCGGGACTGCGCGGCGGCGAGGAGATCGGCGCCTATTTCGCCTATTTGCGCGACCTCGATGGAAACAAGCTGTGCGCCTATCGCTGGGGACCGGAATAGGAGTGCAAACATAAGCGCCTGCAGGCCGGCAGGCTTGGGAGATTGGCATGTCGTTCACCGTCGAGCCGCTTTCGCCCGATCTTACCTTCGGAAAGACCATCCGGGGGCTGACTTCCGAGCACATCAAGGATCCGGATGTCTGTGATCGCCTGCGCGGGCACTGGGTGGAGGACGGCTTGGTCGTCTTTCGCGACGGCGAGATCAACGAGGACTTCCACCTTGCCCTGAGCCGGATTTTCGGCCCGCTGGAGGCTCACCCGGTCCAGGAGCTGCTGACCGAGGGTAAGCCCGAGCTCATTACTCTGCGATCGACGCCGGAGGATACGACGATCCTGGATGTCGATGGGGACGTTGGAGGAGGATATCTCGGCTGGCACAAGGACCTGGTCTATGTCGAGCAGATCAACCATGGTGGCATCCTGCGCGCGATCAAGGCCAGCCAAATCGGCGGGCGCACCAGCTTCATCGACCAGATCGACGCCTATGACCGCCTGCCGGACGACCTGAAGGAGCAGATCGAGGGCTTGCACGTGGTCTATCGCCTCGGCTCCTTCGACGACATGAAATACATGACGCGCTCGCATTTCCGGGTCCTCCAGACCGCGGCTTCCGCCCAGTCGGTGATCGATAGCGTTGCGGCAAAGTTTCCGCCGGTTTCGCATCCCCTCGTCTTCGTCCAGCCCGAAACCGGCCGCAAGGTGCTCAACTTGTCGCCGTTCTTCGCCATGTACATCGAAGAGCTTGGGCTGGAAGGCGGGCATGCACTGATCACCCGGCTAGCCCACCATGTGCTCGATTGCCCTGCCTACCGTCATGCCTGGACCACCGGCGAGATGATTTTGTGGGACAACTGGCGCATGCTGCACAGTGTCAGCCCGGCGCCGGTCACGCAGGAAAGGGTAATGCAGCGCACCACCATCAAGGGCGATTATGGGGTCGGCCGCAAACTGCCCTTTCCCGAAGCGGCCTGAGCCACCTAAGGATCAACGGCAGGACCATCGTCGCGCGCTTCGGTTCCCCCTGCCAGATGATCAGCAGCGATCATGGCGAAAGTGAGCGCTGGTGAGGTCGTGGTGGAGTCCCCGCAGTATTTGGTCTTTTCGATGACGACCGAAGCAAGGCCGTTGTCCGCTGCGCGCATGGCAGCAAGCATGCCACTTGCACCCGATCCGACGACAACCAGATCCCATTGTGCATCCAGGCCGATTGATTCCCTTCATGTCCCCAAACCAAATGCCGATGGCGCATAGGATCAAGTCGTTGGCGGGGTGTTGGCCTTATATCAAGTTTGGGTGCAGATCGCTGCTACGTGCGAGCCAGGCACTTCAGCGACCGGGGAAAGCATTCGGCCCGAATAGAATAGAAATCAGGAGGAGATAGCGATGAACACCAAGCGGACAGCACTTGTCGCCGGCCTGTTGGCGTCGGCTCTGCCATGCGCTGCATGGGCGCAGGATACCGCGCCGCGGGCGGGGGCATCGGACAACAGCGACGACATCATCGTAACGGCCCGACGCCGCGAGGAAGCTTTGTCGAAGGTCCCCATCGCCATCACGGCGCTCAGCGCGGAATCGCTGGAACAGCATTCCATCCGCAATGAAAACGACCTGCAGGCAGCGGTGCCTGGCCTGGTCATCAAGCAGTCGGGCAGTGCCAACGCCTTCATCTACGTCATTCGCGGCCAGACGATCGACACCTACACGAACTCTCCTCCGGGGGTGCTGCCCTACATTAACGAAGCGCAGGTCGTCACGTGGTCGGCGTCGACCTTCTACGACATGGGCGGCGTGCAGGTGCTCAAGGGTCCGCAGGGCACGCTGTTCGGCCGCAACACGACCGGCGGCGCGGTGCTGTTCCAGACCGCCCAGCCCAAGCACGAGTTCGGCGGCTACATCAGCGGCCGCTATGGCCGTTGGGACAATTATCAAGTCCAGGGCGCAATAAACGCGCCGATCGGCGACAAGGTGGCCTTGCGCATCGCGGCGAGCAAGACCGGCGGCGGCGCCTACATCAAGCGCCTCGATACCGGCAAGCGCTACGGCAATCTCGAGCAGGAATCGATCCGCGGCAGCCTGCTGATCGAGCCCAGCAGCGATTTCAAGAACACGCTGGTTGTCCAGCACACCTCGGATGGCGGCACCAATGCGCCGGCGGTCATCTATCATTCACAAGGATATGCGTGCGGATCACCCCGTGCGATCGCGGATTGTTATTACGCCGGTTACCCCTACGGCATTCCCGGGATCGGAACGCCTGGTGCTCTTCCCTATATGGCCAAGGGGGTCGTCGGTTACGCCAATGCCCAGGATGCTCTAGGCCCTTACACGGTGATCGGCCAGAACACCTCGCTGCGGCACCGGGCGAAGAGCACCTTCGTAATCAACACGACCGAGCTCCAACTCGGCTCGGACTTGCTGCTCAAGAACATTTTCATGTTCAACAACTCCTGGTCCGACGAGAAGAATGACTACGACGGCAGCTCCTACCCGCTGATCGGTGTGAGCGGTGCTTCGACCAATGATTTGACCGACGAGGTCAACGAAGGGCCATTCTATAATCGCGCGAGGCAGTATTCGGACGAATTGCAGCTCCAGGGCAAGGCGTTCGGTGGCAGGCTCGATTTCGTTGTCGGCTTATACTACATGAATCAGAAAAACCGCTTTGATTCTGCGGTAAAGTTCTTCGATTTCTTCCCTGCCGGCCCGGCCATCAACGTTCACTATGCCCAGGATACGGCGAACAAGTCCTTTGCGGCTTTCGCGCAAGGCACCTACGCGCTGACGGACAAGTTCCATGTCACCGCGGGTTTCCGCTACACGTGGGATACCACGACTGCCCGGCAGCTGCCGCAGTCCGACTTCTACAATTGCGGGGCCGTGTCGACCTGCTTCGGCAGTGCGCCCGTTTCGGTTCAGGCCAAGGGTCCGGATTACTTCGAGGAACAGAAGGCTTCCCGCCCGAGCTGGAACATCAGCCTGGATTACCAGGCCACTCCCGAACTGCTGATCTACGTGACGCACCGTGGCAGCTGGCGCGCCGGCAACTTCAACTATTCGGTCGCGCCGCTGCCGCTCGACACGTCGCAAGGCGGTAACATGTTCAAGCCCGAACGGACCTGGGACATCGAGGCTGGCCTCAAGTACAATGGCAGCGGGCTGCTTGGCTTCCCGATGTCGTTCAACTTCGACGTCTACAACCAGTGGGTGAAGGACATCCAGCGCGGCGCCAACCTGATCTCGCCGTTTTCGAATACCTCGATCCTGGTCACAGCCTCGGTGCCCGAAGCGCAGATCACCGGTTTCGAGGCGGACATCAACCTGCGGCCGTCCCCCTGGATCAGCTTCGGCGGCTCGGTCGCCTATACCGATGCGCGCTTCACCAAGAACACCGTGCCGGTGCTGAACCAGCCTGCACTGCAATACGGGCCATATGCCGACGCACCGAAGTGGTCGGGAACGCTGTTTGCCGAGCTTGCGCATGACATGGGTGACCGCACCGGCAAGCTGACCCTGCGCGGCGACCTGTACTTCCAGTCCAGTTCGTTCTTCGCCAATCTCGGCAATCTTATGCCGGGTTCGGACATCGCCGCATACCAGACTGTTGGAGCCCGCATCACCTGGGACAAGGTGATGGGAAGCAACTTCAGCATCTCGGCCTATGGCCGCAACCTCAACAACGCCAAGTACTACACGGGCGGGAACCCGACTGGCCTGAGCGCCGGCTTCATGACGGCCTTCCCAGGCTTCCCGCGGACCTATGGCGTCGAGGCGAAGTTCGACTTCTAACGGTCTGTCCGGCTGGATCCTTGGTTGCAGTACCGCCCCCCGGAGGGGGCGGTGCTCGTGTCGCGCTGGCGCAGTCAATCAAGACAGCGGTGCGGCCAGAGGCTAGCCAGCGGGTATCCACAAGGTACGGTCCGGTTGCACTTGATGCCAAGGCCCGCCCGGAGAGGAACAGGATGACCAAGAAGATCAGCGCCAACCAGGCCGATATTCCGATCACCGAGTCCGATGACGCATTGGCCGCCCTGGTTGGGGATCTGAGCCCTCTTTTGCTGGCGCTGACCTGTGTTCACATGAGCGGCAACCTCTCGATCATCCGGTCCGGCGTGAAGACATATCCGCCGGCCTTCAATGGCGATACCAGCGGCTCCATCTCGCCGGAAGACACGGCGCGGGTGAGGGCGGAGGCACTCGAGGTGATCAAGGCCTGGCGGGACTCCGGTTGCCCCGCCCCCTACCGCCCGGCGCAGGCGGAACTGCACCAGATGATCAATTTCCTTCTCGGAATGGAGATGTCCGCGGACTACGTCCCGCTGATCTGCGAGGACATGTCCTACAACAGTGCCGACGACCGCGCCTTCCAGTGGAACAAGCCGGTGTCCGAAGAGGCGAAGGCGCAATGCCCGACCGTGATCATCGGCGCGGGCATGTCTGGCATCCTGCTCGGCATGCGGCTCAAGCAGGCCGGGCTTCCCTTCGTCATCGTCGAGAAGCGCGACGGGGTCGGCGGCACCTGGTATGCGAACCAGTACCCTGGCCTTCGGGTCGACGTGCCCAGCCACGCCTATTCCTATTCCTTCCTCCAGGACCATACCTGGCCAAATCTCTATTCCTGGCAGAGGGACCTGCTGGCCTATTTCCGCAAGTGCTTCGAGAACTTCGGCATCACGGAGCATGTCCGGTTCAACACCGAGGTGACCGGTGCGGCATGGGACGAGCAGGCGCAGCGATGGAACGTCTCGGTAAGGGGCCGGGACGGCAAGATCGAGGACATCGCTGCAAGGGCGCTGGTTAGTGCCCAGGGCTTCTTCAACACGACTTATACGCCGGCATTCGAGGGGGCTGACCGGTTCAAGGGCGCCAAGTTCCACAGTGCGGAATGGCAGCACGATGTCGAGCTCGCCGGAAAGCGGATTGCCGTCATCGGCAATGCGGCCACGACCTTGCAGATGGCCCCTCCGCTAGCGGAAATTGCCAGCCAGCTGACGATCTTCCAGCGTTCCCCCAGCTGGACTTTCATCAACCCCGAATACGCCCGCGAAATCCGTCCTTCCGAGCAATGGGCGATCAGGCACCTGCCATACTATTCAGGCTGGAACCGGGCGGCCGTTTTCAACTGGACGCTCGACATGTTCCCGATGATCATGGGCTATGACACGAACTGGCCGCAGGACGGGCGCTCCACCAGCCAGCTTAACGAGATTTCGCGGCAGAAGGCTACCGCGGACTATCACAAGCATCTCGCCGACCGGCCCGACCTGATCGAAAAGCTCCTGCCGGACTATCCGCCCTATGTGAAACGGCCGACCATCGGGAGCGGCAACTTCTTCGAGGCGATCAAGCGGCCCAATGTCGAGATCGTAACCGACGCGATCGAGCGGATGACCGAGACGGGTATCGTCGATGCCACCGGGCGCCTGCACGAGTTCGATGTCATCGTCTATGCAACTGGGTTCCGGGTGCAGGAATACCTCTCGCCCATGGTGATACGCGGGCGCGGAGGGATCACGATCAACGAGTTCTGGCAGGACCGGCCCGGCGGCTACCTCGGCATCACGGTGCCGCGCTTCCCCAACTTCTTTATGATGTACGGGCCGGGCAACAACCTGGGCTACAACGGCAATCTGGTGTTCAGTTCCGAGACGCAGTCCAACTACATCGCCGCCTGCCTGCGCTACCTGGTCGAGAACGGCCTGAAGTCCGTCGAGGTTCGCGAAGAGGTGTTCGACGAATACATGGAGCGGACAGGCCGCAAGTTACAGGAGTTCGTGTGGTCGAGCCCTTACGGCACCACCTATTATCGCAATGCCAGCGGCAGAGTGACGACTAATACGCCATGGACCTTGCTTGAGGCATGGAAGTGGACCCTGGACATTAACCCGGAAGATTACATCAACGAGCAACAACTGGCAGAGAGTGAGGGCGCTTGATGATCTTCAAGCGCATGTGACGAGAATCGAAAGAGGATGAGCAGGATGGAAGGTCAGAAGTACCCGGCAGGGGCCGTCCGCGATGACTACGTGCCGCGGGAAGACTACCTCGACCCCGAATTCGCCCGGCACGAGGCGGAAAACCTGTGGCCGAAGGTCTGGCAGATCGTCTGCCGGTTGGAGGAGATCCCCAATCTGGGCGATTACGTCACCTATGACATCCTGACCGATTCCATCGTTGTCGTCCGCAGCGGCGAGAACGAGATCAAGGCCTTCCACAACAGCTGCCCCCATCGCGGCAACCAGCTGGTCGATGATGGCTGTGGCAATGCCCGCCAGTTCGTCTGCTCGTTCCACGGCTGGCGTTTCCGGCTCGACGGCCGCTGCCTGAAGGTGATCGACCGCGACGACTGGGGCTCGTGCCTGTCGGACGAGGACACGCGGCTGAGCGACGTCAAGGTCGGCACCTGGGGTGGATGGGTATGGATCAACATGGATCCGGACTGCCAGCCGCTCGAACAGTTCCTCGAGCCGATGGCCTCCCACTGCGAGAAGTTCGAGTTCGAGAAGCTGCGCTTCGCCTGGTACAAAAGCACGATCGTCGAGGCGAACTGGAAGACTGTCTGCGAGGCATTCACCGAGTTCTACCACGTGCAGACCACGCATGCGCAGATGCTGCCCTATACCGACGACTATTCGATGAGCCGCGGCATGGGCCGCCATGGCTGGATATCCTACGATTCCGGTTCGGGCGTGCCGCTGGGGCGCTCACCGCGCCTGCCGGCGCAGGAAGTTCCGGACTTCCGCGAGCTGGTCCTCGAATATGCCGAGCAGTTCAAGGACAACCTCAAGGCCCTACAGCCCGACCGCGCCTATGCGGCGACGCAGCGCCTGCGCGAGGAAGTGAGCGCGGAGGCATCGCCCATGGAAGTTCTCACCCGCTGGGGCGAATTCATCCGCGAGGCGGCCGACGAGGCGGGCTCCGGCTGGCCGGAGGACCTGACGCCCGAATATGCCTTCGCCTCGGGCTTCGACTGGCACGTCTTTCCCAACACGATCTTCCTTCACTCGCCCGAGGCGGTGTTGTGGTACCGCATGCGGCCCAACGGCAAGGACACGGAAAGCTGCCTCTTCGACATCTGGTCGCTGGAGCGGTTCGCTCCCGGCAAGGAGCCCGAAGTGAAGCGCGAGTTCATCGCCGACTGGCGCACAGCCGAGTGGCCGCTGATCTATCTCCAGGACCTTGAGAACATTCCCAAGATCCAGAAGGGAATGCGCTCGCGGGGGTTCAGGGGGTCGCGGCCCAGTCCGGTCCAGGAACGGGCTATCACCAATTTCCACCGTGTGCTGCGCCGGTTCATGACCGATCCGCACGCGGACGACGATCTCGGGCCGGAGCCGCTGAGCAAGTGAATCCGGTCATCCGCCGATCGCCGGGGCAGGGGAAAAAGTGGCTGTCATGACAACAGAAATCAGCGATGCCCCGCTGGGCGACATTGGCACGAAGCTCCTCTACGAGGATGACCGGGTGCGGATATGGGAGATGGCGCTGGAGCCGGGCGAACAGACGGCGCCGCATCGGCACGAGCACGATTACTATATCGTCATGGTCGAAGGCGACGGCATCGCTGGCGTGCCCCACAAGCTGTCGACCGGAGCCTCCGCCCAGTACATTCCGGTCACGGATATCAAGCCGGGCGAGGTCTATCCGATGAAGAAGGGCGGGGTCGAACTGGCCCGCAACATCGGCTCCAAATTCTACCGGGAAATCATCGTCGAACTGAAGGAATGATCCCGCCACGGAGCAGAGGAGAAATGCCATGAACGCACAGCGGCAGTCGAATACCTATGGCCACCTGGCGGTGCATTACCGCAATCCCGAAGAAGGGCCGCTGGCAGCCCGGTTACTGCGCGAGATCGGCTTTACCGAATGCTATTCGATGCCGCAGCCGGACGGCAACATGTTTTACCACTTCGTCATCGATGCAGAGGCCAACCGTGGCACGGACCGGATTTTCTACCTGCTGTGTATGCCCGACCTGCTGCGCAAGCTCTACGACGAGATGCACCGTGCGCTGCATGTCGGCGAGGCGGGCGAAAACGCCACGGTGACCGAGCTGCGCAGGATGCAGGCGGAGGATCCAGAATTCAATTTCCACGCGGCCGTGGTCTATCCTTCGCTGGAAGAGCTGGAGGAGGTCGTCCAGCGCCTGCAGAAGCTGGCCGCCGAGGATCCCGAGTTGAAGGGCCGCATCAAGGTGACGCTGAATCGTGCCCGACCGGGCACGCCGGAAGTCGACAAGCGCATGGACGCTTCGCCTGTGTTCGATCGGGTCAACCGCCACACATATGGACCCAACGGCGTGCAGGTTTTTGTCGAGACCGACCTCATCGCCGGCGGGCCGCTAGGTGATAACTGGGTCTTCGAATTCGATTACGTCTTCCCGGGCTACAAGGACAACATCCTCAACGCACCAACGGACGAGGCCTCGGCAATTCTGGCCGAGAAAGAGGCGGCGGGGGCCTGACTTCTGGTCCGGGCGGGAGAAGTCCAGTGCCGCAATGGCTGACAGGCAAGATCATCGCCGTGGCTGGGGCAGGCGAGATCGGCAGCGCGCTGGCGAAACGCTATGCGAGCGAAGGCGCGTGCGTCATTATCGGAGACATCGATGAAGCAGGCGCGCACAGCGTCGCCGAGAAAATCGGCGCCGCCGGCGGCAAAGCCATCGGGATGGTGCTCGACGGTGCGGACGAAACTTCGGTCGCATCCTTTTTCGACCGCGCTGTCGCAGAATTCGGCGGGATAGACGGCGCGCACGTAAACTTCGCCACCTTCGCCGATGGCGCGCAGGATGACGACGTCCTCGACCTGCCCCTGGCGACCTATGACGAGGTCAGCCGCGTGGCGGTGCGCTTGCGAGCGAGCAGCAGACCTTTCAGTTCAACTTCGCCAGCGCCCTGGCTGACCTTCACGCTGCCGACGCCTATGTCAGGTTGACCTTCTCCCGGCTTTATGACGCCGCGTCTGGGGATAGGGTTACGGCGGCGATGCGCTTGGAAGGTCAGCTCGCGACCAGCCATGCATTCACCGTCGCAAAGCGCATCGCCCAGGCCGCGTTCGACGGCTGCACGACGCGAGCGGTGCGAAACGGCAATCCGATCCAGCGCTGCATCCGCGACATCATGGCCGGCTCGGCCCATGTGCTGAACAGCGAGCAGGCTCTGATCGATGCGGGCAAGGTTCTGGCAGGAGATGAGCAGTCGGGAACACCGCTGACCAGGGAAGGCTACTCGCTGTAAGATTGTGCGCCGGAGGCTCAGTCAGACGAACGCGGCAGAGTGTGCTAGGCTGGTTGGATGGCGCGCAAATCCCGAGCCCTGCCGCCAGCCCCTTTCGCCGGTTCAACTCGTCACCTGAGGTGATCCGGCTGGTGGTTTTGATGTACGTTCGGTTTCCACTGTCCTGGCGCAATGTCGAGGAGCTGTTGTTCGAGCGTGGCATCGACCTGTGCCACGAGACGGTGCGCTTTTGGTGGAATCGGTTCGGCCCGCTGTTTGCTGCCGATATCCGCCGGCAGCGAGTGAGCCATATGAACGGTTTCCGCTGACGTGACCCCCCAGCTTTCCACCAGCTGGGATTAGAGCCGGGCAGCTTTGTTGCGCATGAGCGCGGGGCAAGCAATGGCCTGTGCAGTGGAGCCCTTAGGGCGGAGCGGAGCAGGCCATTGCTTATGCAGTTCGGCGGCGAATGCCGCCGGGGTTTCGTAGCCCAGGGCTGAGTGCGGTCGTTCCTGATTGTAGTCCTCCACCCATGCCGCGATCTGGACGCGGGCGTGATCCATGCTGATAAATAGGGTCTCGTTGAGCAGCTCGTCGCGCATGCGACCGTTGGCCATATCGCCGAGTGGCTGGAACCGGGCCCGAACACCGTCCGCTCGCCCGCCATGGCCAAGACAGGGTAAATTACGTGGCAACAGGAAGTGAAGCCTTCATCTTCGATGAAGCAACTACCAGGCCCAAGAGGAATCGATCGCCGACCGAGTTCAAGAGGGCGTGGAACGAGAGCTGTGGCAAGCTAATCTGGCGGCAGTAAGGGGGCGGAGCCATTCGGCGCCCAGATCGAAAGCTGGATGTCGGTTGGTGCCGCAACCGGTGAGCAAAATCCGAATTCCCAGGTAGGCGGCCCCAGGGAAGAATGTACGAGCCCTCTTCCGTTTAACGTCCGAAACACTGGCGCCGCTCCTGCAGTGGCGCGAATTGGTGTGAAATTCAACCCTGCGTGCCCGCTTTCGCCCTGCGCGATCGCTCGGATCAGAAATCGAGTTCGATCTGCGGATCCTCCTGACCTGCATTCTCGAGGAAGTTCTCGACGACGTGCGATCGAAGTGTGCGTAGACAATATCCGTCGAACGGCCAGTCGGCACGCGCAGCATCACAGGCTTCTTCATCGTCTTGATCGATTTCATGCCATCGTGGGTGAAGTTCCCAGTGCCGTGGATTGTAATTCTTTCGGGCGGTCATTGTTCGAAATGCACCATAGATTTGTCGCACAACCTCCACTCTTTCGACAGCGATGCTCCCCATCCGAATAATGCCTTCACTTCCGCTGCGGCATAAGACGAGGTTATCTTTTTCTTCGCTAAATCTGAAGGGCGTCTTTCCCAAGAAGATAAACCGGGCCAGCACACCTTCTTCATCGACACTCCATACGGAGTACTGAGCGCCAGTCGCAATTTCCTCGAGCCAATCAATGAGTCCGGGGAACGGATCGAACACGAATGAACAATGAATTGACCGATCGTCCGTCAAAGGCGGAATCGTCATGTCGATCCAGCCATAGTCAGGCGGGGAAAATTTGACTTTGAGCTTTGCCATAGCGCCATCCCCTTGCTCCCCAAGGTCGAGGCAAGTCCAGTCGATCTTACAGGAAGTGGAAGGCAAACTGGCATGCTGCCGTGAACTGATGCGGCGGATGCCCCCTTCGCCCAGCATCAGCCGATCCTCGCAGCGCAAAGGGGGGGCCTTTTGCGCGCCGATAGGGGGTCCCGATTGGACGCCGATTGACAGCCGTCCGTCAGATGCTGGCCCGCTCCAAAGGGGCAAGCGTGTCCGAGGTGATGGCGATTACGAACTGGCAGAACCACAGCGTTCGCGCCTTCCTGACCCGCCTGCGCGAGAAGGGCGAGAATGTCGTCCGGGAAGAGAGCCCGTCCGGCGAGACCGTCTACCGCATCGAGAGGTCGGATGCCGCCGGACAGGAGAGCGCCAATGTCGACGCTCAGTGAAGCGATGTCGTTGCTGGAAAAGATGACGCCAGCTGCCCTTCGCGCCGAATGGCGCAAGCACTATCGCATGCCCGCCCCGGCCCTCAGTCGTGACCTGCTCGCGCGCGGCATTGCCTACCGCTTGCAGGAGAAGGAACAGGGTGGCCTGTCGGCTAGATTGCGGGCTTAGGCTCAAGTTGCAGGGGTCAATCTGTTAAGCTGCGTGAGTTCCTTCAACGCCGCGAGCCTCGCGGTCGCGGGTTCGTTCGTTGAGCCACATAAGGGCTTCTTGCATCTTGGTAATGGCGATTGAGTTTTCCCGACAGCCGAAGCGAGAGTTAAAATCTTGAAGGCGCTGAATTGAAACCTTCAGCATCTCCTCTAAGGTTGTGCCACCCTCAATGCTTCCGTCCTCGTGCATCTCATAAAACGAGACGTGCTGTGGTGGGCGAGCTTCGGTGTCAAAATCGTTCAGTTGGTAAGTGTTCATAGTTTACTATTCTGATTACTTAACCCCTGCAACGTGGGTATAAGTAAAAGCATTATACATCAGGAGTATGAAAGTGGAAACGCTACTACCAGTCATTGTCGGCGGTTTAATCGGTCTCGCTGGCGGCATTGCTGGTCCGCCCCTTTCCCATTGGTTGAATGAGGGGAGTGCGAGGCGAAAGAAGCGAGCTGAGAAGCTAGAGGAGATGATTGGGTACATTTACGCCCACGACCACTGGATTGACACGCTTCGAGGCATTCGAGTGTTCGGGGCGGCAGATGACAGGGAGCCGTCTCCTCTTTCCAAGGCACAGGCAATCGCTGCAATCTATTTTCCGCAGTTCACCGACAATCTCAATGGATATAGTCTAGCTGCGGGCAGATATGCTCTTTGGATGCTCGAAGCTGGACAGAGGCGAGTGGCGGGCGACATCGCAAACGTTAACGACGGCGGCGTGGAGGCACACAGACCGTATTACGCCAAGCATTTGGAGCTATTGGATACCCTGGCAAAGTATGCCGCATCAGAATTTGCGGCGAGTTCTGTTCCGTGGAAGCGCACCAAGAAGGTGGAATAAAAGGTGGAAGGGAATTTTGAGCAAACCAAGAAATCCCTGATATCTCAGGGACTTAATGGTTAAGCTGGTGCGGTCGAGAAGACTCGAACTTCCACGGGCTTTCGCCCACAACGACCTCAACGTTGCGCGTCTACCAGTTCCGCCACGACCGCACGATCAGAGGGGTGGCGCTGCCGCCCCCGGGGGGTAGGAGCGCGCCCTTAGCCTGCCGTGGCCTACTGTGCAAGCGGGCTTGATGCAGGTTGTGAATTCAGCCCGGCTTCCAGCCGATTTCGGCGATCTTGGCCGATTTCGGCACGTCGAGCACCGCCTCGTTGATGTTCACGCTCTCGCCGGGAGCGAGTTGCCGCTTCGGTGGGGCAACTTCCCAGCTATAAACGATCCGTTCCTTGGAATCGCGCAGGACGATAAGAATCGTCGGAACGGAGCGGCGCGTGCGGCCGACATTGGTGACTGTGCCGCTGGCACCGAAAAACTCGGTGCCGTCGGGTAGAGTGCGGCGGTCCTGGCGGTTCGGCGGGAAATCCAGCACAAGGCCGGGCTGGGCCTCGGCGAAAGTCGGATGGGCCATCGGCATCCAGTCGGGCAGGCCGTACCAGGCAACCGCGCCGATCGCAGCCGCGGACACCATCGCGAACAGGACGGCGGCCCAGGTCCACAACTTGACCTTGTTGAGCCGGGGCTTGAACGGTGGCTCATGGACGAAGGCGGATTGATCACCGGCCTGGTCGCTCCAGCCGGGTTCGCCGGGCCAGGCCGTGTTGACGATGGGGTCTTCGTAGACCGGAGGCCTTGCTGCCCGTTCCGGCGACGGTTCCGGTTCGGGCTCTTCCTGGTTCCCGTATGCCTGGACGTGCGGCTCGGCCGTTTCTGGAGGGGAATCTGCCTGCGGTTCGACAGCTACAGGGATGTCCGGTGTCGGCTCGACCACTGCCGGCGGTTCCGGCGCAACAGGTGCGGGAGGCGGAGTGGGGCTGGGGGGTGGCGCTGTCTGTGGTGTCGCGGGCGTTACCGCTTCGGCACTTGCGCCGGGCGGGTCCTGGAACCAGCTATGCCGGCATTTTGCACAGCGCACCGTGCGTCCATCGACGCCGATCGCGCTATCGGGCACGACATAGCGGGTCGCGCAGGCGGGGCATGCGATGATCATCGCGCTTCGTTAAACATGCCGATGCCTGTTCCGGCAAGGCTTGGCCGGGGAAGGAGTGCCCGCATGCCCCTTTTTTCCACATCGATTGGGGGCTATACCCCCTCGCGCTTCCCCGCAGACCGGAATAGCAGAGCCACATGAGCAGAACCGCCGACGGGGAAATCGTTCAATTCGACAATGTCGGGCTGCGCTATGGCACGGACCGCGAGGTGCTCAGCGACCTGTCGTTCGTGCTGCATCCCGGCAATTTCTATTTCCTCACCGGGGCGAGCGGCGCGGGCAAGACGTCGCTGCTCAAGCTCCTGTTCCTGGCGCAGCGGCCGTCGCGCGGCATGATTCGCCTTTTCGGCACCGACGCCATCACCATGCCGCGCGAACAATTGCCGCTGATGCGGCGCAGGCTGGGCGTCGTGTTCCAGGAATTCCGCCTCGTCCCCCACCTTTCCGCGTTCGACAATGTCGCCCTGCCGCTGCGGATCGCGGGCGCTGCGGAAAAGGACATAGCCAAGCCGGTGCGGGACATGCTCGAATGGGTCGGGCTGAGCGAGCGGATGCATGCCGTGCCGGCGACGCTTTCCGGCGGCGAGCAGCAGCGCGTGGCGATTGCCCGCGCCGTGATCGCGCGGCCGGCCATACTTGTCGCGGACGAGCCCACCGGCAACGTCGATCCTGACATGGCGGTAAAACTGCTGCGCCTGTTCGAGGCACTCAACCGGCTCGGCACGACCGTGCTGGTGGCGACCCACGACGTTCACCTGCTGCAAAAGGTGCCCGAATCGCTTATCATGCGGCTCGACAAGGGACGGCTGGCCGATCCGACGGGGGCCCTTCGCTATCCTCCGCGGCGGCAATCGCTGGCCGGCGGGGTAGAGGCGTGAGCGGACTGGGCAGGATACGGGGCGCAATGTCGGGCGAGCATGGGGTGCAACTGATCCCGCAGGCGCGATTGTCGGGGCCGATGCCTTGGGTAATCGCAATCATGGTCGCCCTGACCGTGATCTCGGCAGCGGCCGGCCTGGCCTTGGCTAAGACGATTTCGGCGGCCAGCGCGGAACTCTCCGGCGGGGTCACCGTCCAGATCGTCGAGCCAGAACCGGGAGCGCGCAACCGGCAGGCGCAGGCCGCGCTCGGTGTATTGAGAACGATGCCCGGCGTCGCGGCTGCCCGCATTGTTCCCCCGTCCGAACTCGAAGCGCTTGTCGACCCCTGGCTTGGCGGAGGAGGTTCCGGTGAGGCGATACCAGTTCCTGCACTGATCGATGCGCGGCTGACCGATGCGGCAACGGCAGACCGCCTGAACGCGCTCAGGGGGCCGGTTACCCGCGTCGCCCCGTCGGCCCGCGTTGATGCCCAGTCCGAATGGCTTCGCCCGGTGTTCGATGCCATCCGGTCGCTGCAATGGCTGGCGCTGGCGCTGGTGGGGCTGCTGGCCCTGGCCATGGCCGCTGCCGTTCTCCTCGCGGTGCGCAATGCCTTGGGCAACAACCGCGACATCATCGAGATCGTCCATCTCCTGGGTGGCACCGACGCACAGATCGCGCGGGAATTCCAGCGGTCCACCGGTATCGATGCAGCGGGGGGCGGCGCGGTCGGCCTGGCTGCTGGTCTGGTAGTGGTGCTGCTGCTCGGCAAGCGGTTTGCTTTGCTCGGCGCCGGGTTGGTGGATGCGGGTACGCTGGGCTGGGCCGACTGGGCCTTGCTGGCGTTGGTACCTGTCGCAGGTGCGGTGTTGGCCATGGCAACCGCGCATCTTTCCGTGCTGCGCGCCTTGCGGCGGATGGTCTAGATGCGGCATCCCGGCATGTTTCGCAGGCTGTTTTCGCTGGTCGTGCTGGTGTGGCTGCTGGGCTTCCTTCTGTTTGCCGTGACGCTGCCGATCCCGGCCGAGGCCGGCAAGACGGACGGTGTCATCGTGCTGACTGGCAGCGGCGGGCGAATCGAGCGGGGTCTTGAGGCGCTCAACAAGGGCTGGGCGCGGCAGATGCTGGTCTCTGGTGTCTTTCGCGACGTGAAGCCGCGGGAGTTCGCGGCGGAGTACCATGTCTCGCCGCCGCTCATGCAATGTTGCATCACGCTGGGCTTCCAGTCCACCGACACCCGAAGCAACGCCAACGAAGCCGCGCGCTGGGTGGCTGCGAACAAGTTCAAGTCGGTGCGCCTGATCACCAACGACTGGCACATGCGCCGTGCGCAATATGAGCTTGGTAGGGTGATGCCGGCGGGCGTCGTGGTGATACCCGACGCGATCCGCTCGCAGAGTTCGTTCCAGACGCTGTTGGTGGAGTATCACAAGCTGCTGGCGCGGTGGGTCTCCCGGGCCTGGGGAGGCTAGTCATGGCAATGCAGCCGGGCAGCGTGCCGCGCAGCCTTCTTTTCTACCCGGTGTTCTACGGCTTCACGCTGCTGCTGCTTGTGGTGGCGGTAGTCCTGCGGGTTGTCGCGCCTCGCAGAGTGCCCGACATTGCCCATGTGTGGTGCAGGTTTCACCGCTGGTGCGTGCGCGTTCTGCTCGGCATCCGCGTCGTCGTCGAAGGGGGCTTGCCGGATGGACAGGCGCTGGTGGCGATCAAGCATGAAAGCTTTTTCGAGGCGATCGAAGTACCCAACTTCATCGATTGCCCGGCGATCTTCGCCAAGGTGGAACTGATGCGCCTGCCGCTGTGGGGATGGGTCGCCAGCGCCTATGGCCTTGTCGCGGTCGAGCGCGACCAAGGGGCCAAGGCGCTGCGGGCGATGATCTCGGCGGCGCATCGGATGACGGCGCAGGGCCGGCCGCTGGTAATCTTTCCGGAAGGCACCCGCGTCGCCCATGGCGAAGCACCGCCGCTCCAGGCCGGGTTTGCCGGGCTCTACAAGCTGCTCGGCCTGCCGGTGGTGCCGGTGGCGGTGGACAGCGGTCCGATCTACCACAGGCTCTGGAAGCGTAGCGGAACCATCACGGTGCGCATCGGCGAGGCTATTCCGTCGGGCCTCTCGCGCGCCGAGATCGAACAGCGCGTGCACGCCGCGATCAACGTGCTGAACCCGGCGGCCGGCCAGTGAGCGAGGCATCATCGCAAGAGCCGGAACGCCGAACGCTGCTCTCCGTGCTGGGCCCTGGCCTCGTCACCGGGGCGGCGGACGACGATCCCAGCGGCGTCGGCACCTACAGCCAGGTCGGCGCGCAGTTCGGCTATGGCCTTGCCTGGACGATGTTCTTCGGTTTTCCGCTGCTGGCCTCGATCCAGGCGGTCTGTGCACAGATCGGGGCGACGACCGGGCGGGGCATCGCGCAGAACCTGCGGCGGCACTATCCGCCCATGCTCTTGCGATGCGTGGTGCTGCTTCTGCTGGTGGCCAACGTCATCAACCTTGGCGCCGACCTTGGCGCCATGGCCGCTGCATTGACCCTGCTGGTGCCGGGGCCGCTGCTGGCCTACACCTTCATGTTCGGGACGATCAGCGTTCTGGCGGAAGTGCTGGTGCCCTATCATCGCTATGCCGGCGTCCTCAAATGGACGACGCTCTCGCTGTTCGCCTATGTCGCGGTAGTCTTCGTGGCCGACGTGCCGGTTGCCGAGGCCATGCGCGGCACCTTCGTTCCGCAGTTCACCTTCGACAAGGAACACGCCATGGCGCTGGTGGCGATCTTCGGTACGACCATCAGCCCATACCTGTTCTTCTGGCAAGCTGGCCAGGAGGTGGAAGAGCAGCACCGCCGACACATCAAGCCGCTGCACGTCTCGCCGCGCAAGGCCGGGCCGGAACTGGCCCGCATCCGCGCCGATACGCTGATCGGCATGGGCTTTTCGCACCTGGTGGCCCTGTTCATCGTCATCGCGACGGCGGCGACGCTGCACGCCCACGGCATCACCCGGATCGACAGCGCCGCCCAGGCCGCGCAGGCGCTGCGGCCTATCGCGGGCGACCTTGCCTTCGCGCTCTTTGCCATCGGCATCATCGGCACCGGGCTGCTGGCTGTGCCGATCCTGGCCGGCTCGGCCGCCTATGCGGTCAGCGAGACCTTCGGCTGGGTCGAAGGGCTCGACCGAAAGCCGCGCGAGGCCAAGGCGTTCTATGGCGTCATCACGGTGGCGACGCTGGGCGGTTTCGCGCTCAATTTGCTCGGCATCGATCCGATGAAGGCGCTATACTGGGCGGCGGTGGTCAATGGCATGCTGGCGCCGCCGCTGATGGTGGTGACCATGCTGATCGCGCGGAATCCGAAGGTCATGGGCCATCTTACTATCTCGCCATTGCTGGCGCTGGGGGGGTGGGTTTCGACGCTGGTCATGTTCGCGGTGGCGGGGATTTTCCTCCTGGCCTGACCCGGGTGCATATTATGCAAGTTGATGAAACGCACGCTCGGCGGCCTGTGAACGGGCTGGGCGAAAAAGCGCGAAAGCCGCGCTGGCGGGCGCGGCTCGGCAGAGGGATCGACTGGTCAAAGAGTGATTCGCGATGGTCGCACATCGATGCAATGTAGGAAAATGTAGGAAAATCCGGCCCTACCCGCTCCGCCCGAACAGCCGCCACCGCTCGCTGAACAGCACCAGCCCCAGCACGCAAAGTCCAGCCAGCAGCATGGCTGCGGCGATCGGCCTTGCCGTGCCATCATAGGCCTGACCGATCGATGCGCCCAGCACCGCGCCGATCAGCATGCGCAGGAAGGCGTGCACCGATGCCGCCGCGCCGGCCATGCGGGCGAAGGGCTGGATGGCCACGGCGGTGAAGTTGGCGGTCATGAACGACATAATCGCGAAAGTCGCCATCATCAGCGGCATGAACTGCCACAGCGTCTCCCCGCCACGCATGGCGAAGTAAACCTGCGCCGCGCCCAGCGCCAGGTAGACAAACAGCGCCGTGTGGCTCACCCGCTTCACCCCGAAGCGCATGACGATGCGGGCATTGCCCAGGTTGGACACGGCCATGGAAATGGCAATGCCGCCGAACACCAGTCCGAAGTAGGACTGCGCCCCGAAGCGCTCGCCGATCAGCTGCTGCGCGCTGTTGATGAAGCCGAAAAGCACCGCGGTGGTGCAGGCGGTAGCGAAGATGTAGCCGATGGCCTCGCGCGTCACGAGGACGCGGGCCATGTTGGCGGCAATCGCTTTCGGAGCGATCTGCTGGCGGTTTTCGGGCGCCATGGTTTCGGGCAGGCGCAGGGCGCACCACAGGCCGACAAGCGCGCTGAAGGTCGCCAGCACGCCGAAGATCCAGCGCCAGCTTGCCACCAGCAATACGAGCTGCCCGACCATCGGCGCAGCAATCGGGACTACCATGAAGACCATACCGATCAGCGACTGCATGCGCGCCATCAGGTTGCCTTCGTGGCGGTCGCGGATGATCGCCCCGGGGATCACCACCATGCCCGAGCAGAACAGCGCCTGGATGAAGCGCAGCGCCACCAGCATCTCCAGGCTGGTGGCGAAGGCGCAGGCGAGGGCCATGACGAAATAGGCGCCCAGGCAGACCAGCAGCACCGGCTTTCGCCCGAAACGGTCGGAAATGGCGCCCGGGAGCAGTGCGCCAAGGCCCGAACCGACAAGGAAGGCGCCGATCACCAGCTGGCGCTGGTTGGAATCGGCAACGCCCAGGTCCTGCGCCATGATGCCGAGCGCCGGCAGCATCGAATCCAGCGCCAGCGCCTGCAGTGCCTGCAGCATCGCCATCATCGCAACGAATTCGCGCTCGCCCATGGGGCGGGACTGGTGGGCGAAGGTGGCTGACATGGTGCGCGCCATGGCGGATGGCAGCGGCGATGGCTAGGGGTGCAATGGGTTCGTGCAAAAGTGCGAAGGGGGATCTTTGCGCCTTTGTGCTAACAATTTTCACCGCGGCTCCGAACCCGCTATCCTTGCCCCATGCCGCCGTCCGTCCAACCAGACGAATTCGCCGATGCCCCGGGCCTGCGCAAGATCGTCCACATCGACATGGACGCCTTCTACGCCAGCGTCGAGCAGCGCGACGATCCCGCCATTCGCGGAAAGCCCGTCGCGGTCGGCCATGAAGGCGAGCGCGGGGTGGTCACCGCGGCAAGCTATGAGGCCCGCAAGTTCGGGGTGCGTTCGGCCATGCCATCGGTGCGGGCGGCCTCGCTGTGCCCGCAGATCGTCTGGCGGCGGCCGCGGTTCGAGGTCTACCGGCAGGTATCGCGCCAGATCAGGGCGATCTTTCGGGACTACACGCCGCATGTCGAACCCCTCGCGCTCGACGAGGCCTTTCTCGACGTCACCGAGGACCTGCGCGGCATCGGTTCCGCCACCCGCATCGCCGAACTGATCCGCGAGCGCATCCGGGCAGAAACCGGCCTCACCGCCAGCGCCGGAGTGTCCTACAACAAGTTCCTCGCCAAGATCGCCAGTGACCAGAACAAGCCGGATGGGCTCTGCGTCATCCGGCCGGGGGAGGGGGCGCAGTTCGTCGCCAACCTGCCGGTGCGCCGATTCCACGGTGTTGGCCCACGCGGGGCGGAGAAGATGGCGCGGCTGGGGATCGAAACCGGGGGAGATCTGCGCACAAAGGACATCGCCTTTTTGCGTGAGCATTTCGGCGCCCAGGCGGATTACCTCTACCGCGCGGCGCGGGCGATCGACCTGCGGCGCGTGGATGGCAGCCGGCCGCGCAAGTCGCTGGGGGCGGAGCGGACTTTCGAGAAGGACCTTTCGACCGGTGCGGCGCTGCGCGAGGCGCTCGACAATATCGGCGAGATCGTCTGGGCGGCGATCGAGAAGGCCGAGGCGAAGGGGCGGACGGTCACGCTCAAGCTGAAGCTCGACGATTTCAGCAACCATACCAAGTCGAAGAGCCTGCCGCGCGCGATCGCCGGCAAGGCGGAATTCGTCGCCATGGGGCACGAGCTTCTGGACAGCGTGCTGCCGCTGCCGCAGCCGGTGCGGCTGATGGGGCTTACCCTGTCGGCGCTCGAGGGTTCGGGCGAGGCGCCGCCGCACGCAGAGGACGCGCAGCTTTCGCTGCTGTGATCCATTCGGGCAGGCGTTCCCGGAACTGGCGCGGCATGTGCTCGGGCAGCAGGTGAAGCTCGAAAAAGCGCGCTTCGATGATTTCGCGGCCATCCGGGCAGGGTGAGTCGGAGGTATAGCCGCCGACGATATGCACTTCGTTGCGGGCTTGGCCGACCTGTTCGCTGGAAAAGGCGATCAGCGTCGCGTGATGGAGGGTGCAGGCCACTTCCTCCTGCAGTTCGCGCGCCGCCGCCGCCAGGGCATCCTCGCCCCGGCCAAGCCCGCCGCCGGGCGGCATCCACTTGCCCGAGCCGTAGGAATGGCGCACCAGCAGCAGCCGCTCCTCGGCATCGAAGGCCAGCACCCGGCACCCGGCCAGGCGCGGCTTTCGCACCCGCCACCATTGCAGCCGCACCCGGTGCGCCACGCGCAAGGCGATCCGGAATGCCGGGGCGGGGATCAGGCGAAGCATGTCACCGGCTGGCCGGCGGCGGCGAGCAGGCGGGCGACAGGCAGGTCGTTTTCGCCGCGCGCGGCCTCTTCGAACAGGCGGCGCTTTTCCTCGCCGCGCATGACGAAGAGGATCTCGTCGCTATCGAGCAGCGACGGGAAAGTCAGGCTCAGCCGGTCGAACGGTGCTTCGGCAGGCAGCGGATCGGGCGTGAGGCGGCGGACTGGTGCCGCATCGCTCACGCGCGGATCGGTGGAGGGGAACAGCGAGGCGACGTGTCCGTCCGCACCCATGCCGAGCCAGACGAGGGAGAAATGGGGCGGGCGCGAGCTTTCCTCCAGCGCGATGCAATGCGCGCCGGTGGGGGCCAGGATCGCCGCGATGCGGCCGATGTTGCTCGCCGGGTGGTCCGGGGGGACGATTCTGTCATCGGTCGGCCAGACGGAAAGGTTGTCCCGGTCGAGATCTCGCCTGGCCAGTTCGGCAAGGATGGGGAAGGGCGTGGAACCGCCCGGCACGGCGATGGCCACCGGGCCTTGCGAAAGGGCTGCTTTCAGGCGGAGTTCCAGCCAGTCTGCCACGGCACGGTCATCGGCCCCCTCGATCATGCGCAGTTTCGCCATGGCGGGAGGATAGCATTCCCTTGCCCGGTCAGCCAATCGCCGTGAACCCTGCCACCAGCGCCACCGCCAGCAGCACCGCGCCGGATATCCGCCGCCAGATCCGCACCCGCTGCCAGTCGAACAACTCGGGCACGGCCCATGCGGCCCCCAGCAGGAATGCGCCGCCCAGCGCTCCGCCCGCGCCGGCGGGGACGGCGGCGCCGGTAGCGACGGCGAGGCCGAAGATCAGGAAGCGGGCGGCATCGGTGAGTTGGTGGGCAAGCAGGACGATGGCGATGGCGGCGAGCGACCGGGTTGGCTCCTCGGGCTTGCGGCCGGGGGAGAGCGCGAGCGATTCGAGGCCAGCGAAACCCAGCGCAATCGCCGCGAACAGCGTGCGCGCCCTTGCGTTCAGCATGGGTGAGACTTCCATCGACAGCCAGGCTGCGAAGGCGGCGGTGGCCACGCCCAGCGCAATGGCCACGGTCAGCAGCGCGGGCCGCTGACCCGCCCGGGCCGAGAGCCGCGCGACCGTCACCTGGTCGCGCGCGCCTATCCCCGCGAGCAGGACTGCGATGAAGGCGAAGAGAAAGCCGGTCACGCGTTCAGACGGCGACCAGCCAGTGCCGCGCGCCGTCGAGCAGGGCCTCGCAGGCATAGCCGGATCCGGCAGGCGAGGGGGCTACGGGTATCCCGTTTTCCGCGAGCCAGGCCGCGCTGGCGGCAGGGTCGGCAACCTGCCAGGCGAGGGCATAGACGCCGGCATTGGGGCCATTGGCGAAGTCGACCAGCGGGCCGGCGCTGCGGTCTTCGGGTTCCAGCACGATCAGTTTCGCGTCCGCGACCTGCACCGGCGTCGCCTTCGCGCGCTGGGGCCATTCCACCGGATAGGACGATTCAGTCGTTCCTCCCAGCCCCTCCACCAGGAAGCGCACCGCCTTTGCCGGATCGCGAGGGGCGCAGACGATGTGGTCGATGGCATGGGGCCGGTTGGGCCGCCCTGCCGCCCAGTCGCGCCGCCAGTTGGGCAGGTCCCAGGGGTCGTTAGGCATCCTGTGGTCGGTCAGCTCCATGATGATGCCGCCGGTGCTCTTGGGGTGGAGGAAGATCAGCCCCGGGCCGGTGGTGTTGAGCACCACGCCGGTGGCCTCGCAATGCGCCCGCGCCGCGATGCAATCGGCGACGCGGAACGAGATCGAGTGCCAGCTCGGCCCGGCCTTGCGGACATAACGGGCATACATGAAGTCCATGTTGTCCGGATCGCGTGGGCTCATCACCTCGATCATGTGGTCGGCCACGTAGAGCAGGGCGGCGTCGCGGTCCTCGGGCGGGTAGTAGCTTTCGTGGAAGACAATGCCGCCGAACACGTGCTGGTAAATGTGCCGCAGCCGCTCGCATTCCGGCGCGGCGTGGATCGTGTGCAGATAGCGCAATGCGCGCAGCGGATTGGCCTCGGCCATGGATGCTCTCCCCGTGTCGGGGAAAGTCTAAGGTGCTTGTCGCGACATGGGAAGTGGAGCGGGTGAAGGGAATTGGTCGTTATCGTAAGTTGGTGGAAGGGAAGGCGTAGCGGACTTGTTAGATCGTTGGATGTTCGGCCTCGGTGAATGCCTCGCTCAACACCTTCGTGACGCACCGGTCATTGCCTTCCGTCGGTATAACCGGTGAATAGCCCCTAGTTTTCTAGACGCCTTCGATCCTAATTTTGAGGACAGGAGGCGATGATGGGGAAGCGACCCGGAAGGCGGGTGGATGATGGCGGTTTCGTTCCTTGCGCTCGCCTTGAACACCTATGTGCTCCGCCTGCTCAGGCGGCAGCGCAGTGACGAAATCCACATGCGCGCGGCCTGGATATTCACCCGTGCCGATGTGGTGGCAAATGCTGCGGTAATTGCCGCGGGGATCGCAGTCCTGCTTACCGGCATCCGCCACTTCGACCCGATCGTCGGCGCGGCGATCGAGCTATACGTTGCCAAGGAGGCGCTGGAGATACTCTCCGAAGCTCGAACGGCAACACGCTGACATAGCCCTTACTGCCTCGGCGACAAAAAAGAGGGCGGACAGCTTGCACTGCCCGCCTCAGTGGCGTTCCGATCAAGGGAGGAGGAGGAGATCAGAACGAAATGGTTGCCTCGATCCCAAAGGTGCGGGGAGCGTTGAAGTTGGCATAGTCACCCAGCACCGTGCGGTAGTCGAGGCCATCGAGCGGAGAGCTGTTGGCGTTCGACCGGCGGTAGATGTGGTCCTCGTTGAACAGGTTGCGCGCCCAGGCGGCCAAGGTCAGCTTCTGTCCGCCACTGCCCATCGGGATATTGGCCAGCGAAAGCCGCGCGTTCACGATCACGCTGGATTCGGCGAGCACAGGCTCGTTGTCGAAGCTGTACTGGCGGTCGGAATAGTTCGCATCGAGGTGGAACTTCAGCGCCATGTCGCTGCTGGAACTCAGCGGCAATGTGTAGTCCAGCGACCCAGACAGCGCGTGCGGCGGAGTATAGACCACATAGAGTTGCTGGACAGGATTGCCGGTCAGCAGCGGGTTCGGCGCCGCCGGAGCCTTGATGTGGGTGTAGGCATAGGACAGCGAAGCGCTCAGCCGGTCGGTCGGCTTCACGGTCAGGTCGATCTCCACGCCGCGGATCTTCGTTTCCCCGGCGTTGACGGTCTCCAGCGTGTGGCGAAACAGGCTGCCCGAGGGAAGGTAGTAGTCGAAGTCAAACTGGGTGTCCTTGCGGTTCATCAGGAAGCCGATGACGTTGAAGCGCACCCGGCGGTCGAACAGCTCGGTCTTGGCACCCAGTTCGAAGGCATCGACCGTCTCCGGCCCGAAGGAGCGGAAGGTCAGCGAGCGAGAGCTTGCGCCGCCGGCGCGGTAGCCGGTCGAATACTTGGCATAAAGGTTGAAGTCCGGCGTCGCCTGCCAGGCGATGGAGACCATCGGATCGAAGCGGTCGCCCTTGAACTCGAACGGGAAGTTCGTCGCCACGTTGTTGACGTTGTAGAGCACGCCGGTCTTCTTGTCGTGCGTGTAACGCCCGCCCAGGGTGACCTGCAGCTGGTCGGTGGCCCGCCAGTTGAGATGGGCAAAGGCTGCGTAGCTGGTCGATTCGGCCCTGGTTGCGCGCGAGATCACCCAGTTCTGGCGCTGCCAGGTGAGCGAGTTGTTGATCGTGTAGGCGGTGCCGGTGGCGTTCCAGGTGTTGGTGTTGGGCGTTGCCGCCACTTCCCCGGCGTTTTCGTCGAAGTAGTAGAGGCCGAGCACGTAGTCGAGCCTGCCGATGCTGCCGACGGCCTGCAGTTCCTGGCTGAACTGGTCGGAATCGAGGTCGGACAGGCTGTAGCGGCTGAAGGCGGCGTTCGGCATGAACTGCGGCGTGCGATGCGCGCCGCCCGAATTGTCCCACTGGTCCGCCGCGACCGTGCGATAGGCCGTGATCGAGCGCAGTTCGAGGTTGTCCGAAACCTTCCACTTGAGCGCGGCCATGATGCCCTCGGCCTTGCCGAGGCTGGCCTGCTGCGGCACGCCGATGTCGGCGACCGACATGCGCTTGTCGCTGACGACGACGAGCGGCGACAACGGCGGGATCTTCTTGAGCGTGTTGACGATGCTGCCCCCCGGCGCGAGCTCGGCCAGCGTGGCGATCGGATAGTTGTTCGGGTTGAAGTTGATCAGCTGGCTGTAATAGGGCGTGTTCTCGTCGCGGCTGATGTCATAGGCGATATCGGCGGTGAAATTGTCCGTCGGCTTCCAACGGGCGGCGATGCGGCCGCCATAGCGGTGGTGGAAGTTCCAGCCCAACTGCCCCTCGAGCGGATTCTTCGTGGTCGCATCCTGGTGATCGATGACGGCGTCGAGCTTGATCGATATATTGGCGAACTCGGGCAGGTTCAGGTGCAGCCCGGCATTGTAGCTGCCATAGTTGCCGACGCCGGCGGTCACCCTGCCTCCGAACTCTCCGGTAGGGGCCTTGGTGACGATGCTGAGCGCGCCGCCTTCGGTATTGCGGCCGAACAGGGTGCCCTGCGGCCCCTTGAGCACCTCAATCCGCTCGACATCAAAGAGGGCGGCGTTGAGGCCGTGCTGGCGGCCAAGGTAGACGCCGTCGATGTAGACGCCGACGCCGGCCTCGCGCGCCGGCTGGTTGGCGTCGCCGGGCACGATGCCGCGGATGCCGATGGTCAGCGCGGTCTGGCGCGATTCATAGGTGGCGATGCGCAGGCTCGGGATGCCGCCGTCGGCCAGGTCGTGGAGGCTCTGGACCTGGCGCTTCTTGATGTCTTCAGCGCCGAACACGGAGATGGCGATCGGCGTCTTCTGCAGGTTGGTCTCGCGCTTGGTGGCCGTGACAACAATATCGGTAAGGCCGACGTCCTCTCCACCGGGGGCAGCTTCTGACGAGCCGCCTTCCATGGCGGAATCAACAGCACCCTCAACGTAGATAGTCGAATCTGCCACCTCGATGGCAGCGTGTGCCGTGACAGTTGAGCCAAGGCAAATAGCAGTCGCCAACGTCGCAATGGAAACGCGCGTTAGTGATGATGGGCGCAGCATTTGTAATTCCCTCATTGTGTCGGTTCTCTGGTGGCCGAGCTAATAGGGCTGATTCGCTTCGCCCCGTTCTTGGCTGGGGCCGAACTACTTCGACTTCGCTGCACTAATGTGAAAGCGGTTGGGCAATCATAAGTCCTAAATATGACATGTATGTCATTGTCGCATCGCGACAGTCATTGCGTCATGCAACTGTCATACATCGCTGCCACTTCGGGTGACCTGAAGCGTTCACAGGGAATCGGGGATTGCGTCGTGCAAGCGCGGCATGTGCTATTGACTACCGACCGGCCGGACCTCGTGCAGGCCGCCCAAGGCGCCGTGCCGGGGGTGGAAGTGCACCCAATGGTGTCGGGCCCTTTCATCGGCAGGCTGGAAGGGACGATCTATTGCCTGGTCGACTGGCTGCTGCCGCAGATGTCCGGCATGGAGATGTGCCGCAAGCTGCGGGAATATCCAGCCACCGCGCACAGCCACATCACGCTGGTGCTCGACGAGGACGATGCCGACGCAAAACGGCGCGCGCTGGCGGCGGGTGCGGACGACTACCTGATCGGGCCGCTGACTCCGGAACGGCTGGCCGCCAAGTTGCGGGAGCACTGGAGCAATCCGAACCAGACTCATGGAACCACCATGCTGTCGCTTGGCGACCTGGCCATGGACCTCGTCGCGCACCGGGTAACCTGGCGCGGCAAGCAGGTTCCCCTGATGCCGAACCAGTTCCGCCTGCTCGCGCACTTCCTGTCGCATCCCGACCAGGTGTTCACCCGCAACAGCCTGATCGCCTTCGTCAGCAAGGACGGCGAAGTCTCTGACGAGCGCACCGTCGATGTCTGGGTGAAACGGCTGCGCCGCGCCTTCCGCTCCCACGGCGCGCCCAATCCGATCCGGACGGTGCATTCGGTCGGCTATGTCCTGGACACGGACGTGATCAACGAAAAGCACGCGTTGGCGAGCGGCGCCATGTCCCGGGCTCGGCCAGGTTCCGCAAGAGACGTCGACCTGACTACTGCGCGAAGCCAACAATAGCGCGCGCTGCCAACCGGCCTTCCGCTAAGGTTCCAGGTGCGCGGAAGCCATGAGTTCGAGCCACTGCCTGCGCGCCTCTTCGCTCATCTCCCCTCGGTATTGCGCGGCCAGCAGGAACATGCCCCCGCCGACCGCCATCTTGATTGCCTTCGCGCCAGGCTTGGCGTTCCGGATTGAAACGTCTGTCAGCGCCATGTGCTTGCCAGCCTTTCCGGGGATTCGCCCCATCCGATACCCCCAAGTGCGGGGGTGCCGATTTGGCCAACTCGCCTATACCCCCCAATCATACCCCCACCGGCTGGTGGCTGAATGCGAACGCGGGTGAACGCCTGCGGCCTGATTTCCGCTAAACACCTCGGATTTTTGGGGGCTGTCTAGACGAATACGAACGTCGGCGGACAGGAAAATGGAGCGGGTGAAGGGAATCGAACCCTCGTATTCAGCTTGGGAAGCTGCTGCTCTACCATTGAGCTACACCCGCGATGCCCGGGCCATTAGCTTTGCCCGCCAATGCTGTCAAAAGGGATCGCGCGGGCGTTGCTCACTCCGATTTTCGGAGCGAGCTTTACGCCTGGCCTGAAATAATGGTACGAAGCCGTTCCATTAGGTGACGGCAAGTTCAGGCGAGGGGCGCAGCGTTGTCTGCAAGACGATTGAAAGTAGCAGGCATCGGCCTGTCGGCGCTGGCCGTGCTGGGGGCGATTGCCTGGTACGTCCACTACGAACTGACCGGCCGTTTCTTCCAGGAAACCAACGACGCGGCGATCCAGGCGGATCAGGTCGCCATCGCTTCCAAGCTTTCCGGCTATGTCCGCGCGATCGCGGTAGCCGACAACCAGCAGGTCGCGGCCGGGGCGACTCTCGTCGAGATCGATCCCACCGATTACCAGACCAGGCTCGCCGGGGCCGATGCAGGGATCGCCACCGCGCTCGCCGCGGAAAAGGCGTCGCAGGCAACCCGGGCGGAAGCCGAGGCGGGGGTGGCGCAGGCGAGGGCCGGATTGCAGGCCGCCGTCGCCAACGTGGCCTGGACCACGCGCGAGACCGCGCGGTACCGTTCGCTGGTCGCAGAGGGCATCGCGCCCGCCGAAAAGCTCTCGGAACTGACCTTCAGCCATGAGAAGGCCGTGGCCAATGTCGCCGCGGCGCGGGCGGCGCTGGAACAGGCAACGCGCCGGGTCGAGACGCTCGGCGCCGAAACCGGCCGCGCCGCCGCCCAGGCCGTCTCTGCCCGGGTAGAGCGCATGGCGGCGGCTAACGACCTCGCCTCCACCCGGCTGGCCGCGCCGGTGGCGGGCCGCGTCGCCAACAAGGCGGTGCGGGTGGGGCAATATGTCCAGCCGGGCATGCGCCTCTTGACCCTGGTGCCTGCCGACGAGGTCTATGTCGTCGCCAACTTCAAGGAAACGCAGGTCGGGCTGATGCGGCCGGGCCAGCCCGCGGAAGTGCGGGTGGACGCACTGCCCGGAATCACCTTCAAGGGCACCGTGGTCAGCATCACGCCGGGCACTGGTGCCAACTTCTCGCTGATCCCGCCGCAGAACGCGACCGGCAATTTCACCAAGATCGTCCAGCGCGTGCCGGTGCGGATCCGCATCGAAGCCGGACCCGCGGCGCGCAAGGTGCTGGCCCCGGGCCTCTCGCTGACGGCCGAGGTCGATACCCGCTCGGCCCGCGACGAGCTTGACGCCGTCCGCGCGGAGCAGGACCGCCAGCGCAAATGAGCGAGGCGGCAGTCGGCGATCCGGTCGGCCAGGCTGCAGTTACCGAACGCGCCAGCCTTTCCGACTGGCTGGCCGTCTGCGCCGGCATGATCGGCAGCCTGATGGCGCTGATGGACGTGTCCATCGTCAATAGCTCGCTGCCCAAGATCCAGGGCGAGATCGGCGCGACGCCCAGCGAGGCGACCTGGGTCGGCACCGGATATCTCGTGGCCGAAATCATCATCATCCCGCTCACCGCCTGGCTGGGCCGGATGATCGGCATGCGCCGGCTGCTGCTGGGCGGGGCATTCATCTTCACCGTGTTTTCGGTCGTCTGCGGCTTTGCCGGCAGCCTCGAGATGCTGGTGTTCGGCCGCATCGGCCAGGGCATTTCCGGCGGCGTGCTGATCCCGACGGCCATGACCCTAGTCGCCACGCGGCTGCCGCCGGCCCAGCAGTCCGTCGGCATGGCGGTGACGGCGATGGCGGCGCTGTTGGGCCCGGTTCTCGGCCCGCTGCTGGGCGGATGGCTGACGGAGAACCTCAGCTGGCACTATGCCTTTTTCATCAACGTGCCGGTCTGCGCCCTACAGATGGGCATGCTGATCTTCGCGGTCAAAGGCACGCCCTATGACTGGAGCGAGCTGAGGAACGCCGACTGGATCGGCATCCTCGGCATGATGCTGGGCCTGGGCGCGGCGACGACCCTGCTGGAGGACGGCCACCGCGAGCAATGGTTCGAATCGCCGCTGATCTGGCAGCTCGCCGGGGTTTCCCTGCTGGGCTTCGGCCTCATCGCCTGGGGGCAGTTGCGGTCTGCCCGGCCGGTTATCCGGCTCTCGTTGCTGCGCAACCTCAGCCTGACCTCCGCCGTGCTGATGCTGGCGGTGCTCGGCATGCTCCTGTTCACCGGCATCTTCATCGCGCCCCAGTTCCTCGTCACCGTGGCCGACTATACGGCGCTTCAGGCCGGCAGTCTTATGTTCACCTCGGGGCTGATCTCGATCCTTGCCGCGTTCCTTTATCCGGTGGTGTTCGCGCGGTTCGATGCGCGGCTAGTCCTGGCCGGTGCCATCCTGACCATTGCGGTTGCCGACTACATGTTGAGCGGCCTTACCATCCAGTCGACCGGCCGGGACTTCCTCTATGCCCAGCTGCTGTTCGGCGTGGGCACGACGCTGTCGGCGATCCCGTTGCAGATGGCGGTGATCTCCTCGGTCCCGCCGGAGGATGCGGCCGAGGCGAACAGCCTTTCCTCTGTGACCCGCAACCTCGGCGGCTCGATCGGGCTTGCCGCGCTGGCCTCGTTCCAGGACCAGCGTTTCGAACATCACCACTGGTGGATACATTCCGCCATTGGCGCCAACGATCCTGCCGTGCAGCAGAACATCGCCGAAAGGGCGGCGATGTATGGCGGCGGGCCGGAGGGATTGGAGGCCGCCTATCGCATGCTCGACGGGCAGGTGCAGATGCAGGCGCTGGTGATGTCGTTCAACGACATCTACCTCGCGCTGGCAACCGCGGCGGTAATTTCCCTGCCACTCCTGATCTTCCTGCGCCGCCCGCCTGCGGATGCGCAGGTGGGAGGCATGCATTGAGCGTCGGCCAGCCCTCACCCCAGCCATCCCGGGGGCGCCCCGCGGCGGGGCAGGCGGAGCTGATCACCCGGAGGCTGGTCGAAGCCGCCTGGCAGGTGCTGCTCGAAACCGGGCCCGAACAGTTCTCTCTCGATCGCGTTGCTGCCGGGGCCCATGCCAGCAAGCAGACGATCTATTCGCGTTTTTCCGGCAAGCACGGGTTGCTTCTCGCCGTGCTGCGGGACCGCATCGGGCTGATCTTCACGGAATTCCGGCTGGCGGCGGAAGCGGGAGCGCTGGAGGCGGTGATCGCCGACGTCACCCGTCGTTCGGCAAATGCGCTCAATGCGCCCGAAGCCACGATGCTGGAGCGCCTGGCCGACTGGATAGACACTTCGCTGGAAGGAAACCCGACCCGCGCGGCGATCTATGCCGAGGTCCACGAGGCGATGCGCAAGTACCTGCGCGAGACTGTCGACCTTGCGGGCCTCGACGACGCCGAAATCGCCAATGCCGCGACCCTCTGGCTCGACAACCTGATCGGCCACGTCCGCGGCGTGCCGCGAGGCGGTGAGGAACTCGAGCGCTGGTCGCGCCAGTTCGCGCGCTATTTCATGCGGGCGGTCAGCCCCGATTCGGCATGAGCGCCCGCCGGTCGGTCAGGCCTCGATGAAGCGCCGCGCAACGCCCGCCTGACGGTCGGCAATCTGCCTGGCTCGCCCGGCGGCATCGATCGGCTGCACGCCCTTGGGCAGTTCCCTGTCGAGATCGGCGAACTTCACCAGCCTGGCGGTCATCCACGGATCGGCGTGCGCCGCGCCCCGGGTGAAGGCTTGGAAGCGTTGGCCGAACTGCATCCGGCGCAAGCCGCCGGTGTCCAGCCAGTTGTGCACGCCGGGATCGCGCGCGGAGACGACGAAGGTGAAGTCGCCATCCTCGTCGGCGGCCATCTGCGCCATGTTGAGGCTGGAGGTACGCTTCCAGTATTCGATCGACAGGTGGAACTGGTCGGTCAGCACGAGATTGCGGAAGGTGGCGCCGGCGGCGTTGGAGCGGACCAGCAGCGCGTCGTCCTCGCCGAGATCGAGGTTGCCCTTGCAGCCCCATTGTGTCGGCATGCCGCCGTAGGCGCCCGAACTTTGCGGCGGGCGCAGGTGATTGGGTGCCTCCCAATTGCCCGACTGGGTGATGAAGAAGGAATAGTACACCCCGTCCACCGCGATCTTCGCGAGGTGGCGCGCCATGTCGTCCTCGCTTTTGGGACCGGCGGCGGGATCGAGGCGGACGACCTCGAGCGCGTTGGGCGAATCGTGCAGCCAATCGCCCAGCGCATCGCGGACCATGATGAAGTCGGCGCCATCCCGGGTCTGGATGTGGTTCTTGCGCCCATTCGCCGGGCTGGCGTCGACAGTGATGACGAAACTGCCGTCCGGCGCGATGTCCATGTCGAGGCTGTCGAGAATCGCCAGCGTCGCCGGTGCGGCGGAGTTGTTCGACATCACCGAATAGTTGACCGAATGCGGTCCCTTGCCGGCGATCGAGCCGCGAATCTCGGTCTTGCCGGCGTGGTCGACGGGAATCGTGCGGTAGACGAAGTCCGGGCTGTCGCCGCCCCAGCGCGAGCCAGGCACGTCGCGGCCGTACCAGTGGTGTGCCGCTGCCATGAAGCGCGCGGCGACCGGATGGTTGGCGTCGCCGTTCGCCGCCCGCATGGCGTGGTGGAACATGTACTCGTCGATCATGTTGTCGAACCGGTCAGCCTGCTCGCGCGCCGGCCAGGCGGTCGCGCTCTTCCACAGCATGGCGACGGTGGCGCGGGTCTTGGCCACGTCGCTGCGGGCGAGCAGGGCGAGCGCCCGGTCCTCGACCGCCTTCTGGGCGGGGGTATAGAGCGGGTTCTTCGGCATGATGGCACCTCCGGAGGCGTGGGTGGACTTCGCGAGAAGCGGCGCGGGCAGAATGAGCGAGGTGCCGGCGGCCGCCGTGGCGGCGAGCGCGTGCCGGCGCGAGAGGCTGGGCAGTCCCTCAGCCAAGGCCGAATCGCTGCGAGTAGTCGGCGAACAGCTCCTCGATCCATTGCTTGCTCAGCCCGAAGGCCTCGTAGGAATAGGGATAGCGGCCATAGCGGGCGGCGTCGTTTTCCGGGTCCGCAAGCCAGGCCTCGACGCGGGAGGCGAAGGCGTCGCTGACTTCGAGGCCGGCTTTGTCGTAGATACGCCGCACCACGCCCAGCGGATCGGCGGTGAGATCGCGGAAGGGCAGGTGGAGGACGCGCGGATCATCGACCAGGTCTTGCTCCAGCATCTTGTCGATGCCCTGCTTCATGCTCTCGGCGATCGCCATGGAGCGGCTGTTCCAGTCGTTCGGACGCCCGCTGATCGTATCGAAGATCGCGGCGCGCAGCGCGACGTTGGAGGCATAGATCTCGCCCATCGGCCGGTGCGCCCAGACGCAGAGGGCATCGGGGTAGGTAGCGAACAGATGGTCGAGATAACCCTGCGCCGAAGGGCTCTTGCACACCCAGCGGCGGTTCGGCGTGTTCCACTGGTGATGTTGCAGGAACTCGCGGTGGAACTGGAAGGCCCCCAGAGCGTCCGCCCCCAGCCGCACGCCGAAATCGGAGGTGGGCACCTCGTAGTAGTGGTAGGGATAGACGTTGCGGAAATCGAGGCAGTGGATCTCCTCGTCCTCCATCAGCTGGAAGGCGCCCTTGTCGATATAGGGGTGCATCTGGCGCTGGGCGGGAACGAAATCCATCCAGGCCTCGATGATCCGCTGGGACGTGGCGATGCGCTGGTGCGCCACCGGGCCGGCACCAGGCGGCGGCGATGGGGAGAGCATTTGCCATGATTGCGGCGCGTGGACCTCCGGGTCCTCTGCCAGCAGCGAGTGGAGCAGGGTGGTTCCCGTGCGCGGCAGGCCGACGACGAAGATCGGCCGCTCGATGCGCTCCTGCGCGATTCCTGGTATGCGCTGGCGGTCTAGCGCGATCCGGAGGCGCGCGACCAGCAGGCGCTGGACCTGCCGGCGGATGGCGCGCAGCCGCAGGTCGTCGTGCGGGCCGGTGGCGTTGATCCAGTCGAGGATCCGGCCGAGGCGCTCCTTCAGCCCATCGTCGGCGAGGCCATAGGCCCCGCTCTCGCGCTCGGCGAGGAGGACGAGATCGTGGGTGGTGAGCTGCGCCATGTGTCAGCCGCCTTTCGAGCGGCGGAAGGTCTCGGCCATGCGCGCGGCAAAGTCGGGCCGATTGCTGCAGTGGATCTGGCGCGCGCTCTCCACGTGGATGAAGTCCTCAAGGGTGAGCTTCTCGGCCGAGACCATGTTGGCCTTCAGCATCTTCAGCGCAAAGGGCTCGCGCGCGCAAAGCTGTTCGGCGGCGGCGCGCACCTCGTCATGGAAAGTCTCGCGCGGGTAGAGACGGGTGACGAGACCCATGTCGAGCGCCTCCTGGCCGGTGATCTTGCCGGGGAAGAACATCAGTTCGCGCGCCCTTGCGCCGCCCAGCATCTGCGTCAGCGTCCAGCCCATGCCCATGTCGCCCGGCACCCCCACCGCGAGGACCGCCGTGTTCAGCCGCGCCTCGGACGTGGCGAAGCGGAAGTCGCAGGCCGCCGCCCAGCCGAAGGCCGCGCCGGCGCAGCCGCCGTCGATCGCGGCGATGCTGACCTGCGGCATGGTGTGCAGCACCGTGCCGGCATGGTGGAGCATGCCGAGTTCTTCGTAGGTCGGCGGCGAATGGCCTTCGCCCCCGCCGCCTCCGCCGAGGTCCGCGCCGACGCTGAAGTCGTTGCCGGCACCGCGCAGGATCGCCACCCTGGCATCGCTTTCGGCAACTTCGCGGGCGGCCTCATAGACCCTGTGGCACATCTCGACGGTGACGGCATTGCGCCGGTCCGGCCGGTTGAGCACGATGGTCGCGATCGGACCGTCGTACTCGACGAGGACGCAGCCGCTCACGACGGGTCCGCCCAGTTGGGCTTGCGCTTTTCGGCGAAGGCCTTGGGCCCCTCGCGCGCATCGGGGCCGGAAAGTAGCGCCTTGACTTCGGGCAGGCCGAACATGCCCTTGTTCGATGCTTCGAGGCCCTCGTTGATGTAGGACTGGATCACCGCCTTGGTCGCCTTGATCGAGGCGGGGGAGCATTCGAGGATTTCCTCCGCCCAGCGCCGGGCCGTTGCCAGCAGGTCGGCAGCAGGCACCACTTCGGCGACCAGCCCCAGCGCTGCCGCTTCCTGCGCCGAAATGCGCTTTGCCGTCAGCAGCAGGGCATGGGCGCGCTTGGGGCCCAGTTCCTCGACGATCCGCTGGATGCCGCCGCCCAGCGCGGCGAGGCCGACGCGCGGCTCGGTGAGGCCGAAGGTGGCATGGTCGGCGGCGATGATGATGTCGGAGGCCAGCGCCGCCTCGAAGCCGCCGCCCGCCGCGACGCCATTGACGGCCGCGATCACCGGTTTCCTGCGGTCATAGCGCCAGACGAGGCCGGCAAAGCCAGTGGGCGGGATCGGGGGCAGGCCTTCCTTCGGCGGCGTGCGCAAGTCCGCACCGGCGCTGAAGGCCTTGTCGCCCGCGCCGGTCAGGATCGCGACGCGCGCCTTGGGATCGGACTCGAACCAGTCGAACACCGCCCCCATTTCATGGTTGGCCTCGGCATGGAGCGCGTTGCGCTGCTCCGGGCGGTTCAGGGTGATGGTCATGATGCCGCCGTCGAGGTCGACGGTGCAGAACTGGGTATCCATGAAGCTTCCTCTTTCGGGCATTCCTCGAAAATCAGTTGAAAGCAAATCCGCATGGGGTCAAGCAGGGCGCATTGTCTGATCCGAAATTCCATTTCGGATCGTTCGGCACCGGCCCACTCCCCCGCCCGGCCACCCATATGATATGACTGTTGGGTGGCCGGGCGGGGGAGTGGGCCGGTGCCGCCTCGAAATTCGCCGTTCCGCGAATTTCGAAGTTACGGAGGAGATTCCCATGTCGCTCTATTCCATCGACCTGACCCCCCGCATCGGCAGCGAAGTCCGCGCCGACCGCGACGACCTTTTGAGCGGGAAGTACAACAAGGAATTGCGCGAGCTGCTCGAACGGCGCGGCGTGATCTGCATTCCCGGCATGTATTGCACCGACGAGGAGATGGAGACCTTTGCCCGCACCATCGGGCAGATTCAGGGCGGTACCACCTATGAAGGCGGCATCTTCAAGGTGACTTTCGATGCCGAGCACAATCCGCACGGCAAGACCTACCTCAAGGGCGCCTTCGAATGGCACATCGACCGCACCGATGCCGATGTCCCTCCCTTCGGCTCGATGCTCACCCCGCACGTGATCGCGGAAAAGGGCGGGGACACCGAGTTCGCCAACACCTATGCGGCCTATGAGGACCTTTCCGACGAGGACAAACGGCTGGTCGAGAGCCTGCAGGTGGAGCACCGAGTCGAAGCGCCGATCCGCCGCCAGACGGAAAACCCGACGCCCGAGCAGGAACAGGCCTGGAAGCTCAAGGCGCCCAAGATTCATCCGATGGTCTGGCGCCACCGCTCCGGCCGCAAGAGCCTGGTGCTCGGCGGCACGGCCTGCAAGGTCGTGGGCATGAGCGACGCGGAAAGCGACGCGCTGCTGGAACGGCTGATGGCCTGGTCGGTGCGCCCCGAAATCGTCTATCGCCACAAGTGGCGGATGGGCGATCTCGTCATGTGGGACAATTCGGGTACCATGCACCGTGCCATGCCCTACGATCTCGATTGCGGCCGCCGCATGCATCGCGTGACGCTGGAGGGCGAGGAGCCGATTGCCGCAGCCGCCTGATCGCCCACTTGCCGCGTTCGGCTTTGCCGCTATGGACGCCCGCAGATCAGGGATCAGGAGTTCGACATGAAAGTTCTTGGCGGCGCGGACAGCGACGTGGCGCGCGATGCGGAAATCAACGGCAAGCCGCCCCGGA
The DNA here is from genome assembly GCA_964630805.1 of uncultured Novosphingobium sp. GTDB lineage: Bacteria > Pseudomonadota > Alphaproteobacteria > Sphingomonadales > Sphingomonadaceae > Novosphingobium. The sequence goes on along the minus strand of CAZVWP010000011.1, from coordinate 16,038 downwards.
TCGCGCCGCTCACCGAAAACGAACTCACGCCCGAGGCGATGGACTATTGCAAGCGCCTGCGCGTCAGCCTGGGCATTCCCGAAAGCGGCATCATTCCTGCCGTCACTGCCACCATGTTGCGCCACCTCGAACTGAACGACGCGCAGACCAACATGGGCATCATGCTCGCCGCGAAGGGCACGCTGACCATGCGCGAGCGCGAACTGGCCGTGCTGCGCGGCGCCTGGGTGACCGGCGCGCCGTTCGAGTGGAGCGAGCATGTCGTCATCGCCAAGCGCGTTGGCATCACGCCCGAGGAAATCGAGATGGTGATCGAGGGCGGCACGGCCGAGGGCTGGAGCCGGCACGAGGCGGCGATCCTGACCGGGGTGGACGAATTGCTCTCGCGCTTCAGGATTTCTGACGAAACCTGGGCCGTGCTGGCCGAATGCTGGGGCGAGAAGCAGTTGATGGAATTTCCGGTGCTGGTCGGCGTCTATGCCGCCACGGCCATGCAGCAGAATTCGCTGGGCGTGCCGCTGGAAGGCGGCAAGCCCGGGCTCACCAGCCGCTAGGCGACATACAAGGAGACAAGTGGATGGCACTGAACGGCTATGGCGACCGTATCGCCGCGCGCGAGGCCCAGGTGGTTGGCGACGGACCCAAGATCGCCCCGCTCGACGACAGCGCGATGAGCGCGGAAGTCCGCGCGATCGTCGATGGCGTGCGCGCCGGGGCAGGGTCGGGTGCGGCGGCGGAAGTGCCGGAATACATGCGCACCCTCGTCCACCACCCGGAACTGTTCCGCATCAACATGGACGCAGGCAAGGTGTTCTTCACCGGCCGCATCACTCCGCGCGAGCGTGAGATCGCAGTGCTGCGTATCGGCTGGCTTTCCGGTTCGCCCTACGAATGGGGCGAGCACGTCAAGATCGCCAAGCGCTATGGCCTGTCCGACGAGGAAATCGAGCGCTCCACCGTGGGCTCCACCGCGCCGGGCTGGAGCGAGCACGATGCGGCGATCCAGGCCGGGGTCGAGGAACTGCTGGAGGACTTCGCCATCTCCGACGCCACCTGGGCCGTGCTGGCGAAAAGCTGGGACGAGGCGCAACTGCTCGAATTCCCGGCGATGGTGGGGCAATACGTTGTCACCGCCTTCATCCAGAACTCGATGCGCGCGCGGCTGGCCGAGGACAATCCGGGTCTGACGCGGCGCTGACGCCGGGGCTGGAACACCTTCCGGCCATGCGATAGGCTCTCTCCAAACAGCTTTGGAAGAGAGACCAGATGAACCGCATTGGCCGCGTGCGTTCGCTTGCGCTGGGCGCGGCGACACTGGCAGTTGCGCTGGCCGCCTCGGCCCGGGCCAATCCGGACCGGACTTCGTTGCCGATCGAACAGCCCGTTTTTTCCGGCGAGATCGGGCCGAGCATGGCCGCGTCCCGGCCATCGCCGTGGCAACCGGTGCGCGCGCCGCAGGGTGCGCCGAACATCCTGCTGTTCATGGCGGACGATGTCGGCTTCAGCATGTCGAGCACCTTCGGCGGTCCGGTGGCGACACCCGCCATGGATCGCCTTGCAGCGGCCGGCATGCGCTTCAACCGGTTCCACACCACCGGCGTCTGTTCCCCCTCCCGCGCCGCGCTGCTGACCGGGCGCAATCCGCATCGCGTCGGCACCGGCCATATCGTCGATCTTTCCGCGGGCTACCCGGGCTACAACGGCCGCTTCCCGCGTTCCGCCGCCACTATCGCGCAGACCCTGCGGCTCAACGGCTACAACACCGCGATGTTCGGCAAGCATCACAACGTGCCGCCGGGCGAGGGCTCTGCGGCGGGGCCGTTCGATATGTGGCCGACCGGACTGGGTTTCGAATATTTCTTCGGTTTCCCCAATGGCGAAAGCGACCAGATCCGGCCGATCCTGTTTCGCGGTACCGATCGCGTGCCCGATGCCACCGGCCAGCCGGACCTCCTGGAAAAGCGCCTTGTCGACGATACCGCGAAATGGCTGCGCAATCATGTCGCGGCGGCGCCGGACAAGCCCTTCTTCGTCTACTTCGCCTCGCCATCAGTCCATGCGCCGCACCAGGCCCCGCCGGAGCTGATCGCCCGCTACATGGGCAGGTTCAGCCAGGGGTGGGACAAGCTGCGCGAGGAGACCTTCCGCCGCCAGCGGGCCATGGGCATCGTTCCGGCAAATGCCAGGCTGACCCCGCGCCCGGCTGCCATCGCGGCATGGAATTCTCTTTCAGGCACCGAGCGCGCCTATGCAGAACGCGGCATGGAAGTCGCCGCCGCCATGCTGGCCTACCAGGACGAGCAGCTCGGCCGCTTGCTTGACGAGATGGAGCGCACCGGCGTGCTCAAGGATACGCTGGTCATGGTCATTCAGGGCGACAACGGCGCCAGCGGCGACGGCGACAGGGCCGGCGTGACGGACGAGATGCAGCACATCAACGGCGTCAAGGCCGACGAAGGCTGGCTCGCTGCCAATGTGGACAAGCTCGGCGGCGAATATGCCCATGGCAGCTACGCCGAAGGCTGGGGCTGGGCGATGAACGCGCCGTTCCCCTGGTACAAGACTCATGCCGGGATGCTGGGGGCGGTGCGGGACGGGATGATCGTCTCGTGGCAGGGGCACGTGGCGAAGCCGGGCAGCACCTGCGACAGCTTCGGACGGCTGGTCGACATCGCGCCCACCCTGCTGGACGCGGCGCGGCTGCCTGCGCCCGGAGAAGTCAACGGCGTCCGCCAGATGAGCTTCGATGGCACCAGCCTGTTGGCGAACCTTGCCGCCTGCACCGGCAGCTCCGCGGGCACGCAATACTTCGAGGTCGGCGGAAAGGCCGGGCTCTACCATGATGGCTGGCTGCTCAGCACCGAGGACATCGGCAAGACGATGGCGGGGCCGGAAGGCTGGCAGTTGTTCGACCTCGACATGGACTATTCGCAGGCCAACGATGTCGCGGCCAGATATCCCGACCGGGCCAAGGCGATGTTCGAGCTTTGGCAGTCGGAAGCCCAGCGCAACAATGTGCCGCCCTACCGCGTGGGCTTTTCGCCGACACCGCCTGAAACCGCGCCGCGCCGCCAATACGATTTCTGGGGCAAGGACGTCTCCATTCCATCCAGCCCCGACGGGCTGATGTGGCCTTCGCTCAACGGCTCCTTCACGCTGGATGCCGACGTGGTGCTGGACAGGCCGGATTCCTCGGGCGTGGTTCTGGCGCTTGGCAGCCATTTCGCCGGGTGGAGCCTGTTTCTCGAAAAGGGCCGGCCGGTGTTCGTCTATGCCCGTTCGACCAAGCCTTCGGAAACGATCCGGATCGCGGCGGACAGTGCACTTGTCGCCGGGCCGAACAGACTGACCTTGCGGTTCGCGTCGCAAGGGCCGTTCAGGCCGGCGCGTGCCGAGATATCGCAGGGCGGACGCGTGCTGGCTGGCGGCGACATTCCGGCGACGCTCTACCTGCCGCTTGGCGTGGGCGAGCAGATGGATGCCGGGCGCGATCTTGGCGTACCAGTCACGGCCTATGCCACTCCGCTGGGCGCGATCGAAGGCGACATTCGGCACATCTCGCTGCGTTTCGGCGGAGCGGGGGACAAGCCCAACTAGCCGGTGTGCCTGGAAAGGGCCTGAAGCTATAGGGACAGGCAAAGGCGGAGGCGCCCGTGGAGACTGCACAGGGTTCACAAGATCCCAAGGGTGGCGATCTGGTTCGCCGTCACCGCCTGTCCACCCGCATCTGGCACTGGATCAACGCGCTGACGGTGTTCGTCATGCTGATGAGCGGCATGATGATCTTCAATGCCCATCCCCGGCTCTACTGGGGCGAATACGGCGCAAATCCGGACAAGGCGTGGCTGCAGATCGGATCGATGGACGACGTCGCCTTTCCGGGCTGGATGACGATCCCTTCCTTCTACAGTCTCGCCGACGCACGGCTGTGGCACCTGTTCTTCGCCTGGGTGCTGATCTTCGGAGCGCTGTTCTACTGGTTCTGGTCGCTGGTGGGCGGGCACCTGCGGCGCGACCTGTGGCCCAGCCGAGAACAGTGGAGGCCCTCGCACCTGCTGCATGACCTGATAGAGCATGCGAAACTGCGCTTCCCGACCGGCGCGGCGGCGCTGCACTACAACGTGCTGCAGAAGTTCGCCTATCTCGGCGTGCTGCTGGTGCTGCTGCCCTTGGTGATCCTCACCGGCCTGGCCATGTCGCCGGGTTTCGACGCCGCGACGCATATTACCGTGCTGTTCGGCGGCAGGGCGACGGCGCGGTCGATCCACTTCCTCTGCGCCGCCGGGTTCGCGATGTTCATTGCGGTGCACCTTGTCATGGTGGTGCTGGCCGGGCCGGTCAACGAAGTGCGCTCGATGATTACCGGGCGCTACCGGTTGCCGAGAGACAAGGGAGAGTTGCCATGAGCGTTTCCCGGCGCAGGCTGCTGGGCGCGGGCGCGCTTGGGGCTGGGGGGCTGGTCCTGTCGGGATGCGACAAGCTCAATGGCAGTACCGCCTTCCGTTCGCTGCTCGAAAGTGGAGAGGCTCTGCACAAGGGTACGCAACGTCTGCTCGGCAGTGGCGCGCTGGCGCGGGAATATGCCGCAAGCGAGATGTCGCCGGTGTTTCGCCAGAACGGCAATACCGATCCCGAGGACGCCGGTTATCGCCGGCACGCGGCGGAGGGTTTCGCCAACTGGGGGCTTTCGGTGGACGGGCTGGTCAAGAACCGGCTGGTCCTGCCGATGAGCGCGCTCCTGGCGATGAAGCAGCGCGTACAGATCACCCGCCACGATTGCGTCGAGGGCTGGAGCGCCATCGGCAAGTGGCAAGGGCCCGAACTCGGCCAGGTGCTGGCGCTCGCCGGCCTGCTGCCGCAGGCGCGCTACGTTGTGTTCCACTGCGCCGATGCCACGGGCACCGCGCCATATTACGAATCGATCGACCTCGTCGATGCCTTCCACCCACAGACGATCCTCGCCTGGCGGATGAACGGCGCGCCGCTTTCCATCGGCCACGGCGCGCCGATCCGCCTCAGGGTCGAGCGGCAGCTGGGCTACAAGCACGCGAAATACGTGATGCGGATAGAATTGCGCTCGACGCTCGCCGGGCTTTACGGCGGCAAGGGCGGCTACTGGGAAGATCACCGCGACTATGCGTGGCATGCGGGGATATAGATCGCCCTGGCGATGCGGCCTTTCAAGGAATATGTCGTCACGTTTGCCCACCTGCAGCGCGACATCATGGAAGCGCGCGGCTATCATGGGCTCGCCGAAAGGCTCACCGACATGCTGGCGGCGGGCAAGGGCGAGACGCAGATGATCGCCGGCGAGAACGCGCTGGAAGGCCGCCGGTGGGAAGAGGCGCTCGACGCCGTCCCGGACGAGTATATCGACGATGGCTGGCTGGTCGGCCCGGTGGCACGCATCGCCGAGCGGGTGAAGCCATGGCTCGATTGCGGCCTTACCGGACTCGTCATGCGCTACGGACCGGCGATGTCGTTCGAAAAGGTGATCGAGCCGCTTGAAGTTTACGAGGCAATCGCCAAAGCGGCCGGGAGAGAACCAAGGCAGATTCCCTAGGAGAGAGTTCATGGTCCTGCAGAGCAACAATCTAACCTCGCTGACCGGCAGCGAGCTCCATCTCGATGTGGCCGACATGCTGTCGGGCGAGCATGCCCAGGAAATCCGCGACCTGCTGGAAAAGCGCGGCGTTCTGGTGTTCCGCGATGCCTACATGAGCGACGAGGAACTGGTCCGCTTCGCCGACTCCATCGGCACGCTCAACGAGGAGGACGGCGAGAAGGGCCTGTTCAAGGTGACGCTCGAGCAGCAGGAAAACATCAACGCCTATATCCTCTACGGCACCCGCGCGTGGCACATGGACCGGCTCGACACAGAGCTGCCGCCACGCGGCACCATCCTCGCCCCGCGGGTGATCGCCGCCGAGGGCGGCGATACCGAATTCGCCAACACCTATGCCGCGTGGGATGCCCTGTCGGACGAGGACAAGCGGCTGATCGATAAGCTCTGGGCCGTGCATTACACCAAGGGGACGTTCCGCGTGGTGGACGTCGATGAGGATGTCGATGTCACCAGCATGGATGTCTATCAGGTCGGCGGACGCGCGCAGCCGCTGGTGTGGCATCACCGCAATGGTCGCAATTCGCTGGTGCTCGGCTGGACCGCCATGCAGATCGAAGGGATGGACGACGTCGAGGCCGACAAGCTCATCCGCCGCCTGCTCGCCCATGCCGAGCAGGACCAGTTCGTCTATCGCCACAAGTGGCGGATGGGCGATGTGGTGGTCTGGGACAACACCGGCACCATGCACCGCGTGCTGCCCTACGCCAAGGACAGCGGCCGGATGATGCACCGGGTGACGCTGGTCGGCGAGGAGCCGCTGGCAGCCTAGTTCCTCTCCCGCAAGCGGGAGGGGAGTTGCGCTGCGCGCACTGGGTTTTATACCTTCCTCCAAAGCCACTCGGAGAGGACCAGACATGCCCAGCCCTGAATCGCGCTATATTTCCGCGCCCGCCACGCTTGCCGAAGGCTGGAGCCTGCAGCGCCTGACCCCGCCGAGCCGCCTGCACGGCGCGAACGGCGTGAAGATCGGCAAGGATGGGCGGATCTACGTGGCGCAGGTCTGCGGCAGCCAGGTTTCGGCGGTCGACCCCGACACCGGCGACATCGAGACGATCAGCCCGATGGGCGGCGGCATCACCGGGCCGGACGACCTCGCCTTCGATTCCGCCGGTAACCTCTATTGCACGGAAATCACCACCAACCGGCTCACGGTGCTCCACCCGGACGGCACTTCGCGCGTGCTCAACGGCGATGTGCCGGTGGCGAACCCGGTGACGGTCTTCCAGGACCGGCTGATCGTCGGCGAACTGCGGATGGGCGGCCAGATCCGCGAGTTCGATCGCTCGACCGGCGAGGCGCGGGTGATCCTCGACAACGTCCCGATGCCCAACGCCTTCGAAGTGGGGCCGGACGGCAAGCTCTATTTCCCGGCCCAGGCGATGAACGAGATCTGGCGCGTCAGCCTCGACGGCGGCGAGCCGGAAGTGGTGGCGAAAGACCTCGGCGTGCCGGATTCGGTGCACTTCGACGCCAACGGCATGATCATCTCGACCCAGGTCGGTTCCGGCCAGGTCCTGCGGGTCGATCCGCGCACCGGCGAGAAGACGGTGCTGGCCGACATCATGCCCGGCCTCGACAACTGCGCGATCCGGGGCGACCGGATATTCGCCTCGCACATCACCGGCGCACTTTATGAAGTGGCCGGTGGCAAGGCGCGGCCGATCATCGAGAGCGGTTTCCAGTGGCCGATGGGCCTTGCGGTGGACGAGAACGGCAAGGTCTTTGTCGCCGACGGCATGTTCGCCTATTCGATCGCTCCCGGACAGGCGCGGCAGAGCATCGGCACGCTGTTCGGCGGCAATTACCCGGGCTTCCTGCGCGGGCTTGCCTATGCCGGCGGCGGCAAGTTGCTGGCGACTACGGCGAACGGCGTGGCTGCGCTTTGGACGCCGGGCAACGAGCCCGAATACATCGCCCACGGCTTCCCGCGCCTGATGGGCATCGCCGCCTCGGCCGGCGGTGGCGCGGTGTTCGCCGATTACGAGACCGGCCAGGTCATGCTGACCGAGGGCGGCCAGCAGAGCGAGCTGGTTTCCGGCCTCGACAAGCCCATGGGCGTGGCCGTCGCCGACGACGGCAGCGTCTACGCGGCGGAATCGGGCAAGGGCAGGGTAGTCAAGATTTCCGGCGGCAAGGCGGAAGCGGTGATCGACGGCCTTGGCATGCCCGAAGGCGTGGCCATCGGCGGCGGCAAGCTCTACGTGCTCGACACCAAGGCCAAGCAGGTGATCGAGAGCGACCTTTCGGGTGGCGGCCAGCAGGCCATCGCCTCGAACCTCGCGGTTGGCGCTCCTTCGGGCGTCACACCCAAGGCGCTGGGCGGCGTCGGCGACATGTGCGGGCCGATGACTTCGATGGCGGGCATTGCCGTCGGGTCGGACGGCACGGTTGTCGTCTCGGCCGATGCCGAAGGCAGCGTGGTGGCCCTGCGCCCGGCGAGTTGATCCATCGCTCTTGCCAGACGCCTGTAAACGAGGCATCCTCGTTTTTTAGGCGTCTGGAGGAGAGCGCCATGGCCCGCATCGAAACATTGGAACGGCTGACGGAACTGATTCCGGAACCCAGCCCCGTCGCATCGGCAAAGCTGCTGGACCGGCTGGACGAACAGGCAACCGAGTTCATCCGCCGCAGCCCATTTCTATTGCTTGCGACGGATGGCGAGGCCGGGCTCGACGTCAGCCCCAAGGGCGACGATCCGGGCTTCGTCGAGATCGTCGACGAACGCACCCTGCTGATCCCGGAGCGACCGGGAAACCAGCTCAAGATGGGTTTGCGCAATATCCTCGCCAACGGGGGGATCGGGCTGATCTTCCTTTGCCCTGCTACCGGCGATGCCGTGCGGGTGTCCGGCAGGGCCAGCCTGCATGACGATGCGGAGCTTTGTGAGCGCCTGTCGGGCCATGGGCGCCCTGCGATCCTTGTCATAAAGGTCGAAATCGAGCGGGCCTTCTTCCACTGCCCGCGCGCCATCCTGCGCGCCAACCTGTGGAAGCCGGAAAGCTGGGGCAAGCCGATGCGGATTTCGATCGGCAGGATCATCGGCAAGGCCATGGCGCGGCCTGAGATTGCCGATGCCATCGACAAGATCTCGGACGAGCGCAACGTAGAGCTGTGGGACTAGTTGCCGCCCATCTGCTCCGACATCGTCCGGGCTGAGGCGACGAGCGCCTTGCCCAGCCCCTCGATGGCTTCGCCCTTGAGCGAATTGGCGAGGCCGATGCCGACCAGCGCATGGCTGGGTCTTCCGGGCGCCTGCCAGACCGGGGCGGCTAACACGGTGACGCCGGCTATGTAGTTGCTCTCGTCCACGCCATAGCCCTGCGCGCGCGTCTGCTCGACCTGGGCCTGCCATTGCTCGAAGCTCGGCGGGTTGTCCCAGCGCAGGGTGCGGAACTTGGCCTCCAACTGGGCTTCGGGGAAATTGCCGAAGGCGGCGATGCAGCGTCCGGTGGCGGACAGGAGCGCGGGGAAGCGGCTGCCCACTTGCGCCGCGATCTGGATGTTCGCGCCGCCCTGCGCGGCGGCGACGACGACGATATGCTCGATCCCGGAAATCCGGACGCCCAGCGTGGTGACGCCATGCTCGCGCGCCAGCCGGTCCAGCATGGGCTGGACGAGGTCGGCGAAGCGGTCGCGCCTCAGCCAGCCGCGCGCCAGCGTGAGCACGCCGGCATCCAGCGCATAGCGCTTGGTATCGGGATCGAAGGCGACCAGTTCCTCCTGCGCCAGCGCGCGCAGGACATAAAGGCAGGTGGAGGGGACGAGGCCCAGTTCGCGGGCGATGGCGTTGACGCCCAGGGGCGTCTCGCTCTTTCCCAATAGCCGCAGGATCGCGGCGGCGCGGGCGATGGCGGGGGCTTTGCTGTCTGTCATTCAATATACAGAATATCATTCACTATTTACAATGGCAAGCGATTCGTGCAGAGTCATCGCCATGACCCGACTCACCGAATACACCAGCTATGCCGATGCTCAGGCGCATGCCTCTTCCGCTGCGCTGTGGGAGCTGTTCGACGGCGATCGCGAGCATCTCAACATCGCGCACGAATGCATCACCCGCCACGCCGACGGCTCGGGCCGCCCGGCGGTGCGCATCGCCCATGCCGACGGGCATGACGAGATCCTGAGCTTCGACACCATTTCCGCGGGCGCGGCGCGCTTTGCCCACTGGCTCGATGCCGAAGGCGTGCAGCCGGGTGAGCGGATCGCCTTCATGCTGGAACCCAGCCTGCCGTTCTACGTCTGCCTGTTCGGCGCGATGCAGACCGGCGCCATCTCGGTGCCGCTGTTCACCCTGTTCGGCCCCGATGCGCTCAGGCTGCGGGTGGGGGACTGCAACCCCTCGATCCTCATCACCAATGCCGAGAAGGCGGAGCTGGCCCGCTCGGTGGAAGGCCCCAATGGCCAACCACGCGTGATCGTCGCGGACGAGGCTTTCCTGGCCTCGCTCTCGGGCTTCCCCACCAGCTACACGCCGAAGACCAAGGCCAACGACATGGCCGTCTTCCAGTACACCAGCGGCACCACCCGCGAGCTGCCCGAGGCGGTCAAGCATTCGCACCGCACCCTTGTGACGCTGATGTTCGCCGCGCTCTACGGCACCGGCATCCGCCCCGGCGACGAGTTCTTCTGCCCCTCCAGCCCCGCCTGGGGCCACGGCCTTTGGCACGGCACGCTCGCCCCGCTGGGCATGGGCGTTACCACCGGCACGTTCGCCGGCAAGTTCGATCCCGTCCGGCTGCTGAAGGCGCTCAGCGACTTCAGGATCACCAACATGTCGGCCGCCGCCACCCACTACCGCATGATGAAGAACAGCGGGAAGGGCGGCGACTTCACCTATCATTTCAAGAAGCTCAGCTACACCGGCGAGCCTTGCGATCCGGCGACGCTGGAGTGGGTGGACGAGACCTTCAAGGTGCCCGTCTGCTCGATGTACGGCACGACCGAGATCGGCGTGGTGCTGGTGAACTACCCGGGCGCGGAGGATTTCGTCGTCAAGCCGGGCTCGCTCGGCAAGCCGGTTCCCGGCCAGAAGCTGGAAGTGCAGCGTCCCGATGGCACCCCTTGCGATCCCGGCGAGATCGGCGAGCTGATGCTGTGGCGGGGCGGCGGCTGGATGACCACCAAGGACCGCGCGACGATCGACGAGGACGGCTACTTCTACCACAAGGGCCGCGCCGACGACGTCATCATCTCGGCTGGCTGGACCATGTCGGCGGTCGAGATCGAGAACACCATGCTGCGCCACGAGAACGTGCTGGAATGCGGCGTGATCGGCGTTCCAGACGAGAAGCGCGGCCAGGTGGTCAAGGCCTTCGTCGTCGCCAACTGCCCGGGAAGCGACGAGCTGACCCGCGAGCTGCAGGATTTCACCCGCGAACGGCTTGCGCAGCATGAATTCCCGCGCATTGTCGAATATGTAAGCGAATTGCCCAAGAACCCCGCCGGCAAGGTCCACCGCAAGATGCTGCGTGACCAGGAGGCTGCCAAGGCAGCCGCCGCCACCAACTGATTTCAGGAGAAGCGAAAATGACAGCCAAGTTCCCCAAGATCACCGAGGAGGGCCTCAACGACCTCCGCAGCCGCATCGGCGTCAAGATCGAGAACACCGTGGAGCCGTGGAACTACGAAGCCACCCGCGACGCGATTCGCCACTATGCCCACGGCATCGGCGACGACAACCGCCTGTGGTGCGACCCCGAGTATGCCAAGAACACCAAGTACGGCTCGATCGTCGCGCTGCCGTCGTTCCTGTTCACCACCAGCCGCCTGATTTCGGGCTACTGCGGTGGCCTCTCGGGCGTCCACGCCATGTGGGCCGGCGCCGACTGGACCTGGCACAAGCCGGTGCTGCGCAACGACACGATCACCACCGAGGCGCACCTCAAGGACCTGATCGAGCACCAGACCAAGTTCGCCGGCCGCTCGTTCCAGCAGATCTACCACGTGAACTTCTACAACCAGCACGGCGACATGGTTGCCGAGGCTGACAGCTGGGTGTTCCGCACCGACCGTGACGAGGCCCGCGAGCGCGGCACCAAGTACACCGAAGCCCGCGGCCGCGTGGAGCCCTTCACCGAAGAGCAGCTGCAGGAATATTCCGATCTTTACGCCAACGAGGAAGTGCGCGGCGCCACCCCCCGCTACTGGGAAGACGTCAACGTCGGCGACACGCTGCCCCGCATGGTGAAGGGCCCGATGACAGTCACCGGCTTCATCTGCTATGCGCAGGGCTGGGGTGGCCTCTACATCCGCGCCAACAAGCTGGCGTGGAAGATGCAGCAGGCGCACCCGGGCCTGGGCATCAAGAACCGCTTCAACGTTCCCGACTGCCCCGAGCGCGTCCACTGGGACGAAGCCTTCGCTCTCGAGGTCGGCGCGCCTGGCGCCTATGACTACGGCCCAGAGCGTTGCTCCTGGCTGACCCACCACATGACCAACTGGATCGGCGACGACGGCTTCCTGCACAAGTCGAACTGCCAGATCCGCCGCCACAACCCGGACGGCGACGTGATCTTCATCGATGGCACCGTCGTCGAGAAGTACGAGGAGAACGGCAAGAAGTACGTCAAGGTGGACCAGAAGGCGACGACCCACCGCGGCGAGCTTTCGGCGTTCGGCACCTCGGTGGCGCAGCTGCCGAGCAAGGCCTGATCTGTCGTTCCTCCACGCGGCCGGGTAACCGGCTTGGGGAGGGACCAGACCAAGAGCAAGCTGAAGGGGGCATGCCGGCCGCATGCCCCCTTCGTCATGTCTACAGGGCGACAGTATTCCATCCTTGCTTGCGCAAGGACAGGTAGGAACTTAGGCGGCAATCGAAATGACCGATTCTCCTTCCTATCCCGGCCCCCTCGTCGGCGTGCGCGTGCTCGATTTCACGCGCGTTCTCGCCGGCCCCGCTGCCAGCCTGGCGCTGGCCGATCTCGGTGCCGAAGTGATCAAGGTGGAGCCGCCCGGCATCGGCGACGAGACCCGCGGTTTCCCGCCGGTGCGCGATGGCGAGAGCCACTATTTCCTTGCGATCAACCGCGGCAAGAAGAGCGTCGTCATCGATCTCAAGACGCCAGAGGGCCTGCAACTGGCCAAGGACCTTGCGGCGAAGTGCGACGTGGTCGTCGAGAACTACCGTCCCGGCGTGATGGACAAGCTCGGCCTCGGCTGGGACGTGCTGCGCGCGCTCAACCCGCGCCTGATCTATTGCGCCATCTCGGGCTACGGCCAGACCGGCCCGATGAAGGACCGGCCGAGCTTCGATATAGTGCTGCAGGCCATGTCTGGCGCCTTTTCGCTGAACGGCGAACCCGGACGGCTGCCGACCAAGCTGGGCCTGCCGATGGGCGACCTTGCCGGCGGCATCAATGGGCCGATCGCTATCCTCGGCGCGCTCTATGAGCGCGAGCGGACGGGCAATGGGCGCTTCATCGACATCAGCCTGGTCGACGGGGTGCAGGGCATGCTCGGCTATTTCGCCCAGCTAGCCTTCTTCACCGGCAAGGACCCGGAGCCGACCGGTTCGCAGCACCAGTACCTTGTCCCTTACGGCACCTTCGCGGCTTCGGACGGGGCCATTGTCATCGCCTGCCTGACACCCAGCTTCTGGGGCAAGATCTGCGAGGCGATCGAGCGGCCGGACCTCGCCGAGGACCCGCGCTACGACAGCCTCGAGAAGCGCCGCGATGCGCGCGAGGAAGTGAACGCGGAAGTCACCAGGTTCACCAGCCGGCACACGGTGCAGGAACTGGTCGATATCTTCGCCCGCCACCAGGTGCCGCATGCGCCGATTCTGAAAGTGCTGGAAGCGCTCGACCAGCCGCAGGCGCGGCATCGCGAGATGGTGGTGCAGGTGGAACACCAGGCGCTGGGCACGATCCCCATCGTCAATCGCCCCTTCAAATTCGACGAGGCCATGCCTGCTCCCGCCGCACCGCCGGTGCTGGGGCAGCATACCGATGCGGTGCTGGCCGAGGTGCTGGGGCTCGACGCGGAATCGATTGCAGAACTGCGCGGCAAGGGCGCAGTGGCATAACACCATTGGGGAGGACAGGAACATGAGCGAACTGCGTTACGACGGTCGGGTAGCCGTCATCACCGGCGGTGGCCGCGGGTTGGGCCGCGCCCATGCGCTGCTGCTGGCAAAGCGCGGCTGCAAGGTGGTGGTGAACGATCCCGGCGTCTCCATGGCGGGCGATCCCACGGACGAGGCTCCGGCGGATGCCCTTGTCTCCGAAATCAAGGCTGCCGGCGGCGAAGCCATTGCCTCCACCGACAGCGTGGCTACCCCGGCGGGTGGCAAGGCGATTGTCGAGGCGGCGCTCGATACCTGGGGCCGGATCGACATCATGATCCACAGCGCCGGCAATGTTCGCAAGCTGACCATCGCCGACATGGACTATGCCGATTTCGAGGCGATTCTCGACGTGCACCTGCGCGGTGCCTTCCATGTCGCCAAGCCGGCGCTGGCGGCGATGAGCGCGGCGGGATATGGCCGCATGGTCTTCACCAGCTCGATCAACGGGCTCTACGGCAAGAGCGAGGCCGCGCCCTATTCCACTGCCAAGGCCGGCATGATCGGCCTGTCGCACTCGATCGGCATCGAAGGCGCGCCATTTGGCGTTGCCAGCAATGTCATCGTGCCGGCCGCCGTCACCCGCATGTCAGCCAATGTCGATACCAGCCAGTTCCCGCCGATGGACCCGGACATGGTTGCGCCGGTCGTCGCCTACCTGTGCCATGAAAGCTGCTCGCTCACTGGCGAGATGCTGGTGGCCATGGGCGGCCGCGTCGCGCGGGCCTGGGTGGCGGAATCGCCGGGGGTCTACCGGCCGGAGTGGACGATTGAGGACATTGTGGCGGACCTCGACAGGATCCGCGATACGTCCGATCCGGTGATCTTCCCGCCGGTGCCCGACGGGCAGCTCGACCACCTGCTCTATGGCTTCGCCATGGCACGCAAGGGCTGAGCGACGCCGCGCAGGCCGAAGGTCTTGCGCCGCATGGGAGCGGGTTCCAACGCCTGGACGGGCCGCATCGGCATGCTTGCTGCCTTGCCGGTGATCGCCGCCACCAGGTCTCGCGGCAGCGGCTTTTCGAAGGATACGCCGCAACTGCCATCGCGCGACCACGCGATCCGGCAGAACAACTCGCGGGGACCGATCTGGATCAAGGCGACCATCCCCGCCTTGGGCGTGTCGTCGACAGCGATCTTTGCGCCGGATTCGGAAAGGTCCACGATCGTCACATTGCGGGTTCCGCCGGGTGTTTTCAATTGTGCCGGGAAATCCACGGTGGTGCGCGCGGCGATGCGGCGCTCGACATGCATCGTGCCGTCACTGCCTTCGTAATAGGCGAGCTGGGTCCACTGCTCGCAGCCGTTGGCTGCGTCGGTGAGCTGCCAGCCGCCGTGCCAGGATGAGTGAGACAGGTTCTGGCACACCCCTTCGCGGCACCCCTCGGCTTCGGAAACCACTTTCCAGTGTCGGCAATTGGAACACATCCCCATGGTTAGGAACGAGAGCACATGCGGGGTCAACGCCGGCTCAAGAAGTTGCCCTGACGAATTGATGTAACGGAAATGGTTAACCGGGCGGCGAGCATGCCGCCACAGCCATATCAGTCCTTGAACAGCGGCTTTGGGGCGCCCCAGCCCTTCATGAAGTGTGCCAGGTTGCGGTGCAGGTTGATCACCTTCTGCTCCTGGTGCGGGTTGGGCAAGGTGCCGCGGAAGCCGCTGCTCTTCATGCCCTTCTGCACGAATTCCATGTTGCTGAAGTCCTGCATCAACACCGGGCCCCAGGCTTCCTCGGTGCGCTCGCACTCTACCCATTCGGTCTTGGGCTCTTCGCCTTCCGGATAGCGTTCGAGGGCGTAGGCTTCGAAGATGCACTTGTTGGGATCGTCGCCATAGGGCCGCACGCGGTAGGCCGGGCTGGCGAAAGTGACGCCGTGCAGGATGTTCTGGTTGGGGAAGATGCCCCAGGCAAGGCCGGATTCCGCCTGGATTTCGGGCGGAATTTCCGGCCAGATGACGCCGCGCGCGGCATCGTCGGCCTTGGCCGAAGCGAGCCAGTGGGCGATGCATTCGGCGGGCGTTGCGGTTTCCGGCAGTTCATCCACCAGCCGCTTGGCCGCCGCGACCAGGGTTTCCGTTGAGGCGGTGTTCATCACCGTCTCGTAGTTCTCGCGGATCAGCTCATAGGTCGAGACACGCGGATCATCGCCCTTGCCGGCGCGGACCGTGCCCGAGGCCTGGCTCATCTTGAACTTGTCGTCGCGCGTATCGTACTTCGACACCGAGTGCCAGCCGTACTGCTGCGAGGCGGCATAATAGTCGCCATAGGCGAGTAGCTGGGTGTGGGTCCCGGCGACGTGGTAAGGCTCGAGGAAGGCTTCGATCGCCACCTTCCAGTTGCACG
>CAZVWP010000010.1:0-89365 GCA_964630805.1 uncultured Novosphingobium sp. | reverse complement strand
GCGTCCAGTCGGGCAGCGCCGTGTAGTGCAGGTGGTGCGGGCCCGCCCACATGTACGTGAAGATCAGCGCCCAGAAGTGCACGATCGACAGCCGGTACGAATACACCGGGCGCTCGGCCTGCTTGGGAATGAAGTAGTACATCATCCCGAGGAAGCCGGCGGTGAGGAAGAAGCCGACCGCGTTGTGGCCGTACCACCATTGCACCAGCGCGCCCTGCACCCCGCCCCAGACCGGATAGCTGAGGCTGCCGACTATACTGACCGGGATGTTGAGATTGTTGACGATGTGCAGCAACGCCACGGTCAGGATAAAAGACAGGAAGAACCAGTTGGCGACGTAGATGTGCGGTTCGGAACGCTTGACGATCGTGCCGACGAAGACCGCCAGATAGGCTACCCAGACCACGGTCAGGAACAGGTCCACGTACCATTCGGGCTCGGCATATTCCTTACTTTGGGTAATGCCGAGCAGGTAGCCGGTTGCGGCCAGCACGATGAAAAGCTGGTAGCCCCAGAAGACGAAACGGGCGAGGCCGGGGAAGGCCAGGCGCGCGCGGCAGGTGCGCTGGACGATATAGAATGAGGTCGCGATCAGCGCATTGCCGCCGAATGCGAAAATCACCGCCGAGGTATGCAGCGGGCGCAATCGACCGAAATTAGCGAATTCGATGAAGTTGAGCGCCGGGAAGGCGAGCTCCAACGCGATATAAAGGCCAGCCAGGAAACCCGCCATGCCCCAGAACATCGTTGCGATGACGCCCCAGCGGACGGGATCGTCGTCGTACCCGGATTCATCGACGGGCGTTCGAATGATGCCCTTGGCGATCGCGCCATAGTCTGTCCGGCTGAGCGTGACGCCCAGTCCGACGAGCGCCGCCAGGGCGACAATCGCCATGTGCACCGCGAAGCCGAAATCGACGGCGGCCGCACAGGCGACGATGGCAATAAACAGCGCCGCGAGCCACCAGCCCGCGCGCGCAAGTACAGTTTCCATGAGCCTTCCCTCTTGATCGGGTTGGAGCGTTATTGAGAGCCGGATGCAGCACCACCCAGTACCCCACATTGATCCGGCTCAATTTGGAAGACTAACACACGATTCGAGAATTGCAAAAAACGCAAAAGTTGTTGCGCTAAGGGCAGCCGGATTTGTTCCCAATCAATTACTTGGTAAAAAACCGAGATATTCGTGTTTTTTGACGCCGCCGGAATACCGGTCTGCATGGGGCAGACAGGCGGTGGTTGGATGAGGGACTATGCGTAAGACTCTGACTGCGGCTGTCTTGGCCGCCGCAACCGTACTTTCCACTCCGGCTTGGGCAGGAAATGCCGAGGGCCATTGGCAGGTCAAACTGCTCGGCACCGGCGTTCTCGTGGATGGCAAGATCACCAAGGTCGAGAAGGACCTGATCGGCCTTCCGGCCGGGACCCAGACCGACATCAACGATAATGCCGTTCCCACCGTCGCGGTCGAATACTTCGCCACGCCGAACATTTCGATCGAGACGATCTGCTGCCTGACGCAGCACCACGCATCCGGCGCGGGCGCCCTGCCTTCCAGCGCCGCCATCGTCGATCACGTGATGATACTGCCGGCGACCGTCACGCTGAAGTACCACCTGCCGCTCAAGGGCGTGAAGCCCTATGTCGGCGTAGGCCCCAGCGTCTTCTTCTTCATCGACGAGAAGCCCGGCGCGACCGCGCAGCTCCTCGGCGCGGCGAGGGCTCATCTCGACAACAAGGTGGGCATAGCCCTACAGGCCGGTCTCGACATCCCCGTCAACGACAAAGGCCTAGGCGTCAGCATCGATGCCAAGAAGTACTTCATGAACACCACGGCCCACTTCTACACCGCTGGTGGCGTGGAAGCCCTGACAACCGAGCACAAGCTCGATCCCTGGGTGCTGAGCGCAGGCGTATCCTACCGCTTCTGAGCAGCCGGATATTTGCAAAATCGGAAAGGGCGGGCGCAATTCCCGCCCTTTTTGATTGGCTTGCGCGGTCCGGCAACTTGGATAACAAGAGGTCCGCGCAACATGGGGCAGCACGTGGCCGTGGACGCGAGCAAAGTTCCGAATAGCGAAGAACCGCTTGTCGCAAACTCCGGAAGCGGAGGGCCATGATCGCCGCCCTGCGCAAGCGCGCGCCGATGCGGCTTCGGATTGCCGTCGCGCGGATCAGGCGCAATGCCCGGGACAGGCAGTCGGGGGCCTTGCACGCCATGGTCGATGTCAGCCATGGCGGCGGCGAAGACGATCGCCTTCCAATCCTGGTCAGCGTCCGCCAGCCAATCCGGCGAACCGCGTTTCACGAGGGAAAGCTGGTCAATCTGGCGCTTGGCGCTTCCCGGCTGGACAGGGTGGTGCTGGCGCCGGGCCAGATCTTCTCCTTCTGGAGGCTGGTCGGCCGGCCGACCACCGATGCCGGCTTCGCCATGGGCCGCGCCATCCGCGACGACGCCTTGCATGGCGAGACCGGCGGTGGACTGTGCCAGGTCAGCGGACTGGCCTACGAACTGGGCCTGCGCGCGGGCCTCGAAGTGCTCGAACGCCACCCCCATTCGCGCGATCTCTATGCGGAGCAGGACCGCTTCACCCTGCTCGGGCTGGATGCGACGGTGGTCTGGCCGTGGAAGGACCTGCGCCTGCGCAACCCGCACGGCCAGTCGGTCTGCCTGCGCTTCGAGATGGGCGATGGCTGGGTCGAAGGGCGCGTGCTGGCGGGCGGCGAGATTGCGGCCTTTGAACTGGAAGTGGAGCGCGAGGACTTTGCCGATCACCGCAAGGTGAAGGTCAGCCGGCACTCATCGGGAGACGAGAGCCAGCTCGTCAGCTCCGATAGCTATGTGATCGACCCGCACTGAAAGCCGCCCGCTCCCCCCTCGGGGCGGACGGCTTCCAGGCGTGAGGAGTATCTCTAGAGTCCGAGATCCTTGATCGGCCCGTCGAAGTTGCCGCCGAGCTCGTTGTTGGCCTTGGCCAATGCCGCGCCCGGCTTGCCGGCGAGGTAGCCGTCGATGAGGCGGTGATAGTTGCTGATCAGGCCTTCGACGTCCTTCGACAGGCGCATGAATTCGAAGCCCTTCGAATGCAGGCCCTTCTGCTGGATCGGGATGTTCGAGTAATCCTGCCGCGGGATCATCGGGAAGTCCTGGCTGTCATAGGGCAGCATGGTGGGCTCCATCGGCGGCGCCGGTTCCTCGCCCTGCGCATAGTGCGTCAGCGACCAGATCTCGAAGATGCAGCTTTCCGGGCCCAGCGGCCGGATGCGGTAGGAGGCGAAGCTGGTCATGAAGGGAAGCAGGAAGTGGTGCGGGAAGAGAAACTCCACCGCATGCACCGGATCCGACTGGCAGACGGCGTTCATGTCGGGAACGTTCTCGCCCCGCGCCTTCAGTTCCTTGGAGACCTTGTCCTGCACCATGCCCCACCAGACCATCATGGCCTCGTTGGGGTCTTCCGGCAGGTCGACGTCGCGCAGGCTCTTGGCGATGTCGACTTCCTTCTTCTGGCACATGCCGGCCATGCCTTCGCTCAGCCGCTCCATGTGCTTGATCTGGGCTTCGATCGCCTGCTTGGCGGTGACGCCCTTGTAGTCGAGGTGGTTCTGCATGACGCCATCGCCGGCGCCCGTGTGACCCGCCCCGTACATGGTGTTGTACAGCGATCCCATGGCGTCGGGCAGCTGGGGGTGGGTCTTCATCACGTGGTAGCCTTCCTGGAAGGCTTCCATCGCGATCTTCCAGTTGGCCGGAAGCACGGTGCCGCACCACCATTCGGCGCGCAGGTCGTCGACGCCGTGTGCCTCGAGCCGCTGCAGCACAGGACCCAGGCTTTCGCGCAGGCTCGGTGCGTTGTCATCCAGGTTGATGAAGGCGCAACCGCCCCAGGTTTCGACCCGGCAGGGCACCAGGGCCAGTTCCTGCTTCTCGACGAGGTCGTCGGAGAACAGGTGCTTGCCGTAGACGAAGGTGCACTCGCCTTCCATGTTCCACCGCCAGCCGTGGAACGGGCAGACGAAGCCGGACTTGGCGCAGTTGCCGTGCTCGTTGCCCTTGCCGCCGGCGATGGGCACGCCGCGGTGGCGGCAGTGGTTGTGATAGGCCTTGATGCCGTCCTTGGCGCGCACGACGATGACCGACTTGCCGACGTTCGAATATTCGATCCAGTCGCCAACATTGGGGATCGTCTCCAGCCGGCAGGCCATCTGCCAGACGTGCGGCCAGAGGTGATCGACCTCGGCCTGGTAGAATTCGGGATCGTAATAGCGCTGGGCCGGGATCAGCTCCGGGCGGGTTACGGGAAACGGGTTCGTGGCAACCAGGCCCTTGGGGTCCATTTCAGCCATTTTAGCACCTCTTCTTTCTTTGTTTGCGGAGCCACCGCCCACCCCGCTCCCCCGGCCCAACCACCCGGACATGGTACCCTTTGGGTCGTTGGGCCGAGGGAGCGGGGCGGGCGGTGGAAATTTGGTCAGCTGAAGGGTTCGTCGCCGAGCAGGATCGTGCGCTTGAGCAGACGACCGCAGTCCGGGTCATAAGGCATGGCGCGGTGCAGCGTGCCGGTGTTGTCCCACATCACCGAGTCGCCGACTTCCCACTCGTGCGCGTAGTGGTAGGGCTCGCTGGTCGCATGCTCGCGCAGGCCGTGGAGGATGCGGGCGCTTTCCTCCATGTTCTTGCCGACGACATTGCGGGCGGTGTTGCCAAGGACCAGCGACTTGCGGCCGGTCTTGTGGTGCCAGACCAGCGGCAGTTCCTGCTCGCCCTTCGACATCCAGTCGTCGAGCTGCTCGAGCGTCGGCTCGGGCGTGTGGTAGAGCTGCGAGACCCACATGGCGTGGACCACGCGCAGCTGATCGATCTGGTCCTTCGTCTCCTGCGACAGGTCGTCGTAGGCGGCATAGCAGTTCGAGAACTCAGTGTTTCCGCCCCAGGTCGGCAGGACCTTGCTGGTAAGGATCGAACCGCGCACCGGCACCGGGTTCATCGTGCCATCGACGTGCCAGAACAGCGAGCCCTTGAGGTATTCGATCACCGATTTGTGATGCTCGCCGGCGTCGAGCGAGATCGAGAAGATCGCGCCGCCATCCACGCCGATCTCGGTGGCGTTGCCGCCGAGCTGGTTGGAGAACCTGATCTGCTCTTCCTCGGTCAGGTGCAGCTGCTTGAACACCAGCACGCCGCGCCGTTCGAGCAATTCGTTGATCTCGGCGGACAGTTCGCCGCTGAGCAGCTCTTCCTTCGAATTGAGGACGCGGGAGCCGATCTTGGGCTTGATTTCTTCCGACTTGAGTCGGGTGATGGTGACTGCGTTCATTGGACAAATCTCCTGATTTGCAACGAAGCTAAGTGCGCTGAAACCGAGAGGCTTTGATTTTGCGCAATTCACAAAAAACCTCCCCGGAGCGGGGAGGGGGAGCACAAGCCGCAGACTTGGTGGTGGAGGGGGCGAGTCCCTCCGACGCCCCCTCCGTCAGCGCTTCGCGCTTCCACCTCCCAGTCCCGGGGAGGTTGTCATTCAAATAGGCGTCGGCGCACCCACGCCCATGTACTTGGCAAGCTGCGCGTGGAGGTTGATCACCTTGCGCTCCTGCCAAGGGTTGGGGAAATTGCCCTTGAAACCCATCGACTTGTAGCCCCGCTGCATCTCGACCATGTTCGAGATATCCTGGGCGATGACCAACGGCCACTTGTCGAGGTCCTGCTCGAGATAGACCCACTCCGTCTCCGGCTCTTCGCCTTCGGGGAAACGATCAAGCGCAACGGCCTCGAAGATGCACTTGTCGGGATCGGTGCCGTAGGGGCGGACCCGGTAGGCGAGGCTGAAGGTCGGTCCCGGGATGAAGTTGACGTTGGGGAAGATCGACAGGGCAAGGCCTGCGGCAGCAAGCTCGGCTTCGGTCAGCGCCGGCCACTTGACGCCCCGCGCCTCGTCTTCCTTTTGCGCCAGTTCCATCCAGTACTTGTGGACTTCCGCCGCCGGGGTGCCGGCGGGCAGGTCCAGCGGCAGGCGCTGGGCGGTTTTCACCAGTGTTTCGGAGGTGCTGGCGCCGATGGTATCCCAGTATTCCTGCTGCATCTGCGCGATGGTCTCGCGCGGATCGCCATCGCCCGCCGCGCGGTGGACGCTGGTATCGACGGCGGTGTTCTCGTTCCGGTGCTGCTTCGAATCGAAGCCCGTCTGACCATGGCGGCCCAGCGCCTTGGAGAAGGAATAGAAGTCGCCGTACTTGATCAGCTGCGGGTGCGTGCCCTGAACGTGGTAGGGTTCAAGGAATGCCTCGAGCGCGACCTTCCAGTTGCAGTCGAAAATGCCCCAGAAGCGGAAGCGGTAGCGCATCTTGTCGAATTCGAAGGGGTCGATCAGCGAGGCGATCGGCTCCAGCCACTCGCGCAGGGGGCCTGCGCTGAGGTCCATGTTGATCCAGATCCAGCCACCCCAGGTATCGACCTGGACCGGCGTCAGGCTGGTGCAGACCCTGTCCATCGCACCGCCCCAGTCCTCGCGGTCGGGGATGTAGACAGCATCACCGTCCACGCCGAACGTCCATGCGTGGTAGTTGCAGCCGAACTTGAGCTGGTTGCCGCGCGCCGAGTGCGAACCCTTGGCCTGCTTTACCACCACCGGGCCGCCCCCGGTGTTGTCGCCTACCAGACGACGCCCGCGGTGCGGGCAGACGTTGTGGTAGGCCTTGAGGCTCGTCGGCGTGTCTCGGACGATCAGGATCGAATCGTGGCAGATGTTGTAGGTGATGTAATCACCGACTTCTTTCAGCTCCTCCACCCGCCCCGCCTGCTGCCAGACCTTCGACCACAGCTTCGCCGGTTCCGCCTCGGCGTACTCGCGCGAGATGAAGGCATCGACCGGATATGTCAGCGGCTCGGACAGTTCGGCCGATGCGACCTTCGACATCTCGTTCATGTGCCTCTCTCCTATTCTGCGGGTTCGGCCACGGCTTCGGTCTGAAGCTCGATGCCCTCGAGCTGGCCCGCGTCGCGCCACGCCTGCAGGAAGTCCTCGAAGTCGTAGTAGGTGTTGTAGGGCTCGCCGAAGATCGAGCGCTTCTTCTTCTGGTCGCCCTCGTTGTTGAAGTAGGAGGGGGTGCACTCGTTGGCGAAGACCGAATTGTCGATCGCGCGCGAGCGCAGGTGGGCGATGTAGGCGTCCTGCGCTTCCTGCGTCGGCTCGATCCGCACCGCACCGCGCCGCAGCGCCTCGCTGGCGATGTAGCCGATGTGATAGCCCTGGTCGACGAAGGTCTTGGAATTGCTGGCATTGGTGCCGGCCTGGGTGAAGCCGGTGAAGAACATGTTGGGGAAGTTGCGCGCCATCATGCCCTGGAAGGTCTGGAAGCCATTGCGCCAGTAGTCGTAGATCGACAGGCCGTTCTCGCCCTCGACCCGCGAGATGCCCCAGCGGCGGTCGAGGTCGTTGGTGACTTCGTAGCCGGAAGCGAGGATCAGGCAGTCGATCTCGTATTCGACGCCGTTATGCACGAAGCCGTTCTCGGTCAGCCGCTCCAGGCCTTGCGTTTCGGCCACGTCAATCAGCGTGACGTTGTCCTGGTTGAACGCCGGATAATAGTCGTCGTTCGAGGCCGGCCGCTTGCACAGGTAGCGGTAATAGGGCTTGAGCGCCTCGGCGGTGGCGGGATCCTTGACGATGTCGCAGCGGTTGCGCAGCCGCTCCATCACCCGGTAGTCCCACTTCTCGCGCAGGGCGCCGTATTCCTCGGGGGTGATGTCGGGCCAGCCCAGGGCCTCCAGTTCTGCCGAGCAATTGCGGCTGATCTCAGTCCAGATGTCCTGCACCATGTCGGGTTCGCCCGGCGAGAGCCGTTCCATCGCCGCATGGTGGAAGTTCTTGATCCGCTCGGCCTGCCAGCCGGGCTTCTGGCTGTTGTACCACTCGGGATCGATCGGCCGGTTGTTGCGCATGTCGATAGTCGAGGGGGTGCGCTGGACGACGTAGGTCTGGGCAGCATATTTGGCGAGGTAGGGCACCACCTGGATCGCTGTCGCGCCGGTGCCGATGATCGCCACCTTCTTGTCGGCCAGCTTGGTCAGCGCCGGGTTGCGCCATTCGCCGCCGGTATAGTCATAGTCCCAGCGGGCGGTATGGAAGATCTTGCCCTTGAACTCGTTGATGCCCGGAATACCCGGGAGCTTGGGCTTGTTGAGCGGGCCCATGGCGAGGACCACGAAGCGCGCCTTGATCGCATCGCCGCGGTTGGTGCCGACGATCCAGCGGTTGATCTCGGGCTTCCACACCAGCGTCTCGATCAGGGTGTGGAACAGCGCGTTCTGCCTCAGGCCGAAGGTATCGGCGATGATCTGGCAGTGATCGTAGATCTCGTAGCCGTCGGCGAATTTCTTCGACGGCATGTAGTCGGTCTCTTCGAGCAGCGGCATGTAGACCAGCGAGTCGTTGTCGCACTGAATGCCGGGATAGCGGTTCCAGTACCAGGTGCCGCCGAAGTTGCCGCCGTGGTCGAGCATGTAGAAGTTGTCGATGCCCGCCTTCTTGAGCTGGTGCGCGGCCATCATGCCGCAATAGCCGGCGCCGAGGATAACGACGTCGGTCTCGCCGGAAATCGGCTCGCGCGGGGCGACGGGCGTGTAGGGATCGACCTCGTAGATGTCCTTCCATTTGCCGCTGGCCGGGATGTACTGGTCGTTGTGGTCCTTCTTGATGCGCCGGTCGCGCTCGCGCAGGTACTTGGCGTGGAGCTGCTTGATCTGCTCCGGAGTGACTTCCGGGCAATCGGACATTGTGCAAACGGTCATATGTCTATCCAATCCACTGTCGACCAAGGGCCGAGGGTATCTCAGTTTCCCTGACGGGATTTCATCGATGGGCCGCCGGAGCGTTGACGGGGATCAAATCCCCGCCAAATTCGCTCGTCAGGCCTTCTTCAGCGGCCGCGGCGCGCCGGTGCCCATGTAGCGGGCAAGGTTGGTGTGCAGGCTGACCACCGCGCCTTCGGCCTTGGGGTTGGGAATGTTGCCGCGATAGCCCAGGTTCTTCATGCCCTGCTGGACTGCCGCCATGTTCGAGAAGTCCTGCAGCAGCACGTGCGGGAAGGCACCCGGATCGGCATAGATCCACTGCGTCTCGGGGGCCTCGCCCTCCGGATAGAGCTCGTAGACCGCGACCTCGAAGTAGCACTTGTCGGGATTGGGGACGCCCCCGCTCTCACTATAAGGCCGCGCCTGGTAGCAGAGCATGTTGTTGACCGCGTGGCCGATCTGCTGGTTGGGGAAGATCTGCCAGCTCGTGCCGCTGCGCCCGACCCATTCGCTGTCCACCTTGGGCCAGAAGACGCCGCGCTCCTCGTCGATCTTGCGCGCGGTCTCCAGCCAGTATTTCGAGACTTCGGCCGGCGGCGTGCCTTCGGGCAGCACCTCGGGCAGGGTCTGGGCGACATCGACCAGGGTCTTGGTGGTGTTGGTGTTCACCCCTTCCCAGGTGTACTTCTGCATCTCGGCGGTGGAGATGCGCGCGTCGCCGATGCCGAGTCGTAGCTTGCCCTTGTCCTCTTCGACCCCGCTCGCGCCATCATAGCCGATATGGCTGTGCTTGCCCTGCGGCCGTCCCCAGCCCGACCAGTCGCCGAAGGCGGTGAATTCGGGGTGGGTGCCGGGGACGTGATAGACCTCGTTGAAGGCTTCGAGAGCGACTTTCCAGTTGCAGTCGAACACCGTCCAGTTGCGCCAGCGCGGACGCATGTTCTGCAACTCGAAGGGATCGAGCAGGGTGGCGGCGGGCTCAAGGTAGTCGCGCAGCGGCTCGCAATCGGGATCGAGGTTGATCCACAGGAAGCCACCCCAGGTGTCGAGCCTGACTTCGCCCAGCCGCGTCACCTCGTCGCACAGCGCCCCGCCCCATTCGTTCTCGGCCTGGATGTAGGAGCAACTGCCGTCCAGCTCGAAGGTCCAGGCGTGGAACCCGCAGACGAAGCTCATCCGCTTGCCATGGGCGTTGCGCTCGCCCTTGGGCGTATCGACCAGCTTGCGGCCGCGGTGGGTGCAGACGTTGTGGTAGGCCTTGATCCGGTCCGCGGCGGTGCGGACGATCAGCACCGAGTCGTCGAGTATGTCATAGGTTATGTAGCTGCCGACCTCGGGCAGGTCCTCCACCCGCCCCGCCTGCAGCCAGACCTTGCGCCACAGCTTGTCGCGCTCGGCCCTCGCATAATCCTCGGAAATGTAGGCTTCGACGGGGATGACCACCGCCGGCGGGACAGTCGTGTCGACTTCCGGAACGATCTTCGATTGGTCGCCCATTGTGCAATTCCTTCCTGTTCGGCGCCGGGCTTGCCGGAACGCCAGCCGCGTCGCGGCCTGAGTCATCAATGAAACGCTATTGCAGCGCCTTGCGCGCAGGGCATTTGACGTGCGTCAATGTCGAGAGGCAGGGGCAAACTGAGATAGGCTCGGTTAGCGTGGCCAAGGGGCCAATCGCATTCGAACGGAGACGGCCCGAGCCATGCCCAAAGTAACCTACGTAGCGGCCGACGGGAGCCGCCAGGACATTGAAGTGCCGGTCGGCGAGAACGTCATGCGCGGCGCGCTCTACAATGGCGTCGATGGCATCGTCGGCGAATGCGGCGGCGGCCTCTCCTGCGCCACCTGCCACTGCTATGTCGACGATGCCTGGACCGGCAAGGTCGGCGGCCCGTCCTCGCAGGCCGAGGAGGAATTGCTCCAGGCAGCCGCGTCCGAGGTCAGGCCCAGCAGCCGGCTTTCCTGCCAGATCAACATGAGCGACGAGCTGGACGGCCTCGTCGTCCACATGCCCGAGCGGCAATACTGAGGGGAGCCCGGCCATGAACGGTGACATCGCAACCTACGTCCAGGACGTCATCCATCCCGTCCCGCCAAACCTGCCGCGTGCGCGCGGAGCGGACCAGATACCGGCGCATGTGCCGCCCGAGCTGGTCAAGAATTCGGGCCTCATGTCCAGCCCCGAATTCCTCGCCTCGCCCCACGATTTCATGGCGGCGATGCACCATAAACTGCCGCCGGTGTTCTACAGCGTCAGCCCGATGGGCAACCAGTGGAACCTCATCAAGCACGAGGACGCGTTGTTCGTGCTGCGCAACGCGGATATCTTCCGCAACATCGACGCCACCCCCTTTCCGCGCGATCCGGACGACTATTTCTTCTTCATCCCGCAGGAGATCGACCCGCCGGCGCACCGCAAGTATCGCAACATCGTCGATCCGCTGTTCTGCCCGGCGGGAATCAAGAAGCTCGAAGGCCTGATTCGCCAGCGCGCGATCGACCTGATCGAGGGCTTTGCGGACAAGGGCGAATGCCAGTTCACCACCGCCTTCGGCCGCCCGTTGCCGGTCTCTGTGTTCCTCGACATCATGGGCCTGCCGCAGGACATGCGCGACACCTTCGTGTCCTGGGCGGACGACATGATCCACGGCGAGAGCGTCGAAGTGGTCGGCGCGGCCTTCAACAAGGCCATCGCCTACATCAAGACCGCGATCGCCGAGAAGAAGGCGAACCCGGACAACGGCGTCGTCAGCCTGATCGCCAATGCCGAGATCGACGGACGCAAGCTGTCCGAAAAGGAAGTGTTCGGCTTCGTCTGCTTCCTGTGGATCGGCGGGCTCGACACGGTCTACGCCACGCTCAACAACATCTGGTACTGGCTGGCGCAGAACCCGGACCGGGTGCAGGAAATCATCGACCGCCCGGACGACATCGACCAGATCGTCGAGGAACTGCTGCGGCGCTATTCGGTGACCTTCTCCGGCCGCGTCGTAACCCGCGACATCGAGCTGCGCGGTGTGCAGATGAAGAAGCACGACCGGGTAATCTGCGTGCTGCCGGCCTGCAACTTCGATCCGGAGGTTTTCCCCGATCCGCTCAAGGTCGATTTCGACCGGCCGCGCAAGACGATCCTGGCCTTCACCGTCGGCGTCCATAGCTGCATGGGCGGGCACCTTGCGCGCATGGAACTGAAGGTCGCGCTGCAGGAATGGCTGAAGCGCATCCCGAAGTTCTCGGTGAAGCCGGGCGAAAGAATCGAATTCAAACCGGGCGGCGTGATCGGGCCCAAGGCCCTGCCGCTGGTTTGGTGATGGGGGCACCGGGGGCAAGGTGAAAGCCTGCTCCCGGTGTTGCCATGCCTGATTCGCACGGCCCAATTCGTCTTCCGCCGCGCGTTAGCCAAAGTTTAGGCCCCGCTCGTAACCCCTGCGAAACCATTTCCATATAGAAATACCCGGCAAGAACGCTGGAGTTGCAGGGTGGACCCCATCACCATAGACGGGTTGGAAGAGGACGAATTCCGCTGCTCCATCGAGGCCATGCTGCGCGAAGGCGAGGCAGATGCAGCGGCGGCGAGACTGCGCGCCTTGATCGAACCCCATGCCGGCGACGGCTCGACCCTGCCCGAGCGCTTCCTGTCCGTCAGCTCCGCCGATTTCACCATCCGAGGCTGGCACGACCTCGACAACCGGCTGGGCAAGTACGACCGCCCCGGACACTGGGTTTCGGCCATCGGCATATCCATCGTCCACCCCAGCGAGGCGGAAAGCCTGGGCGGGGTCGCGGCCTCCATGTCGCCCTGCATCGAGACCAGCTTCTACACCGACGACGCCTATCCGTTCTCGAAATCCGACCGGAACGACCTGCTGGAAGGCTACACCCGGCAGGGCGCGGAATGGCAGGGCAATTTCGACCACGCCGACATGACCCTTTCGGTCACCGGCGTCGAGGACCTGTTCGGCGCCATTGCCGAACTGGAAGCGCGGCTGCTGTCCAGCGAAGCCCCGGCCGACGCGGAAATCTGCGCCGGATCGCTCGCCGCCTGCTACCTGTCGGTATTGCTGCACCAGGCGGTGCGCGACAAGATTCGCGCCGTCGGCCTGCCCCGCCCGCTCAGCGTTATGACCGGCTGCGTCGGCGTCTATCCCTTCTTCGATGCGCCGGTGATGAGCAGCATCGAGTGCCTCGACGGCGGTTTCTTCGGCATGGACGAGCTGGCCCTCGCACAGCCGGGCCGCAAGCAGGAAGCTGTCGCTAAGGAATCCGCTTCCGACGAGACCTATGGCAGCCTCCTCAGCCTGACCCCCCGCGCCAAGAAGAAGATGGTCATGGAGCTCGACGCGGAAGAGAGCGCCGCGGCCACCCGCCAGTTCGAGATGGCCAGCGCCCACCAGCTTGCCGAGGCCGATGAGGCGCCGCCCCGGACAGGCGGCACGGATTTCTCCTCCTATGCATTCGACGACGAACTTCCCGCTGGTGACGGAAGGGACGACTGGGCGGACATTCCCGAAAGCCCGCTGTTCGGCGATTCGCAGTTCGAGCACGAGAAGGACGACTGGTTCGGCCGCGAACGCGCGCCGGACCTCGGCGAAGAGGAAATCGCCTTCCCGGTCTCGGACGTTTCCGGTTGGGATACAGAGGAACCCGTTGGCGAACCGGCCGGGCATGCGCTCGAACCGATGCCGGACGAGCAGCCTTCGGACATGGATTTCAAAGACGTGGACAAGCCCATTGCCGCGTTCGACGCGCCTCATCCCGACGAGGCCTGCTATATTTCGCCCCCGCCGCCGGCCGGCCACGGCCTGCGCGCCAAGCTGGCCATGACAGCCGAACCCCAGGCGGCCCAGACGGAAGGTCTGTTCGCGCTCTTGCGCCGCCTCCTCGGCAAGTTCACCCGCGGCTGGTTCTGACTCCTTGCGCCCCAGGGCCGCCGCGCCCGGGCGATCGAACCCCGCTCCCCCGGCGGTCTCTCTCCCATTCCGCAACGACTGCTTTGACACATGCGTTTTTTGGCTCATTCTCGATGCCGGCAAACGGCACAAAGCCGAGTCGAGGGAGAGTTGGATGGAAGCGATAGTCGCGCCCGATGTCGACGACATGTTCGACATCGAGGAAGACGCCGTTCGTAGCGGATCGGGCGTCATCGCCGATCCCTATGCGATGTGGGCCGAAATGCTGCAGAATGCGCCGGTACAGGAAGGCCCGCTGGCCGGCCTGATGGGCCTGCCGCTGGATGCAGGCGTCATGTACCATCCGGGGCACCGCTACTACACGGTCTTCTCGTTCCAAGGCGTCAGCGAGGTATTCACCCGCAAGGACGATTTCGACTCCGGTTTCTACCGTGACACCGGCACCTTCACCGATGCGATCCTTGGCATGGACGGTCCGGAGCACCGCAAGTTCCGCGACGTCATCCAGACCTGGTTCCAGCCCGACGCGGCCAGCACCTGGTGGCGCGAGAAGATCATTGCGCCGCTGGTCGATCAACTGGTCGGCGCCTTCGAGAACGACGAGAGCGCCGATCTCAACGCCCAGCTCTTCGCCCGCCTGCCGATGCGAACGGCCACCGAAGGCTTCGGCCTTTCGGCACAGGAAGGGCTGGACTTCCGCCGCTTCATCCTCGGCACAATGCAGCACGACGCGACGCCCCAACAGAAGGGCGCGGCGATGCAGGCAGCCAATGCCATCCTCGAGCGCGTGATCCGCGAGCGGCAGGCCGAGCCGCAAGACGACATCATCTCGCGCCTGTGCCAGGCCGATCTCAGGAACGAGGACGGTTCGACCCGCAAGCTGACGGTGCCGGAAGTCGCCTCCTATTGCCGCCTGATCGTCTTTGCCGGCGGCGGCACCACCTGGAAGCAGCTCGGCATCACCACCTATGCCCTGCTCAACCATCCAGACCAGCTCGCGGCGGTGCGGGACGACCGCACCTTGCTGCCCAAGGCGATCCTCGAATCGGCGCGCTGGTATCCCAACGATCCGATGTTCCCCCGCAAGGCGAAGCGCGACACCGTGCTGGAAGGCGTGGAGATACCCGAAGGCGCGGTAATTCACCTGTGCCTCGGCTCCGCCAATCGCGATCCGTCGCGCTGGGAGCGGCCGGACGAGTTCGACGTCTTTCGCCCGGTACAGCGCTCGGTCGCCTTCGCGGCGGGAGCTCACTCCTGCCTTGGCCAGCACGTCGCGCGCGAGGAAATGCTGGGCGCCCTCAATGCCTTGCTCGATCGGTTCCCGAACATCCGCTGGGACCCGGCCTATCCGCCCGCCAAGCTCAGCGGCAGCCTGCTCAGCCGTGGCCCGGGGCCGCTGCGCGTGCTGCTGCAGTAACGGAGTTCCTGATCGCCGCAGGACAGGAGAAGCATCATGTTCGCAGCCAATCCCCACGTCGATAAAGTGCGGGCGCGGATCGATCATCCGGTGATCGATTCGGACGGGCATTTCTTCGAGTTCTACCCGGTCCTCAGCGAATACCTGGAAAAAGAAGGCGGGCCGTCGCTGGTGAAGGACTTCTTCGCCTGTGCCAGCGACACCGAGACGATCAGCAACTGGTACGAGCTTTCGGCCGAACAGCGGCGCGATGTCCGCCGCAATCGCCCGGTGTTCTGGTCCGCCCCGGCGGAAAACACGCTGGACTACGCCACCGCCAACTTCCCCAAGCTGCTCTACAAGCGGATGGACGAAATCGGGCTCGACTTCAGCGTGATGTATCCGGGCATCGGCAACGTTGCGATCAGCCTCGGACGCGATGACGTGCGCCGCGCCTCGTGCCGGGCGTTCAACCGCTACTACATCGATGCCTTCGCCGAGTTTTCCGACCGAATGACCCCGGCGGCGCTGATCCCGGCCAACACGCCCGAACAGGCGATCGAAGACCTAGAGTACGCGGTCAACGAACTGGGCTTCAAGGTCGTGCTGCTGCCCAGCTTCATCAAGCGGCCGATCCCGGCGGCGGTGCGCAAAGACCCGGCGATGGAGCGCTATGCCTACTGGCTCGACAGCTACGGGGTAGACAGCGAATACGATTACGACCCTCTCTGGCAGAAGTGCGTGGACCTGAAGGTGCTGCCGACCTTCCACAGCCCCAGCCAGGGCATGGTCATGCGCAATTCGATCTCGAACTACTGCTACAACCACATCGGCCACTTCGCCGCCGCCTGCGACGCGGTATGCAAGGCGCTGTTCCTGGGCGGGGTGACGGCGCGCTTCCCGCAGCTCAAGTTCCTGTTCCTCGAAGGCGGCGTCGGCTGGGCGCGCAGCCTGCTGGCGGACCTCATCGGCCACTGGGCCAAGCGCAACGGCGAGGCGATCCTGCAGTTCGACCCCTCGCGGGTGGACCAGAAGCTGTTTGCCGAACTCTACCGGGAGTACGGTGGCTCGCTCTATCGAGAAAGTCTGGCCGAAACGCCGCTTTCGCTCGGGCGGCTGCCGCAGGAAAAGGACTACGACGATTACATCCGGTGCGGCCTGTCGGAAGAGGGCGACTTCATGGAGCGGTTCGTTGAGCCTTTCTACTTCGGCTGCGAGGCGGACGATCCGATCACCTCTTCCGCCTTCGATAGCCTGCGCAATCCGCTCGGCGCACGGCTCAAGGCCGTCATGGGCTCCGACATCGGCCACTGGGACGTGCCAGACATGCGCGAAGTGCTGGAGGAGGCTTGGGAGCCGGTCGATAAGGGACAGATGAACCTGCGCGACTTCCGCGATTTCACCTTCACAAACCCGGCCGAGTTCTGGACAACGCTGAACCCGGAGTTCTTCAAGGGAACGCGCGTGGAAAGCGCGGTTGCAAGGGAACTGGAACCGGCCGAATAATGTCGGGCTGAGGATGGCAGAGATGGATTACGACCTGAAAATCACCGGTGGCCGCATCGTCGATGGCACCGGGGCGCCTGCCTATGCGGGCGACGTTGGCGTCAAGGACGGCAAGATCGTCGCCGTGGGCGTGGCCAACGGCGAGGCCGCGGAAACCATCGATGCCGCCGGTGCCGTGGTCTCGCCCGGCTTCATTGATTGCCACACCCATTTCGATGCCCAGGTCTTCTGGGACCCGATGCTGAGCCCTTCGGTCTATCATGGCGTGACGACCGTGCTGGCAGGCAACTGCGGCTTCACCCTGGCTCCCTTGTCCGGCCGCAAGGAGGATGCCGAATACCTCCTCGCCATGCTGTCGCGCGTGGAAGGCATGCCCCTGGCCTCGCTGGAAGCGGCGGTGAAGCCGGACTGGACGAGCTTCGAGGGCTATCTCGACAAGATCGACGGCAAGCTCGCGATCAACACCGCCTTCCTCGTTGGCCACAGCGCCCTGCGCCGGGCCGTGATGGGCGAGCGGGCGGTGGGCGAAAAGGCCAACGCCGAGGACCTCGCGCAGATGCAGGACCTCTTGCGGCAGTCTCTGGCAGCGGGCGGCTGCGGCTTTTCGACCACCGTCAGCCCGACTCACTCCGACCACGAGGGCAACCCCGTACCCTCGCGCTGGGCCGATGACGAGGAGACCGTGGCTCTCGCCGGAACGCTCAAGGACTATCCCGGCACCTGGCTCGAGCTGATCCCGCCTTACGATCCGGAGCGGCCCGAGCGGCGAGTGGAACTGCCGGTGGCCATGTCGCTGGCGGCACATCGGCCGCTGAACTGGAACCTTATCGTCGTTCGCTCGCAGCAGCGCGAATTGCTCGATTCGCAGATTGCGCTGGGCCACATCGCGGCGGAGCGTGGGGCGAAGATCCACGGGCTGGTCCCGGTGACGCCGATCAAGAGCATGGTCAACTTCCGCACCGGGCAACTGCTCGAGATGCTCGGCGGCTGGCACCAGTTCATCCACCAGCCGCACGAGGCCAAGCTTGCGGCCATGCGCGATCCGGCGGAGCGCCGGCGGTTGGAGCACGGCATGGCCACCCAGCACGCCAACACCGGACTGCCGGGCGAGTTCGACAACTTCCTGATCGAGCACCTGCCGTCAGAAAAGAACGCGCACTGGATCGGCAAGTACGTCCACGAGCTGGCGGCGGCCCAGGGCAAGAACTGCCTCGATGCCCTGTTCGACCTCGCCATCGAGGAAGACCTGTGGCTGACCATTTCGATGCCGCCGCTGGGCGCGGACGAGGAGTCATGGCGGCTTCGCGGCGAAGTCTGGCGCGACGAATACACCCTGATCGGCGCTTCCGATGCCGGCGCCCACCTCGATGCGATCAACACCTTCGCGATCACCACCCAGTTGCTCGGCGAAGCGGTGCGCGAACGGGGCCTGTTCACGCTGGAGGAAGGCGTGATGCGCATCACCAGCTATCTTGCCGACCGCTTCGGCCTTAAGGACCGTGGCCGGATCGCACCGGGCGCCATTGCCGACCTGGTCGTATTCGATCCCGAGACGATCGACTGTGGCCCGATCGCCATGCGCCATGACCTGCCGGGGAACGAAACCCGGCTCTATGCCGATTCGGTGGGCATCCACCATGTCGTGGTCAATGGCGTCCCCGTGGCGCGCGGCAACCAGCCGACCGGCAGGCTTGGCGGCAGGGTGCTGCGCAGCGGGCGTGACACCGAGACCGTATCGCTGCATTGAACGATGCCATGACCAGCAAGCTCACCATTCGCCCCATGCAAGTCGGCGCCGAGGTAGAGGGCTTCGCCGAGGGCATGGAGCGCGATCCCGCAGTCCGCGAGGCGCTCTACCGGACCTGGCTGGACCACGGCGTGCTGCTGTTCCGGAACGTCGAGACGATCGAGCAGCACCTCGCCATCAGCACCTGCTTCGGCGAGCTGGAGATTCACCCCGTCCCGGAAGTGCGCTCGCCGGAAAACCCCTACCTGATCGAACTCGGCATCCGCATGAGCGGCAAGGGGCGGACGCCGACGGTCTATGTTTTCGACGACGAGGAGGTGCGCATCAACCGCATCGCCTGGCACCGCGACACCGCCTATTCGCCCGACATCTGCAAGGGTGCCATGCTGCGCATGCTGGAAGTGCCGCACGAGGAGGGCGAGACGCTGCTGGCCGATACGGCCAAGGCCTGGGACGGCCTGCCCGCCCATATGAAGGCGCGGCTGGAGGGCCTCGAATTCAAGGCCACCCTGCGCACCGCGCACCTCAGCCTGCCGGGGCGCCCGGGCACGTTCTGGCAGAAGGTCCGGCTGGCGGGCGAGGAAGACTATCCGGGCAATGCCGAACGCGGTTCGCGAGATGGCCAGCTCGATGCGCGCTATCCCAGCGTCATCCATCCTGCCGTGCTGACTCACCCGGAATCGGGCCGAAAGTGCATCTTCCTCTCGCCCACCTACGTCGATTTCTTCCTCGACATGGATCAGAAGGAAAGCGACGAGCTGCTGTGGTACCTCACCAATCACATGCTGCAGCCGCAATACGTTTATCGCCACCGCTGGCGCGAGAACGACGCGATCCTGTGGGACAACCGCCGCTTCCTGCACGCCGGCATGGGCAACCGCCCGGGCGAGCCGCGCTTCGGCCTGCGCACCACCCTCGCCGGCCCGATGCGCACCGGCCGCTACTACGACAAGGATGCCGTGGCGCCAGCAATGTGACGCGCAACCGGGAGAACGAACACATGGCCAAGTACCTGCGCTACGAGAGCGGCGAGGGCCCTCGCTACGGGTTGCTCGAAGGCGAAACGATCACTCCGCTGGAGGGCCGGTTCCCCGACCTGGCGCCTTCGGGCGAAGCGCAGGTGGCGCTGGCGCAGGTCAAGCTGCTGGCCCCGGTGGAGCCCACCCGCATCGTCTCCTGCGGACCGGGCTTCAAGTGCTCCTTCCCGGACCCGGCCCACTATCCCTCCCGGCCCTCGTTCTGGCACAAGCCGCTGGTTGCGCTGAAC
The DNA here is from genome assembly GCA_964630805.1 of uncultured Novosphingobium sp. Lineage (GTDB taxonomy): Bacteria > Pseudomonadota > Alphaproteobacteria > Sphingomonadales > Sphingomonadaceae > Novosphingobium. Next base: position 69,754 of record CAZVWP010000010.1, on the reverse strand, counting down.
CATCCAGAGGGGATCATCGAGCTGCCCGACAACGAGTACCCCGGCATCAACCATGAGGCGGAACTCGGCATCGTCATCGGCAAGAAGGCAAAGTGCGTCAGCCCGGAGGAGGCCGGAAACTACATCTTCGGCTACACCTGCTACAACGACGTCACCCGCGGCGACTTCTACAAGGAAGGCGCCTTCGCCACCTCGGAATGGTTCGTCCACGGCAAGACCTTCGAGGGCTTCGCGCCGATCGGCCCCTGGGTGGTGACCGGGCTCGACACCTCCAACCTTCACATCGAATGCCGGATCAACGGCGAAGTGCGCCAGTGCCACTCGACCTCGGATCGGCTGTTCACGCCCGAGCGGCTCGTCTCCATGGTCTCGCACCTCGGCACGCTGAACCCGGGCGACGTGATCTCCTGCGGCTCGCCACCGGGCATGACCTGGATGAAGGACGGCGACGTCTGCGAGGTCGAGATCGAAGGCATCGGCGTGCTGCGCAATCACGTGCGCAACCGGCAGTAGCGATCAGGCGGCCTCGACATATTCGGGCTTGCCCAGGATCCCGCGCCACAGTTCCGCCTCATCCATCACCACCGTCTTGTCCGCCGAGGTGTAGGTCGGCGAAGTACCGCGGAAGTTGACGAAGCCGAGGCCGTCCGGCCCGGAATGGAAGCCGTAGATCGTGTCCGCGGCAATGGCGAGGGCCGTGCCCGCGCCATAGACCCGGTTGCCCAGCCTTATGCTGCCCGTGTGGACGAAGATCACCTCGTCCTCGCTGTGCGAGTGGAGGGCTGTTTCCTTGTCCGCCATGGCGTAGCTGTTCTCATGCAGCCAGACCGAGCAACTGGGACACCCGGCATCGGCATGGAGGGCGCCGCCGATGCCCTCGTTGCCGCCCATGGCGTGGGTGCGCGGGACGCGGTCGCTGGGGAGCAGATGGACGTGGCCGCCGGAATTTCCGGAACCGGCTGAAAGCTGAAACGCAATTATGGACGCGCCGTCCGGGCCTGCCGCAAGCTGGAGCGAGCGCCCGCGCTCGACGATGGCGCTGGCCTTCTCCCCCAGCTCCTGCCCGCCGGCCGAAACGGAACCCTTCCAGACGAACAGGGCCACGTCCGCCTTGTCGGCGGAGACGGTCATGCTCGCCCCGGCATCCAGACGATGGGCCAGCAGGTGAATGGGATCGGTGCTTCCCGCCAGCATCGCCCGGCTTTCGACGCCCGGCGAAGTATTCACGGCAGGCGTCTTGTCCACCTCCGCGATAGAGACCTTGGCCATCCAGCTCTCCCTTGTTCCGTTTCCGGGGAGAATACAGGCCAAAAGCAAATGGCGGAAGAGGCAGGAGTCGAACCTGCCGGAGACGCTGAGCGCCTCTCGCCGGATTTGAAGTCCGGGCGCCCCACCGGGGACGTGTCTCTTCCGTCCGCCCGGCTAGGCGAGGCCGGGCAAAAGGTCCAGTTGTGCGGTGAAGCCATCTTCATCTTCCAGGCAGCGCAAGTCGAGCAGCAGCCGGTCCGAGGCGATCCGGCCGATGACGGGCACTGGCAGCGCGGCGAGGCGCTTCGCCAGGCCGTTCAGGGCAGCACCGGACTTGCGGCCCGCTGGCCCGAGCGACAGGGCGATGCTCGGAATAGTCTCGGCCGGAAGGGCCCCACTTCCGGCCTGCCCGGCGACTTCCGCCATCTCGACAAGCCAGCCATCGCCCAGCACCGATGCCAGTCTCGGCTGCAGGCGCTCCGCCAGTGCCCGCAAGTCGCCGACGGGCCGCGTCAGCAGGCGCAATGTCGGCAAGTCGCCCGCCAGCAGATCCGGCATCAGATAGGCGCGCAGGGTTGCCTCGAGCGCGGCCAGGGTGATCTTGGACAGGCGCAAGGCGCGCTTGAGCGGGTGCTTGCGTATGCGCGCGATCAGGTCCTTGCGCCCGGCGATCAGGCCCGCCTGCGGCCCGCCGAGCAGCTTGTCGCCGCTGAAGGTGACGACATCGGCACCCGCACCCAGCACGTCGCGCACCACCGGCTCCCTGGGCAGCCCATATTGCGCAAGATCGACAAGGCTGCCTGCCCCGAGGTCGACCAGCAATGGCAGGCCATGGGCATGGGCGATGGCGGCGACATCCGCCTCGCCGACCGAGGCGACGAAGCCGGTGATGGCATAGTTGCTGGCGTGCACCTTCATCAGCGCCGCCGTGCGCAGGCCCACGGCTTCCTCGTAATCGCGGCGATGGGTGCGGTTGGTGGTTCCCACTTCGACCAGCTTTGCCTGGGCCGCGCGCATCACATCGGGGATGCGGAAGGAGCCGCCGATCTCAACCAGCTCGCCGCGCGAAATCACCACTTCGCGACCCTTCGCGAGGGCGGCCAGGGTGAGCAGCACCGCGGCGGCATTGTTGTTCACCACCGTTGCCGCCTCGGCTCCGGTCAGCTCGCAGATCAGTTGCTCGACCAGCTCGTCGCGGTCGCCACGGCCGGCGCCGTCCACATCGTATTCGAGGTTGCAGGGCGAGCGCATGGCCAGCACGGCCTGTTCGATCGCCTTCTCGGATAGCAGCGCGCGGCCGAGGTTTGTGTGCAGGACCGTGCCGGTCAGGTTGAAGACCGATCGCAGGTTTGGCCTGGCTTGTGCATGAAGGATGGCCGAAACCCTTTCGGCGATCCAGGCAATCTCCGGAACCACAGCCGCGGCGCGAAATTCCGCCAGGGCAGCGCGCACGGCATTGGCCGTGGCGACATGGCCGAAATGCGCCAGAAGCGACGCGACGCAGTCGTCGCGCAAGACCCGGTCGACCGCAGGCAGGCGCTGGTTGTTGCCCATGGAGGCTGACTGGCGAATTTTGGGACAAAAGCCCAGCGCCAAAGTGCTTCAAATGCATGGAAACTGTCGCCAGCGCGCATTAGAGCGGGCGCATGCTCGTCGCCACTGCAGGACATATCGATCACGGCAAGACCGCGCTGATCCGCGCGCTGACTGGCGTCGAGACCGACCGCCTGCCGGAAGAGCGCTCCCGCGGCATCTCGATCGACCTCGGCTTTGCCTATTGGCGGCCGGATAGTGGGGGGACGATCGGTTTCATCGATGTGCCAGGGCACCGCCGCTATCTGCGCAACATGCTGGCGGGCGTCGGTGGCGCGCAACTCGCGCTGGTGGTGGTCGCGGCCGATGACGGGGTGATGCCGCAGACCGTCGAGCACCTGCAGATTCTCGACCTGCTCGGAATTGACCGGGGGCTTGTCGCTATCACCAAGTGCGACAAGGTGACCCCCGACCGGATTGCCGAGGTGCGCGGCGAGTTGACGCGCCTGCTGGCCGGCACCAGCCTGAGCCATGCCGCGATCTTCGACGTCTCGTCCCGAACCGGCGCGGGTATCGGCGACCTCGGCAAGGCGCTGATCGAAGCCCGTGACCTGCCGCACCTGCTGTCCGATGAAGGCCACGGTTTCCGCATGGCCATCGACCGCGCCTTCACCGTCACCGGCGCGGGGACAGTCGCCACCGGCACTGTGCTGGGCGGAGCAGCGAGGACCGGTGACCTCCTGATGCTGTCTCCCAAGGGCCGCGAGGTCCGCATCCGATCGATGCAGAGCGGCGGCGAAAGCGTGGAGGCAATCGGTGCCGGCCAACGCGGCGCGATCAACATTGCCCATGTCGAGGTGGCGGACCTGCACCGCGGCGACTGGCTGGTCGACCCGACGCTGCATGCCCTCACCGACCGGATCGTGGCCATGCTGCGGCTGTTGCCGGGCGCGGTGCCCCTACGCCATGGTGCGCGACTTCACCTACATCATGGCGCGGCCGACCTTAGCGCGCGCATCCTGCTGCCCCGCCAGCGCACGCTTCACCCCGGCGAGGCGGCACAGGCCCAGTTGGTGCTGGACGCGCCGACCGGCGCGGTGACCGGCGATCGCTTCATCCTGCGCGATGCGGCAGGGCAGGAACTGCTTGGCGGGGGGCTTGTGCTCGATCCCTTGCCTGGCCCCAGGCGCCGGCCGCTGGCGCTGCGGCAACAGGTGGCCGAAGCGTTGGGTCAGGTCGAAGCCGGGCCGGCATTGGCTGAACTGGCTTCCATTCCCGGCTTCGAGTGCGACCTGAACTGGTTTGGCTGCTGCAGGAATTTGCGTCCGGAAGCCGTCGGCGAATTGCTCGAACAGGCCGATGCGGTCCTCGCCGGGGCCGGCGGTGAAGTGGCGATCGCCCGCAGCCGGTTCGAGCGGTTGGGCAAGGCACTGGTCGAGGCGCTGGGTCGCCATCATCTCGACCATCCCGAGGCCGGGGGGATGACGAGGCGCGAAATGGGCCGGGCGGTCGGCGAAGTGCTTTCCCCCAGGTTGCTCTCGACCTTGCTGACGGAACTTTCCGCGGCTGGCCGGATCGACGCCAGCGGGCCTTTCGTGCGCCTGCCCGGCCATGCCCCTTGCTTCGGGCCTGCCGAGACGGCGATGTGGAATGCGGCGCTCGCATTGCTGGAAAGCGACGAGATCCGGCCGATCCGGATGGCCGAACTGGCGGGCGAGGTGAAGGCCGGCGAAGCCGCCGTCCGGGCCATGCTCTATCGGCGCCGGATCGCCGGCGATGTCTGGCAGGTGACCGAAAGCCGTTTCCTGCTGCGTGAACATGTGGCTGCCCTCGCCACGATGGCGAGCGAACTCGATGCCAGGCATGGCGGATTCACCGCCGCGCAGTTCCGCGATGCCAGCGGTATCGGGCGCAACTTCATCATCGAACTGCTAGAGTTCTTCGACCGCATCGGCGTGACGCGCCGGGTGGGCGAAAAACGCAGCATGCGCGCCGGCTTCGAAAGCGTGGTCGGGGACACCGACACTTCCCGCTCCTGACGAACCCAGGAAATGGTTGCCGGAACTTGCGCCAAATCAAGGGCGCAGTGCAGCCGGACGGCAATTAATGCTACATAGGCGATTCATTAATTGCCGAACCCGCGGCAAATCTCCTATGGACCATCGAAAGAAGCGAGGACCGGCAGATGAATACACCCAGCGTTACCGGAGCGGCGGACGTTCCACCCGAATACCGTCCGGCCGTGCTGGAGGAACTGCTGGCCGACAAGGCCAATCTCGAAGAGCATCTCATGGCGCTCGACGATGTGCCGATGCTGCTGGTCTACACCCACCTGTCGGGAGACGAGTCGCTGCTCAAGTCCTATGCGCCGCACATCAGGGGCGCCTGGGCCTTCGAGGTGGAGCAGGTGCCGGAACTCAAGCAGAAGCTGGTAGGCGCACTTATCGCAACGCTGGAGGACTACGCCGCCAATCAACGGCCGCTTCCCCCCGCCCCGCCGGCCGACATGCTCCAGCGCATGTGTGACGCCGCCGTCGGCGGACACGTCCCGGCAGAATACATGCCGATGGTGCTGGAAGAGCTTAACTTCGACCGTTCCGACCTCAAGACCGTGCGCTGGCGCAAACAACCCTCGCCAGACTACCTCTCGCGCTTCATGACCGTGGTGATCGGCGCGGGCTATTCCGGCCTCGCAATGGCGGCGAAGCTCAAGGAAGCGGGCATTCCATTCGTCGTCATCGAGAAGAATGCCGGGGTCGGCGGCACCTGGTTCGAGAACACCTATCCGGGCATCGCGGTCGATACGCCCAACCATTTCTATTCCTATTCCTTCCGCACCAAGGCCGACTGGAACCACTATTTCTCGCGCGGGCCGGAGATCATCGAATACATCCGTACCTGCTATGCCGAGATGGGCATTGCCGATCACATGCGCTTCGAGGAGGAAGTGGTCTCGGCGATCTGGGACAAGGCCAAGGCGCGTTGGGACGTGACCGTACAGCGCAAGGACGGTTCGGAATACGCGATCGAGGCCAATGCCGTGGTAAGCGCCACCGGCCTGCTCAACCGGCCATCGATCCCCCAGATCCCGGGCATGGATACATTCAAGGGAGCCATGTTCCATTCCTCCCACTGGGACCATTCGGTCGATCTCACCGGCAAGCGCGTCGCCCTGATCGGCACCGGCGCCAGCGGCATGCAGATCGGTCCGCAGATCGCGCCGAAAGTGGCCAGGCTCACCGTCTTCCAGCGCTCGCCGCACTGGGCGCGCAAGAACCCGCTGCTCTTCGCCGAGGTCAGCGAGGGGGTGAAATGGGGCCTCTCGCACTTGCCCTATTACACCAAGTGGTACCGCTTCCTGTTGCTCTGGGCCACGTCGGACGGCGTCCTGCCTTCGCTGAAAAAGGACCCGAACTGGCATGACCCGGCCCATTCTCTCAACCAGGCCAATGCCGCGATACGCGAGCAACTGATCGCCCATATCCGCCAGGAAGTGGACGGCGACGAGGAGCTGCTGGCCAAGGTCGTCCCCGAGTTCCCGCCCTATGGCAAGCGCATGCTGCGCGATGGCAACTGGTACAGGACCCTGACCCGCGACAACGTCGATCTCGTCACCGGCCCGGTCAAGGCGATCACCGAAGGCGGCGTTGTCGACAAGGACGGGGTCGAGCACCCGGCAGACGTGATCGTGCTGGCGACCGGCTTCAAGGCCCAGGCGCCGCTGGCGCCGATGCACATCGCCGGCACGCAAGGCAGCCTGCGCGAGCAATGGGGCGAGGACAATCCCCGCGCCCATCTCGGCATCACGGTGCCCCACTTTCCCAACCTGTTCATCCTCTATGGCCCCAACACCAATGGCGGCCACGGCGGCAGCGCGGTCTATCACTCGGAATGCCAGGTGCGTTACACCATGCTGGCCCTGCGCGAGATGATCGAGCGCGAGGCGGACCTCGTCGAGGTGAAGGAAGAGCCGTTCGAAGATTACAACAAGCGGGTCGATGCCGAGCACGCCCAACTTGTCTGGTCGCACCCCGGCGTCAACAACTGGTACCGCAACAAGGCCGGCCGGGTCGTCACCAACTCGCCCTGGCGACTGTGCGAGTACCGCAACCTGACTGCCGATTTCGATCCGCAGGAATATACCATCGCCAAGGTCTGACCCGAGGAACGCACAGCCGATGCCCCGCTTCACCTACACCATCCTGTCCCGTGCCGTGCCGGGCCGCGAGGACGAGTTTGTCGACTGGTACGCGAACAAGCACCTCGCCGACGTGCTCAAGTTCCCCGGCGTGGTCAGCGGCAGGCTGTTCCGGCTGGACTTCCACCGGGTCTACGATCTCGACGCGCCGCAGTGGACGCTGATGACGATCTACGAGCTGGAATGTGAAGAACCCGAAAGCCTGATCAACCGGATCAGGGATGCTTCCGGCTCACCGGAAATGCCTGCGACCGACGCGCTGACCAAGGTCGGCATGATCCAGATCGCCGGGCACCTGATCGCCGAGGGCTAGAGCAGGTTCACACCAGCCTGATCGACCAGCCGCCATCGACGGGAACGATCGCGCCGGTCACATAGGACGCACGGTCCGAGGAAAGGAACGCGGCGACTTCCGCAGGCTCCTCCGTCTCGCCCGGCCGGCCGAGCACCGGCTTGCGGTAGATCGCTTCCTTGAAATCCTCGGGATAGCGGTCCCAGTTCTCCGTCTTGCACAGCCCGGGAGCCAGCGCGTTCACCCGGATGCCCTGATGGCCGTGGTGGAAGGCGAAGGACTGGGTCAGCGAATGGACCGCCGTCTTCGCAGCGCTGTAGACGATCGAGGCGCGATCCTCGATGCCGAAGACGCCGGCCGAGGTGATGTTGAGGATCGATCCGCCGCCCTGTGGCGCCATCGCCCGGACCGCATGCTTGCAGCATAGCATCAGGCCCTTGAGGTTGACCTCGGTGCCTTCTTCATATTCCTCGACGCTCACTTCCGGGCGCAGCCCCATGAGCGTGGCGGCATTGTTGACCAGGCAGTCGACCCTGCCGAACCGGTCGAGCGCGGCGGCGAACATCGCCTCGATCTGGTCATCCTTGCTGACATTCGCATGCCAGGGAACCACGGCAGAGCCCACTTCCGCCGCGACAGCATCCTCGCCCCCGCTGAAATCGACGGCGAGCACCTTCGCCCCCTCGCGTACGAAGACCCGCGTCATCGCCTTGCCCAAACCCCGTCCTGCGCCCGTGATGATGGCGACCTTGCCTTCCAGCAGCATGTTTCACGACCTCCCGCTTGACGATTATAACTGTAACGGACAGTTTACTTAAAACGAGTCGGTCCGGTCAACCGGATAAGAGAAAAGGATGCGGCAATGCGGGTGAAGACGGATGCGCGGCGCAGCGCGATAGTCGCCGCGGCCTGGGCGGAATTCAGGGAACAGGGGTTCGAACGGGCCACCATGGCCGGCATCAATGCGCGCGCGGGTGGATCAAGGGCCACGCTCTACGGCTATTTCGCATCGAAGGACGAGCTGTTCTCGGCCGCGCTGGAACATGGCCTGAAGGAACCCAGCGGGGAGGCATTCCGGCAACTGGCCGGGCCGGGCCCGCTGACCGACCGGCTGCTGAATTTTGCCCGCGCCCACATGGAAAGCCGGCTTTCCCCTGACATGATCGCCATCGACCGGATACTGGTCGCCGAGGCGGGCCGGTCCGCTGTGTACGAAGCAGTGCGGCAGAAGTCCTTCCTCAAGCGGCGGATGATCGCGGACCTGCTGGAGCCGGAAATGGCCGCAGGGCGCTTGCGCGATGCCGATCCGATCCGCGCGGCGATCCACTTGCTGGCGCTGGTCGAGGCGGACCTGCTGGACCGGCACCTGCACGGCGACAGGACCATCACCCCGGACATGATCGAAGAGCAGATCCATCTGGGCATCGAGGCCTTCCTGCGCGCCTATGCACCCGATGGGAGGGCGGCTGCATGAACAAGCTCATCGTCCAGGTACGGGTCAACGAAGGCCAGACGCGCTCGGCCAACCCGCATGTGCCCTATTCGCCAGAGGACATCGCGCGAGACGTGGTGGAATGCTGGCGCGCCGGGGCATCGGTGGTGCACTGGCACGCGCGCGAAGCCAAGAGCGGCGCGCTGACAACCGATGCCGCGCTCTATGCAGAGGCCGCCCGACTGATCAAACGCGAGTGCGACATCGTCCTGTTCCCGACGCTCGGCGCCAATGCCCTGCCGACAGTACAGGAACGCATCGCCCACATAGTCGAGATGGCGAAGATCCCGGCGACCCGGCCCGATTGCATCCCGGCAGACATGATCACCACCAACATGGATTTCTACGACAGCGAGCGCAAACAGTTCCGCGGCAGCCGCGACCGCATCTACCTCAACACGACGAGGATGCTCGAGGAGCTCTGTGAAGGCGTGAAGGCCGTCGGCGTCCGCCCGGTGGCGATGATGTGGAACATTGCCGGCATCCGCCTCACCCAGGCCTTCATCGAGATGGGCCACTTTTCCGAGCCCCTGATGTGCGAGTTCACCGTCTTCGGCGACGGCTTCGAGGAATACGGCCACCCGGCGACGATCCAGGGCCTGCAGGCACTGGTCGACTTCATCCCGCCGGGCGCGGACTGGCACTGGATGGTCAGCACCATCGGCGCCAATCCCTTCCCGCTCTATGCCTATGCCATCGCCAATGGCGGTCACGTCGCGGTGGGCCTGGGCGATCACCCCTATCCCGAGTTCGGCCACCCGACCAACGCGCAACTGGTCGAGCGCGTGGTCCAGATGGCGAAGAGCATGGGCCGGGAAATTTCGACGGCAGCCGAAACGCGGCAGCTGTTCGGCTTTGCAGCCCAATAGGAAAGGCAGACATCATGGCTACCGTGACCAACCTCTCATGCGAACGCGTGTCCGGCAACATTGGCGCCTGGGTCCGCGACTTCGAACTGGGTGCGCCCGATAACCCTGCCCAGGCCGATATGCTGCAACGCGCTCTGGCGGAACACGGCGTCCTGTTCTTCGATTTCGGCCGCTTGCCCGATTTCGAGGAATATCTCGGTTTTGCCGGTCTGTTCGGCAAGGTCCAGGGCAAGTTCGGCCAGATCGTCAAGGACCGGAAGGGCAAGGAAACGCCCTTCATCGATTCCGCCCGCACGCCGATGCGGGAATTTCGCATCAATCACTGGCACAGCGATGGCGGCCCGTTTGCGGTGCCGCCGCTGGCCGCGATCCTGACAGCCTACGAAGTGCCCGAAGCGGGCGGCGATACGATGTGGGCGAGCATGTATGCCGCCTACGATGCTCTCTCGCCGCACATGCAGCGCATGCTCGACGGCATGCAGATCTTGAACAACAACGACCGCACCAACTTTCTGGAGCCCAAGGAGCACATTCACCCGGCGGTGGTGATCACCCCGATCACCGGGCGCAAATGCCTGTTTGTCGATTCCAACTATACGGCGCGCTTTATCGGTGTGCCGGAAAAGGAAAGCGAAGTGCTGCTCAATTTCCTGTTCGAACACATCAACACACCGGAATTCCATGTACGGCTTCGCTGGAAGCCCGGCTATTGCGCCGTCTGGCACCAGCAGGTGACCAAGCACCGCGGCGTCGCGGACTTCACCGGCACCCGCAAATTGCAGCGCCATACCGTCGATGGCGAGCCCCTGATCGGAGCCAATCAATGACCGGATTGCTGGAAGGAAAGATCGCCGTCATCACCGGCGCGGGCCAGGGCATCGGGCGGACTATTGCCCGCATGTTCGTCGCCGAGGGCGCCAGGGTGCTGATCTCCGACATCACCGGCGCGCAGGACGCGACGGCTGCCGAACTGGGCTCGGCCGCGATTGCCTGCCACGCTGACGTCAAGAGCGAAGCGGACATCGAGGCGATGTTCGCCCGCGCCCTCCGGCACTTTGGCCGCGTCGATGCCTCGATCCACGTCGCCGGCAATCCGGGCGGCCGCCGGGGCGACGAGATCACCGAGGAAGAATACGAGTCCATCACCCGCACCCACCTCAAGGGCATGATGTTCTGCTGCAAGCACGCGGTGCGCGCCATGGTGCCCACTGGGGGCGGGGCGATCGTCAACTTCTCGTCCACCGCCTCGCTCAACTACGATCCCTACATCTCGCTCGCCTATTCGGCGGCCAAGGCCGGTATCAATTCGCTGACCAAGGGCTTTGCCGGCAAGCACGGCAAGCAGGGCATCCGGGTCAACGCCATCGCGCCGGGCTTCACCCTTAGCGACAAGAATCTGGCAACGCCGGAACAGGTGATGAAGGACCTGAGCACCCGCGCGGCGCTCGGCCGCGCTGGCCAGCCGGAGGAACAGGCCAAGGTCGCCGTGTTCCTCGCCTCCGACCTGTCGTCCTTCGTTTCCGGAGTGACCATTCCGGTAGATGGCGGTTGGACCGCCCGCCTCGCCTGACAAACAAGCATAGGGAGAGAATACCATGGCGATCATGACCCAGGACGAACGCGAGGCCGCCGACAAGCGGGTGCGCGAGCAGCTTGGCTTGCCGATGATGGGGAGCAACCCCAACGGCTCTGCCAGCGCCCAAACCATGCAGATCGAGCAGGAGATCATCGGCGCGATGACCTATGCCTTCGGCGAAATCTGGGGCCGCCCCGGCCTTCCGATCCGCGAGCGCTGCTTCATCACCCTGTCGGCGCTGACGGCGAAATACCAGCTCGGCCCGCTCGCCGACTATGTCCGCGCTTCACTGAAGGTCGGATTGACGCCCAGCGAAATCCTCGAGACCTTCCTGCAGGCCTCCAGCTATTCCGGCTTCACCGCCGCCGCCGAGGCGATGAACGTCGCCCGGCGGGTGTTCGAGGAAGAGGGCATTACCCAGCCCGGCGCCGAGATCGAGCCGGTCGCGCCGATGGACCACGAGGATCGCCGCGACGCCATGATCCGCGTGTCCATCGAATGCGGTATGGGCCGCCACGCCGCCAACGATCCTGATGCCGCACCGCTCCAGTACCTCAAGTCCGGCGTCTGGACGGCCAAGGCGAAGGACTTGGCCGTCGAGGAGGACTTCAACCAGACCGGCGGGCAGTTCGGCTATGGCGAATGCTGGGGCCGCCCGACGCTCGGCTATCGCCTGCGCTGTCTGATCACCGTGGCGGCGCTGCAGGCGCTGTTCGCCAACGACCAGCTCTGCTTCCACATCAACACCGCGCTTAACGTCGGCGTGACCCCCGACGAGCTGCACGAGGCACTGGCCCACGTCGGCATCTATGCCGGCATCGCCAACTGGCGAAATGCGGCCAATGTCGCGCGCGAGGTATTCCTGCAGCGCGGTGTCGTGGAACTCGTCTAGGCGGCCGCCCGGCCCTGCTCGATCAGGGCCAGCAGCTTTGCCGGAGTCAGCGGCAGGTCGAGGCAGGTCACGCCGAACGGCGCCAGCGCGTCATGGATGGCATTGACCAGCGTCGGCGGGCCGATGATCGCCCCGCCCTCGCCCACGCCGCGAAAGCCGCCCGCGCCCTTGGCGGGCGTGACGACGTGGGCATATTCGAAGTCCGGCACGTCGGTGATCGCCGGCAGGTGATAGTCCTTGAAGGTCGCGGCGGTCGGGTTGCCGAAGTCGTCGAAATGGACCTGCTCGTGCAGGACCATGCCGATGGCCTGGGCAAGTCCGCCGGCGATCTGGCCTTCAACCACGCCGGGGTTGATTACCACGCCGCAATCCTCGCTGCCGACCCAGCGCTCGATGGTTACGAAGCCTGTCTCGACGTCAACCTCGACGATGCAGGCATGGGCGGCGCTGGCGAAGGTGATAGGCGGCGGGTTGTAGCGGAACTGTGCTTCCAGCCCCAGCTCCATCCCCGGCGGCAGGCGGTGCGGCTCGCCATAGGCGACTTCGGCGATCTCGCGCACGGTGCGGGTCATTTCCGGCGCGCCTTCGACCATGACCTTGCCGTCCTCGATAGTGACGGCCTCGGGGCTGGCATTGAGCAGGTGCGCGGCAAGCTGCTTGACCTTGGCCGCCAGCCGCTCGGAAGCCTGCACCGCCGCGCCGCCGCCGCTGACCGCCTGCCGGCTGCCGCCCGCGCCGTAACCGTATCCGGCATTGGTCGAGCTATCCTCGTAGACCGAGACCTGCTCGAACGGCACGCCGAGCCGGTCGGCGATGATCTGGGCCATGGTGGTCTGGGTGCCCTGGCCCTGCGAGTGGGTGCCGAGCGCAGCGGTAACGAGGCCCGTCGGCTCGATCCGCACGATCGCCACTTCGGTCGCCATCGGGCCGAACAGGCTGGTGGCGGTTGGCTCGATATAGGTGGTGACGCCGATCCCGCGATAGCGCCCCTGCCTGCGCGCCTCTGCCTGTTCCCTGCGGAAAGCGGGAACGTCGACATGCCTGAGCAGCTCGTCGAGGCATTCCGAGGGCGTGATGTCCTCGATCGGAATGCCCATCAGGTTGGTGATCGGCAGGTCCGCCGATGTGACGAGGTTGCGGCGGCGGATCTCGATCGGGTCGATCCCCAGCTTCCTCGCCGCGAGATCGAGCTGCGTCTCGCGGATCAGCGATTCCATCGCCCATGGGCCCCGATAGGCGGCGATGCCGACGGTGTTGGTGAAAATGCCGTCGCTGACGAAGGTGTACTTCGGCATCTTGTAGGGCGTCCACACGCCCATGGCCGCGCCGGCGTTGGAATCGAGGTAGTGCGGATAGGCGCCGTTATCGAGCGAGCCGGTGAACTTCGAGGCGAGCAGCCGTCCGTCGCTGTCGAAAGCGGTGCGCAGCTTGCATTCCTGCCCGCGCGCCTGGTTGGCGCTGGTCAGGTTCTCGTAACGGTCCTCGGTCCACTTGATCGGGCGATTGAGCAGGATTCCCGCGGCGATCACCGCCGTCTCCTCGCGCCAGGGCCGCGACTTGAGGCCGAACGAGCCGCCGACGTCCTTGCTGTTCACCCGGATCGAGGTCGCCGGGATGTTGAAGATGTCGGAGAGCGAGCGGACGATGCTCTGGGTGCCCTGGCTGGTGCACCAGACCGTCAGCTCGTTTTCTCCGTTCCTTGAGACGACGACACCGCGCGATTCCATCGCGCAATGGGCAACGCGCTGGTGATTGATCACGGTTTCTTGGACATGCGGCGCGCTGGCGAGGATCTTTTCGATCTCGGGGTCCTCCGGCAAGGCCAGTAGCGACGCGATGTTGCCTTCGAACCCATCGTGGATGGCGGGGCCCTTGCGGGCCTGCTCCATCGTGACCAGCGGCTCAAGCTCGTCATAGTCGACCACGATCAGGGCCGAGGCATCCTCCGCCACGCGGCGGCTTTCGGCCAGAACCAGCGCAACCGGATCACCGACATAGCGCACCCGGCCAGGGGCCAACGGCGGAACGTGCATGGTCGGCTGGCCCGCCACCGGAAAGCCGTTGAGCGTGCCGAGGTTCATCGGCTCCAAGTCCTTTGCGGTAATGACCGCGAAAACGCCCGGCAGCTTCAGCGCCGCCCCGGCATCGATCGAGCGGATGTCGCCATGGGCGATGCTGCTGCGGTGGAAAGCGGCATGCATCATGCCGGGCACGACGACATCGTCGACAAATGTGCCGCGCCCGACCAGCAGGCGCGCGTCCTCGCGGCGGGGCAGGCGCTGGCCGATGAAACGGGCGGCGTGGGCCATGGGAGCGTTCATGCGCGGGCTCCCGCCATGGAGCTGGAATTGGCTGGCATCTTTGGCACTCCCGGTATCGGCTTGTTTTCGGTCGGGCTGCCAGGCGAAATGCGGCCCTTGGCGATACATATCGGGCAGCTAAAGCTGTGCAAGCGCCAACATGGCCGATGCGCCCCGTTCGGCGCTGTCAGCGCCTTGGCGGAACATGGCGAAAAGCTCGCGGCCCATGCCCTCGCCGGTTGCCTGTGCTGGCTGGGCGGGCTGGCGCGAGGAGAGGTCCGCCGTGGTTTCCAGCAGGCCATCGCGGGCGCAGAGGCGCACGACATCGCCATCGCGCAGCAAGGCCAGCGGGCTGCCGCCCAGTGCTTCCGGCGTGACGTGGATCGCCGCGGGCACCTTGCCGGAAGCGCCGGACATGCGCCCGTCGGTGACGAGTGCAACCTGGTAGCCGCGATCCTGCAGCACGCCGAGAGGTGGGGTCAGCTTGTGCAATTCCGGCATGCCATTGGCGCGCGGACCCTGGAAGCGGACCACCACCACGACGTCACGATCGAGTTCGCCCGCCTTGAAAGCGGAAACGACAGCTTCCTGCGTCTCGAACACCCGGCAGTGCGCCTCGACGGTCCAGCGGGAACTGTCGACCGCGCTGGTCTTGAAGGTGGCACGGCCAAGGTTGCCCTGGACCAGCCGCATGCCGCCATCGGGGAGGAAGGGCGAGGATACGGGGGCAAGCATGGCCGGATCGCCGCTTGTTTCGGGGGCGGGTCGCCATTTCAGCGCATCGCCATCGAGCCAGGGCTCCTCGGCATAGGCGGCCATGCCCCCTTCGGCCACGGTCAGCACGTCGCCATGAATCAGCCCTGCGCCCAGCAATTCGCGTACGACGAAGCCCATTCCGCCCGCCGCGTGGAAGGCATTCACGTCGCCATCGCCATTGGGATAGACCCGGGCGATCAGCGGCACCGCGGCCGACAGTTCGTCGAGGTCTTGCCAATCGATCAGCACCCCCGCTGCACGCGCCATGGCCGGCAAGTGGATCGCGTGGTTGGTCGACCCCCCCGTCGCCAGCAGGCCGACGCAGGCATTGACCAGCGCCTTCTCGTCCACCACCTCGGCCAGTGGCCGGTGGTCGTTCCCGCCCGCGCCGATCTTCGCCAGGCGATGCACCGCGGAGCGCGTCAGGGCGTTGCGCAGCGGCGTTTCCGGCGAAACGAAGGCCGCCCCGGGCACGTGAAGCCCCATCAGCTCCATCATCATCTGGTTGGAATTGGCCGTGCCATAGAAGGTGCAGGTGCCGGGCGAATGGTAGCTCGCGCTCTCGCTCGCCAGCAGGTCCTCGCGGCTGGCCTTGCCCTCGGCATAGAGTTGGCGGACCTTCTGCTTTTCGCGGTTGCCGATGCCTGTGGCCATAGGGCCACTGGGCACGAAGACCACCGGCAAGTGCCCGAAACGCAGCGCGCCGATCAGCAGGCCAGGCACGATCTTGTCGCAGATACCCAGCAGCGCGACACCGTCGAACATGGCGTGGCTGAGTGCGACGGCCGTGGACAGCGCGATGGCATCGCGGCTGAACAGCGACAGTTCCATCCCGGCCTGCCCTTGCGTTACACCGTCGCACATCGCGGCGACCCCGCCCGCCACCTGGCAGGTGGCCCCGACCTCGCGAGCATAGAGCTTCATCCGCTCCGGATAGCGGCCATAGGGCTGATGGGCGGAGAGCATATCGTTGTAGGCAGTGACCAGGCCGATATTGGGCCCACGCCCGGCGATGCTGGCCTTGTCCTGCTCCGCCGCCGCAAAGCCATGGGCAAGGTTCGAGCAGGAAAGAAAGCTCCGGTTACCATGCCGCTCGCCCTCGCGCCGGACCATATCGAGGTAGCGCCGGCGGCTGGCACGCGACTTTTCGACGATCCGCTCGGTGACGCGGGCAATTGTGGGGTTCAGGTCATTCATGCCATGTAACGCCATCTCGTTCGGCCAGCGCAATCGCCGCCGAGGGGCCCCAGCTACCGGCTGTATAAAGTTTGGGCTCCAGCCCATGTTCCTTCCAGCTCGCCCGGATCGCGTCGATCCAGTCCCACTGCGCCTCAACCTCGTCGCGCCGGACGAACAGGGTCTGGTCGCCCTCGATCAGGTCAAGCAGCAGCCGCTCGTAAGCAATGCGCTTGACCGGGCCGGCAAAGGCATCGGACATGTCGATGTGGAGCGGCACCGGCCGCAGGCGCACACCCTGGCGGTCGAGCCCCGGAACCTTGGCCATCAGCGAAAGCGTGATGTTCTCTTCCGGCTGGATGCCGATGACCAGCCGGTTGGGCTCGGTGCGCGCGCCTTGCCCCGCGAAGATCGAATGCGGCACCCGGCGGAACTGGACGATGATCTCCGTCGTCCGCTCGGGCAGGCGCTTGCCGGTGCGCAGGTAAAAAGGCACGCCCTTCCAGCGCCAGTTGTCAATATGTGCCTTGATCGCGACGAAAGTCTCGGTGGTGGAGGGCTTGCCCAGTTCCTCCGCATAGCCCGGCACCGCCTGGCCATTGATGGCGCCGGCCTGATACTGGCCGGTCACCGTCTCTTCCGGGCCGACGAAGCGCAAGGAGCGCAGGACCTTGACCTTCTCGTCCCGCACCGCCGTCGCCTCGTAGAGGACTGGCGGTTCCATGGCGACCAGCGCCAGCAACTGCAGCATGTGGTTGGCAACCATGTCGCGCAGCGCGCCGGCATCGTCGTAGAAACCGACGCGGCCCTCCAGCCCCACGGTCTCGGCCACGGTGATCTGCACGTGCTCGATATGCGCGGCGTTCCACAGCGGCTCGAACAGCAGGTTGGCAAAGCGCATGGCGAGCAGGTTCTGCACCGTCTCCTTGCCAAGGTAATGGTCGATGCGGAAGATGCGGTCCTCGGGGAAGGCCCGGGCGACGGCATCGTTGATCTGGCGGCTGGTTTCGAGGTCGCTGCCGAGCGGCTTTTCGAGGCCGATGCGCACGCGCTCGGATGCGAGGCCATGGGCTGCGAGGCCGGCAATCGTCGGCTCGAACAGGCTGGGCGCGGTCGACAGGAAGATGGCGAGACCATTGCCATCCTGACCGACTTTGTCGGCAAGGGCGGCGTAGCTGCCGAGATCGGTGGCATCGAGCGGCTGGTAGCTCAGCCGCTCGAGGAAGGCCGGGATGGCCGGCTTGCGATGATCCGGAAGGTACTTCTCCAGCGCCTCCCCGGCGAACTGGCGATAACCCGCGTCATCCAGCGGCGAGCGCGCCGCGCCGACGATCCGCAGGTCCGCCGCGACCAGCCGGTCGGCGTCGAGCGCGCAGAGCGAGGGGAGCAGCATACGCTGGGCAAGATCGCCGGTTGCCCCGAACAACAGCAGGCGATCAGCGGTGAATTGCATGGGTTACAGTCTCGCGAACCAGAGAAAAGTTAGCGCGCACGTTGCGCCCAATTGGGGCAAGACCGCAAGCCGAAACTGCCGCAGTGCAGCAAGGCCTAGCCGGCACCCAGCTGTCCGCGAGGATCCCGGCGGTCCCGGCCGGGGTGAGAAACCAGCCGGAGAACCGCCGCCAGTCCCCGCGCAAGACCCAGCCCTTTGCTGGCGGCGATGTAGCGCGGCTCCCAGTGCGTCGTGAACTTGGCCTTGTAACGGCGCAGGCCGTAGAAGCCGTAGAAGGCCTCGCCGTGGCGGAACATGAAGGCGCCGACCCGGGCCCAGAGCGGGGCCAGCCGCCTCCCCTCGATGCCCGCCAGCGGCGCGAGGCCGAGCGAGAACCACTGGTACTTCTGCTCCCGCCCCCATTCCATGAGGCGGACGAAGAGGTAGTCCATCACCCCGTAGGGCACCTCGCGGACATGGCGCATGAGGTCGACCGAAAGCTCCTGCCGGTCGGGCGTTGCCAGCACATTGGCGAAGGCGACAATGCGCCCTCCCATCCTGACCACCGCGCAATCGAAGCGCGCCAGATAGTCCGGATCGAAGCGGCCGAGGCTGAAGGCCTTCTCCTTCGCCCCCTTGTCCGCCAGCCATTCGTCCGAAACGGCGCGCAGCTCCTGCATGTAAACCGGTACTTCGCGCGCCGCAACGATCTCGAACGACGCACCCGACGCCTCCGCGCGGCGCACGGCGTGGCGCAGGTCCTTGCCCGACTTGCCCTCTGTGCTGAACCGGGAGAGCTGGACCCGCGCCTCCTCGCCGTACTTGACGATGTCGAGCCCCATTTCGACCATGATCGGCAAGCTCGCGGCGGAAATCTGGTAGAGCATCAGCCGGCCCTGGTGGGCATCCGCGCGTTGCCGCAGGGTCCACAGGAGATCGCTCCAGCGCGCCGGGTTGCCCACCGGATCGCCCATGACGATCCAGTTGCCGCCGCTCACCCGGTACATGACGAAGGCATCGCCTTCCGGCGCGACGAGGAACTGCTTGTCGCCGGTGAGGGCGAGGAAGCTGTCGGTCTTGCCGGAAAAGCCCAGCGCGCGGGCGAAGACCTCGGGCGAGATGTGCGGATCGATGCGGCTTGCCCGAGCTGGGGCGGAAAACAGGTGCCAGACCGCCAGGCCCACCACCGCGACCGCCACCGCGAAACTCGCCCGCAGGAACCGCGCCGCGTCGCCATGGCGGGAAAACTCCCACCACAGCGCATTCTGGTAGGCGACGTGCTTGTAGGCGAACTCGCCGACGAAAACCGAACAGACGATCGCCACCGCCGCCGCCGTCAGCCAGGGGGGCGAGAGGGGCTCGGCGAGCAGGGCCGTCTTGCGGTAGAAGGCGGAACGGCTCCAGTGCAGGCCGGCCGCTATGATGCCGAGGGCCAGGGCCTCCTCGTAGTCGAGCCCCTTGACCAGCGAGAACATCATGCCGGCCAGCAGAAACAGGCGCGTCGCATGGTAGGCCCCGTCGAGCCGCCGCCACAGCCCGGGCGCGAGGAACAGGAGCATGGTGCCGGAAAGGCTGGCCGCGATGTGCGATGCCTCCGTGAAAGGCAGCGGCAGGACGTCGTGCAGGAAGTGGAGCCGCGCCGGAACGGCAGGGAGCGCGCCCGATACCAGCAGGATCGCGCCGCCAGTGAATGTCAGCGCGCTCATCACCATGGGGGCCAGTTCTATGGCCAGCGAGCCGCCACCGCGCAGCACCCGCGAGACTGGCGCATGCCAGCGCCGCGTCTCGTTCGCTGCCAGCATGGCAAGGGCAAGGGCCAGCGGGATCAGATAATAGATCGCCCGGTAGGCCAGCAGCGCGGCAAGGGTCTGCACCTTGTCGCCCGGAACCGTCGCGAGGACCACCGCCTCGAACACGCCGATGCCGCCCGGCACGTGGCTGATCATGGCCGCCACCGCCGCCAGCGCGTAGCCGAAGTAGAGCGCCTCGAACTGGGCCGGGTCCGCATGCGGCAGCAGCACGAAGAGGGCGGCGCTGGCGGCGGCCAGATCGAGCGCGCCGGTAGCGATCATCGCGAGACCGTGGCGGATATCCGGCAGCGGCGTCGACCAGCCGGCGAATTCGACCTGGCGCACCCCCGCCGTCCACATGACCAATGGCACTGTCAGCAGGCCGATCGCGCAGGCTCCGGTAAGCACCTGCCAGCTACGGGGCATCACGTGGCCGGCGATCTCGACATGCTCGGGGCGGATCATCAGTCCAAGTCCGCCGATCAGGAGGATGCCGTACCAGAAGGTGAGGCTGGCAAGGGCAATGACGCTACCGACTTCCCCCACGCCGAGGCCTGCCGCCCGGTAGACGCGGAACCGCGCGGTCCCGCCGGTGATCAGGGCAAAGCCGAGATTGTGGCTGAGGGTATAGCTGGTGAACGAGGCAAGCGCCGACACCCGCCAGGGCAGCTTCTTGCCGATGGTGCGCAGCGCCAGGTGGTCATAGAGCGTCAGGAACAGGTAGCTGAGCGCCGTAAGCCCCAGCGCGGCGGCCAGTTGCCCCCAGGACAACTGGTGGAATGCCGCCCTGACTGCGCGGGGGCGTACATCGCCCAGCAAGTGGCGCATGGCCAGCAAGGCCACCAGGGATATGAGCAGGACCCCGGCCAGCGGCAGCCATGTGCGCCATGCCTCGCGCGGGGTCGCCGATGGCCGCGCCAGGTTCATACCCTCGACCACTCCTGGTGGCGGCAGATCAAACCGTGCAGGATGCAGCCGGCGATGACCAGCCGGTCGGGCCCCTTCTGGACGATGGTGGAATAGAAGCTGTGGCCCATGTTCGGGACATAGACGCTGCCGGTCCAGTGCCCGGGACTGTCCAGCCGGTAATCCTGCAGGAGCTGCTTTCCAATGAGATGCTCTTCGCCGCCGTCGCGGGCATCGGCGATCGCTTCCTGCGCGGCCCAGACGACAGTTCCGCACAGGCTGGCACCGCAGCTCTCGGTGCGCACGACGACGGTGCTCTTGGGGTTCTTCCAGGTGCCGATCACCTGGCCGGCCGGCGCGGAGGGCTCGGCGGAGGCGGCCGCGGCAAGCATCAGCGAGGCAAGCATGGCGAGAATGGACGAAATCCGTATCATCAAGGCGCTTTTCCCTGGTTCGAGCTCTGGTTGATTGCGAAGGCGGGTATCGGCTTGGCAGGCGCCATGCCTTCGCGAACGGCGAGGTAGAGCCTGTCGGCATCGAAACGCAGGAGATGGCCGCCTGGCAGCACGACCTCGCGCACATTCGGCATATGCAGGAGCGGGCAGAGGCTGTCCGTCTCTTCCGCGCCGCGAATGCAGGTGACCGGCGCCCAGTCGAGCTTGTTCGCGGTCTCCAGCGCAGGGCCGTCGCCGGAGACAAGATTCAGCAGTTCCGCGGGCGAAGCTTGGTGGATCACCGTGTCGCCCGGCACCACCAGTACCACCGAGCGCACGTGCGAGCGCAAGTCCGTGGCAAGCCCGGCGAGGCCGGAATGCAGCATGTCGGCGCCGAACGACTGGCCGATCAGGTCGACCTTGCCGCCGGTGGACCTTGCCAGCGCGCGCCGGATGGCTTCGGAAAGCAGCGCGGAAGCCTCTTCCGGCGTGCGGCGAATCGACCAATAGGCCAGCGAATTGACCGCCACGACCGGTACGCCATCGCGTTGCAGCCGGCTGACCACGCTGCCGCTAAGCCCGAAGTCGAAGCCCATGTCGCCCGAGAGGACCACTGCGGGAACCTCGCCCGTCCGCGCCGGGCCGACCGGCGCGGTCACGAAGGCGGAACCGCCGAACCAGCCGGCGCGCCCATAGACCAGCAGTGCAGCGCCCGACACGAGCGCCAGAAGGACCGCGGCAATCTTCGAACGCATGAAACGGCCGGACTCGCTAGTGTTGCTGATAGTGCCCGCGGCCCTGATGCGCCCGAGGGCTTGCGGCCACATGAACAAGTCGGTTTTCCGCGTGTTTCAATACAATTGGCGACAATAAACCCCTGAATCCGCGGGTCTGTTCACGCTTGATGCAGCCTGAACGACACAATAGGCCGCCGTTAATGGCGAGACCTGTTTTCTATGACGCTTCGGGCGGGCGCAAACGATGGTCGAGCCGCGTGCGCTGGGCGCTGGGCCTCTTCATCGCGATCGCCATCGGCATCTTCGTCTATACCATCGTCGATGTGCCGGTACCGGGGCCTTTGCACTTGGGACAGGGCTCGGGATACCAGGCGGTGCCGTTCAAGCCGAAAAAGTCGGTCGTGGCCCGGATTGGCAAGTGGCTGCCCAGCCCGTCGCGCGCGCCTGACGGCCGCCAGCTGCGGGTCGGCTTCTACGTGCCTTGGGACGATGCCAGCAAGGTCTCGCTGCGCGCCCATGCCGGCGAACTGGACTGGGTGGTGCCGGCGCTCGGCTCGGTGCTGGGGCCGGGCCACAGGCTGGTCGTCACGCCCGATCCGGCGTTCGACGCGCTCATGGCGCGCAACCCGGATACGCCCAAGGTACTGCCGATGGTACAGAACACGCTCGACGGCAATTGGGACGTCGCCAATACCGTTTCCCTGTTCGCCGACCCGGCGGTCCGCGCTAGGCTGATCGCCGATGCCGAAGCGCTGGTCCGCGCCAAGCACGGCGTGGGGATCGCCTTCGACTTCGAGAACCTGCCGCCCGACGCCCTGCCGAACTACGAGCGCTTCATCGCCGAAGCCCATGCGAAGCTTTCGAAGGACCACCTGCTGGTCACCCTCGCGGTTCCGGCCGACAACCCGGACTGGAACCTCAAGGCCTTCGCCCGCCATGCCGACAAGCTGTTCGTCATGGATTATGACGAGCACTATGCCAACGGCACGCCCGGCTCGATCGCCAGCCAGGACTGGTTCGTCTCGCGCATGGACCGGGCGGTGCGCGAGATCGGCCGCGACAAGACGATCGTCGCACTGGGCGCCTATGGCAACGACTGGGCCGAGGGCAAGACCGCCAATGCCGTCACCATCGAGGAAGCCTGGCTGATCGCACATGACAGCCAGGCGCCGATCCGCTTCGATCCCGACAGCGGCAACGCCACTTTCGATTACGAGGAGAACGGCACGCTCCACCACGTCTGGATGCTCGACGCCGCCAGCAACTGGAACCAGCTGCGCGCTGCCGACATCGCCAATGTCGCGGGCGTGGCGATCTGGCGGCTGGGTTCGGAGGATCACTCGCTGTGGCGCGCGCTGGCGGCCTTCGAGACGGGCAAGCGCCCCGACCTTTCCAACCTGCGCTCGCTGGGCAATGTCGATGTGCAGGGCAGCGGCGAAATCCTGCATATCGACGATGTCCCGGTTTCCGGGCACCGTGACGTGAAATTCGCCGACGACGGCCTGATCACCGGCGAGAGCTTCACCCAATTGCCGACGCCCTTCGTCGTGCGCCGGACAGGTGCGCAGGCGAAGCAGGTCGCCCTGACCTTCGACGATGGCCCCGATGAGACCTGGACCCCGAAGATCCTCGACATCCTCAAGGCAAAGCATGCCCCGGCGGCCTTCTTCGTGGTCGGCGAAAACGCGATGATGCACCCCGGCCTGCTCAACCGCGTGGTCAGTGAGGGATCGGAACTGGGCAACCACAGCTTCACCCACCCGAACCTGAGCAACGACGCGCCGGAGACGATCCGGCTGGAGCTCAACACCACGCGCAGGCTGGTCGAGGCCTATACCGGGCACTCGATGCGGCTGTTCCGCGCGCCCTATTTCGGCGACGCGGAACCGACCACCAGCGACGAGCTCTACCCCGCGCTCACCGCCCAGGAGCACGGCTACATCAACGTCGGCCTGCACATCGATCCAGGCGACTGGAAGCGGCCGGGGGCAGACCAGATCGTCCAGCAGACATTCCGGCAGCTGGCCGACCCCAATCCCGATCGCTCAGAAAACATCGTCCTGCTGCACGACGGCGGCGGCGACCGTTCGCAGACCGTCGCTGCGCTTCCCGCGATCATCGATGGCCTGCGGGAGCGCGGCTACGAGATCGTGCCGGTCGGGCAGCTCGCGGGGCTCGCGCCGGTTCAGACCATGCCAACCATTTCCGGCAGCGACCTTGCGGCGGTGCGCGCCGACGTGGCGATCTTCCTGGCGCTTGCGGCCATCGAATACGGGCTCGGCTGGATCTTCCTTGCCGCTATCGTTCTCGGCATCGCCCGCGCCGTGATTCTTGCGATCCTGGCCCGGCACAATGCGAAGCGCGAGCGCGGCCGGACTCCGCCCCCGATCGATCCGGAACGCTTCGTCTCGGTCATCATCCCGGCCTACAACGAAGCGCGGGTGATCGAGGCTTCGGTGGCGCGGGTGCTGGAGAGCACCGAGGTGAAACTCGAAGTCATCGTCGCCGACGACGGGTCGAAGGACGAGACCAGCGCCATCGTCGCCCGCGCCTTCGGCGAGGATCCGCGAGTGCGCCTCCTCACCATGGAGAACGGCGGCAAGGCCAGCGCGCTCAACCGCGCCATGGCGCTGGCGAAGGGCGAGATCATCATTGCGCTCGACGCCGATACCCAGTTCGAGCCGGAAACCATCGCTCGCCTGGCCCGCTGGTTCGACGATCCCGGGATCGGTGCCGTCGCCGGCAACGCCATGGTCGGCAACCGGATCAACCTTGTCACCCGCTGGCAGGCGATCGAATATGTCACGGCGCAGAACCTCGAGCGCCGGGCACTTGCGCGCTTCGACGCCATGACCGTGGTTCCGGGCGCGGTGGGCGCATGGCGGCGTTCGGCCCTCGAAAGTGTCGGCTTCTATCCCGAGGACACCCTCGCCGAGGACCAGGACCTGACAATCGCCATCCAGCGCAAGGGCTGGAAGGTGACCTACGACGCCGACGCCGTCGCCTGGACCGAAGCGCCCGAGACGTTCCGCGCGCTCGCCAAGCAGCGCTATCGCTGGGCCTTCGGCACGCTGCAGTGCCTGTGGAAGCACCGCGCCATCCTGAAGGAGCGCAAGCCGCGCGGCCTTGCCCTGATCGGCATTCCGCAGGCCTGGCTGTTCCAGATCGGCTTCGCCATGATCTCGCCCCTGATCGACCTAGCGCTGGTCGTGAGCATCCTGGGCACAGTGTTCCGCGTCATGTCGCACGGCTGGGTGCAGACCCAGGGCGATGTCGGCACCATGGCCCTGTTCTGGCTGGCCTTCACCACCATCGACATCGCCTGCGGCTGGATCGCCTTCCGGCTCGAGCCGCGCGCGAAGCACTATCCGGCATTCCTGCTTGTGGCGCAGCGGTTCGTTTATCGCCAGCTGATGTACGGTGTGGTGTTCAAGGCGGTGGTCTCCGCGATCCACGGCCCGCGCGTCGGCTGGGGCAAACTCGACCGCAGCGGCAGCGTAACGGCGCCGGTGGCGGCCGAGAAGCAGCGCGAGCCGGAGCCAGCCTAACCCTCCGGCGTCAGCAAGCCGTATGGCGCCTTTTCCTGCGCCCAGATGCCCTTTCGCTGCTGGCGAACCTCGGCCACCCGGTCCCAATAGGTGTCGGTCTTGGCGCGATAGTGGGTATCGTAATCCGGCCCGGAGCGGAATTCGAAGAATTCGACGCCCTCGTCGCCCGGCGTTACCGTGTAGGGCACTCCGCCCGGGATGAAGACGCCGTCGCCCTTGCCCAGCACCTCGGTCCCCAGCCGCATAGAGCCGGCGATCACCTGATAGAAGCAATCGACATCGTGGCTGTGGATCGGCAGCGGGTAGCCACTCTTGAACCAGACATAGCTGACATGCATCGTCGGCCCGGAAAACAGAGTCAGCGCCTGCGCCCCGCCGACATCGCCCGTCTCGCGCATCTGCTGCATGCCGCGAAGGATGGCGGGGTGCAGCTCGAAGCCCGGATCGTCCGCGCCGCGCTGCTTGCGGCCCGTGTGCGGCACGGCGTCCTTGCCGCGGGTGATGACCATGCCCGGCCCGCTGCTCTTCTCGGCGCGCAGGACTTCGGCGGTTTCGGCTTCCAGTGACATTCCCGTTCTCTCCCTCAACTTATATCCTCCCCCTCAAGGGGAGGATCGAATCAATCGAGCCCGTAGAACCGCCGCGCATTGTCGCGCACGATGGGCCGCATTTCCTCTTCGCTCACGCCCTCGAACTGCCAGTCCATCACCTTGCGCGATTCCGGCCAGGTTGTTTCCGAGTGCGGATAGTCGGTCGACCACATGATGTTGCGCCCGCCCTTCAGGTTCCGGTTCCGGATGCCGACCGGATCGCGGATGAAGGAGGCATAGATGTTGCGGTCGAAATATTCGCTGGGCTTCAGCTTGAGGTCGAGCTTCAGCCAGTGCCGCTGGCTGTCGTAGATGTTGTCCATGTATTCGGCGACGAAGGCGAGCCAGCCCGCCCCGCTTTCGATCGCGCCGTAGCGCAGGTCCGGGAAACGATCGAATACCCCGCCGAAGACGAGGATCGAGATGGGTTCGGCCATGCACAGCTTGCTCATCACCATGTTGGGCAGGAACTTGAACTGCCCCGGCCGCGCCATGCGGGCGCCGAGGTGGATGGTGACGGCAAGGTTGTGGTCGCAGCAGGCCTTCCAGAAGGGATCGAACGCCGGATCGTCGTATTGCAGGGGCCCGTCGGGATCGCCCGTCAGTGCCAGCACCTGTGCGCCGAAACCGCCCTGGGTGATGGCGCTGCTCTGCGGGAAGGCGGGAATGTTGATCGCCTTCAGGCCCCGCGAGGCCGCGTCCTTGACCATGCCAATGGCGTGATCGATGTCCTGCATCGGCAGGTAGGCCGCGCCGATGAGCCGGTCGGGCGCATAAGCGCAGAAGTCGGCCAGCCAGTGGTTGTAGGCATCGAAACTGGCGAGATAGAGCTCGTTGTCCGCCGTTCCCAGCGGGCCGCCGCCATAGAGCACCGCCGCGTGGACCCCATCCTGGTCCATGTCGGCAAGGCGCGCGGCAGGCTCCCAGTTGCCGGGGCGCAGCAGTTCCTGCTTGCCGGTGGGGCGGAACTCCTTGCCCTGGCCGGAGGTGGCCGATTGCAGGTTAAGCGGCTTTCTCGTGCCCTCGAACACCAGCCAGTCGTGGGCGTCGTCCGGTCCTCCCGGCTCCCACTTCGGGCCCCGGCCTGCGAACTTCCTTGGCAGGTAGTCATCCCAGAAGGTGGGGGCGGGATTGACGTGGGCGTCGGCGTCGAACAGTTCCATGGCATCGATCATCGCGGCTGGCGGCGGCAGATCAAGCACAATTTCCCGGCTTGGAGGGATGGGCGGCGCGGCTGGATGAAAGGCTATCGCCATCTTCCCATACCGGGCTACATTCGAACCAGAACAAGCGGCGCCAAGGCCGAGGGAGAGAACGATGGAATACGACCTGATCGTCCGCAACGGCTACGTCGTCGATGGCACCGGCCTGCCGCGCCGCAGGGTGGATGTCGGGGTGAAGGACGGCAGGATCGCCCGGCTTGCCCGGCTCGACGGCGCCTCGGCACGGGAAGAGATCGACGCGAAGGGCCGCATCGTCGCCCCCGGCATCGTCGATGCCCACACGCACTACGATCCGCAGATCACCTTCGATCCCTATGCGACCATGAGCTGCTACCACGGCGTCACCACCGTGCTGGCGGGCAACTGCGGCTTTTCGGCAGCGCCGGTGCGCAAGGCCGACCAGGAGTTCATGAAGGGTGTCTTCGCTCGGGTGGAAGACATGGACCCGATTGCCCTTGGCGGCGTGCGCTGGGACCGGTTCGAGACCTTCCCCGAATTCATGGCCTTCCTGAAGGGCAACCTCGGCATCAACTTCGCCTGCTACGTCGGCCATTCCAACGTGCGGCGCTGGGTGATGGACGAGGCGGCGAGCGAACGCGAGGCGACCCCGGCCGAGCTGGACGAGATGCGCCGAATCGTGCGCGAGGCGATGGAGGCGGGCGCGGCGGGCCTCTCCACCTCGCTTTCGCCCACCCACAACGATCTCGACAACCGCCCGGTCCCCTCGCGCTTCGCCAGCGACGAGGAGGTGCTGACCCTCGCCGAGGAAGCCGGGAAATTCGGCGCCGGCTCGATCTGCTTCCTGCCGCTCGGCACCACGCGAGGGCTGACTGCGGAAGACCACGAATTCATCATCGAGATCGGCCGTCGCTCGGGGCTCCCGGTGATCATCCAGGGCCTCGGCGCGCGCAGCAAGGTCGATGTGCCCGGCACAGGCTGGGACGACGCGGTGATTTCGCTCGACAAGGGGCAAGCCGAGGGCGCGCCATTCTATTCGATGCTGGGCATGAAGCCATTCGACCGGCCGGTTACTTTCGACGAAACCAACCATCACTGGCGCGGCGCCTTCGGCTGGCATGCGATGACGCGCCTCCCCATCGAGGAGCGCCGGGCCCTGCTCAAGGATCCCAAGGCGCGCGAGGAGTTGCGCTACGGCATCGAGAATTCGAACAAGGACCCGGCCAAGGGCACGACCCTCACCCCGCCGCAGTGGGACCAGGTGTTCATCGAGGCCTCACCGACGATGTCCTGGGATGAGCACCAGGGCAAAAGCATCGCCGAGCTGGGGGCGGAGCGGCAGATGGCGCCGGGCGATTTCGCGCTGGACCTCGCGCTGGCCGACGACTTCGCCACCAGGCTGCGCTGGCGGATGGACGGGCCGGAATGGGCCGGCGCCCTGCGCAAGAGCCAGCGTGACCCGCGCATGATCCTCGGCACTTCCGATGGCGGCGCGCACCTTGCCAAGGACGACCAGGCCGACTGGAGCTCCTACTTCCTCCAGCGCTGGGTGCGCCAGGAAGGCATGTGGACGCTGGAGGAAGGCGTGCGCGCCATCACCCAGGTTCCCGCCGCGCTGCTCGGCTTTGCCGACCGTGGCGTGCTGCGCCCCGGAGCATGGGCCGACATGATGATCTTCGACGAAGAGGAGATCGCCCCCACCCGCAAGGAGTTCGTCCACGACCTGCCGGGCGGCGTCGGGCGCTACAAGGCATTCGGCAAGGGCGTCTATGCCACTATCGTCAACGGCCAGCCCATCGTGCTCGACGGCGAGCTGACCGGGCGCAAGCCGGGCATGGTGGTGGCGCCGCAGTAGCGGCAATTCCCACTTTTTAGACAGTTGTGTCGAGTAAATGTTGATCGTCTGAAGGCTGACCTCTAGTTGGCTGAAGCCCGGCGGCGTGCCGCCAGAGGCGGAGGGGACGATGACGGAACTGACCGAGGCCGACTATTTCATGGATCGCTCGCTGGTCGACGATCCCTATCCCTATTTCGAAGCCATGCGCGCGAAGGGCCCAGTAACGCCCTTTCCCGCCCACAACGCCGTTGCCGTGCTCGGCTATGAGGAAGGCCTCGCGGTCTATCGCGACACCGATCACTTCTCGGCCGTCACTGCCGTCACCGGCCCCCTGCCGCCGCTGCCCTTCACGCCCGGGGGCGAGGACATCACGACGCAGATCGCCGAGCACCGGCCCGCCATGCCCTTCGGGCTCGACATGCTGACGCTCGACCCGCCGCACCACACCGAAGTTCGCTCCATGTGCATGCGGCTGTTCACGCCACGGCGGCTGAAGGAACTGGAAACCGCCATCGCCGCCTGCGCCAGCGGACTGATCGACGAGATCGACGCCAAGGGCCAGTGCGAGTTTGTCAGCGACTATTCGAAACCCTTCGCCACCCTGGTCATCGCCGACCTGCTGGGCGTTCCGGCGGAAGACCGCCCCGCCTTCCGGGCCATGCTTGCCGGGCCCGTCTCGCAGGTAGGCTCGGACGGGGCCGGGCTGGTCAATCCGATGGACGCCCGCCAGGCGATGTTCACCGCCTACATCGAGGAGCGCAAGCGGGCGCCCAGCGGCGACATCATGAGTGAGCTCGCCAATGCCGCCTATCCCGACGGGACCCTGCCCGAAACCTGGGAAGTCGTGCGCCTCGCCACCCTGTTGTTCGGCGCGGGGCAGGATACCACCGCCACGCTGCTGAGCGCCTCGCTGCGGCGGCTGGCGGAGGACAAGGCGCTGCAATCCCTCCTGCGCGCCGATCCCTCGCTGATCCCCGGCTTCATCGAGGAAGTGCTGCGCCAGGGCGGGCCGGTGAAATCGAGCTATCGCCTCGTCAAGAAGCCGGTGACGCTGGCAGGGGTGGACATCCCGGTCGGAACCAACGTCGCCCTCGTCATCGCCGCGATGAACCGCGATCCGCGCCGCTACGACAATCCGGCCGAGTTCCGCATGGGGCGGGAACGGGCGCAGGAGCACCTCGCCTTCGGGCGCGGCGCGCATACCTGCCCGGGTGCCGCGCTGGCCCGTGCGGAAACGCGGATCAGCCTGGAGCTGCTGCTCAAGCGTTTTTCCGACATCTCGCTCAACCAAGCGGAGCACGGGGCCCCTGATGCCCGCCGCTTCAGATATGTGCCGACCTACGTGTTCCGCATGCTCTCGGACTTGCATTTGGAATTCAAAGCGGGCGAATAAGCGCCGACTTCGGGGAGAGACTTGATGAAACTGTTCGGTTCGATCCGCGCCGCCGGCGTCGCGCTTGCGGGCGCGCTGCTCGCCTGGGGCGCGGCTCATGCCACGACTGAGCCGGTCAAGGACTGGACAGGCCGCGATCCGGCGGCGGAGAAGACCGCGGGTGCGCAGCTCTATCGCGCCAATTGCGCGGCCTGCCACGATGCCGGCGTGGGTCGCGCGCCGCAGCGCGGCAACCTTGGCGACATGACCCCCGAAGCCATCCACCACGCCCTCACGGAAGGAGCGATGAAGCCGCAGGGTTCCGCGCTTTCGGCCGAGCAGAAGGTCCAGGTCGCCGAATACCTTTCCGGCCGCAAGTTCGGGGCTTCAACGGCGGAGGGCGCGCTGAACAAGTGCACCGGCGCCGCCGCGCAGTTCGACCTTCGCGAGCCGCCGGTCTTCACCGGCTGGGGCCTCGATCCCGCCGGCACCCATGCCATCCCCACCGCCACTTCCGGCATCGACAAGAGCAATGTCGGCAGGCTGAGGCTGAAGTGGGCCTTCGGCGCCCCCAACAGCACGCGCATGCGCTCGCGCCCGGCGCTGGCCGGCGGGGCAGTGCTGGTCGGCAACCACAATGGCTCGGTCTATGCGCTCGACCGCGCCACAGGCTGCGTGCGGTGGGCCTTCCCCGCCTCGTCCGAAGTGCGCACCGGCATCGTCGTCTCGCCCTGGCGCGCGGGCGATGCGAGCGCCAGGCCGCTGGTCCATTTCGGCGACGTTTCAGGCAACGTCTATGCCGTCGACCTGCTGACCGGCGCGCAGGCCTGGAAGATCAAAGCCGATGCTCACCCGGCGACGATTATCACCGGTACCCCGACGCTCTGGCGCGGCACGCTCTACGTGCCGGTTTCCTCGAACGAAGAGGCCTTCGCCACCCACCCGGGCTACAACTGCTGCAGCTTCCGTGGCTCTATCGTCGCGCTGGACGGCGCGACCGGGCGCGAGAAGTGGCGCACCTTCCTGGTGGGCCAACCGGTCACGCGCGGCACGAAGAAGGACGGTTCCGACTGGGTCGGCCCCTCGGGCGTGGCCGTGTGGAACAGCCCGGTGATCGATGCGCGCCGCAACCAGCTGATCTTCGCGACCGGCGACAACTATTCGCTGCCCGATACCGACATGAGCGATGCGATCATGGCGCTCGACCTCGCGACCGGGCGGATCAAGTGGCACTACCAGGCGCTGGCCGGCGATGCATGGAACGTCGCCTGCGTGGTCAAGACCAGCGCAAGCTGCCCCAACGAGCAGGCGCCGGACTTCGACTTCGGTGCGGGAACGGTGCTCGCCAAGGGCAAGAACGGGCGCGAATTTGTCCTTGCCGGGCAGAAGTCGGGCTGGGTCTATGCCATCGATCCCGACACAGGCCGCCTCGCCTGGAAGACCCGCGTCGGGCGCGGCTCGCCCTCGGGCGGCGTCCATTTCGCCATGGCGGCTGACGGGGGCACGCTGTTCGTGCCGATCACCGACAACTTCAACTTCGGCCCGCCCGATCATCCCGCCTCGCCCGGCATCTATGCGCTCGACATTGCAACGGGGGCCTTCGTCTGGAAGCAGCCATCGCCGATCACCAGCTGTGCGACGCTGATGTGCCACCCCGGCTACGGCGGCGCACTGGCGGCGACGGGCGGCATGGTCATCGCCGGATCCGACGACGGGCACCTGCGGTTCTTCGACGCGGCCACCGGCAAGCTGCTGCGCGAAGAGGCGACGGCGCAGGCCTTCGCCACGGTCAACGGCATCCCTGCCCACGGCGGCGCGATCAGCGGCGGGGTGGGGCCGATTGCCTACAAGGGCACGGTGATCGTGCCTTCGGGCTATGGCTTTGCCTCGAAGCCCAATGGGAACGTGCTGCTGGTTTACGGGGTGGAGTAAGAGCTCCCCTCCCGCAAGTGGGAGGGGAGTTAATCGCCCAGCCGCATCACCATGATCTTGTTGCCATCCGGATCGCGGAAATAGGCCGCGTACATGGCGTTCTCCGCCGCCCCTCGCGGCCCCGGCGCGCCTTCGCACGAGCCGCCGAGTTCCAGCGCCTTCGCATGCGCCGCATCGACCGCTGCCCTGCTGGGCGCGGCCCACATCACCTGGCTGCCGTTACCGACGCAGGCCTCCCCCTCGCGCGGGGTGCCGATGATGAAGATCCCGCCCTCAGCGCCGCGATAGCCGGCCATGCCATGCCGGTCGATCACGCGCGAGCCGCCCAGCTCGGCGGTGACGGCGTCGTAAAAGGCGATCGCGCGCTTGATGTCGCGGGTGCCGAAGCGGGCTCCTGTCAGCATGATTCTTCTCCCTAATCCGCCATTTCCGCCAGCTTTCGCCGCGCAAAGGCCTTTGCCTCCGCCGGCTTGATCTTGGCCGTATCGGTAAAGTCGAGGTCGCCCGGCTCGATGAACAGCACTTTCCTCGGCACCTTGTAGGCTGCCAGCCGCGCCTTGAGGTAGGCGATCACCTCGGCCTCGCTCAGCTCGCTTCCATCGACCCGCGCCACGCAACTCACCACCATTTCGCCCAGGGTGTCGTGCGGCACGCCGGTGGTCTTGCAGACCTTCACCCCCGGGCAGTTGCACAGCGTCCAGTCTATCTCCACCGGCGAGACGTTGGCCCCGCCGGTCTTGATGATGTCGTTGATCCGGCCCTGGAACACCAGCCGGTCGCGCTCGTCGATGAAGCCGCCGTCGCCGGCGTGGTAAAAGCCCTCGTCGTCGAGCGCCTCGTCGTTGGGAATGCCGATGTAGCCGAGCATCAGCGTGGGACCCTTCACCGCGATCTCGCCGGTCTCGCCGCGCTTCAGCACCTTGCCGGTCTCGGGGTCGACAATGCGGATGGTGTTGCCCGGCAAGGCCCCGCCGTTGCAGCCCTTCCACAAGTCCTCCGGGGAATCGCACGGGTAGCAGGCCGAGATGGTGAAGGTTTCGGTCGAGCCATAGCTGGCATGCGGTTCGATCCAGGGGGTGGAGATGCTTTTCTGCACCCGCCGCAGGTTCTGCGCCGCCTCGAAGAACTTGAAGCTGGAAAGGTCGGCCTCGTCCCATCCCGGCGCCGCCTCGAGCTGGGCCCACTGGTGCGGCCAGCAATAGGGTAGCGACACCCGCTCCGCCTCGAGCAGGCGCACCGCCTCGGCCGGATCGAAGGTGCGCTGGAGGATCAGTGCCCCGCCCACCGCCAGCGTCGTGCCCAGCGACAGGCTGAAATTGCCCGACCAGAACAGCCCATTCGGCCCCCAGGTGCGCAGGTGGTCCTCCGGCGTGATACAATAGATGCGCGCCCAGCGCCATGACTGGATGTTCACGCCGCGGTGGGCGTTGAGGATGCCCTTGGGCTTGCCGGTGGAGCCCGAGGAGAAGAACAGCAGCGCCGGATCGGAGGGATGGACCGATTGCGCACGCGCCTCGACCAGCCCATCGTCGATGCTTGCGCCGTGCGCGAGGAACGCATCCCAGCTTTCAATCGCACCGCCAACGGGACCGTCGCCGACCATGGCCAGGCGCCTCAGATAGGGAAACTTCGCCGAGACCAGCTTTCCCGGCGCCGCTATGTCGGTCGCCGGTTCGAGGTCGCGCAGAATCACTGCAAAGTCCTTCCCGGCGACATGGCGCTCGAACAGCACGCTCGAGACGGCCGACATCTGCAGCAGCTTTTCCAGCTCCTCGGGCGTCGAGAAGGTGGACAGACCCACGCCGACGCCCCCAGCCATGGCTACGCCGAACATGGCCGAGACCCATTCGAGCCGGTTGGTCATCAGGATGCCGACATATTCGCCCTTGCCCACCCCACAGGCGACCAGCGCGCGCGCCACTTCCAGCGAGCGCGCCCACAGTTCGTCATAGGTCCAGCGGGCACTGGCGGCGTGGCCTTCGAACAGGACCAGCGCCTCGCGCGGGCCGTAGCGTTCGCAGACTTCGGCGAGGAAGCCGGGCAGCGTCAGCGAACCCAGGCCCGGCTCCTCCTCCAGTGGAATGCCGTGAATGATTGCAAGGTCCCCGGACATTCCCCTTCTGCGCTCCTGTTGACTGGTTGGCCCGTTTGGCGGACGTTGGCGGGAAACAAGGGCGCTCTCAAGCGCAAAGTGGCGGGACAGGATGGTCGAATTCACCGATGCCGATTTCCGGGCGGTTCGCGTGGCGGACGAGTTCGAGCTGGTGGACTCGCCCGCTATCGCCGCGCGCCTGAGGGGCGACCTTGCGGACCTGCCCGAGGCGCGCCTGATCCTGACGCCGCCGACCTACTATTCGCTTGCAAATGGCGTGACGGACAACCGCGCGATCAATGATGCGCTGGCCGCAGAGGTCAAGGCCCGCCCCCGCACCCGCGCCTGCGGCGTGGTCGAGCCCAAGTATGGCGACGTCGCCGCGGCAGAGCTTGAGCGGATGGCCGCGATCGGCCTTTCCGGCGTGGTCTGGAGCGCGCGGGCGCAGGGTTTCTTCGCCAACGACCACACGCTGGTGGAACTGTGCCGCCATGCCCATTCGCTGGGCCTCGTCTCGCTGATCCACGCCGCGCCCTATTCGGTGAACGAGGGCCTGTGGCGGATCTGGGCGCTGGCGAATATGTGCCCGGGGGTGCCGCTGGTGGTAACGGGCGGCTTGGAAAGCTGGGAGAACATCATGATGGCCCGCGAGAACCGGGGTGGGCCGGAGGGGGTATTCTACACCCTGTCACTGCTGTCCGAGAGCTGGGACCTCGATGGCATGGTGAGGAGCTGTGGAGCGGAGCGGCTGCTGTTCGGTAGCGGCGGAGGCGACCTGTTCGAGCGGACGCTGGGGATCGTCGAAAGGACATCGGCGCCCGACGAGGCCAAGGAAGCGATCTTCTCGCGCAATGCGGAAAGGCTGTTCGCATGAGCGCGCGGTTCGACTTGCACCAGCACTATGGCGCGCTCATCGGCGTTCCCGGCAGCAGCGGCGGCTGGGCACCGCCGGTAGAGGACTGCAAGGTCCGCCTCGAGTTCATGGACGCCTTCGGCATCGGCCACTGCGCCCTTATGCCCGGCCATTCCTACCGCGCGCCCAATGGCCTTGTCGACATCCGGGCGATCAACGACGGCCTGCATGCCTATAGCCAGCTCTCGGACCGCTTCGTCGCTGTCTTTGGCACGCTCGACCCGCGCCATGGCGAGGCCAACAATGCCGAGGTCGAGCGGCTCGCCCGGCTCGGCTTTCGCGGCCTATCCTGGCACCACCGCATGCAGGGCCTGCCGATGGACCATGCGGTGATGTTCGGCATTGCCGAGCGCATGCAGGCCTGCGGCATGGTCATCATGGCGCACTGCTATGCCAATGGCGACTTCGAGGCGCCGTGGCGGATGCGGCGCTTGGCGCAACGGTTCCCGGCCATGCAGTTCGTCGCGCTCGATGCGATGACCAGCCCGGAAAATCTCGAGCAACTCCTCGGCCTGGCCGAGGATTGCCCCAATGTGTCCATCGATCTCACCAGCTCGCTGATTGGCCCGCGCGGGGTGGAACGGGCGGTGCGGCGCGTGGGTGCGGAGCGGCTGGTGTTCGGCAGCAACTGCTATTCGATGTCTCGGGTGATGCGGATTTCCGCGCTGGATGTGGTCGAGGAAGCCGGACTGGATGACGCTCAGCGCGAGGCGATCCTGGGCGGCAATGCAAGGAGGATTCTGGGGCTCCCCTGAATACCTCCCCGTCACGGGGAGGTATGTCAGTTTCGGCTCCTCGGCAGGCCGAGCGCCTTTTCGGCGATCATGCTGCGATGCACCTCGCTGGTGCCGGCATAGATCGTCGTGCCATGGGCATGCCGATAGCTCTGGTTGACGAATTCCGCCGCCCCCTTGCGCTTCGACAGCGACAAGGGCGCGGTAAGATCGAGCAGGTCGCTGCCCACCGCCAGGAAGGCCTCGGTCGAAAACACCTTCGACATCGGCCCCGCCGCCGGCAGGTTGAGCCTTTCCTCCGCCGACCACAGCGCGCGAAAGCCTATCATTTCGGCAACCGCAGCCTGGGCCCGGGCCTGTGTCAGCCGGCGCTGCGCCAGCGGATCGTCGATCAGATTGCCCTCGCCGCACGGGATCTCGCGGCACAGTTCCTCAGCCGCCTCGATGGTCGCGATGATGTGGTGGGTATAGCCGCCGCCGCCGTGCTCCAGCTCCAGCGCCGCGGCCATGGCGCGCACGCCGCCGTCGACTTCGCCGATGCGATAGGTGTCGGGGATCTTCACCCCGTCGTAGAAGGTGATGTTGGTCCGCTCGTCCTGGAAGGTATGGACCGGCTGCAGCGAGAAGCCTTCCGCCTTTGTGGGCACGATGAACATGGTCAGGCCCTTGTGCTTGGCCACTTCCGTGTTCGTCCGGCACAGCATGATGATGAAATCGGAAAGATTGGCGCCCGAGGTGAACATCTTGGTGCCGTCGATCCGCCAGCCGTTGCCATCAGGCGTCGCCTTGCACTGGGCAGCGAAGACGTCGGAGCCCGAGCCCGGCTCGGAATAGCCCAGGCTGCAGATCTTCTCGCCGCGCATGATCGGCTCGAACACCTCTCGGCGCAGCTCCTCGCCGCCGAAGCGGTCGACGATGGCGGCGACCATCTGAGTGGTGCCGATGGCATGGCCCGACCAGTTATGCTTCTCGAACATCGCGTGGGCCGCGTGGCTGGCATAGGGCGAAGCGCCGCGCCCGCCCTTTTCCTTGGGCCAGGAGGGAAACAGCAGGCCCGCATCGGCGAGCTTCTTGTGCACTTCGGGGTGGTGCCCGTCCCACGAATAGTGCGCATGCGCCTTGTGTTCGGGCGTGAGCGTCTTTTCGAAGAACTCGTCCATCTCGGCCGCAAGAGCTGCTGCTTCCTCGCCAAGGTCGAGATCGATGGTGACGGGGCCGACATCGGGCAGCGCCACCTTGTCGCCACGGTAGAACCGGCCCGCCGCTTCATCCAGCAGCCGCCCGGTATCGCCCGCGATCAGCGGCAGGGCCTTGGCGCGCAAGTTGTAGAGGTGGATGTCGTATTCGGTAGTGAGGCCATAGCCGCCGAAGGTGCGCAGCGACTGGATGCCGCTGGCCGATGCCGTCTTGGCGTTCCACCACAGGGCGAGGCTGACATGAGCGGCGGCATGGGGATCACCGCTGGAAATCTCGTGGATCACCTTCCAGGTGAACAACCGGCCGCCCTCGACCTCGGTGATGAGGTTCGCCATCGGGTGCGACAGGCCCTGGAATGTGCCGATCGGCACGCCGAAGGCGATGCGCTCGCAGGCATAGGCCGAGGCCAGCCGCAGCGCCTCGCGCGACAGGCCGTTGAGTGCGGCGGCGGTGAGCAGCTTCCACTCCTCCAGTCCGCCGGCGAACAGGTCGAGCGCCGCCTGGCCGGAGCCCAGCACGGTGGCGTGCGCCTTGCCGAGATCGGCTTCGCCGATGCCGTTGGAGGCGAGGTTCTCCTCCGCCTTGCGGTCGGCGGGGGAGAGCGAGATTGCGACTACGTCATTGCCGCGCCGCGCCACGACCAGATCGGCATGCGCCCCACCCGCCAGCCATTGCACCGGCTGCTTCGCCACATCGCGGAAGGCCAGCGTCGCCACCTTTGCGCCCGAAGTCACCGCCTCGATCAGCCCCGCATCGGCGCCCAGATCTCCGAGCAGCCGCGCCGCCACCAGCGCCTCTGCTATCGGGCCGGAAGCGAGCGTCCGCCCCGCCTCTTCCATCACCAGTGCGGCGTCCAGAGTGCCCATGCCGAGGCCGCCCGCCGTATCGCCGAGCCGCATGGAGAAAGTGCCCAGCTCGGCAAGCCCCTGCCACAGCTCCCGGTCGAAGCCGCTGCTCTCCTGCGCCTTGCGCACACGGGCCACGCTGGAAGAGTCGTCGAGGAACCGCGCGAAGGTGTCGCGCAGCATCTGCTGGTCGTCGTTGAGGCCGAAGTTCATGGGGCTACCTTGGGTTGGGATGGCTGTCGTGAATGGCGTTGATCGCCTGCGTGATTTCCTTGGGCAGGGAGAGGCCGATGGCCCCGAGATTGCCCCGTAATTGCTCCGTCGATGAGCCCGCCATCAGCACCGAGGCCATGAACGGCTGCGCCGCCGCGAAGGCCAGCGCCATGTGCGCCGGCTCCAGCCCATGCGAGCGGGCGAGCTCGGCATAGGCGGCAATGGCCTGCCGGCGGGCGGGCGACAGCATGTGCGAGACGAAGCCCTGGCTGCCCTCCGAGCGGGTACCGGCCATCGGCGCGGGGCTGTCGCCATACTTGCCGGTCAAGGTCCCCGCCGCCAAAGGCGAATAGCCGATAAGTCCGATCCCCTCGCGCGTGGCCACTTCGGCAAGCCCGATTTCGAACTGCCGGTCGAGCAGGCTGTATCCGTTCTGGATCGAGGCGATGCGCGGCACGTTCATCAGGTCGGACATGAACAGGTAGCGCATTGCGCCCCAGGGCGTCTCGTTGCACACCCCGATGGCGCGAACCTTGCCCGCGACGACCTGCTCGGCCAGCGCGGCCAGGGTTTCCTCGATCGCCATCTGCCCGGGCTCGTCGCGCAGCAACGAAAAGCGCTGGCGACCATGGGTGGATACGGCCCGCTCCGGCCAGTGCACCTGGTAAAGATCGATGTAATCGGTGCCGATCCGCTTCAAACTGGCATCAACTGCGGCCACGATGTTGGCGCGGTCGAGCTTGCGGTTTTCCCCTCGAATGTGTGTCATGTCTCCGGCACGGTTGCCCGGTCCGGCGACCTTGGTGGCCACGATCACGCGGTCGCGGATTCCCCTTGCCGCAATCCAGCCGCCGAGGATCTCCTCGGACCGGCCCTGCGTCTCGGGCCCCGTCGGCGTCGGGTAATTCTCCGCCGTGTCGAACAGCGTGACCCCTGCCTCGAAGGCCATGTCCATCTGACGCATGGCATCGGCTTCCGGCGTCTGGCCGCCGAAGGTCATCACGCCGAGGCCGTAGGCACTGACCTGCAGGCCGCTATGTCCAAGCTTGCGGTATTCCAAGCGGGACCTCCTATCCAATCCCGTAGGCTGATTTGAGCGCGGGCGGCATCAGCTCCATGTAGTCAGCCGTGCCGATCTCGACCCGCTGCAGGGTGCGCGGCACACCGGGCGGAACCTTCTTGCGAGAATGCTGCAGCGCCAGGTTGTCCCAGACGACCAGATCGCCATTGCGCCAGCGATGCTCATAGCAATTCGCCGGATCGTACAGCCGTTCGAACATCTCCAGTATCAGGCTCTCGCTCTCCTCCGATGGCAGCTCCATGATGCGATCGCTGTGATTGGCGTTGACGTAGAGGATTGGATCGCCGGTCCTGGGATGCTGCTTGAGCAGCGGGTGCACCGTGCCGGGCCATCCTTCCGGGGCATTTTCGCTCCGCTGGCGACCGCCCAGCTCCATGGGCCAGAGGTTCATCACGTGCAGCCGCTCCAGCCGCGATCGCATCGGCAGGGGCATGTCACGCACGACCGCCATGGCATCGACGAAACAGGTCGTGGACGACCGCTCCTCGACCTCGATTGCGTGCAGCGAAATGCCGAGCAAGGGTTCGGGGGTGCATGACAGGTCCGAATGGTAGACGAGTTCCCCACTGCCAAGATCGCCCATTCCCGTGTCGGTGGCGTATCGGGCTACCTCATTGCTTGCAGGGACCGGGCCGAACCAGCGCGCGACCCTGCGCTGGTCCTCGTTCGTCAGCGATTGATCTGGAAAATGCAGGAGGTGCATGCGATCGAACAGAGCCCGCAGCTCCGCCACCTGCCGTTCGCTCACCTCCCCGCGCAGGTCCATGCGGACGGTTGCGCCGAAAGGCTTTAGCGCAGTCCAGTCCAAGGCATCGCTTGCAGGCATCTTCGTCGTACTCTCCCCTTGACTGCAAGGACTATCCCCGGTTCTCTCCCGACCGCAACTGCAAATTCCGGGAGAGGATGAAGATGGACGCCGAAACGGCCGCCCTGGTGCGCGAACTGAAGGACCGCCAGGAGATTTACGACTGCATCATGCGCTATTGCCGGGGGATCGACCGGCTGGACCGCGACATGCTGCTCTCCGCCTATCATCCGGACGCGATAGACGATCACGGCACCTATATCGGCGACATCGAGGGCTTTGCCGATCACGTGTTCGAGCTGCACTACGGCATGCAACACTTCACCCAGCACCACATCACCAACCACCGCTGCGAGCTGGACGGCAACGTCGCGCACTGCGAGAGCTACTACTTGTTCCGCTGCCTCAACCGGCAGGCGCCGTTCTATTGCCATTCCAGCGGCCGCTACATCGACCGGTTCGAGAAGCGCGACGGCAAGTGGGCGATTGCCGAGCGGATCTGCCTTGTGGAAGCGCGCGACGACAACTGGGGGCCGGAGGGGCTGGAGATGAACTCAGCCTACATGGCGGCGAGCCGGGACAAGGACGATCCCTCGTACATGCGCCCGCTGCATGTGGACCAGAGCCGGATTACGGGGTGAAGCTTCAGGGCAGCAGCCACGCCCCGTTGCTAACAAAGTACTTCTCCACCACCTCGTCCCCCAGCGGGGCGAGCATCTCGTGGACCTTGTCCTTGATGTGCCGCCCGCCTTCGAGGTGGGGGTAGTCGGTCGAGTAGCAGTAGCAGTCGGCCACTTGCGGGTAGCGCTGGAAGAACTGGTCAACCGGTTCGACGATGTTGTGCGGCGTGACCCGCACGTTGCGCGCGAGGTATTGCGAGGGCTTGAGCGACAGCTTGCCCTCCAGCCGGCGGGCGAAGACCTTCTCCGCCCACATGTCGAGGTTCTCGGCCAGCGGCCCAATCCAGTGCGCGCCCAGTTCGATCGCGCCGAAGCGCAGGCGCGGGTGCCGCTCGAACACCCCGCCCAGCACCATCAGCATGAGGAAATGCTCGGCGGCGAGGTGGGTGGAGGCAAGGGAATAGGGCTCGAAGCCCAGCTCGAAGGACAACTTCTCCGGCGCGAAGGCAGGCGCATCGGCCCAGTTCGAGGCGTTCAGAAAGCCGAGGTCGCTGCCGACATGGGCCATCACCGGCACGTCTCGCTCGGCACACAGCGCCCAGAAAGGGTCCAGCTCCGGCGACGCGGGTGAAAGCCCGGCCGGCGGCGAGCCGGTGTTGATCAAGAGGCCCCGGATGCCGCGCCCGATCAGGTCCTGCGCCTGTGCCAGGAGGTCATGCGCATCGCGCGGCGCCTTGAACATGCCGACGCCGCGCAGCCGGTGCGGGTCCAGCGCCGTGGTCCGCAGCGCCCATGCGTTCCACTCGTCGGTCGCGGCAAAGCCGATCTCGCGCATTTCCTCGACCGGGATGGACCCCATGATGCTGCTGAGCGCGACGGCAATGGGCCCGCCGCCTTCGGGCGTCGAAAGGATCTGCCCCCACAGGCCATAGCTCGGGAAGATGAGCTGGCTCTTCACCCCCATCAGGTCCATGGCCTCAAGCCGCCGACGCATGTCGAAGGCGCCGGGAGCGCCGGTGTGGCGCATGTTCCAGACGTTCTCGGCGGTCATCGGGGCATCGTCCGCGGCCTGACCGGGGCGGGCGATATAGTCCTTGCCCATCGGCTCGATCATCGGCCCACAGACCACCGCCAGGCGCTCGGCTACGGGGCCGAAGATCTCGCCCCACAGGTGCGGCGGGGCGAATTCGTGGCCGTCGACGTCGAGCGTGCGTTCGAGCAGCGGAACTTCACCCATGGCATCTTCTCCTTACCGTGCCGACAGCCCCGGATTTTCCGACCGCAGCCGCACCCGCAGCGAGTTCTGCACGTAGGCGACCTTGTGATACTGCCCGGCCAGCATCGGCAGTTCCAGCAACTGCTGGTCGGTGAGATGCCGGGCCAGCACATCCCAGGTCTCATCGCAAATCATGGACTGGGCGTGCAATTCCTCCATCGCCTTGACCACGGCACGGTCAAGCTCATCCCAGCCCGGGGCGGAGGAGCCGATGGTAAGCCGTTCGGTGTCCTCGGCGGTAAGCCCCGCCTCTTCCCTGCCCTTGATCACAT
Source organism: uncultured Novosphingobium sp. (assembly GCA_964630805.1). Taxonomy (GTDB): domain Bacteria; phylum Pseudomonadota; class Alphaproteobacteria; order Sphingomonadales; family Sphingomonadaceae; genus Novosphingobium. The sequence goes on along the minus strand of CAZVWP010000010.1, from coordinate 27,615 downwards.
GCTCACCCCATTCGAACGGCGCGCCGCAGAGCCAGCCGGTGCGCAGGATCGCCAGTTCGCGTTGCCGGTTCGGCAGGGCCGTATCGCCCAGGAAGCGCACGCCGAAATCGAGGAAAGCGGCCAGGAGCTCCGGATGCCGACCGGCCATGGCGAAGAATTCCGGAATCGGGCTATCGCGATCGAGGCCGTTCTGGATCCGGATCTTGTCGATGGCGACAAGGGCCGCTTCGCCGATCTGGTCGTCCGGCAATGGGTCGAGCCGCGGGGGCTGGCCCAGCACTTCTTCCATTCGCGCTTCGGTATCGAAAAACAAAGTCTAGCCCTCCGAGGGTGTGTAAAACATGCGCTGCACGCCGATGCTGGTGCGTGCCAGGATGAGATTGCCCGATCTGTCGGCGCAGAACTTGTGCATCGTGCCCATGACGTCGCCGACCACGCCATCCGGGCACATGAAGTGGCCGGCAACTTGCCACCTGGCCATATCCACCACCCAGATGCGGGCATTGTTGCCGTCGTTGATCAGCACGAACTTGCCGTCCGGCGTGAACACCAGGTTGAACACGGTACCGAAGGGCGAAGACTCAGGGATAGCGATTTCGCGCACGAACTTCACCTCGTCCCTGCCGACGGCGTCGAACACCTGCAGCCGGTCGTTCTTGCGATCGCAGATGTACATCAGGCCGTCGGGACCGATCGAGATCGCGTGGACCGGGTTGTGGAACCGATGGTGCAGCGGCAATTCGGCATCGGGCTTGCGGCCATAGGCGCCGAACATGCGCTTGAACTTGCCGGTATCGGAATCGAACACCACGACGCGGTGGTTGACGTAGCCGTCGCAAACGAAGACCTCGCGCCGCTTGACGTCGTGCCAGCAATCGGTGGGGCAGCCGACCAGCGTCTCGCTGTCATCGCCGCCGGTCTCGCGATAGGTGCCGATGCGAAGCAACAACTTGCCGTCGCGGGTGAAGCGCTGGACGGCGTGGTCATAGTCCGTCTTTGCGCCGAAGATCCAGACGGTGTCCTCCTCGTCGAAGGCGATGGTCTCTTCCTGCTTGGGCCACTGCTGCAGGCCGTTCACGCGCGGCAGGTGGTCCGGACCGCCCCAGTCCTGCAGGTAATTCCCCTTGGCATCGAACTCCACCACCGCGCCCAGGCGCAGGGCTGGATCATCGCCTTGTCCCGCCGGGCCCCATTCCATGTTGCTGGCGATGTGCAGCATCCAGATGTGTCCGTCGGGCGTCACCGCGACGCCGGTGATCGAGCCGACCGTGCGTCCGGGCGGCAGGCGCACCGGCGGCATCGGGTCCGCCACATAGCGCGGCAGGGCTATGGTTTGCTGGTCGGCCATTGTCTCTCTCCCGCCGGTCCCTCTTGCGGGGCGGCCATGCGCAGACTGGAGCAAGCCGCGCAGGGGAGCAAGCGATCAATCGTCCGGAAGATCTATCGGAACGCCTTCGGAGAAAGCCGCATCGCGCTCCTTGAACGCCGCGCCCAGGCCCACTTCGGCGGCGCGCATCTGGAAGGCGGCCATCTCCGGCGCCTGATTGGCGACCGAATCGAGCGAGGCGGCGATGTTCTGCAAGGTGCCCCGGCCCATCAGCTCGATACCACGGTTGAGCACGAACTTGTTGATGCCGGTGATGTCGCGCCCCATCGCGACGATCCGGCGGGCGAGGAAATCGACCTTGGTCTCCAACTGGTCCGCCGGGTGCGCCTCCAAGGCGAAGCCCATCTTCTCCGCCATGCGCCCGGTGAAGGTATCGCCGGTCAGCAGCAGCCGCTTGGACCATTGCGGGCCGAGGTTGTAGAGCCACATCGAGGTCGGCGGGGTGCCGCCCATGCGCAGCGCCGGAAAGCCGATGGTAGCCTTGTCCTCGACCAGCACCAGATCGCAGTTGAGCGCAAGGTCCGTGCCGCCTGCCAGGCAGAACCCGTGGACCTGCGCGATGACCGGGATCGTCGCGTCCCATATGCGCGACCACTGGCGCGACATGGCGACGGTATCGAGCGTGCGGCGCGGCATGGAGATGGCCTCCCCGCCTTCCATCCGGCCCGAACTGATGTCGTAGCCCGAGCAGAAGCCTTTGCCCGCACCCTTGATCACGACGCAGCCGGCATTGGCATCGCGGCCAGCCGACTCCACCGCCGCGACCAGTTCGGCCTGCATCTCGGTGCTGATGGCATTGCGCTTTTCGGGCGTATTGAGGGTGATGCGGACGATGCCGGCGTCGTATTCGACGAGGATGTTGTCATAGCTCATGGATGCCCTCTCGTGGTATGTTGCGCGACAGGCTCCCCTCCCGTTTGCGGGAGGGGTTGGGGGTTGGCGAATCCTCTCATGCGTGACGCTTGACCTGCGTCCGACTGGCCCACCCCTAGCCCCTCCCGCAAGCGGGAGGAGGACCATGCCTCGAGGACGCTTGTCATCAGATTGATCTCCCCGCGCCTTGCCAATAGGGCTCGCGCAGCTCGCGCTTCCTGATCTTGCCGCTGGGGTCGCGCGGCAGTTTCTCGACGAAATCGACCGAGGCCGGGCATTTGTAATGCGCCAGGTTCTCGCGGCAGAAGGCGATAAGCTCGGCTTCGGTCACTGCGGCTCGCGGCTCGACGATGGCCTTCACGCTCTCGCCGAATTCGGCATTGGGCACGCCGATGACCGCCGCATCGCCCACCGCCGGGTGGTTGAACAGCACGGCCTCGACTTCCGCCGGGTAGATGTTCGCACCGCCCGAGATGACCATGTCCTTCTTGCGGTCGGTGAGGAACAGGTAGCCGTCCTCGTCGAGGTAGCCCATGTCGCCCAGGGTGAAGTAGTCCCCTCGCCAGGTATCCTTGTCGAGCGTCTCGGCGCCCTTGTACTTGAACTTCATCAGCGAGCGCGAGAAGACGAGGCCCACTTCGCCCGGCGGCAATTCGTTGCCCTCCTCGTCCATGACCTTGAGCTCGGTTCCCGGAGGGAAGGCCTTGCCGACAGAGCCGGGCTTGAGCCGCGCCTCGGCGGGCGAGATCATGCTCATGGCGCCTTCGGTGCCGCCATAGACCTCCCAGATCGAACCTTCGGGGAAATAGTCCATTGCCCCCAGCTTGACGTCGCGCGGGCAAGGCGCGGCGGAGTGGAGGATGCCCTTGACCGAGCTGACGTCGTACTTCGCGCGCACTTCAGGCGGCAGCGCCATGATGCGGATCAGGTGAGTGGGAACGCAGGTCAGCCAGGAGACCTTCTCGCGGTCGATCATCCTCAGGCAGGTCTCGGCATCGAAGCCGCCTTCCATCATCACCACCTTGTGCCCGGCGGCGAGCGCCGTCGTGCCAAAACCGATGGGCTGCGAGTGATATAGCGGCCCGCAAATCAGGTGCACTTCGCCGGGATCGGGAACGTTCAGCATCATCAGCAGGCCGTTCTGCCCCGGCGAGGCCTGCTTGGTCGCCGCCTCCGTCATAGCGACCCGCTCGATCGCCTTGGGCCTGCCGGTAGTGCCCGAGGAATAGAGCTGCATGTCCACCTTGGCGAAGGGATTGCCGTCGAGCGCTGCAGGCGAAGAGGCATCGCGCCCCTTCTCGTAATCCTGCAGCCCGATGGCGCCAGGGCCGCTCATCTGGCTGGCGCTCTCCTCGTCGTAGAAGATCAGCGACACGCCCGAATCTTCGACCAGGTAGCGAACCTCGTCGCGCTTCAGGCGCCAGGCGATGGGCACGATCGCCGCGCCCAGCGCGCCCGCCGCCGCCATGAGCTCGAAGAACTGGACGCGGTTGCGGTAAGCAATGCCGATCTTGCTGCCCGGCCCGATGCCCTGACTCGCAAGGAATGTTTGAGCCCGCGCCACGCGATCGAGGAATTGCCCGCGCGTCACGCGCTCGTCGCCGACGACGAAAATCACCTGTGCCGGATCGCTCATGCCTTATCCTCTCAACCTGCAATAACCGTTCTTCAATACCGTCACCCCCCGCTCGGCGATGACGCACTCGAACGACACGTCGTTGCCATCCTGCCAGATCGTCGCCGTGATCGCCTCGCCCGGATAGACCGGCGAGGACATCCGCACGGCGATGTGTTCGATCCGATCCGGATCACCGTCGCAGCAGGCCTGCGACAAGGCGCGGGCGGCGATGGCATAGCTGCAAAGCCCATGCAGGATGGGACCCGCGAAGCCCACCGATTTGGCTCGTTCGGGATCGATGTGCAGCGGATTGCGGTCGCCCGAAAGGCGATAGATCGCCGCCTGCTGGGGCAGCGTCCGGATAGTGACTTCCGTGTCGTGCGGCCGGTCGGGGGTCGGGCGCAGCGGCAGTTCGCCACCCGAAGGCCCGCCGAAGCCACCGTCCCCCCGGCACATCAGCGTCATGATCGCGGTGGCATGCAAGGTGCCGGTGGCGGCGTCGGCAATGGTGCTCTCGACATTGACCAGCGCGCCCTTGTCCTTTCCCTTGTCGGCAATGCCGAGGCAGCGCGAGGTCGAGACCATCCTGCCGGTGGCCGGCAGGGGCGCGTGGATGGTCAGTCGCTGTTCGCCATGGACGATGCGGGTGTAGTCGAGCCCGCCTTGTTCGATGATTTCGTTCGATCCCTGCGCCAGCATGATCGCCATGGTCGGAAAGACGCGAAGATGCTTTTCGTAAACATAGTCCAGCTCCTCCGGCACCGCGCCCAGGCCGATGCCGAGGGCGTAGAGGATGGCGAAATTCGCGTCGTAGGAGAAAGTCGCGGGTTCGGGCTGAATTTCCAGGATTTCGGGGTATTTCATGCGGTGAGCGCCTTTCGGATCTGTTCGGAGTGCTCGCCGGGGCGCGGCGCAGGGTGCGAAGGGTCGGCCATCGGCGGTGCAGCGACCAGCGGCGTGCCGGGAACCTTGTACACACGGCCCTGAACCGGAACGTCGAGGAAATAGCCACGCGCCGCGATGTGCGGATCAGCCATCAGTTCGTTCGCGTCGAGCGCGGCAAAGGCTTCGAGCCCCGCCCCCTGCAGGCGCGCGGCAAGGGCGCGCTTGTCCTGCGGGGCCGCCCAGGTAGCGATGGCCGCTTCGGCGCGATCGATATCGGCCAGCACCAATGCCTCGATCCCGCTCTCCGCGGCGAACCTCGCGATATCGTCCGCCCCGTCCAGCCGGATGCCGATCCACTGGTCCTCGCCCCGGCAGGGGAACACGCCCTGCAAGGCCCCGAGGCGCGAGCGGTTGCCGACCAGTTCGATCCCCCGGCCATGGCGGGTTGCCTCAAGGATGCCTTCGCCGGAGAGGGCCGTATAGACTTCGAGCTGGGAGACGTCGAACCAGCCGCCGGGACCGCCCTGAAACCGCCGCCGCAGGCCCAGCAATGCCGCCAGCGCGCCGGCGAGGCCGCCATTGGCGTCGGGGAAGGCATGGCCGAGCCGCAGCGGGTCGCCACCGATGTAGCCGGTGCGCCCCTCGATCGAGGAGGCAGCCTCGATGGATGGACCGTAGCTGCGCCAATCGGCCCATGGCCCGCTCGCCCCCCAGCCCGACAGCGAGACATAGACCAGACCGGGATTGAGGGCGGAGAGCTCTTTCGGGCCGATGCCGAGCTTGTCGGCAACGCCGGGCCGGTAGTTTTCCAGCACGACGTCCGCCTCTTTCGCCAGTTCATGGGCAACTGCGCGGTCCTCGGGCTTGGTCAGGTCGAGTTCGATGGAGCGTTTTCCGCGATACATCTTGGTCGCGTAGAGGTGCTGCATGAGGTCCCAGGGCGAGGCCTCCGTGCCCGGCTCCAGTTCGGTATCGGCGCGCGAGCCGGGCTGTTCGGCCCAGATTACGTCAGCGCCCAGATCGGCGAGAGTGCGGGCTGCGCTTGGGCCTGCCCAGAAGATCGTGAAGTCGAGCACCTTGATGCCGGTGAGGGGGAGGGTGCAACCATTCCCCATTCCCGCAGGCGCGAGCGGAGCGGATGCTTCGAAAGGCTGGAAAACCCGCAAGGGATAGCCCGGCATGACCCCGCCGCCGGGCACCTGCTCCCAATATCCGCGATGCTGCAACTGCGGGTTGTCGGCAATGTCCCTCGGCCCCGCCACCTTGGCGCAGGCAACGCCGCCCTGCTGAAGGATCGTCACCACTTCGTCGGCATCGTGCTGCGAGAGGAACCCCTCCAGCACCGCGTCCATTTCCGCGCGATGGTTCCAGCGTTCGGCACGGGTGAAGCGCGGATCCACGGACCATTCGGGGTGGCCCATGGCGATGGCCATCTTGTCGAACTCGGCATCGCTGACGATGCCCAGCGAGACGTGACCCGTGCGGCAGGGCAGCACGGTCAGCGGATAGACCTCGGTAAAGCGCCCGGTGCGCCGCCGCAACTCGCCCGCCTGGGTTCGCGCGAAGGTCGACTGGTGGAGCAGCAGCATCGATTCCATCGTCGACACGTCCAGGTGCCGCCCCTTCCCGTCGCGCATCCGCCCGATCAGCGCGGCTTCCGCGCCGAAGGCGGCGGTATAGCCGGCGGCATAGGTGCAGGCGTATTCGGGGCCGGTCAGCGGCTCGCGATCCGGATCGCCGGTGATGAAGAGATAGCCACCCGCCGCCCAGTCCGCCATCGATCCGCCGCGCCAGGCGGCATAGGGTCCGGTGCTGCCGTAGCTCGAAGTGGTGACGCGGATGCAACTGTCCGGCAACTTGAGGCCCTTCGCGTGCCCCAGCCAGTCACCCCGGTCGAACGAGGTGAAGACGAGGTCGGCCTCGTCCAGCAGTCCGGGCAGGTCCTCCAGCGAACCCCGCTCCTTGCCGGTATCAAGGTAGGTCGCCAGCGATTCCGACTCGGCCAGCCCCGGCGCGATCCGCACCACCCGGTCTCCCGCCCGCGCGAACAGGCGCGCGGCGAAGCGCCCGGCCACGTCGTGGGCGAGATCAAGGACCAGCATCAGTCGGCCGGCACGTGGATCTTCGCCGCCTCGTCCAGCAGGGCCGCGTTGAACGCCCGCTTGGTTTCGGCGATGCCCGAGGCGGGCATGGCGGCGAACATTTCGGCGAGCTTCATCGCCTCGGCCAGTTCCTCGCCGTCGCGGCACATGCGCGTCGCGAGGCCGATCCTCACCGCTTCTTCCGCCGGCACCCTCCGTCCGGTCATCAATATCTCGCGCGCAACCAGTTCGGAGCACATGCGCGGCCAGACGATCTGGCAGGCGCTGGTCGCGGCGACGCCGAACTGGACATGGGGATCGCACAGGAAAGCCCCCTCGCCCATCACCACCGTGTCGCACAGCGCGACAAGGCCCGCCGCATAGCCCACCGCCGGCCCGGCCACCGCCGCGATCACGGGAATCTCAAGCTCCAGCAGAGTGCGGATCGTATCGACGTGGACCTTGCCATAGGCAGCCCGGCCGCTGAAGTTGCCCTCAGCCATCTGCTGCAGGATCGCCCGGTCGCCGCCGGCGGAAAAAGCCCGGCCCGCCCCTGTCAGCACCAGCGCGCGCAAGCCAGGATCGGCCTTGGCGGCCTGCAGCTCCTCGACCAGCGCCAGCTGCATCTCGAAATCGGCGGCATTGAGCTTTTCCGGCCGGTTGAGCGTCAAAATCCGTACCGCGCCGACGGTTTGGCTCAGCACCTTGCTCATCGCAGCGGTCTTCCGCCGGCTGGAAAGCCGAAATCCATGGCGCCTCTCCTTCCTGTTTTGCCGTGGATGATGCTGTCCGGGGCGCGCCATTGCAACAGGCATGTAACCGCATGTTGCAACGCCTGCCGCAATCGCCCACGATAGCGCCCTGAGAGGAGCCAAAAGGCCATGTTCAAGGTCCTGCATTTCATCCGGCGCAAGCCGCACCTGACGCACGAGCAGTTTCGCGACCACTTCGAGCGGTCGCACGCCGCCATGGCGCTGAAGTTCTGCGGTCACCTGTTCACCGCGTACCAGCGCAACTACTTCGACGAGGTCTATACCGGCGGCGATTCCCGGCAGGAAAACAGCGGCTACGGGCCCAGGCCCGCCGGCTGGGACCTGATATCCGAGTGGATCCTGCCGGACGAGGCCGCGCTCCACGAAATCTACCGCATCATGCAGACCCCCGGCATCGACGAGTTGTTCCATGCCGACGAGGACCGCTTCATCGACCGCAATGCGACCATGACGATCCACTGCGAAGTGCGCGATGTGGGCACCTCCTTCAACCCCAAGGGCACCGTCTTCGACACGCCGGACGGCCAGCCGCGCTGGGACGATTGAAACTCAAGAAACCGAAACTGGAGAGACAGGAATGACTGCAAACGGCAAGCGCTATCGCGTGGTGCAATGGGCGACCGGTAACGTCGGGTCGCGCGCGCTAAGGCATGTGATCGAGCACCCTCAGATGGAACTGGTCGGCGTCTGGGTGAGCAACCCGGCCAAGGTCGGCAAGGACGCCGGAGAACTGGCGGGCGTCGCCCCGACCGGGATCAAGGCCACGAATTCCATCGAGGACGTCCTCGCGCTGAAGCCCGATTGCGTGCTCTACATGCCGCACGTGAACAACGTCGACGATGTCTGCCGCCTGCTCGAATCGGGCGCGAACGTCGTTTCCACCCGGATGGAATACCAGAACCCGGCGGCGCTCGATCCCGCCACTGCCGCGCGGCTGGAAGCTGCCTGCCAGAAGGGCGGCACCTCGCTCCATGCCAGCGGCTCCAGCCCCGGCTTCATCACCGAGGCCATGCCCATCGTCATGGCCTCGATCCAGCGGCGGCTGGACAGCCTCAACATCATGGAATTCGCCGACTGCTCCTCGCGCAACTCGCCCGAGATGATCTTCGAGATGATGGGCTTCGGCGCGCAGCCCGGCGCAGCGAGCGAAGGACAGCTGGCGCACAAGAAGATGAGCTTCGGCCCCTCGCTGCAACTGATCGCGACCGCCTTCGGCATGCCGATCGAGCGCTTCGAAGCGACGGGCGCGCAAGGTATCGCCCGCAACGATGTACACATCGCCGCAGGCGTGGTGCCCAAGGGCACGGTAGCCGCGACAAAGACCACGCTCGTCGGCTATCACAAGGACAAGCCGGTGTTCCAGATGACCACGACCTGGTTCGTTTCCGAGGACGTCGAGACCAGCGACGGGCAGGAGTGGGAGTTCCGCTCGCCCTCGGGCTGGCACGTGGTGATGCTGGGCGATTGCCCGCTGGACATCTCGATCAGCTATCCCTGCCTGCCAGAAGACTATGCCGACATGACGCCGGGGCTGACGGCGAACCGGCCGATCAACGCGGTGCCATACGTTTGCGAGGCCTCGCCCGGGATCAAGACGACGGTGGACCTGCCGCAGATCATCGCCAGGCTGGGATAGGCATTGTCCCCCCTCCCGCAAGCGGGAGGGGAATTACTCCGCCGGAACCGCTTCCCGCGCTTCCTTGTATTCCGGGATCACGTGCTCGCCCATCAGGCGCAGGGTGTTCATCGTCTGCTCGTGGGTGATGTGGTTGAACTGGGCGATGCCGATGAATTCGTCGATGCCGACATCGGCATAGCGCCTGATGATCTTCTTCACCCGGTCCACCCCGCCGATGCACATGCGCGCCTGTTCGATCGAGGTGCGGTGGTCGGTGTGGGTCGCTTCCAGCCGCCCGTCGATCGAGATGGTCCGCTCGTTGTAGCCGTCGCGCTCGCGCACGTTGCCGTAGTAGCGACCGACCCGGGTGTGGTGCTGCACCGCGTTGGGTCCCCCGATTTCGCAGGCCTTTTCATCGTCCTCGTCGACAAAGAGCGTGGTGAAACCGGCGATATTGTCGTTGATGAAATCGCCCACCGGCTTCGCGTTGGCGATGCCGGCCTTGTAGTGATCGAGCGCGGCCTTGAGCTCCTCGGGCGCGGAGATGGTGAAGCTGAGGCAGCCGACGCCCATTTCGCCGGCCATGCGGTAGGAAGTCGGGCTGCCGCAGGCCATCCACATCGGCGGGTGCGGCTTCTGGATCGGCTTGGGCACGACGACGCGCCGGGGCAGGTCCATGTATTGTCCCTTGTAGCCGGGGAATTCGCGCTGTCGCCACATCTGCGGCACCACGCTCATCGATTCCACCATCATCTGGCGGGCATGGGCAGTGTCGACGCCGAAGCCGTCGAGCTCCTCGGCGGTGGTCGAACGGCCGCAACCGAATTCCACCCGGCCGCGCGAGACGAGGTCGAGGCTTGCGACCGTTTCGGCCACCTTGAACGGGTGGTTGTATGGCGTCGGCATCAGCATGACGCCAAGCCCGATCCTCATCTTCTTGGTGTGCTGCGCGATGGCCGACAGGAACACGTCCGAGGCAGAGCTGCGCGAAAGGTCTTCCAGGAAGTGGTGCTCGACGAGCCAGACGCCGTCGAAGCCCATCTCCTCGGCATAGGTGATTTGCTCGATCGCTTCCCAGAAGGCATCGCTTTCCGTCTTGCCCCGCTGTTCCAGCTCGATGGGCAGGGCGATTTCATAGAGCAGCGAAAAGCGCATGAACCGATCCTCTCAACACTTGTTGCGAAATTCGCGGAAGAGCGAATTTCGTTAGCGGCACCGGCCCGTTCCCCCGCCCGGCCACCCAGAGCGTACCATCCCGTTGGGTGGCCGGGCGGGGGAGCGGGCCGGTGCCGAAAGAGCCGGAACGACAGTTCCGGATCAGAACCGATTACCTGTCAGCCGCTTGACTTGCGGTCAATTCGGGCATTGTCTTGGCGGACGCCTGCGACGGCAAGGCGGACGGGAGAGCATAAATGGCCGAATGGGACCTCATCATCCGTGGCGGCACGATTGTCGACGGGTCGGGCGGCGCGAGCTTCGAAGGCGATGTCGCGGTAAAGGACGGGAAAATCGGCGCGGTCGGCAAGGTTTCAGGCACGGGCGCGGAGGAGATCGACGCGCGCGGGCACATCGTCACCCCCGGCTTCGTCGACATCCATACCCATTACGACGGCCACGTCCACTGGGAGCACAACATCCGCCCTTCGGCCAACCATGGCGTTACGACCATCGTCACCGGCAACTGCGGCGTCGGCTTTGCGCCGTGCAAGCCGGAGAACCGCGCAAAGCTGCTGACCTTGATGGAGGGGATCGAGGACATCCCCGAACCGGTCATGTCCGCAGGGCTGAAGTGGAACTGGGAGAGCTTCCCCGAATTCCTCGATGCAGTTGCCGAACGCGAGCTCGACATGGACGTTGCCATGCAGTTGCCGCACGCGCCCTTGCGCATCCATGTCATGGGCGACCGCGCCGCCCACCGCGAGCGGGCCAATGAAGACGACATCGCCAAGATGGCGGCGATCGCGAAGGAGGCGGTCGAGGCCGGGGCCATGGGCTTCACCACCAGCCGCACGATCAACCACAAGGGGAGCGATGGCGTCCTTTCCCCCGCCTACAGCGCCGCCGAGGATGAGCTCACCGGCATCGCCCTGGGGCTGAAGCAGGCCGGGAAGGGCGTGCTGCAGCTTATCACCGACTTCGAGGACCACGATCCCGAATTCGACATGTTCGAGCGCATCGCCAAGGCCTCGGGCCGGCCCATGTCGATCTCGGTCATCCAGCGCGCCGCGGCGCCCGACACCTATGCCGCAACGCTCGACCGGCTGGCCGAGGCAAACGCCAAGGGCATCCAGATTCGCGGCCAGTGCGCCAACCGGCCGACCGGTGGCCTGTTCGGCCTCTCGCTGCGGCGCAATGCATTCATGTTCTGCCCCAGCTACCTGCCTATTGCCGACCTGCCGCTCGACCAGAGGGTCAAGGCCATGCGCGATCCGGAGCTGCGCGCGAAAATCGTCAGCGAATATCCGGTGGTCGATGGCCATCCCTATTCACAGGCCATCGTCTGGCTCGACCGGATCTTCGAGCTCTCCGCCGAAGAGCCGGACTACGAACCGGTGCTGTCGAACTCCGTCGCCGCCATTGCCGAGCGCATGGGCGTGCCTGTCGCCGAATACATGTACGACCGGCTGATCGCCGACGAGGGCAGGACCTTGTTCTTCCTCCCCGCCTCTTCCTACGCGAACTTCACCATCGATGCGATCGCGCGGATGATGGACCACCCCAATTGCGTCCACGGCCTCGGCGACGGCGGCGCGCACTTGAACCAGATCTGCGACGCCAGCCAGCAGACCTACATGCTCACCCGGTGGGCGCGCGGGCGGCATGGGCGACAGTTGCCGCTGGAGCGCGTGGTCCGGATGATGACGCGCGATACGGCCGAAGCGCTGGGCTTCCGTGACCGCGGCCTGCTGAGGCCCGGCTACAAGGCCGACATCAACGTCATCGACTATGACAACCTGACGCTGTACCGCCCGGAAGTGGTTTTTGACCTGCCTTCCGGCGGAGGGAGGCTGTTCCAGCGGGCCAGCGGCTATTGCGCCACTATCGTAAGCGGCGTGGTGACGCAGGAGCACGACGCGCCTACGGGGCGCCTGCCGGGCCGGCTGGTGCGCGGCGAGCAGCCCGTTCCGGCCATGGCATGACTGCAATCCGAACAAGGGAGCATCCATGAAAGTAGGCATCTGCACCGCAGGCTTCGGCCCGTGGTCGACCGGCGACTTCATCCGCCGCAGCGCCGTCGCCTCGGAAAAGGCGGGCTTCGCCTCGTTCTGGATCGGCGATCACGTGCTGCTGTTCGGCGCCTATCCGGAAAGCCCCTATCCCTATGCCGGGATCAAGCCCGAATGGGGCGACCCGCCGATTTCCGACCCGACCTTCCCGCTCTACGAGCCGATGATGGCCATGGCCTGGGCGGCTGCGGCGACCACGAAGATGGAAGTGGGCAGCTGCATCATCATCCTGCCCCAGCGCAACCCGGTGATCCTCGCCAAGGAGCTTTCGGTGCTCGACGAGTTCAGCGGCGGGCGGGTCGTGCTTGGCGCGGGCGTCGGCTGGTGCAAGGAAGAGATGGACGCCATCGGCACCGACTGGAAGACGCGCGGCAAGCGCACCGACGAATATGTCCACGCCATGCGCACGCTCTGGCGAGAGGACGCCGCCGAGTTCCACGGCGAGACGGTGAACTTCAGCAACGCCTACATGTACCCACGCCCGGTGCGGCCGGGCGGCATCCCGGTGATGATCGGCGGCGACACCGAACTGGCGCAGAAGCGGGTGGCGCGCTGCGGCGATGGCTGGCTGGCCTTCAACCTGCCGGTGGACGAGGCCCCGGCGCGGGTGGCGCGGCTCAAGGAGCTGACCCGCGAACAGGGCCGCGATCCCGAAGCGCTGCGCATCAGCACGGCAATCTTCACCTGGACCGAGCCCGACGAATTGCAGCGTTACCGCGACGCCGGCGTCACCGAGTTCCTGCTGTTCAAGAGCTGCGAGCTGAGCGTGGAGGACGAGGCTTTGAATGAGGAAATCGATACGGCCGCACGCAAGTATGTGGACCTTGCGGCGACGCTTTAGGCAGCATCGACAAATTCAAGCGCACATTCGCCGAGGTGACCAGTGAACCAGAAGCCTGTCGTTCCGGACCCGGCAAAAAGCGACCTTCGAAGCGCGATTGCTTTGCTGACATTGCCGCCAGTGCTGGTCCTCGATAATGTGCCCCGAATCCTGGCGTACGATCAGCCCTAGCAGGTGTGTCGATCATTGAGATCGAGGTGGCAGATCGGTTGCCTATGCGCCTTCTTTGTCATGGGTGACAGTTCGGCCGAGCTCAGACAGCGTCGGCCGCTAATGCAGTCCGGCGTCGCGTTGCTGCTGCCCACATCGTGCGATGATGAATAGCTATTATATCGCATGTCTTATGCATTGGACTGCTGAGTGGGTCCGGGCAAGGGAGCAGATGTCGTGCTGAACGCTGGCGGTTCGGAGGTCGCCCGTGGGCATCTGCCGACCAATATGCTTACACCGGCCGGAAATGGAGAAACCATCGATTCGGGGCGTGACCTCGGCGTTACGGTTACGGCCTACGCAACGCGTCACGGCGAACTGGAGGGCGATGTGCCGCACGTTGCCATCGATGTCGACTGAACAAAGGATAGGGAAACTGGTTCAAATAACGGCCCGCATCCGCTCGGTCAGCCCCCGGACTCCCTGACGAATTGCCTGTGTCAAAAGTCGGGCGGCCGGTGAAAGCGTTCGTCGTTCCAGTATGTACCTTGCTACAGGGTAAGTGACGGCGCTGCCCATCAGATCTCGTGGGAACTCGACAGGTGAGCCTTTCTTGAGTTTGTCAACGATCGCAAAGGAAGAAGAAATCCAGATCGCATCGGATGCTTGCGTCATTTGAACCAGTGTTTCGAAATCCTCAACCACATGCCTGTTCCCCGCCACCCGACAACCCGCTGCCGGCGGCTGTCTGCAGCAGACAGCGGTCCGAACCTGTTCCACCAGAACCGCACGGTCTCATGGCCCAGGTCGATCCCGCGTTCGACGGGCAGATCCTCGCCGTTGCGCAGCGGCCAGGGGAAGCGCATGTACATCATCACCTCGAGGCGGATCACCTCCGGCGAGGAGTTGAAGCGCCAAAACGGGCCTGGTGGCAGGCCTCGAGATTATCGCGACATTCGCAGACGCTGGCAATGCCCTGTCGAGCCGGGCAAAGTGATTCCAGTCCATTCAATGTTCTAGGAAAAGATTTCCCCGCCCGTCCCTCGAAACCGACCAGCCGGGCGGGACGACAACCGTAGTATCCGCCTCTTCGACAATCAGCGGCCCCTCCATCCTTGCCGTGATGTCCCGGCGCGAGAGCACGGCGGTATGAATCATGCCGTGCCCTTCCCCAAAATAGGCAGGACGGCCCGGGATCGGGGCGGCCTTGCCATGCACGAAAGCGTGCTGTGCGAGATCGGCATAGCGCAAATCGGTCGCTTTCCGAGTAACCCGCAATCGAAGGCTGACTATTTCCACCGGGTCGTTCGCAGTGTGCCCGAAGCTGGCCTGGTGCGCCTCTGCGAACAGCCGGGCGACGGTCTCACGGAAATCGTCGGGCTTCAGGTCGTGCGGAATGGCGATGGTAATCGCCGAAGCCTGGAAGTTGTATTTGACGGCGACCTGTCGCTTCAGCTCGATCCCCGCGTCTGGCAGCTCCGCGCCGAGTTGCCGCGCGGCCTGGCGCTCCAGGTCGCCGAACGTTTCCAGCAGGAGGCCGGGATCGGCGGTGTCGAGATGCCGGGCGATCCCGCGAACGTATTCCTGGCTGTGATCGGCGAGCAGGAGGCCGAGCGCGCTGAATAGCCCCGGATGGATCGGCACGCAGATCCGGCGGATGCCAAGCGCCTCGGCCACGGCCGCGGCGTG
The DNA here is from genome assembly GCA_964630805.1 of uncultured Novosphingobium sp. Taxonomy (GTDB): domain Bacteria; phylum Pseudomonadota; class Alphaproteobacteria; order Sphingomonadales; family Sphingomonadaceae; genus Novosphingobium. The sequence continues at coordinate 12,473 of CAZVWP010000010.1, read as the reverse complement.
CAGCGGCCCACCGCCACCGAACGCGATCAGCGTGAATTCGCGCGGGTCACGCCCCCGCTCGGTCGAAACGGCCCGCAGCGCGCGCATCATCGTCGCATTCGCCACCCGGGTCACGCCATGGGCGGCATCCAGCACGCCGAAGCCGAGCGGCGCCGCCAGCCGTTGTTCGATGGCCGCCCACGCGGCATCCCGGTTGATGGCAATGGTGCCGCCGGCGATGGCCTGCGGGTTGATATAGCCGAGCACGACATTCGCGTCGGTGAGCGTCGGCTGCGTGCCGCCGCGGCCATAGCAGGCCGGCCCCGGATCGGCGCCGGCGCTTTGCGAGCCGACCTTCAGGATCGCGCCGTTCTCCACCCAGGCGATGCTGCCACCGCCGGCGCCCACCTCTACAATGTCGAGCCAAGGCACGCGCAACACGTGCCCGTTGCCGCCGAACAGCCGCGAAGCGGCGGTGACGCCGCCTCCGACTTCACCGCTCGTCTTCTCGAAGGGCACGCCATTCTCGATCAGGCAGGCCTTGGCCGTGGTGCCGCCAAGGTCGAACGACAGCACTTTCGCCAGCCCCAGTTCCTGGGCGAGCCTAGCGGCAGCCAGCACGCCGGCGGCGGGTCCGGATTCGATCAGGTTGGCGGGCTTGCGCCGTGCCGCATCGGCCGGAACGATGCCGCCGTCCGACTGCATGATGTGGAACTGGCGGCTGTAGGCGGAAAGCCGCTGTTCCAGCCGGTGAAGATAGCGGTCGAAGATGGGCACCAGCGAGGCATTGATCGCGGTCGTGCTGGCGCGTTCGTATTCGCCCAGTTCCGGGTCGATGTCCGACGAAAGGCAGCATACTGTGCCGGGGGCGACCTCGGCGACGAGGTCGCGCAGCTGACGCTCGTGCGCGGGGTTGAGATAAGCGTTGATCAGGCAGACGGCGATCGCCTCCACCTGCTCGACAGCAAGTTGGCCGATGGCTCGCCGGGCACCGGCAAGGTCGAGTTCGCGAAGCACCGTGCCGTTGCCGAGAATGCGCTCGTCCACTTCCAGCCGCAGCCTGCGCTCGATCAGCGGAGGCAGACGGTCCCAGTTGAAGTCGTTGATGTTCGGCCGGCGTTGCCCCCGCATCTCGAGATCGTCGCGAAAGCCGAGGGTGCACATCAGCCCAGTCCGTGCCGCCTTGCGTTCGATGATCGCGTTCGAGGCAATAGTGGTGGCATGGATGAAATGGGCGACCTGTTCCCACGTCCCGAGCGCCTCGATGAAAGCGCCGATGGCATCGCCGATGGTGTCGGTCAGCGAGAGCACTTTCGCGGTTGCCAGTCGGCCGTCGTCGGTCAACGCGATGATGTCGGTGAAAGTGCCGCCGATGTCGAAGCCGATCCGCACAGCCCCGCCCTCAGCTTGCCGCCGCCGCGGGAGGCAAGGCGCGCGACCGGAGCAATGCCGTCTGCACCTCGTCCACCGCCAGGCCTTGCGGGTCGATCGCGACGCCATACTGGCTGCGCGCCGCACCGATGGTGAGCTTGCCCTCCCGCACTTCCTCGAGCACCACCTGCGGATCGCGCTCTCGCGGGTTGCCGTATCCGGCCGTCCCGCCGACGACGTGATGGATGACGTCGCCCGGCTTCACGGTCAGGTGGCGATGCGATTGCATCGGCAGCGAAGTCACAACACCGTCGGAAACGAGAGCAGTCTCGGAACGCGAGCCGGCATGGCCGCCGAGGAAGCCCGGCGGCGAGGCGCCCGGCCGGCTGGTCCGCAGCAGGGCATGGCCGGACCCGACGAAGCGCCACCGGCGCCAGACGGCATAGGAACCGCGATACCTGCCAGCGCCAGCGGTATCTGGGACAAAGCCAAAGCCCTCGATCACCAGCGGGAATTCCCGCTCGGTCGCTTCGGCGGGCGGCAGGCCGGTCGAGCCGACCATGACCATGGCAACGCCGTCGATGCCGTCCTTGGTCGGCCGCGCGCCCCAGCCGCCGAAGAAGGCGTCCATCATGCTGAATGGCTTGCCCGCCGCATCGTGCCCTGCGAAATGGAGCATATCGGCCGGATCACCCATGATCGGCACTTCGCCCGGCATTGCCTTGCCGATCGCTTCCATCACCAGCTGCGACACGACCAGCGAGGTCGGTGCGCGCCCGCCAACCGCCGAGGGATAGCGGGGGTTGAGGATCGAGCCCTCGGGCGCCACGACCTCGATCGTGCGGATGAAGCCGCTGTTCATCACGGCTTCGGGACTGACCATGGTCTTTACCGTGCCGATGGCCATGCCCTTGGTCGAAGCATAGGGACAGTTGATCGCACTGGGCAATTGCGCGGGGCAGCCAGTGAAGTCGAGCGTTAGCCGGTCGCCCTCGACGATCATCGCCAGCTTGAAGCTGAGCGAAACCTCGTTTCCGAAGCCGTCGTCGCTCAATTCGGCCTCGGCCTCATAGCGGCCGTCGGGCACCCGCGCGATCACTGCGCGCGCGGCCATCTCCGAGGCATCCATGAAATAGGTGAAGCAGTCGCGCAGGTTCTGCAGGCCATACTTCTCGAGCAGGGCGATGAATTCCCGCTCACCGCGCCAGCATCCTGCGAGCTTGGCGTCGATGTCGCCCAGCCAGTCGTCGGTCGTGCGCACATTGGCGAGGATGGTCTCGATCAGTTCGTCGTTGCGCTTGCCGCCAGCGATGAGCTTGACCATCGGCAATCGCAACCCCTCCTCGTAGCTGCTGGAGGACTGGCTGGAGAAACCGCCCGGATAGCGGCCGCCGGTGTCGGTGTGATGCGAATAGGCGATGGTATAGGCGACGATCTCGCCCTGCCAGAAGACCGGGGCGACGATCGCGGTATCGGGCATGTGGCCCATGCCCGCATAGGGATCGTTCAGCAGGATCACGTCGCCCGGGTCCAGCCTGCCGCGCCATTTGCCGAGAACATGCTTCATCACTTCGTCAAAGCCGACGAGCTGGAGCGGGAAGGTATAGCCGGAATCGAAGAAGCGACCATGATTGTCGCACACCGCCGCTCCGAAGTCCCCGACGCGAACCTGCGGCGAACGGCCCGTGCGGCTGATCGCGATTGCCATCTCCTCCGAGACGGCCGCCAGCTCGTGTTTCATCACCTCGATCAGGACGGGATCAATCCTGCGCATGCCGGCTGGACCCTGTCGATCGGCCACCATTCACCTCTCCCTCCGCCGCGCTGCCCTGACCAGATCGCGCGCGAGCCGGATCGCCTTAAGCGCGGGACTTTGCCAGGTCCGGTTTGGCCTGTGTTTGCGGTGTTCGCAAATACCGCGAGCTGAGTCGATAATTTTGAAGCATGCTCGCTCGCGCGGGCATTGTCAGAGCAAATATGCCCGGCCAGCGAACGAGCTGCGGATCTGGCCCCTTCTGAGTGGTCCCTCGACCATAATGGTCCGGACCAGGATGAGCCTTGGGCCCTTTTGCGGTCCGGCCATTGCGAGAAAGGCCCGCCTTTTCGCAAGGTGGCGGGGCGATACAGTCGTTCATCCACACGGACGGCACCCTGGAGGGCACCTGGGCTCCTACCCGTTTGTGGCCGGCCTTGATTGCCTGACCTGGGGGCTGTCAGTCTGATGCGAACCCGTGCCCTGCCGAATCGGTTACTCCCTGCACTGGCGGCGCCTCGAGTGACACATATATTCGGGCTGACAGTGCTCGCAGCGAACGCGAAACGGGTCTACAGTGTCAATATAGCGCGGCCCGAATGATACGGAGAGGGACAATGGCGTTCGACCTGCTCATCAAGGACGGCATCGTCGTCGATGGCTCAGGCCTTCCCCGGTACCGCGCCGATGTCGGAGTGAAGGAGGGAAAGTTAGCCGCCATCGGGCGTCTGTCGGGCGATCTCGCACACGAGGTAATCGATGCGGAGGGACAAGTCGTCGCCCCCGGTTTCGTCGATGGCCACACGCATATGGACGCGCAGGTCTTTTGGGATCCGATGGGTAGTTGCTCTTGCTACCACGGCGTTACCTCCGTCGTGATGGGCAATTGCGGCTTTACCTTGGCGCCGTGCAGAGAAGAGGAGAAGGACCTTGTTTTCCGAAACCTCGAACGCGCCGAGGATTTGAGCCGCGAGGCGATGCTGGCTGGCATCGAGTGGGGCTGGGTGAGCTTTCCCGAATACCTCGATGCCATCGACCGGCTGCCCAAGGGGATCAACTATGCGGGCTATATCGGCCATTCGGCACTTCGGACTTACGTTATGGGCGAACGCGCCTTCGAAGAGGCGGCAAACGATAGCGAGGTCGCGCTGATGCGCCGCACCGTGCAAGATGCGCTGCGGGCCGGTGCACTGGGGTTTTCGACGACGCGCAGCCGCTCGCACGAGACGGCGGACAACCGGCCCGTCGCCAGCCGGGTGGCCGAATGGAGCGAGATCGAGGCTGTCGTCGAGGCCATGGCCGAGATAAATGCCGGCATGTTGCAAATCGCGCCGCACCGCCATGAGGGGCCCGAATACAACGAACGCATCGCCAAGCTCGCGGTCCGCACCGGGCGCCCGGTAACCCAGGGCATGACCGTGGGACTGAAATCCCCCAAGGAATGGGAGCCTCAGCTTGCGCTGATGGAGAAGGCGACCATGGCGGGGGGCCGCATGTCTGCGCAAGTTCACTCACGTGAGATTGCGCTTCTGCTCTCGTTCGAGTCCAATCTGCCGTTCGATAACTGGGACGGCTGGCGCGAATTCCGCGCAATGCCGCTCGCAGTCCAGAAGGCGCAATTGCAGGACCCCACGACACGTAAGCGGCTCGCCGATATCGCCAGCCAGCCTTACCAAGGACCGGAGATTTATGGTGCTGCCGGTAAACCACCCGATTGGGAGTGGATCACAATTTTCGACACAGTGGCAGGTCCGCACCGCACGCTTGCCGATGTCGCGCGCGAGCGCGGTGTGCGGCCCGTCGATGTGATGATCGACGAGGCACTGAAGCATGATCTAAAGCTGTTTTTCCGCCAGATTGCGGTGAACGGCGATCTCGACGAAGTGTTGGCGATGATGCGTCATCCGCGCTCGGTGGTGACTTTCTCCGATTCCGGCGCGCATGTCTCGCAGATAATGGACAGCTCGCTCCAGACGCACTTGCTAAGCTATTGGGTGCGTGAGCGGCAGGCGTTCACCCTTGAGGAGGCGATCCGCAAGCTCACCTACGATACCGCGACGCACTGGGGCTTTTTCGATCGCGGTCTTGTGCGCGAAGGCTTTGCCGCCGACCTTGTCATCTTCGATCCACGGACCGTCGCGCCGCGAATGCCCGAAGTGCGGCACGATCTCCCGGCAGGCGCCAGGCGGCTGTTCCAGAATGCCAACGGCATCTCCGCGACGATCGTGAATGGCGAGCAGTTGTTGCGGAACGGAGAGCCAACGGGCAAGATACCGGGTCGCCTGTTGCGTTCTGGCTTGCCCGCCTGAGGGCTTGTCAGGGTGCTGTCAGTCCGATGCGACATCTTTGGTCTAAAGCTCGGCAAGCAGTGGCCGTCTTTCCGAGATGCGAAGTGAATAGCCCCTGGATTTCTGGACGCCTTCGATCGTAATTTTGAGGATGGGAGGCGGCGATGGGGAAGCCCAAGTCCAGTGATGAGTTCAAACGTGATGCTGTGGCCCAGATCACCGATCGTGGTTATCGGGTAGCGGAGGTTTCGCAACGGCTCGGCGTCAGTCCGCACTCGCAGTATGCCCGGAAGCGTCAGTTGGCGAAGGTGGTGTCGGGCGATGCCGGCAAGGATGCCGAGATCCGCCAGTTGAAGCGCGAGCTGGCCCGAGTGACCGAGGAGCGCGACAACCTGAACAGAGTCACCGCGTGCTTCGCCAGGGATGCAAAGTGAGATACGCGTTCATTGCCGAGCATCGTGATCGTTTTGGCGCGCGGGCAATGTGCCGGTGCTTGGCCGTGCAGCCCTGCTGCCACTATGCATGGCAGCAGAGCCCGCTGAGCCAGCGGGGTCGAGAAGATGCTCGGCAGACAGAGTTGATCCGGCAGGCCCGGAACGAAAGCGGCCCAGAAGCGCTGTTGGGTCTATGGCTACCGCAAGCTGCACGATGACCTGCCGGATCACGGCAGACTAGGCGACGTCCCGGCTTCAAAACAGTTCCAGCGGTGTCAACTCCACTCCCAGCATTGCTGCGCCAAGGTGGCGGTAGGCATCGGTGTGGCATGAGGCATGCTGCGTGGCGACGTGGATGTCGCGAAAGCGGGTCTGCAGCGAGGAGCCGTCATAGACTGGTGTGCTGCCGGCGCGGGTATAGGCCCAATCGACGATCCGGACGCATTCGGAGGTGATGTGATTCGCCATCAGCCGCGCGGTCAGCACTTCCTCCGGGCTAGGCTCGCGCTTGTCGACGCCGGCCTGCCAGATGCGGTCGACCCATTGCCACAGCATGGCGCTGGCAGCCTCGTAGCGCAGCATCTGCCGCCCGAATTCGTGGCGAAACACCGGGTCGTCGCCCATCAGCTTGCCAGGATCCATCGAGGCGCGCTTTGTCTTGCCGAGCTCGACCATGTCGTCGATCGCGCCGCGCGCAATGCCCAGCGCCACCGCGCAGTGCGGGAAGGAGAGCACCACCCGCAGCGGCAGGTACTTTGCCGGCATCTCGTAGACGCAATGCATGTGGTGCAGCTTCCAGCTCATCGCCTCGGGCACGAACATGTCGTCGATCTCGACATCGCAGCTGTCGGTGCCGCGCATGCCGAGGACACGCCAGTTGTCGAGGAACCGGCCCTGCTCCGCCGGGATCATCGCCAGCACCAGATCGGGGTGCCCGTCGGCATCGAGAAGCGGCCGGCCGTCGTCGCCGACGATCAGGCAATTGCCGGCGACGAAATGCGGGTTCGGTCCGCCCGAGGCGAAGGGCCAGCGGCCCGAAATCCGGTAACCTCCCTCCACCACCCGCGCCACGCCCTTTGGCGCGATGACACCGCGGATGCGCACGTCGGCATACTGACTTGTCAGCATCCGCACGGTCTCTTCGACGAACAGCCCGTTGCCGATCGATTGCGAAGTGCCGACCATCATCAGCCAGCCTAGCGAGCCATTGCCGCGCGCGCCCTCGAACACAGCCTCGGTCGCCTCGCGCAGGCCCATGCCAAGACCGCCGTATTCCACGGGCGTCATTATGCGGCAGGCACCGGTGGCTTCCAGCTCGTCATAGAGATCGACCGGGAAGCGGCGGGCGGCGTCGATTTCCTCCGAGCGCCCGGCGGCCTTGGCGGCAACCTCGCGGACACCTTCGAGTACCTGGGCGAAGTCGGCTGTCCTGGTATGCAGCATCGGTTGTACTCTCCTCAGGCCCTGCGCGGCAAGATTCGGTCGACCAGCTCGCGGGTGCCGTTGTCGATCATGGCCAGGTTGTAGCGCGCGGTGTGGGCCGTGTTGAAGCTCTCGGTCTGCCATTCGCTGCGGTTGATGAAGAAGGTGATGAAGCCATAGTGCAGGAACTCGACATATTGGTGCATCATCTCGTCGAGCGAGGGCGCCTTCACCCCATTCTTGAGCAGTTCGTTCCGATAATGGGCCACCAGATCGCGGTCGTTGGCCCGCCGCACCAGCGGATCTAGCGCGTTGACGATATGATAGGTCACTTCGACCATCCCCGGCTCGCGGCGCGGCAGTGCGTCGAAGAAGCCGGGGGTGCCGTCTTGCTCGAAGTAGAGGTTGCCGAGGTGCGTGTCGCCGTGGATAAGGCAGTTGGGCAGCTCTTCCGACATCCTGGCGCCCAGTTCCAGCGCGCGCAGCACCCAGTCGAGATCGTGGAACGTCGCCGCACAGGCCGCGCCGCGCGGCGCATCGCAATAAGTCTCCCACTCACCGCTCTCGAGAAAGTTGGCGTGGTGCATGTAGTCGAGGAACATGGCGACGCCGTTGGGCGGGAAGCGCTCAAACCGCCCGCCCGGCTTGATGTCGGGGCTGTCCCAGGTCTTCGCGTGGAACGCCGCAAGGCTGGTCAGCCGGTCGCGCACCCGCGCCGCCGTTACCGGGCGCAGGCCATGGCAGAACTCGACGCCGCGCAGCGTCAGGTCCTCCATGACGATCATCATCTGGCGCTGCTCTTCGCTGAATTCGGCGAACCAGCACTTGGGGATCCGGAGCCCGAGCGCGGGCAATTCCTGGTAGCTTGCGGCCTCCATGCGCATCGGGTGGATGGCATATTCCCCGGTGAAATCGCGGGTGAAGAATTCGAAACCGCCCTTGAACATCAGCTGGTCGGGAATGCCCGCCGCCCTGCCCGCCTCGTTCACGTCGATCTTCGCGCGGACCACGGTGGTAAAGCCGTTGCGCACCTTGACCACATCGACCTTGCGGACCTCGATGCCGGGCGCCGCGGGGGTGAGTGCCGCAGTCAGCCACTCCGGCGTGATGTCCTCGATGGTGAGGGGCAGTCTCGAAACATCGGACATGGTTCGCGCCTTTATCCCGGGACGGTTGATCGAAACTATTGAGCCTCGTATTCAAGTCAACCGGCCACCGACAGGGACTGGAGCGTCCGGCGGACATTGACGTCGAAACGGCGCTGGATGCCGGCAGCCAGGTCCATACGCCGCCGGGTGCATGCCGGCCAGCGCAAGTGGGCCAGGCAAGGCCAGCCGGGGCAAACTATCTCTCAGGCATTCAGATCGAGGATGTTTCGGTCGACCATATGCGAGCTGACGCCGTCGGCATTGAGCTTGCGCGCGACGAGATAACCAGTCCCCACCCAGCCGCGGTGCATGTAGCGGCCGAAGGTCACACGCGTGCCGGGCGCACCACCGGCCGCGGGAATCGACTTGAGCGTCTCCAGCGCATCGCGCACCCCCTCCGGCGTCAGCGGATGGGCGTTGGCAAAGGCATGGACGAGTGCGTTGCCGACATCGTGATTGACCGGAAGCACGCAATATTCCGCGCGGCGGCCATATTCCTTCTCGTAATCGTCGATGAATTCCCGGCACAGCGCGTTGGCCTCGTCATACTGGTCGAGACCGATCCAGCCTTCGATTGCCTGCCACATCGTCTCGTTGACCCAGGCGTTCTGGAATGCCGTTCCCAGGAAACGTGGCGGATCCCAGTTCAGCTGCCTGAGCACCGAATTGGCTAGCACCACGCCAAAACCGAAGCCGCAATGGACCAGGGCCTGAGGATTGGCCGCGTGCAGCCGTGACACCGCCCCGGAGACGTCCTGCGCGGTCTGCGCGATCCGTTCTTCGCCGATCAGCTTCAGCCCAAGCTCCTGGCATGCCTTGCGCAGGTTCCTGATGTAGGTTTCGCCAACCAGCGAATTCTCGTAGATGGCGCCGACCGTTTCGAGCCCGCGCTTCTTGATGAGATGCGCCCAGTAAACCGGTTCGTCCGTGAGCGAGCCCTGCGGTAGCGAGAAGGTCCACTCTCCAAGCCATTCCTCGGTGCCGGTGACGCTGATTGCCGGTATCTGGAAGCGCTGCTCTATCGCCTTGCGGACCGGTGCCGCGTTGTCGGAGATGTGCGGGCCGAACACGGCGAGACATCCTTCATCGACCAGTTCCTGGAAGGCGTCGAGCACATTCTTGATCGACCCCTTGGGCAAGCCTTCGACCTCCTTGTAGATCACCTCGACATCCCGATCGAGAATGCCGGCCCTGCGCGCGCGTCTGAACACAAGTTCCAGCGACTTGGGAAAGTCGTCGACCTGTTCTTGCGGCATGCTGGGGGGCAGCTTGAAGTCCATCAGGGCGCCGACCTTGATCGGCTCTGCGTGGCTTTCATAGGACATGGCTGTCTCCTCGTTCGTTCGTCGAAGCAATGGGGCTCACGGTCACGCAGGTCGGCCGAGGCGGGCCGGGAGGCTGTTGAGGCCGCGGATATTGGCCAGCGAACCAACCCCACCAGCTGACCAGACCGCGATGTGACAGGGCTGGCTCGGCAAAGCCAGTCACATTTTCCAGCATCTACATGTGCGGACCGACCATTCCAAGACAGGTTGTTATACGCCCGCACAAATAGAGTCCCATGTCTTGCCAATGTGCCCAGTGCCTCAGTTGCAGTGAGGGTCATTGGTAATATGCGCTCGACCAAATGCTGGTGGTCGGCGAGGCGCAAAGCCGCAGCAGAGCCTTGCTTCGGCCCCGGCAATCGGGCGGCGTCTGCGCGGGTCGGACAATAAAAACGATACGGGTGCTTTTTGTGCCGGGCATTGGCTCGAGCTCAGCAAGATCGCACTTGCACTGTTTTATTTGAAACGATACGGGCGTTAAACTGGGGATTGGAGGGTGATGCTCCACGATCCGGGGTCGTGCATCTGATCCGGAAACCGGAATTCCGAAACGCATGCATCGTGCGTTTCGAAACAGGTGCCAGGAGCGGAATGCCAATTGCTTTTGCAGCTGCAAAGAGAACGTGAGCCAGCCATGAAAATACACTGCGAACCGACCGATATTCCTTCCATCGACGAGATCGATGTTCCGGGTATCATGAAGAAATACGCCCATGAGCGTGACCGGCGGATGCGTCCCGAAGCTCAGGAGCAGTATGTATCGCCGCGTGGAAAGTTTGCCGAGATCAGCGAGGCCGATCCGCACATGCCGCTCATCGAGCGGGAACCCGTCGCGGAAGACCTCGATGTCATGGTCCTGGGTGGCGGCTTCAGTGGCGTGTTGATGGGGTACTACCTGCGCCAGGCAGGCCTCGGCAATTTCCGTGTTGTCGATCACGCCGGCGATTTTGGCGGTTGCTGGTACTGGAACCGCTATCCCGGGGTGGAGTGCGATAACGTTTCGTACGTTTACCTGCCCTTGCTGGAAGAGATGGGCTTCATGCCCACGAAGAAGTTTTCACCGGGCTATGAAATTCGCGAATACATCCAAAGCATCGCGCGCAAGGCAGGGCTTTACGACACGGCCCTGATGCATACCAAGATCACCGAGATGCGCTGGGACGAAAGCATCAGCCGCTGGCGCGTTTCCACCAACCGGGGCGATGAACTGCGTCCGCGCTTTATCGTCATGTCGCATACACCGGCCAACAAGCCGAAGCTGCCCGACATTCGCGGTCTGGATGAGTTCCAGGGCAAGATATTCCATAGTTCCCGCTGGGACTACGATTACACCGGCGGCAATCAGAAGAACCCCCGGCTCGACAAGCTCAAAGACAAGCGGGTGGCGGTGCTCGGCACGGGTGCTTCGGCTGTCCAGATCGTGCCTTACCTGGGCGATTATGCGAAACACGTCCACGTGATCCAGCGCACGCCCTCCAGCGTGGATGCCAGGGACAATCGCGATACCGATCCCGAATGGGTCAAGTCGCTCAAGCCCGGTTGGCATCAGGAAATGATGGTCAATTTCCAGCACGCCTTGTGGAATGGCCTCGACCGGGACGAGCCCGACCTAGTCTGCGACATCTGGACCGAGATCAATCGCAACATTCGCCATGAAAGGGAGCAGGCGGGCTGGCCCGAACTCGGCATGGAGGAGTTGCTCGCTCTGCGCGAGGAGCACGATCACCGCACCATGGAGCGCCTGCGCCGGCGCGTCGATGACATTGTCGAAGACAAGGATACCGCTGAAAAGCTCAAGCCCTACTATCGCTTTCTCTGCAAGCGGCCCTGCTCGAACGACAATTACTACCCGGCCTTCAACAAGCCCAATGTCGATCTCATCGATGTGTCGAACACACGCGGCGTGGAAGGGCTTACCGCGAAAGGCTTTATCCACGAAGGCAAGGAGTACGAGGTCGACTGCATCATTCTTGCCAGTGGCTATGAGCAGACCAGCTCACTGCGCAAGCGCTGGTCATTCGATGTTGTCGAGGGGCGCGATGGCAAGTCGCTGTTTGACCGCTGGGAAGACGGTTACAAAACCCTGCACGGCATGAGCACGCACGGTTTTCCGAACAAGTTCTTCATCGGATTCGTGCAGGGAGGCGTGCACGCTTCCACCACGGAAACCTTCCGGCGCCAGGCTGAACACATCGCCTATATCCTTTCGACAGCGATGAACCGGGGGATCAAGTCGATGGAACTCAGCAAAGAAGGCGAGGATAACTGGGTAGCGCACCACCGTGCCACGGAACTGGATGTGGAGACCTTCGCGCGCGCTTGTACGCCCGGTTACTACAACAGCGAAGGCGGTGAAGTATTCCGCTATTTCCTGGGTGATTCTTATGGGCCGGGACCCTATGCGTTCTGGGAGAAGCTGGCCGAGTGGCGAGCTGACGACCGGCTGGAAGGATTTGACTGCAAATATTGAGGTAGCGGCCAGCATTCAGTCATGCGGCCTGTGCGCGGGTGGATGTGGACCGCAGGAATTGAACTGTTTTTCCACCTGGAATCTCGCTTCGGGGAGGTGACCTGCACCCGGAATTCTGGACCGCTCTGAGCTGGAAGATTACAGTTGTGATCGGAGGGCGAGGATACGGAGTGGACGATGGAGAGGGGCTGTCCGTCATCAGGTCATTTGGCGCAACTCGCGGCGTAAATTAGCGGAGTGCGGGCCTCGTCTGGGGGTTGATGTTAGGCGGCGAGCTTGCGGT